>DASRGB010000045.1:0-53209 GCA_035651255.1 Pseudolabrys sp.
TTCGCGCGGACCCGTTGGCTCGGGCACCCTCTCCCACAAGGGGAGAGGGCAAGTGAACTCGACGCGCGATCAATAATCCACCCGCATCAAGTAGAGCCCGTCCGGCGGCGCCACCTGGCCGCAGGCGGTGCGGTCGCGCGCTTCAAGCGCGCGCGCCAGATCGTCGGCCGTCCACCGCCCCTCGCCGACCATCACCAGCGAGCCGACCATGGAGCGCACCTGGTTGTGTAGGAACGATCGCGCCGAGGCGGATACCGTCACTTCGTCACCGCCGCGGACAACGTCGAGCCGGTCGAGTGTCTTGACCGGCGATTTGGCCTGGCATTCGGTCGAGCGGAACGTGGTGAAATCGTGCCTGCCGACCAGCGTCTGCGCGGCGGCGTGCATCGCCACGGCATCAAGCGGACGCGGAATTCGCCAGGCGTGGCCGGCGTCGAGCGTCAGGTCGGCGCGGCGGTTGACGATGCGATAGAGATAGTGACGCTTGACCGCGGAGGTGCGGGCGTTGAAGTCCGCCGCGGTCTTTTCCGCCGCCAAAATGGCGATGGGCTGCGGGCGCAGATGCGCGTTGAGCGCGTCGCGCACCGTGTCGGGATCCCATTCCCTGGCGAGGTCGACGTGCGCGACCTGCCCGCGCGCGTGCACGCCGGCATCGGTGCGTCCGGCGCCCTGAAGCGGCACCGTCTCGCCGCAGAAGGCGGCGAAGGCCTCGATCAGCACGCCCTGCACGGTTTTCTGGTCGGCCTGGATCTGCCAGCCGGAAAACGGCGCGCCGTCATATTCGATGGTGAGCTTGTAGCGGGGCATATCTTGCCGTCCCGGCCGAGCGAAGCGAGGCCGGGACTCATACTCCGCAGTTTCCCGATAGTCCACGGCGTACGGGTCCCCGCCGGCGCGGGGACGACATTAGTTAAGTTTGGCGCCTTTCTTAACCGGCGCGCCGCGCAGGAAGTCGTCGGCGCTCATCGGCTGCTTGCCGGCGCGCTGGACTTGCACGAGCCGCAGGGCACCGCCGCCGCAGGCGATGGTCAGCTTGTCGTCGAGCGCAGTGCCGGCTGCGCCCGAACCCTGCGCCGTCATCGACCGCAGCGCCTTCACCCGCACGCCGTTGAGCTCAAACCACGCGCCGGGATAAGGCGACAGGCCGCGGATGTGGTCGTGCACCTGCTGCGCAGGCTTGCTCCAGTCGATGCGGGCCTCGGCATTGGCGATCTTCTCCGCATAGGTGACGCCTTGCTCCGGTTGCGGCGTCAGTGTCAGCGAGCCGCGCGCGAGCGCGGCGAGCGCCCGCGTCATCAGATCGGCGCCGAGCCGCGCCAGCGCGTCGTGCAATTCACCGGCGGTCATGTCGGGGCCGATGGCGATGCGGTCGCTCATCGCCATGGCTCCGGTGTCGAGCCCCTCGTCCATCTTCATGATGGTGACGCCGCTTTCCTTATCGCCCGCCATGATGGCGCGGTTGATCGGCGCCGCGCCGCGCCAGCGCGGCAGCAGCGAGGCGTGTACGTTGAAGCAGCCGAGCTTCGGCGCCTCGAGCACCGGCTTCGGCAGGATCAGACCGTAGGCGATGACCACTGCGGCATCGGCGTTGAGCGCACGAAACTCCGCCTGCGCCTTTTGATCCCTGAGCGTCTTCGGTGTATGCAGCGGAATGCCGAGACGCCTTGCCTCGCGCTCGACGGGCGTCACCTGCACGCCCATGCCGCGGCCCGCGGGCTTGGCGGCGCGGGTGTAGACGGCCGCGATGTCGTGTCCCGCCGCTGCGAGTTGAACCAGCGTCGGCACGGCGAAATCCGGCGTGCCCATGAAGATCAGGCGCAGCGACATGTGCTTGCCTTAACCCGTCATCCTGCGGTGCGAGCGCAGCGAGCCTCGAAGGATGACCGGCCGAGGCCGTCGCCCTTTGAGGGCCGTGCTGCGCACGGCCGCCGCAGGGTGACGGACAGAGGTTATCATCACCCGATGTGATGCGAAGGCTCTTTGTCCTCGGCAAATTTGGCCGGCTCGCCGCGCTTGGCCGCCTTCTTGAATTTCTTCAGCACCATGTCGCGCTTGAGCTTGGAAATGTGGTCGATGAACAGCACGCCGTTGGTGTGGTCGATCTCGTGCTGCAGGCAGGTGGCGAGCAGCCCGCTCGCCTCGATTTCTTGCGGCTTGCCGTCGAGGTCGAGATATTTGACCTTGACGGTCGCCGGCCGCTCGACTTCCTCGTAATAGTCCGGGATCGACAGGCAGCCTTCTTCCGCCACCGACTTATCGTCCGACCGCCAGGTAATCTCGGGATTGATGAAGACCTGCGGCGCCTTCGGCTCGTCCTTCTTGGCGAGATCCATGGTGACGACGCGCTGCGGCACGCCGATCTGGATGGCGGCAAGGCCGATACCGGGCGCCTCGTACATGGTCTCGAACATGTCGTCGACAAGCGCGCGCACCGAACGGTCGATCTTCGCGACCGGCGCGGACTTCAGCCGCAGCCGCTTGTCGGGAAGGATGATGATGTCGCGCTTGGCCATGGCTCGCGATGTAAGGGGTGTGGGTTGCGGGGTCAATCCAATTTCCCCTTGAGAAATCGGCATTTTCGCCCTAGCGTTCGCCGTTCGTTCGCCCCAGACCCGAATCGGGTAGAAGCGCCCTATGTCGCAGACACTGCTCCTCGTACTCGCCGCCATCATCGCGGCCGGCGTGCTTGCCATCATCGTGCTGCTGCTGCGGCCAAGACCGGCGCAGACCGATCCGGCCGCGCAGCAACGCCTGACCGAGCTCAACGCCCGGCTCGATGCCATGGGCAGCTGGCTGCAAAACGCGCACACGCAGCTGCAGCACACCGTGAACACGCGGCTCGACACGGTGACGCAAAACCTCGGCGAGTCGATGAAGACGACCACCAAGCATACGGCCGAGCATCTCCAGGCCTTGCACGCGCGGCTCGCCGTCATCGACAGCGCGCAGAAGAACATCACCGAGCTCGCGTCCACCGTCACGTCGCTGCAGAAGGTTTTCGACAACAAGCAGCGCCGCGGCGCCTTTGGCCAGGGACGCATGGAGGCGATCATTGCCGATGCGCTGCCGAAGGGCGCCTACGAATTCCAATACACCTTGAGCAACGGCAATCGCCCCGACTGTTGCATCCACATGCCGGACAAGCGGCATCTCATCATCGACGCCAAATTTCCGCTCGAGGCGACCAACGCGCTGGAAAAAGCCAAGACCGACGAGGAGCGGCTGCAGGCGACGCGCCAGCTGCGGCAGAACCTGGGCAAGCATATCGACGACATTTCCACGAAATACCTCATCAAAGGCGAGACGCAGGACGTCGCCTTCATGTTCATCCCTTCGGAGTCCATGTTCGCCGAACTCCATGACGCGTTCGACGACGTCCTGCAGAAAGGCTACCGCGCCGGCGTCATCATCGTGTCGCCCTCGCTGCTGATGCTGGCGATTCAGGTCGTGCAGCAAATCCAGAAAGACGCGCGTATGCGCGAGGCCGCCGACAAGATACTGACGGAGGTGGGATTGTTGATCGGAGATGTGCAGCGCCTCAGAGATCGCGTGGAGAATCTCGACAAGCACTTCGGCACCGTCAACAAGGACATCGAGCAGATCGTCACTTCGGCCGACAAGATTCTGAGCCGTGGCGAGAAGATCAAGAGCGTCGAGTTCGACGCCGAGCCGCCCAGCGCCGACATCATCGACGCGCCGATGCGCAAGCTGCAAGCCGGCGAATGACGCAATGACCGTCTCGCCCGGCACGGCGCAGGAAAAGCCCTCCGCGCTCGAGGCCGTCGCGGTCTATTTCAAGCCGCGCGTGCTCATCGTGATGTTCCTCGGCTTCTCCTCGGGGCTGCCGCTGGCGCTGTCCGGCGCCACGCTGCTCGTGTGGATGCGGGAGATGGGCGTCGACCTCGGCACCATCGGCCTGTTTGCGCTGGTCGGCACGCCCTACACCGTCAAGTTCCTGTGGGCGCCGCTGACCGACGCGCTCGACGTGCCGGTGCTGTCGCGCCTGTTCGGCCGCCGCCGCGGCTGGCTGGTGTTCACGCAGGCTTTGCTGATGGCGGCGATCGTCTTCCTCGGCTCGTGCGATCCGGCCGCGGCGCCGAGCCTGGTCGCCTTCGCCGCGCTGTTGGTGGCGACCACCTCGGCGACGCAGGACATCGTGGTCGACGCCTTCCGCGTCGAGAGCCTGCCGGAGAACGAACAGGCTGCCGGCATGGCCTCCTACGTCGCCGCCTACCGCGTCGGCATGCTGGTCTCGACCGCGGGCGCGCTGTTCCTGGTCAGCGGCTTCCAGTCCGCCGGCTACGGCAAGGACGCCGCCTGGCACTGGGGCTATTACGCCATGGCGCTGCTGGTGCTGATCGGCACCGTCACTGCGCTCATTGCCACCGAGCCGGAGCGATCGAAGGCGGCCGGGGCGGCGCAACGCTTGCAGAAGCCCTTTGCCCGCGTGGCGCAGGCCGCCGTCGGCGCCTTCAAGGACTTCATGAGCTACGACCTCGCCCTGGTGATGATCGCCTTCGTCGTGCTGTTCAAATTCACCGACGCGCTGTCCGGCACCATGACCGCGCCCTTCGTCATCGACCTCGGTTTTTCGCGCAACGAATACGCCGCGATCGTCAAGGGCGTGGGCCTGGCCGCCTTGCTGCTCGGCGGCTTTGCCGGCGGCTTCATCGCCAAGGCGCTGCCGCTCGCCACCAGCTTGTGGGTCGGTGCCATCGTCCAGGCTTCCGCCAACCTGGCGTTCTCGTGGCTCGCGGCCGTCGGCCACAGCCCGACCGCGCTGGCGATTGCCATCATCGCGGAGAATTTCTCGAGCGCGATCGGCACCGTGATGTATGTCGCCTACCTTTCGGCGCTGTGCCGCAACCCGCTGCACACGGCGACGCAATACGCGCTGCTGACCGCACTTGCCGCAGTCGGCCGCACCTACCTGTCGTCGATCGCGGGCTTCATCGCCGAGGGCACCGGCTGGATGTGGTTCTTCGTGATCTGCGCGCTCGCCGGCTTGCCGAGCCTCGTGCTGCTCGCCTGGCTGCAGCACGCCGGGCATTTCAAGCTGTTCGAGCCGAAGAAATAACCCTTGTCATTCCGGGACGGCGCGCAGCGCCGCATCCGGAATGACGGAATCAAAACAGCGTGCGCTGCTTGATCGCCGCGGCCAGCGTGCCCTCGTCGAGATAATCGAGCTCGCCGCCGACCGGCACGCCGTGCGCCAGCCGCGTCACCTTGACGTTGGCGTCCTGCAACAGCTCGGTGATGTAATGCGCCGTGGTCTGGCCGTCGACGGTGGCGTTGAGCGCCAGGATGACCTCTTTCACGGCCGGATCGTGCGCGCGCGAGATCAGCGCGTCGATGGTCAAGTCGCGCGGGCCGACGCCGTCGAGCGGCGACAAGGTGCCGCCGAGCACGTGATAGCGGCCGTTGACGGCGTGGGCGCGCTCGAGTGCCCACAGGTCGGCAACGTCGGCAACGACGACGATGATCGATTGATCGCGCCGCGCATCGGTGCAGACCGCGCACGGGTTCTGCGTGTCGATATTGCCGCAGGTCTTGCAGACCACGATCTTGTCCATCGCGGTCTCGAGCGCGCTGGTCAGCGGCGCCATCAGCGCCTCGCGCTTCTTGATGAGATGCAGCGCCGCGCGCCGCGCCGAGCGCGGACCCAGGCCGGGCAACCGCGCCAGAAGTTGGATCAAGCGCTCGATTTCAGGTCCGGCGACGGCGGCCACGGCGCTACTCCCCTCCCTCTTGTGGGGAGGGGCCGGGGGTGGGGGTGGCTGCATGAGGTAGCGCCCGGAACAACCACGACCCCCCTCCCTGTCCAAGGGGGGAGGGAACGCTGGAGGCGCAGGCGCCGAGAAATTCTTGCACGAAAATTCTCACCCCAAATTCATCCCCGGCGGCAGCGGCAGCCCGCCGGTGACAGCCTTCATCTTCTCCTGCAGCACGCCTTCCGCCTTGCGCCGCGCGTCGGCATGCGCGGCCACCAGCAGGTCCTCGAGGATTTCCTTTTCCGATGGCTGCATCAGCGAATCGTCGACCTTGATGCCCTTCATCTCGCCTTTGGCGCTGAGCCTGACGGTCACCATGCCGCCGCCGGCCGTGCCCTCGACCTCGATCTGGTCGAGCTCGGCCTGCAAGGCCTGCATTTTGGATTGCAGCTGCGCCGCCTGCTTCATCAGGCCCATGAAATCGGCCATCGGCTAGTCCTCGTCCATATCGGCCGGCGGCGGCACTTCGGATTCGTCAGCGCCGGCCGCCGGCGCGGTGACGCCGACGATCTTGGCGCCGGGGAAGCGGTTGAGCACCGCCTGCACCAACGGATCAGCCTGCACGCCGCGCTCGATCTCGGCCTGGCGTGCTTCGGTCTGGTCGCGCAGCGTCGGCGCGCCCTGCTCGGCCGAAATCACCACCAGCCAGCGATTGCCGGTCCACGACACCAGCTTGCGCGACAGGTCGTGCGCCAGCGTCTTGGCCGCGGTCGGCTCGAGCGCGATCTCCAGCCTGCCGTCCTCGAAGCGCACCAGCCGCACGTCGCGCTCCAGCGCAAGCTTCATGGTGATGTCGCGCTTCTCCGCCGCCAGCGCGATCAGTTCCTCGAACGAGGCGATCGACAGCGTCGGCGCGGCCTGCGGCGCCTCGGCGGGAGCCTCGGCGACACGCGGCGCGGCCGAAGCGGAGGAGCGCGGTGCGCCGCGCGGCGCCTCGTAGCGCGGCGCGAAGCTCTGCGCCGGCGCAGCGGACGCGCCGCCATTGCCCGGCGGACGGGACGGCGCGGCGCCCTCGTCCGTCATCGAGCGGACGACCTCGTCCGGCGTCGGCAGATCGGCGGCATAGGCGATGCGCACCAGCACCATCTCGGCGGCCGCCACCGGACGCCCCGAGGCCTGCACCTCGCCGATGCCCTTGAGCAGCATCTGCCAGGCGCGCGACAGGACGCGGTGCGAAAGCCTTGTTGCAAATTCACGGCCGCGCAGGCGCTCGGCTTCCGACAGCGACACGTCGTCGGCGACCGCCGGCACCACCTTCACGCGGGTGACGAAATGGGTGAATTCGGCGAGGTCGGACAGGATCACCGCCGGATCGGCGCCGATGTCGTATTGCTCGCGCAGCTCTTTCAGCGCCGCGGCGGTGTCGCCCTTCATCAGCGCCTCGAACAGATCGACGATGCGGACCCGGTCGGCCAGGCCCAGCATCTGCCGCACGTCGTCGGCGCGCACGGGGCCGGCGGCATTTTTGCTTTGGCCGGCACCTGTTTCGGCGCCGGCATGGGCGATCGCCTGGTCGAGCAGCGACAGGCTGTCGCGCACCGAGCCTTCGGCGGCCCGCGCGATCAGCGCCAGCGCCGCGGGCTCGACTTCGATTTTCTCCTTGGCGGCGATACCTTCGAGATGCTTGACCAGGAGCGCGGCGTCGACCCGGCGCAGATCGAAACGCTGGCAGCGCGACAAGACCGTCACCGGCACCTTGCGGATTTCGGTGGTGGCGAAGATGAACTTGGCGTGCGGCGGCGGCTCTTCCAGCGTCTTGAGCAGCGCGTTGAAGGCCGCGCCGGACAGCATGTGCACTTCGTCGAGGATATAGACCTTGTAGCGCGCCGACACCGGCGCGTAGCGGATCGCGTCGTTGATCTGGCGTACATCCTCGACGCTGTTGTGCGAGGCGGCGTCCATTTCCAGGACGTCGATGTGGCGGCTTTCGATAATGGCCTGGCAGTGCACGCCCATCACCGGCATGGTCACCGTCGGCGCCTTCACCGAGCCGTCCGGCAGTTCGTAATTGAGCGCACGGGCGAGGATGCGCGCGGTCGTGGTCTTGCCGACGCCGCGCACCCCGGTGAGGATCCAGGCCTGCGGAATGCGCCCCGCCTCGAACGCGTTCGATATGGTGCGCACCATGGCGTCCTGGCCGATCAGATCGGCAAAGCTCGCGGGACGGTACTTGCGCGCCAGCACGCGGTAGCCGGCAGCTTCGGCTCCAGGATCGGCGACTGGCGCGGCTTCGCTCATGTCAAATCCTTGCGGCGTCATTCCGGATGCCGCGAAGCGGCAGTCCGGAATCCATACTCCCTGTCTTGCTTGATAAGGGAAAGCCGGGGTTATGGATTCCGGGCTCGCGCCTTCGGCGCGCCCCGGAATGACAAGGAGGGGATGCTCGCCAAAGGTGGGAGGCTGACGAGCGACCCGAACCGCGCTCGTTAGGGCTGCTTCCTTCCGGACCTGACCCGGTTGGCGAGTGGCTCGTCCACCGCCAACCTCCCGAGGACTTATATCGGGCCAATAATGGCGGAAAGCAAGGTAAGGTCCGTCGGCCTGTGCATCGCTGTTTCCTTGTCATGGCCGGGCTTGTCCCGGCCATCTTAGATAGGCACGGTGCCACCTTATCGGGGTCACCGGGACATAGGCGTCTCGAAGAGACGCCGTTCTTCGAACGGCTATGCCCGGTGACGACAAAATGGCCGAATCGTCCTGGTCCCTCCACCCGCAACTCGCCGCCGATACCGTTCCGGTCGGCGATCTGGCGCTGGCGCGCGTGCTGCTGGCGAACGACGCCAATTACCCGTGGCTCATCCTGGTGCCGCGCCGGCCGGGCCTCACCGAGCTGATCGATTTGCCCGAGAATGAACAGATGCGGCTGCTCGGCGAAGTGGCAATGGTCGCGCGCACGCTCAAGGAGATCACCGCCTGCGACAAGCTCAACATCGCCGCGCTCGGCAATCAGGTGCCGCAGCTGCACGTGCATGTCATTGCCCGCCGCCACAGCGACGCCGCCTGGCCGAAGCCGGTGTGGGGCGCGGCGCCGCCAGCCACCTACGATCTTGTGGCGCGCGACGGCTTTATCGGCGCGCTGCGGCGCGCTCTTCAAATCGAACGAAACAATCGCTAAAACGAAAATGCGCCGCTCGTCCCCGCCAACGCGGCAACCTCAGGAGAGAAACTGATGACCTTCCGCATTGCCGTCGTGCAGCCGATCGCCAATCCGATCGGCGAGGACGAAAAGAACGTCGCCGACGCGGTGGGCTTCATCGCCCGCGCCAAGAACGAAGGCGCCGATTTCGTCTGCTTTCCCGAAACCTATCCCGGACCTTGGCGCATGCCGGCGGCGTTCGATCCGACGCCGCGCATCGCCGAGGCGGCGGCCAAATACGGCGTCAACACCATCTACGGCACCATCGAGCCGCTCAGCCATAACGAGGGCACCGCGCATAACCTGATCTGCATGGCCTATGGCGACGGCCGCGCGCCGGTCTCCTATCGCCGCACCCACCCCAACGGCCCCTGGATCTATACCGGCGGCAAGTGGTGGGAGTTTCAGTACGTGCCGGGCAGCGAGTTTCCGGTATTCGACACCGCGCACGGCAAGGTCGGCATGGCGATGTGCAGCGAAGCGTATATGCCGGAGGTGACGCGGGCGCTGGCGCTGCGCGGCGCCGAACTGATCTTCATGCCGGCCGGCACCGACAAGGGCAAATTGTGGGCGAGCTGGCGCAACCTGATCTGGTCGCGCTCGATCGAGAACCTGGCGATTGTGGTGACCACGCAAAACCTGTTCAGCCACGCCGAGCGCGGGCTGGCCATGGTGGCGACGCCGGAGGAAATCCTGTTCGAGAGCACGGCGGCCGGCTTCTTCGTGGTCGACGTCAGCCTCGAGCGCGCACGCGAGATGCGCGCCTCGACCGACACGGTGACGTCGTCGCAAAGCTACGGCGCCAAGCAGGGCGTGCTCGGGCCGCAATGGCAGCGCCCCGAGCTGCGCGAGAAGATGTATCCAAGGCCGGTGGACTAGCGTTGCGCCGGGGCGCAGCCCGTGCGATTTTGCGCCCGCATGCCGCCCCGCCCCGATCTCGGCCCCAAACCGCGCCTCGGCTACACGCAAGGCCGCATCGAGCGCGCCGCCGAGCAGCGCACCGACGAGGCAGCGCTCGCCGCCTTTGCCGCCGATTCGCGCGCCGGCGCCTACGTCATCGGCATCGAGATGATCGTCATGAAGAAGGGCTCGCCGATGAGCGATCCGCTCTTCACCATGGCGCAGGCCCGCGCCATGGAAGGCGCGACCGAGACCGTGTTCCTTGGCCTCATCGACGGCGCGCCGCGCTTCGGCTTCGGCATCACCGCCCAGGCCGCGGAAGCGCTGAAAAGCCGCGACGGCTTCCACGTCACCGATCTGCGCTCGATCGCCGTGCAGGGCCTGGTCGAGCCCGACCATCTACCGCCGATCGCCGAGGCCAAGGCGGTGCTGCACTGGCACGCCCGCCACCGCTTCTGCCCGAATTGCGGCGCGGCGACGCAGCCCGTCAGCGGCGGCTGGAAGCGCGACTGCGCCGCCTGCAAGACCGAGCACTTTCCGCGCACCGATCCGGTCGTCATCATGCTGGCGATCGACGGCGAGCGCTGCCTGCTCGGCCGCTCGCCGCGTTTCGCGCCCACCATGTGGTCGTGCCTTGCCGGCTTCATCGAGCCGGGCGAGTCGATCGAGGACGCCGTGCATCGCGAGACGCGCGAGGAGGCCGGCATCACCTGCGGCCGCGTGCGCTACTTCGCCTCGCAGCCCTGGCCGTTCCCGACCTCGCTGATGATCGGCTGCCATGCGCAGGCGCTGACCACCGACATCGTCGTCGACCGCAGCGAGCTCGAGGACGCGCGCTGGTTCGCGCGCGACGAGATCGTGGCGATGCTCAGGCGGCAGCACCCGCAGGGGCTGACCACGCCACCGCCGGTCGCCATCGCCCACCACATCATCCGCGCCTGGATCGAGGGCGAGGTTGACTAGCGCGCCGCGAATCCTGTGCGCCGGCATCGCGGTGCAGGACATCGTGATGCGCGTGCAGAATTTTCCGCCGCCGGGCGCCAAGGTGGCGGCGTCGGATTTCATCGTCACCGGCGGCGGTTGCGCGGCGAACGCCGCGCTGGCGGTGGCGCGCCTTGGCGCGCGCGCGGCCTTTGCCGGCCCGCTCGGCGGCAACAACGACGCGGTGAGCGAGCGCATTCTCGCCGATCTGGCGGCCGAAGGCGTCGATTGCAGCGGCGTGGTCCGCGTCGAGGGCGGCACCGCCTCGGTGTCGCTCATTCTGCTCGACGCCGAGGGCGAAAAGACCATCGCCACCCGGCGCGGCATCGGGCTTGCACAGGCGCTGCCGGGGGACGCCGATGCGCTGGTCGTCGGCGCCGATGCGGTGCTGGTCGACAACCGCTTTGCGGACTTCGTCACGGCGGTCTGCCGCGCCGCGCGCAAGGCCGATTTGCCCGTCGTCATCGATCTCGACCAGGCAACAAAGCCGGATGACCCGCTGCTCGCGCTCGGCAGCCATGTCATCGCCTCGATGGAAGCGCTGTCCGGCACCACCGGCACGCGCGAGCCGGCCGCCGGCCTCGCCGGGCTGGCCGCGCATGTGTCCGGATTCGTCGCCGTCACCGACGGTCCGAACGGCGTCTACTGGCTGGAGAACGGCGCCTTGCGGCACATGCCGGCTTTCGCCGTGACGGCGATCGATTCGCTCGGTGCCGGTGACGCGTTTCACGGCGCCTTCACGCTGGCGCTCGCGGAAGGCTGCGATCTTGCCGGGGCGCTGCGCTTCGCCGGCGCCGCGGCCGCACTTAAATGCACGCATTTTGGCGGCGCTGCGGGGGCGCCGCGGCGCGCCGAGGTCGACGAGTTTCTGAAAAACCATCAATAGTCATTCCAGGAAGCGAGCAAAGCTCGCGGGACCCGAATGACGTGCTTGTTTATTGTTTCGACGGACAGGGCGCGCCGCACGGCGCGCAGGCGCCGGCGAAATCCTCCGGCGACACCGCGCGGCCGCTCGACGGGCTGGTCAAGTGCTGCACGACGACGGCGGCGAGGCCGAGCACAATGACGGCCATGTAGACCTTGCGCATGGCCTAATCCTTCGACAGGCCGAACAGCGGCCGCAGCTTGATGCCGACCAGGCAGCCCGGCAGCGCCGCGGCAAACCATACCCAGCCGTGCAGCGAGCCGGAGGCGACGCCCGAGACAAAGGCGCCGATATTGCAGCCGAAACCGAGCCGGGCGCCCCACCCCATCAGCAGCCCGCCGATCAGGGCCGCAGCCAGCGATTTGACCGGCGGCCATGCCGCCACGGCAAACGGCCGGCTCGCGGCGGCCGCCGCCATGGCGCCGAACAACATGCCGAAATCGGTCAGGCTGGACGTGTCGGACAGCACGGTGTTCTCAAGAGCAAATTTCGGTCCCGGCCACTGCCAGAACGGCGCCTGCGAAAGATCGAAACCGAGCGCGCTCGCGATCTTGGCGCCCCACACCGTATAGCCGAAGGTCACGCTCCAGGGATGTCCGCCTGCGAGAAAGACGGCGACGCACAAAAGACCGATGGCGAGGCCGCCGATCACATAGCTGCGCGACGGCGCGAAATTCGCCCCGCGCCGCCTGGCGATCGCCGCCAGCAGCACCGCTACGAGGCCAAGGGATGCCAGCGTCGCGGCGAGCCCGCCCCAGGGGCCGAGATAATCCGAGGCGATCACCGGATCGATGCCGCCGAGCGCAAGAAAGGCCGGCAGCGACAGGCTGCCGAACACGCAGCCGGCGATGAAACCGGCAAGGGCGAGCAGCATCCGGCCGGAGCCGCCGCCTGCGGTATAGAGCGTCCCGGAGCCGCAGCCATTGGCGAGCTGCATGCCGATGCCGAAGGTGAAGGCGCCGATCACCAGCGACGGCCCGAGCGGCGCTATGGCGCCGCCGAATTTCGGCGACAGCGCCGCCACCGGCACGACTGCAAGCGCAGTCACGGCGATGACGATCAGCCCGCCGATCAAGCCGCCGGCCTCGCCGCGCGTCAGGAAGCGCCGCCATGACGCCGTGAAGCTGAATTCGGCCTTGAGGAAGGCGATGCCGAGCCCGAAGCCGCCGAGCAGCAAGGCGGCCGAAGCCGGCTGGCCATCGAGCAGGACCAGCGCGATCAGGATCGCAGTGGCGCCAACCGACAGCGCCAGAAACAGGAAGTCAGCGTGTGCGCCCGCCCGCGAGGCGGACGTGCCGATGGTCGCCGTGGTCATGCCGGATATTTACGTGCGTTACGAGCCGAACCCAAGCTTCTTCTTGAGGTCATCCCACTTTGTGCGCTCGGAGACAACCGGGCGGTGCGGGTCCATGCTCCATTCGACCATCGAGCCGTCGTAGAGCTTGACGTCCTTGCGGCCGAGCAATTCGTGCAGCACGAACCAGTCGGTCGCCGACCAATGGCCGGTGTTGCAGTAGGTGACGATCGGGCCGGCGGGGATGCGCGCGGCAATGGCCGCGAGTTCGGCCTGCGGCTTCAGGCGGTTGGCCTTGTTGTCGTAGAACTCGTCGCTGTCGAGATCGATCGCGCCGGGGATATGGCCATAGGCCTGGACCTTGGGGGCGCGCTCCTTGCCGTTGAAGAACGAGGCCGGCCGGGCATCGACCAGCGTGGCGCCGCCCGACTGCTGGATGCGGGCGACATCGGCAAGCTCGGCAAGGCTCGACTTGTCGGCCTCGGCCTCGAGCATTTTCGGCGTCGGCGTCGGCGACGGACCGCTTTGCGTCGGCAGGCCGGCCGCGCTCCAGGCGGCCATGCCGCCGTCGAGGATCGAGACGTTGGGCACGCCCGCCACCTTCAGCGTCCAATAGACGCGCGCGGCGGAGCCGAAATCGGTGAAGTGTACACCGGCCGGCACGACGACGACGTGGCTTTTCTCGTCGATGCCGAGATCGCCGATCAGATTCTGAATTTCGAGGATGCTCGGCAGCATGAACGGCACATTGTGCACGGTCACGCGCCAGCCCGGCTTGTCGTAGTCGCTGTGGATGCTGCCGGGGATGTGCGCCGCCAGATAGGCCTTCTCGCCGCCGCCGTCGATGGCGGAACGGACGTCGACGACGACGAGATCGGCATCATGAAGATGCTGGTTGAGCCATTGCGGGCTGACCAGCGGCTGGGCCGCTGCCGCCGGCGCCGCCAGCGCCAGCATCAGCGTCAGCGCCGCGGCGAATTTGGCAAAGGAGATTTTCATGGAGGTCAGGTCCCGTCGAAACGCAGCCTTGGGAAGGCGCCGAAAGATTGGGCTTGATATAGAATAATCTTCTCGCTAGATACAGATGGACCTAAGAAATAAGAATATTCTTCTATAGGAGATCGCTTTGTTAGATACCCGTTCTAAAGAACGCAGAGGCGCTGAAATGGATGCCATCGACCGCAAGATCCTGGCCGTGGTCCAGGAGGATGCCTCCCTGTCGGTCGCCGAAGTCGGCCAGCGCGTCGGGCTGTCCTCGACGCCGTGCTGGAAGCGGCTGCAGCGGCTCGAGGCCGACGGCGTGATCATGCGCCGGGTGGCGCTGGTCGATCCCGACAAGATCGGCCTCGGCATCACCGTCTTCGTCTCGATCGAGACCAGCGACCATTCGCAGGAATGGCTCAAGCGCTTCGCCCAGGTGGTCGGCGCCATGCCGGAGGTGATGGAATTCTACCGCATGGCCGGCGACGTCGACTACATGCTGCGCGTGGTGGTGCCGGACATGGCCGGCTACGACGCCTTCTACAAGCGGCTGATCGGCACGGTGCCGCTGAAGAACGTCACATCGCGTTTCGCCATGGAGCGTATCAAGCAGACCACGGCGCTGCCGATCGGCGAAATCCGCGCGACCGCCTAGCTCGAGCAGGACGTGCTGTTGTAGGTCGGCGCAGTGATGCGTGGGCTCATGTACATGCGGTCCGACAAATTGAGCGTGCCGGTGACGGTGTAACCGACGGTCGGCCGGTATTGATAGGTTGCCTCGCCCAGCAGCAGCTGGGTGCTCGCCACGGCAAGCGCGCTCGGCACCGTGATCGAACCGCTGCGCGCCGTACCGCCGCGCGTCACGCTCCATTTCACGGTGGCGTTGCGGTTGGCGTCGATGTTGATGCACGACAACGTGATGCTGAGCTGGCTCGTCGAATAGGGCGCAATGATCGCCGACGAAGCGTCGAGGATATTGGTCATGTCGGTCGAGCTGATCGTCGTCACCTGCGCGGCGAGGTTGGCGAGCGCGGCGGCGGTCAGGCTGACTTTGCGGTCGGCGGCGACACCGTCGGAAATTTCGGCGCAACCGACATAAAGCGTGATCATCAGCGGCGCCAGCAGCGCAAATTCGACCGCGGAGACGCCGCGTCGGTCGCCGCCAAATCGTCCAAGCACTCGTCGCAAATTCATGATCATCGGTCAGCTATAGGGTTCGTTGCGGAACACCGCCGTCGCCACCAGCAGGCGCTTGTTGCCGCTCAGGTTGGACAGATTGTCGCTGAACATCGAGACGTAGACCGGCCACTGGTAGTAGAGCCGGACCACGACGATGGAGCCGGGGCCGCCCGGCGTATAGGTCATGTTCGAGGTGTCGAGCTGGCCGTTGGTGATCGGCGGCGTGTTGCTGATCGAGGCGAAGCTCGTATAGGTCTTGACGTCGACGTAGACGCCGTTCGAGCAGTCGAACAATCCGCCCGCCAGCCGATTGCAAACCGCGGTCTTGAAGTCGTCTTTGCTGTATCCCGCGGTCTGCGCCTGCCCGGTCATGATCAGCCGGGCGGAGTCGGTGGCGGCGGATTCGAGCGTCTGCCCGGCGAAGAACACCAGCGCGGTCTCGACGATGGCGAAGACCAGCGCCAGAAACGGCGCGGCCACAAGCGCGAACTCGACGGCGGCGGCGCCGTCGCGCGCGTGCGCGAACCGGCGGGCCGGGGCCATCAACTTGCTGCGAATAAGCTTGATCATGGCAACGGTCTCGTCTCTCAACGGTGCCGCGACACCGTTTGATAGCAAAAGCCCGTTTGCGATTTCTTGCGCGCGGAACTGCAAAGCGCGGCTATTGGATTAACTGTGCGCTAACCGTAGCGTCTCAGCGGCCTCCGGGCGGGCCGGCGGCCGGGGCTGCGGCGCCGCCCTGCGCGGCGCCGTTGCGGGCCGTAATCTGGGCAAGGGTGTCGCCGAAATACGGCGCGCCGTCGCCGAGCGTATTGCGCGGCTGGCATTCGGGCGCGCAGTTCCAGGTTTCCCGGATAATGCCGCGATAGACGGTGACGACATTGTCGGGCGCGGGGCCGTGCACCTCCACGGTCTTGCTCATGACCACGCGGCCGTCGCGATCGAGTGCCAGAAGATTGGTGGCGCCATAGCCCTTGCCGGTGACCACCATCAGGCCGCCGCCCTGCAGCGTGGCGTCGGCGATCAAGGGATTGCCGATGACGACCGTGGTGGTGCGCTCCGGGATCTTGAGGAGGCGCGCCTGGTCGAGATTGATGGTGAGGCTATCGGCCTGAGCCGGCAGGGCCGCAAACAGCGCGCAGGTCAGCGTCCCCAATAGTGCGCAGTGACGCCCGAACACGGCCGACATGGCAACTCTCCCGCACGCACGCAACAAGGCCCTGTTGAGGCCACTTATGCTATGGAGTTGACTGCAAATTGGTGAATGAAGTGCAAAGGCCGCGGCTCTAGCGCGTGAACGGGTAGATGAACTGGCCGCCAAAGCTTTCCGGGAAGCTCTTGTCGGCGATGCCGTAGGCGTTCGGCAACTCGTTTTTCGGCATATAGAAGGTGCCGAACATCACGTCCCAAATCGGGAATGTACCGGCGAAATTCTTGGAGCCGCCGCGGTCGGCGGCGGTGTGATGCCAGCGGTGGAAAACCGGGCCCGCCAGGACATACCTGAACGGCCCCAGCGTCCAGTTCAGGTTGGCATGCACGAAGGCCGAGGTCGCGGTGGTGAAGGGGCCGACCCAAAGCATCACGTTCGGTGAAATGCCGGCGAGCAGCAGCGCCACGTCGACCATGACCGTGCCGAACAGGATGTTGACCGGGTGGAAACGCGCCGCCGAAATCCAATCGAGATCCTCGGAGGAATGATGCACAGCGTGATACCGCCACATCCGTGCGCCGTGATAGAGACGGTGAATCCAGTAGGTCAGGAAGTCCGATACCACCACAAAGGTGACAGCCTGCGCCCATAGCGGCATCTCGGCGAGCGGGCCGAAGCCGTCATCGTAGAATTTGATCAACGCTTCGGCGCCGTGAATGTCGTAAAACCAGGCCGCGCCCATCACCATCAGGCCGATGCGCACGAAGCGCGCGCCAAGCGGGATCAGAAACCAGTAGAGCACGTCGGTGACGATCTCGCGCTTGCGCCACCACGGACGTCCGGGATTGCAGGCCGACCAGTGGGTCAGCACCGCGAAGACCACGCCCAGCGCGATGGTGATCGGGACAAGCTTGAGGAGCGTGTGTCCGGCGACTTCAAGGACCGAGAAGAGTTCGACCAGCATCGCCTGCGCCTACATCACACCACGACATACGTTCCGATGCGCAGCCCCGGTATCGGCGCGGGCGGTTAAGATTGGCTGAATCGAGAATGCCACGGCCGCGCGAGCCTGGGTCGCGCCGGGCGCGCCGCAAGATTACAAATGGCAGGTGGCAGGCGTTGCCGCAGTATTGGCGGAACTGACTCAGGTAGCCGCAGGCAGACAATGGGCCGGCACCCAACAGTATTATAGGACCGGCTCCGCCAGTATTTCTCGAATAGTCTAGCAATATCTTACGTATTGATACTATAAACGTTCTGTTAACCACGATATTCTTCCTAGAACATCTTATTAACTACATAGCATATACATCTGAATACCTCTTGTTTCATCGATACTATTAACCGCGGCGCAAGCTCTCGTTGCTAGGTTCTCGCCCGTGGGTCGGGAAGCCGGAAGCGCCGGCGCTCGTAACCACCTCAGACAGCCACGTGTGGATCTAGGAGCTATCAGATGAAGAACCTCTTCGTGCGTTTCATGAAGGACGACTCCGGCGCCACCGCCATCGAGTACGGCCTCATTGCGGCGGGCATTTCGGTCGCGATCATCGCGGTCGTGAACGGCCTCGGCAGCAACCTCAACACCAAGTTCAGCTCGATCTCGACCCAGCTGAAGTAAGCGCGCTGAACGACGAGAATACAAAGGCTCCGGCACAGTGCCGGAGCCTTTTGCTTTTAGAGGCCCGGCGCGCCGCGGTTTACGAAGGGTAAACGGTGTCCGGACTAATTTGCGTGACGAGGACGAACCGATGTTGATCGACGCAATCAGGCTTTTGCTCTTCCCTGCCCTGATGGCGTTCGCCGCCTCGAGCGATCTCTTCACCATGACCATCTCCAACAAGCTGTCGGTGGCGCTCGCCGTCGGCTTCTTCCTGCTGGTCGTCGTCACCGGCATGGGGCTGTCCGCGGTCGGCATGCACGTTGCCGCCGCGGGTTTGGTCCTGGTCGTCGCCTTCCTGTTGTTCACGCAAGGCTGGATCGGCGGCGGCGACGCCAAGCTCGCCGCCGCGGCCGCGCTCTGGTTCGGCTTCGGCCATCTGCTCGATTTTCTCGTTTACGCCTCGCTGCTCGGCGGCGCCTTGACCGTCGTCATCATCCAGTTCCGCAAATTGCCATTGCCGGGCCTGCTTGCGCGCCAGCCATGGATCATGCGCCTGCACGACAAGGCGGGCGGCGTGCCCTACGGCATCGCGCTCGCCGCGGCGGCCCTCATCGTCTATCCGCACACCGGATGGATGCCGGCCGGCTGAAGAGGCGTGTCATAACGCGCGCAAGACAATATTAACTCGATTTAGATACCGCTCCTTAACCATGCCTTGACCTTTAACTGGTCAAATCCGGTGCAGGCGGCGGCGTCGGCCGCCATGTGGTTTGGCGGCTGCTGTGGGCCGTCCCAGTCGGTTGAGAGAGTGAGCGTATGAAAGCCGCGCGTATCGTTGTTCTCAGCGTTGCTCTCGGGGCCGGCGGTATCGCCGCACTGTTGGCCGGCCGTTCCGAGAAGCCGGCGCCCGTCGTGCAGCAGGTCGCGCCGAAGGTCGACACCGTCGACGTCCTGGTCGCCAAATCCGACATCGGCACCGGCCAAGTCGTTTCTCCGGCCGAATTGCAGTGGCAGCCCTGGCCGGCAGGCGCCGCCAGCGGCAATTTCATTCGCCGCAGCGATCGTCCCGACGCCATCGAAAAGCTGAGCGGCGAAATCGCGCGCGTGCCCTTCGTCACGGGCGAGCCGATCCGCGAAGCCAAGCTGATCAATGCCAAGGGCTCCGGCTTCATGGCCGCGATCCTGCCCAGCGGCATGCGAGCAGTGTCGACGCAGATTTCGCCGGAAACCGGAGCCGGCGGCTTCATTCTGCCGAACGACCGCGTCGACGTCATCCTCACCCGCCACGACCGCGAAGCCGAGAAGGTTTCCGGCAGCGAAGTGCAGACCAGCGAAACGATTCTGAGCAACGTGCGCGTGCTGGCGATCGACCAGAACATCCAGGAAAAAGACGGCCAGAAGGTCGTCGTCGGCAAAACCGCGACGCTCGAGCTTACGCCGCGCGAGGCCGAAACGCTGGTGCTGGCGCAGCGCCTGGGCGCGCTGTCGCTCGCCTTGCGCAGCATCACCGACGGGCAGGGCGACAGCGCCCGGGTCGACGACAAGACCGACCGCCGCACCGGCAGCGTCAACGTCATTCGCTTCGGCATCAGCACGACGGCAATGCCGCGATGATCGAGCAAGGGGACCTGAGGGACATGGCGACAAGGACACTGATCCGTACCGCCGCGCTGGGCGCGCTGCTGTTGGGCGCGGCGACGGCGCCGATGGCTCCAGCCAACGGCGCCGACACCCACATGCCGGTCATCAAGGTGGCGGCGAGCGAGGCGACCTCGCGCTTCATCCCGCTCGGCATCGGCAAGTCGGTCGCCATCGATCTGCCGGGCGACATCAAGGACGTGCTGGTGGCCGATCCGACGATCGCCAACGCTGTCGTGCGGTCCTCGCGCCGCGTCTACATGATCGGCGTCAAGGTCGGCCAGACCAATATTTTCTTCTTCGACGCCGACGGCAAGCAGATCGCCGGCTTCGACATCGCGGTCACCCGCGACCTCAACGGCATCCGGGCCGCCCTCAAGCAGACCATGCCGGATGCCGATATCCGCGTCGAAGGCATCGGTGACGGCATCATGCTCACCGGCTCGGCAGCAAGCCCGGCCGAATCGCAGCAGGCCTTCGATCTCGCCACACGGCTTGCCGGCGACGGCACCAAGGTGGTCAACGGCATCACCGTGCACGGACGCGACCAGGTGATGCTCAAGGTGATGCTCGCCGAGGTGCGCCGCGACGTCATCAAGCAGCTCGGCATCGATCTGTCAGGCAGCTTCAACTACGGCACCAACGTGGTGAACTTCAACACGCAGAACCCGTTTTCCGTCACCGGCCAGGCGATCGACAACACCAACATCGCCGGGCAGTTCAAGAACGTGAACGCGACGCTGCGCGCCATGGAGCGCGCGGGCGTGGTGCGCACGCTGGCGGAGCCGAACCTGACGGCGATCTCCGGCGAGACCGCGCAGTTTGTCGCCGGCGGCGAATTTCCGATTCCCAACGGCCTGTCGTGCGACACCACCAAGTCGCCGCCGGTCTGCCAAGCCCAGGTCGACTTCAAGAAATTCGGCGTCAGCATGGTGTTCACGCCGGTGGTGCTGTCGGAAGGCCGCATCAGCCTGAAGGTGATGACCGAGGTTTCCGATTTGTCGTCGGAGAACGCGCTGACGCTGAGCGTGCCTGGCTCGACACAGACCCTGACCATTCCCTCGATTTCGACGCGGCGCGCCGAGACCGTCGTCGAGGTTCCCTCCGGCGGGTCGCTGGCGATGGCCGGCATGATCCAGGAGCAGACCAAGCAGCAGATCAACGGCCTGCCCGGCCTGATGCAGATCCCGATCCTCGGCACGCTGTTCAAGAGCCGCGACTACGTCAATCACCAGACCGAACTCATGGTGCTGGTGACGCCCTACGTGGTGCGCGCGGTGGCGCAGAAGCAGCTCGCCAAGCCTGACGACGGTTTCGCCGATCCGAGCGATCCGTCGACCGTGCTGCTCGGCCGGCTTAACCGCATCTACGGCGCGGCCAACAAGGTCGAGCCGGCGCGCACGAGCTATCGCGGCAAATACGGTTTCATCCTGGATTGAGCGGGGACACGCTTCAATGACAGCATCTCACACTGGCGCAAACCAGCGCCGCAGCCGGGCGGCGCTGCTGATCATGGCAGGCGGGCTTGCCTGCCTGCTCGCCGGTTGCAACCAGACGACCGTCGCCAAACAACAGGAGTATTACCCGACCGACTATCGCGACCGTCATCCGATCACGCTGAAGGAAGGCCAGCAGACGGTCCAGATCTTCGTCGGCCGCAATCGCGGCGGCCTGCTGCCCACCCAGCGCGCCGAAGTGCTGGCGTTCGCGCGGCAGTGGCGACGGGAAGCCACCAGCGGCATCATCATCGAAGTCCCGCATGGCGGCCCGACCGACCGCGCCGCCGCCGATTCGCTGCGCGAAGTGCATTCGATCCTGGCCGCCTCGGGCGTGCCGAGCCGCGCCGTCTATACGCGCAACTACCAGCCGTCGGAAACGTCGCTCGCCAGCATCAACATCAGATACACCAAGCTGGTGGCGCAGGCCGGCCCTTGCGGATTGTGGCCGCACGATCTCGGTCCGGCCCCCGACCTCGCCTACAACGACAACAAGCCGTACTGGAATCTCGGCTGCGCCACGCAGCACAACCTCGCGGCTGAAATCGATAATCCCGCCGACCTTGTGCAGCCGCGCGGCGAGGCGCCGGCCTACCAAGCGCGCCGCTCGGTCTCGACGGACAAATGGCGCAAGGGCGAGAACCCGTCGGGCAGCTACTCAGGGTATGACACCGGCAAGATCACAGACATCGCAAAATGATCAAGCACGCACATCAAGTCGCCGTCGCCGCGGAGGCAAGCCCGCCGACCGCGCCGGCCGTCTCGGCCAGCGCCGACGACCATATCGCGCCGGCGCCGCGCGTTTCGGTGCAGGCCTTCTGCGAGACCGTGGAAACCGCGGCCGCCGTCCAGGCCGCAAGCGAGGACCGCCGGCTCGCCAAAGCCCACGTCAAGATCCAGATGGGCGGCGCCACCGCCGCCGTCGAGGCCTACCGCAATTCGCCGACGCCGAACGTCATCATCCTCGAATCGGAAAATCGCGCCGAGGACATTCTCGCCGGCCTCGACAGGCTGGCCGAAGTCTGCGACGCCGGCACGCGGGTCGTCGTCATCGGCCGCATCAACGACGTCATGCTCTATCGCGAGCTGACGCGGCGCGGCGTCAGCGACTATCTCATCGCACCGATCGGCGCCATCGATGTCGTGCGCGCGATCTGCGGCCTGTTCTCGGCGCCGGACGCCAAGCCGGTCGGCCGCATCATCGCCGTGGTCGGCGCCAAAGGCGGCGTCGGCGCCTCGACCATCGCGCATAACGTTGCCTTCGCCATCGCCCGCGACCTCGCGCTCGATTCCGTGGTTACCGATCTCGATCTCGCCTTCGGCACCGCCGGCCTCGATTACAACCAGGATCCGCCGCAAGGCGTCGCCGACGCCGTGTTCTCGCCCGACCGAGTCGACACTGCATTCATCGACCGCCTGCTGTCGAAGTGCACCGACCATCTGAGCCTGCTGGCGGCGCCGGCGACGCTCGATCGTGTCTACGATTTCGGCGCCGACGCCTTCGACGCCATCCTCGACGCGCTGCGCGGCTCGATTCCCTGCGTGGTGCTCGACGTCCCGCACGTCTGGTCCGGCTGGACCAAGCGCCTGCTGGTCAGCGCCGACGACATTCTCGTGGTGGCCGGGCCCGACCTCGCCAACCTGCGCAATGCCAAGAACATGGTCGACCTGCTGCGCACGGCGCGGCCGAACGACCGTCGTCCGCTCTACTGCCTCAACCAGGTCGGCGTGCCGAAGCGGCCGGAGATTTCGCCGGCGGACTTCGCCAAGGCGCTGGAAGACCCGCCGCTGGCGGTCATTCCGTTCGATCCGCAGCTGTTCGGCACCGCCGCCAATAACGGACAGATGATCGCAGAAGTATCGGCAAGCCATAAGACCGCGGACATGTTCCGCCAGCTCGCACAGGTCCTTACCGGCCGCGCCGAGGCCAAGCGCGCGGGCGGCAGCATGCTGGCGCCCCTGCTCGCCAAGCTGAAGCTGATGAAGGCGAGCTGAGACAGCGCCCGGAGTAGATCGTCGTGTTCGGCAAGCGTAGCGCAACAGCTGAAGTCCGCGCCCCGGCCCCCGCCGCGCCGCAGCCGGGGGCACCCGCGCCTGCGACGGCGCCCGCCGCCGCGCCGCCTCAGCCCAAGGCCACCGATACCGGCCGTGCACCCTTTCCCTCGGAAGGGCTCGGCGCCCCGCTGGTGTCGGCGCCGACGCCGTCGCGCATGCCGGCAGCGCCGGTCAACATGCCGGCAATCGATTCGCGCCGCTCGGAAGCCTATTACGAGACCAAGAGCGTCATTTTCGGCGCGCTGATCGAAGCCATCGACCTCGCCCAGCTCGCGCGCCTCGACGCCGATTCCGCGCGCGAGGAAATCCGCGACATCGTCAACGAGATCATCGCGATCAAGAACATCGTGATGTCGATCTCGGAGCAGGAGGAACTGCTCGACGACATCTGCAACGACGTGCTCGGCTTCGGGCCGCTCGAGCCGCTGCTGTCGCGCGACGACATCGCCGACATCATGGTGAACAGCGCCGGCACCGTCTACATCGAAGTGATGGGCAAGATCCAAAAGACCGGCATTCGCTTCCGCGATAACCAGCAGCTGCTCAACATCTGCCAGCGCATCGTCAGCCAGATCGGCCGCCGTGTCGACGAATCCTCGCCGATCTGCGACGCGCGCCTGCCCGACGGCAGCCGCGTCAACTGTATCGTGCCGCCGCTGGCGATCGACGGGCCCGCGCTCACCATCCGCAAGTTCAAGAAGGACAAGCTGACGCTCGATCAGCTCGTCAAGTTCGGCACCATCACGCCGCAGGGCGCGGAAATCCTGCGAATCATCGGCCGCTGCCGCGTCAATACGCTGGTGTCGGGCGGCACCGGCTCGGGCAAGACCACGCTGCTCAACTGTCTGACGCAATTCATCGACGACGACGAACGCATCATCGCCTGCGAGGACGCCGCCGAATTGCAACTGCAGCAGCCGCACGTCGTGCGCCTGGAGACGCGCCCGCCCAACCTCGAAGGCGAAGGCCAGGTGACCATGCGCGATCTGGTGAGAAACTGCCTGCGCATGCGGCCCGAGCGCATCATCGTCGGCGAAGTCCGCGGACCCGAGGCCTTCGACCTGCTGCAGGCCATGAACACCGGCCACGACGGCTCGATGGGCACGCTGCACGCCAACAACCCGCGCGAGGCGCTTTCCCGCATCGAGTCGATGATCACCATGGGCGGCTTCTCGCTGCCCTCCCGCACCATCCGCGAGATGATCACGGCATCGATCGACGTGGTGATCCAGGCCGCCCGCCTGCGCGACGGCACGCGCAAGATCACGCACATCACCGAAGTGATGGGCATGGAAGGCGACGTCATTATCACGCAGGACCTGTTTGTCTTCGACATGATGGGCGAAGACGCCAACGGCAAGATCATCGGCCGGCACCGCTCGACCGGCATCGGACGCCCGCGCTTCTGGGATCGCGCGCGCTATTACGGCGAGGAGCAACGGCTCGCGACCGCGCTCGATGCGGCGGAAGCAGCGTCCCAGGACATGCGGACCTGACATGCAAGCCATCGCCATGTTCTTTCTCGCTTCGGTCGCGGTTGGCGGCCTGGCCTGGGTTTTCGTCTATCCGATCCTGTCGGGCGAACGGAAGGCCGAGAAGCGCGTGGCGAGCGTCGCCAAGGCGGCGCCGGCAGTGCGCGTTGCACGCAATCAGCGCTCGCGCCGCGACGTCGTCGAAGCCACCCTCAAGGAGTTCGAGGAGCGCCACAAGCAGACCAAGAACAAGCCGATCTCGGTGCGCATCGCGCAGGCCGGCCTGAATTGGTCGAAGCGGCAATTCCTGCTGCTGTCGGTCGGCATCGGAGTCGGCATGTTTCTGCTCGGCCTCCTCGGCGGCGGCGGCCTGCTGGTGGGGGCCGCGCTCGCCTTTGCCGGGGCCTTCGGCATACCGCGCTGGCTGCTGTCGTATTTGAAGAAGCGCCGCGAGGCCAGATTTCTCAATGTCTTCCCCGACGCGGTCGACATCATCGTGCGCGGCGTCAAGGCCGGCCTGCCTCTGCTCGATTGCCTGAAGATGATCACCGCGGAATCGCCCGAGCCGGTGAAATCCCAGTTCCGCATGATCGTTGAAACGCAAGCCGTCGGCATGCCGCTCGGCGAGGCCTGCCAGAAGCTGTACGAGGAAATGCCGGTTCCCGAGGCCAATTTCTTCGGCATCGTGGTCGCCATTCAGCAGAAAGCTGGCGGCAATCTCGCCGAGGCGCTCGGCAACCTGTCGCGGGTGCTGCGCGACCGCAAGAAGATGAAGGCGAAGATCAAGGCGATGTCGCAGGAGGCAAAGGCCTCCGCCTCCATTATCGGCTCACTGCCGATCGCGGTGATGACGCTCGTCTATATCACCAGCCCGCAATACATCTCGTTGCTTTGGACCGAGCCGCTCGGCCGCGTGATGCTCGCCGCCTCCGCGGTGTGGATGTTCATGGGCGTGATGGTGATGAAGAAGATGATCAATTTCGACTTCTAGGGCGCAGACAACAATGCTCGACTTCATCGAAACCGCCCTCAACGCCCAGATGCTGACCATGGTGTTCGCGGCGGTTGCCGCGGCAGCGACGGTTCTGACGCTGGCGATGCCGCTGGTCTTTGCCGATCCGCTGGGCAAACGCATGCGTGCGGTCGCGCTCGAGCGCGAGAAAATCAGACAGCGCGAACGCGAACGCATGGCCCAGGAGCAGCAGAGGGTCGCGCTGCGCCAGTCGCCCAAGCAATACATCCAGGCCGTGGTCGACCGTTTCAACCTGACCAAGTGGGTCGGCCAGGAAGAGGCGCGGATGAAGCTGGTGCAGGCCGGTTATCGCGGCCAGGCGCCCTACGTCACCTATCTGTTCTTCCGCATGGTGACGCCGATCGCCGCGTTCATGGCCACGCTGTTCTACGTCTTTGTCGTGCTCGATTTTCAGCAGCCGGCTTCGGTCAAACTCGGCATTTGCATCGGCGCCGCCTATCTCGGCATGCACCTGCCGCTGATGCTGCTCAAGAGCAAGATCCAGCGCCGCCAGCTGTCGATCAAACGCGCCTTTCCCGATACGCTCGATTTGCTGCTGATCTGCGTCGAATCCGGCATGTCGATCGAAGCCGCATTCCGCAAGGTCAGCGATGAGATCGGCACGCAATCGGTGGCGCTGGCGGAAGAGCTCACGCTGACCATGGCCGAGCTGTCGTTCCTGCAGGACCGCCGGCAAGCCTACGAGAATCTGGCGAAGCGCACCGATCTCGAAGGCGTGCGCTCGGTGTGCATGGCCTTGCAACAGGCGGAGCGCTATGGCACGCCGCTCGCCAGCATGCTGCGCGTGATGGCGCAGGAAAATCGCGACATGCGCATGGCCGAAGCCGAGAAGAAGGCCGCCGGCTTGCCGCCGAAGCTGACGGTGCCGATGATCCTGTTCTTCCTGCCGGTGCTGTTTATCGTGATCCTCGGCCCGGCCGCCATCAAGGTGATGGCGATCCGCTAGCTGCCGGGGTCGGGCGGCACATAGGGCTCGGTGCCCTTGCCGCTATGGCGCGCCAGCATGTCTTTGAGGTAGGCGACATTGGCGGCGGCTTCGTTCGCCGGCAGATCGGCACTGGCGATTTTCTCGGCTTCCGCATAGCGGCCTTCGAGGCCGACAACCAGCGCGAGGTTCTGCCGCACCTTCGGGTTTGCATTGCCTTGCGCCACGGCCCGGCGCAGCGTGAATTCGGCGCGCTTGAGATTTTTCTGCAGCAGGTAGGACAACCCGAGATTCGATAGCACCGAAGGCTCGTTGGGCACGATCTTTAGGGCGGCCGAATAATGCCGCTGCGCCTCGTCGTGACGGCCAAGTTGATCGAGCACGGCGCCCTGGGCGTTGAGGATGCGCCAATCTGGATTGTCGGGGGTGTGGGCGCGGCTCAAGGCGTCGAGCGCCTCGTTGTATTCGCCGGCATCGGCCAGCGCCCGCCCGTAGGCGCCGAGCAGCTTCATGTTGCTGGGGTTGCGGATCGAAGCCTGCTGCAATACGGCGACCGCTTGGGCGCGCTGCTCGTTGGCGCGCAGCGCCTTGGCATAGGCCATGGCGGCCTCGGCATCGCCCGGATTGGACTGATAGCGGGCGCTCAAGGCATCGAGCGAGCGGCGCATATCGGCTTCGCTCTGCGGCGCGGTCGGGCTGCCGATCGAGCCGGTGGTGTCGTCGCCGGTGGTCTTGCAGCCGCCCGCCGGCAAAGCGAGCAGAACCGCAAACGCGGCGGAAGCAAGCAGATGGGCACGAGAGGTCGGTCGGCGCATGGGACCCGTGGCTGGCCTTGCAGCGGTGTCCCCGAGCAATAAAACGTTAACCCTAACGACTGGTTAACCGCCTTTTGGCGTTCCGCGGGCCGAAATCCGCAGCCCAGGGCGATCTGGGAAGTATTGGTTTGGCTCTGGATTTCCGGGCTCGCTCGCTTCGCTCGCGCCCCGGAATGACGATAGAGTAGTTCCATGGATCTCGGTCTCAGCCAGGATGAAATCGCGTTGCAGGCGCGCGCCCGCGCCTTTTCGCGGCAGGTCGCGCGGCCGCGGGCCGCCGCCGTCGACCGCGACGAACAATATCCCTGGGACATCGTGAAGGCGCTTGCCGAAGCGGGCTTCCTCGGCATGACGATCCCCAAGGCGCTGGGCGGCCAAGGCCGCTCCTTCCTCGACGCCGTGCTGGTGATCGAGGAGATGGCCAAATCCTGCACCGTGACGGCGCGCATCGTCGTCGAGACCAACATGGGCGCGCTGTCGACCGTGATGGCCTATGGCAGCGACGCGCAGAAGACGCTGGCGGCCGAGCTGGTGCTTGCGGGCGACAAGCCGGCGATCTGCATCACCGAGCCGGAGGCAGGTTCCGACGCGCTCGCCATGCGCACGCGCGCCGACAAGCGCGGCGACCGCTACGTCATCAACGGCAAGAAGCACTGGATCACCGGCGCCGGCGTCTCGCGGCTGCACCTGATCTTCGCGCGCGTGTTCGACGAGCGCGGCGAGGAACTCGGCATCGGCGGCTTCCTCGCCGTGCGCGACGAGGCGAAGGGCCTGCGCGTCACCAAGCGCGAGCAAACCATGGGCTTGCGCGGCATGCCGGAAGGCGAGCTGACGTTTGACAATCTCGAAGTGCCGGCGAGCATGGCGGTGCTGCCGCCATCCGGCTTTGCGCGCGGCTTTGCCGACCTGATGAACGCCTACAACAGCCAGCGCGTCGGCGCAGGCACTGTGGCGATGGGCGTCGCCGCCGGCGCGCTCGAGCTTGCGCTCGATTGGGCGAAGACGCGCGAGCAGTTCGGCCGTCCCATCGGCGAGTTCCAGGGCCTGCAGTGGATGCTCGCCGACATGCAGACGCAGCTGACCGCGTCGCGGCTGATGCTCTATCAGGCCGCACGCTCGCGCGGGCCCGAGGGCAGCGCCTTTCCTGACCCGATGGTGGCGGCGCAGGCCAAGATTTTCGCCTCCGAGACGGCGATCACCATCGTCAACGGCGCGCTGCAGCTGTTCGGCGCGCGCGGCTATTCGCGCGAGCTGCCTCTGGAACGCATGGCCCGCGACGTGCGCATGTTCACCATCGGCGGCGGCACCGCCCAGGTGCTGCGTACGCTGGTCGCCTCCAAGATGCTCGGCTGGAAGCTGCCGCAGGCGCGCGACGGCTACGCGCCGAGGCGCTCGCTGCGCGACGCGGCGGAGTGACCATGCATCCGGTTTTCGTCAAGGCCGACAAGCAGGCGGTGCCGATCTTGTTCGTCACAGCGGCGAGTTTCGCCGAGGCGACGAAGAGCCTCGAGGCGCGCGCGCTGGTCTTCGCCAAGACGGCGGGCTTCGAGGCCAAGGCCGGCCGGCACCTGCTGATCCCGAACGAAGCCGGCAAGCTCGCGCACGTGCTGTTCGGTCTTGAGGAGGCCGACGAGGCCGGCAAGGACTTGTTCCGGCCGGGCGCGCTCGCCGGCCTGCTGCCATCCGGCACGTATCGCTTCGCCAACGCGCCGCATGATGCGCGGCTTGCGGCGCTGGCCTTTGCGCTCGGCGCCTACCAGTTTGCCCGTTACCGCAAGGTGCAAGCGCGCGACCTGCGGCTGGTCGTGCCCGACGGCGTCGACGGCGACGACCTCTCGCGCATCGTCGAGGCGGCGACGCTGGCGCGCGACCTCATCAATACGCCGTCGAACGACATGGGACCGGCCGAACTGGAAGAGGCTGCGCGTGCGCTCGCCAAGCAGCATGACGCCAGGATCGAGGTGACGAGCGGGGCCAGGCTCGGCAAGGATTTTCCGCTGGTCGCCGCAGTCGGCGCCGGTTCGGCGCGCACGCCGCGACTGATCGACATGGCCTGGGGCAAGGACGGCGACCCCGGCATCACTCTGGTCGGCAAAGGCGTCTGCTTCGACACCGGCGGCCTCGACATCAAGAACGACGCCGGCATGCTCAACATGAAGAAGGACATGGCCGGCGCGGCGACCGCGTTGGCGCTCGGCCACATGATCATGGCGCGCAAGCTGAAGGTGAAGCTGCGCATCATCGTGCCGGCGGTGGAGAACTCGATTTCCGGGTCGAGTTTCCGCCCGCGTGACGTCTACACCTCGCGCAAGGGCATCAGCGTCGAGATCGGCAATACCGACGCCGAGGGCAGGCTCATCCTCGCCGATGCGCTCACGCTCGCCAGCGAGGACAAGCCGGCGCTGATCGTCGACTTCGCCACGCTCACGGGCGCCGCCCGCGTCGCGCTCGGCCCGGATGTGCCGCCGTTTTTCACCGACGACGAGGCGCTGGCAGCCGAATTCGCCCGCCACGCAGCCGCGGAGAACGACCCGGCCTGGCGCATGCCGCTGTGGCGGCCCTATGAGCAGATGCTCGAGTCCAAGGTCGCGGATCTCAACAATGTCGGCTCGACCGGTCAGGCCGGCGCGGTCACTGCGGCGCTGTTTCTGCGCCGCTTCGTCGACGCGCCGTCGTGGCTGCATCTCGACATCTTTGCCTGGACACCGTCGGCCAGGCCGGGCCGCCCGGAAGGCGCCGAGTTGCAGTCGGCGCGTGCGCTTTATGCGATGCTGTGCGCTCGCTATTCACGCTAGCTTGTCATGCCCGGCTTTAGGCCGGGCATCCACGCCTTGAAGCGGCAAAGGCGTGGATGGCCGGGACAAGCCCGGCCATGACGGTGATGGAGATTTGATTGCAACTCGATCCCCGCATCAATCCGTTCCGCCCGGACGTCGCGGCGAGCCATCTGAAGGGCCAGGTCGAGGCCAAGCGTTTTGTCGACGGCACCCGTTACCAGGTGATCGAGCCGGCGACGGCCTTGCGGCGCTCGCCGTCGCACGAGGCGCGGCTCGAGACCGAAGCCCTGTTCGGCGAAATCATCACCGTCTACGACGTCGAGGAGGGCTGGGCCTGGGGCCAACTCGAAACCGACGGCTATGTCGGCTGGGTCTCGGCCAATGCGCTGGGCGCGCCGGGGACGGCGCCGACCCACAAAGTGAGCGTGCCGCGCACGCTGTGTTTCCCGGCAGCGGACATCAAGCGGCCGCCTCTGGCGGCGTTGCCGATGGGCTCAAGGCTCGCGATCACGCGGCAGGACGAGCGCTTCGCCGTCACCGCATCCGGCTGGCACGTGCCGGAAGTTCATCTCGCGCCGCTCAAGGCGCGGACCAGCGATTACGTCGCGATCGCGGAAATGCTTCTCAACACGCCCTATCTGTGGGGCGGCAAGACCTCGCTCGGTATCGACTGTTCGGGGCTGACGCAGATCGCGCTGCAGGCGGCGGGTATTGCCTGCCCGCGCGACAGCGACATGCAGGAGCTCACGCTCGGCAAGCCGGTCGCGCGCGCCGAAATGCGGCGCGGCGATCTCGTCTTCTGGAAAGGCCACGTTGCAATCGTGCGCGATGCCGAGAGTATCGTCCACGCCAACGCTCACCACATGATGGTGGCGATTGAGGAAACGGAAGCGGCGATTACGCGCATCAAGGCGGCGGGCAGCGAGGTGACGAGCGTCAAACGCGTGCTCTAGGCCGCCGCGGCGAGCATCGCGCCGACGCGTTGACGATTGAGCGCCAGCCAGTGCAGGGCGAGCACCAGCGGGCCGTTGTGCATCGTGCCCTTGGTCATGGCCGCGAGCGCCGCATCGATCGGCACGCGCATGACAGTGATGTGCTCGCCTTCGGTCGGATGGGTGCGCCCCGGAACCTTGGACGCATCGACTGCGCCGACGAACAGGGTCACGTCTTCGTCGGTCAATCCGGGCGTCGGCAGGTAGCTGAACAGTTCGACCAGTGCCTTCGGCGTCACGCCGATCTCTTCCTCGCATTCGCGCCGCGCCGTCTGCTCAACCGTCTCGCCCGGCTCGACGCGACCCGCCACGATCTCGATCATCTCGCCCTTGCCGTTGGCCAGATGCGCGGCCGGCCGGAACTGGCGGATCATGACGATCTCGCCGCGCTCGATGTCGAGCGGCAGCACCGCGATGACCTTGCCGGCGCGCACCACGTCGCGCGTCTGGGTTCCGGCCGGCAGCATCACCTTGAAGCGCTGGTAGTCGAAAAATCCCCTGTCCGGCCGATCGGGCGCCGACAGCGAAGCTTCGGCGGCGCGGTCGGCGAGCTCGCGGGGATCGGCCACGGCGGCTATTGCGAAACGACGCCTTCGGGCGCAGTTTCCAGCTTGAAGGCGGCGGCAAACAGCGCGCGCGTGTAGTCGCTCTTGGGATTCTTGAACAGCTCGGCGGCGGCGCCCTCTTCCACCATCTTGCCGTTGCGCAGCACCAGCAGACGGCTCGCCAGCGCCGCCACCACGCGCAGGTCGTGCGAGATGAACATATACGTCAGGTCGCGCTTCTTCTGCAGGTCGCGCAGCAGATCGACCATCTGCGCCTGGATCAGCATGTCGAGCGCGCTGGTCGGCTCATCGAGCATGATAAAGGTCGGTTCCAGCACCAGCGCGCGCGCAAGCGCGATACGCTGGCGCTGGCCGCCGGAGAATTCGTGCGGATAGCGGAAGCGGGTGGCGGGATCGAGACCGCCGTCCTTGAGCGCGGCGATGACGCGCTCCTCGCATTCGTGCCGCGACAGGTGCGGGTGATGCACCCAGAGTCCTTCGGCGATGATGTCGGCAACCGACATGCGCGGCGACAGCGAGCCATATGGGTCCTGAAACACGATTTGCATGCTGCGCCGAAACGGCCGCATTTCCTTGAACTTCAGGCCCTGCAACGGCTTGCCCATGTAGACGATTGGTCCGTCGGACGAGATCAAGCGCAGGATGGCCAAGCCGAGCGTGGTCTTGCCGGAGCCCGACTCCCCGACGACGCCGAGCGTCTCGCCCTTGCGCACCTCGATGCTGATGCCGTCGACCGCCTTGATGTGGCCGACCACCTTGCGCATTACGCCGCGCTTGATCGGAAACCAGACCTTCAGATCGTCGGTCTTGACAACGATCGGCGCATCGGGGCACGGCGGCGCCGGATCGGGCTTCGGCTCGGCGGCGAGCAGGGCCTTGGTGTAGGGATGCTCGGGCGCCGTGAACACACGCTCGACCGACCCGGCCTCGACGATGCGGCCCTTGTTCATGACGCAGACGCGGTCGGCAATCTTGCGCACGATGCCGAGATCGTGGGTGATGAACAGCATCGACATACCGAGCCGTTGCTGCGTGTCCTTCAGCAGCTTGAGGATCTGCGCCTGCACGGTGACGTCGAGCGCGGTCGTCGGCTCGTCGGCGATCAGCAAATCCGGCTCATTCGCCAAGGCCATGGCGATCATCACGCGCTGGCGCTGGCCGCCGGAGAGCTGGTGCGGATAGCTGCGCAGCCGGCCGGCGGGATCGCGAATGCCGACCTGGTCGAGCAGATCGACGATGCGGTCGCGCGCGGCCTTGCCAGCAAGCCCTTGGTGGAGCAACAAAATTTCGCCGATCTGCTTCTCGATCGTGTGCAGCGGATTAAGCGACGTCATCGGCTCCTGGAAGATGATGGTGATGTCGTTGCCGCGCACGTGGCGGATGTCGCGCTCCGACATGGTCAACAGCTCGCGGCCGTTGAACTTGATCGAGCCGGAGGGATGGTGCGCGCCCGGATAGGGCAGCAGCTTCATCACCGACAACGCGGTGACCGACTTGCCGGAGCCGCTCTCGCCCACCAGCGCGACGGTTTCGCCCGGCTTGATGTCGAACGACACCTTGTCGACCGCCAGCGTTTCGCGGACGCCGTGGCCGAAGGCAACCGACAGGTCCTTGATCGACAGCAGCGGCTCGCCCGGCTTTGCCGCCGGAGATTCTTTGCGTCGTTTGCTCATCGGAAGGTCTTTCGCGGATCGAAGGCGTCGCGGACCGCTTCGCCGATGAAGATCAGCAGCGACAGCATGATGGCGATCGAGAAGAAGCCGGTGAGACCGAGCCATGGCGCCTGCACGTTGGCCTTGCCCTGGCTGAGCAGTTCGCCGAGCGAGGGCGAGCCGGGCGGCAGGCCGAAGCCGAGGAAGTCGAGCGCGGTGAGCGTCATCACCGACGACGACAGGATGAACGGCAGGAAGGTCATGGTCGCCACCATGGCGTTCGGCAGCAGGTGGCGGAAGATGATGGTGCCGTTCGACACGCCGAGCGCGCGCGCCGCCTGGATGTACTCGAAATTGCGGCCGCGCAGGAATTCGGCGCGCACCAGGCCGACCAGCGAGACCCAGGAAAACAACAGCAAGATGCCGAGCAGCACGAAGAAGCCCGGTACCAGCACCGAGGAAATGATCAGCAGAAGATAGAGCGAGGGAATTGAAGTCCAGATCTCGATGAAGCGCTGGAACAGGAGATCGGTCCAACCGCCGAAATAGCCCTGCACCGCACCGGCCGACACGCCGACGATCGAGGAGACGATCGTCAGACACAAGCCGAACAGCACCGAAATGCGGAAGCCATAGATCAGCCGCGCCAGCACGTCGCGTCCACCGTCATCGGTGCCGAGCCAGTTGTATTCGACGTCGTCGCACTTGGCGAAGCCGTGGGTGGCGGCGTAATCGCAGTCGGCCTGCGTCAGCAACCAGGTCGGTTTGGACGGGAACGGCGACGGCGGCTTGCTGACCTGAGTGTTGTAGGAAAAATGCACCGGCGGCCAGATCACCTTGCCGTTTTCCTTGTTGATCAGGTCGAGCAGATAGGGGTCGCGATAGTCGGCCGCGGTGCCGAACAAATTCGGATCGTTCGGCTTGCCGAAGGCCGTGTCGGGATAGGTGATCACGGCGGGAAAGAACGCATGGCCGTTGACGTAAATGAAGATCGGCTTGTCATTGGCGATGAATTCCGCGAACAGCGAGAGCAGGAACATCGCCAAGAAAACCCATAGCGACCAGTAGCCGCGGCGGTTGGCCTTGAAGTTGTCCCAGCGCCGCTTGTTGAGCGGCGAAATCCTGAGCCAGCGTCGCTCCGCCGGCGCGGCGGCTGCGGCAACTTGGGCGGCGGCATCGGATGGCTTGATTTCGGTGCGGGTATCCAAGCGCTAGACCTCCCGCGTCTCGAAATCGATGCGAGGATCGATCCAGGTGTAGGTGAGATCGGACAGCAGGTTCACCACCACGCCGATCAACGAGAACATGTAGAGCGTGGCGAACACGACCGGATAATCGCGGTTGAGCACGCTTTCGAAGCCGAGCAGGCCGAGACCGTCGAGCGAGAAGATGGTCTCGATCAGCAGCGAGCCGGTGAAGAAGGCCGAGACGAAGGCGCCGGGGAACCCCGCCACCACGATCAGCATGGCGTTGCGGAACACGTGGCCGTAGAGTACCTGCCGGCGCGTGCAGCCTTTGGCGCGGGCGGTGAGCACGTACTGCTTGCGGATTTCATCGAGGAACGAGTTCTTGGTCAGAAGCGTCATCGTGGCGAAGGCCGAGATCGCCATGGACACGATCGGCAGCGTGATGTGCCAGAAGTAATCGAGGATCTTCTTCCATAACGGCAGCTGGTTCCAGTTCTCCGACACCAGGCCGCGCAACGGAAACCAGTCGAGGAACGACCCGCCGGCGAATACGATGATCAGCAGGATGGCAAACAGGAAGCCTGGAATGGCGTAGCCGACGACGATCACCGACGAAGTCCAGACATCGAATTGCGAGCCGTCGTCGACCGCCTTGCGGATGCCGAGCGGGATCGAGATCAGGTAGGTGAGCAGCGTCATCCAGATGCCGAGCGACATGGAGACCGGCAGCTTCTCGCGGATAAGCTGCAAGACGCTGACGTCGCGGAAATAGCTCTTGCCGAAGTCGAAGCGGACGTAGTTCCACAGCATGATGAAGAAGCGTTCGTAGGCCGGCTTGTCGAAGCCGAACTGCTTCTCCAGCTTCTTGATGAATTCCGGGTCGAGACCCTGTGCGCCGCGGTATTTGGAGGTCACGGCGTCGACCTGCGAGCCGCCCTGCACCATGCCGCGGCTGCCGAAGTCGCCGCCCGGCGAGCCGGAGATGCGGGCGGTGGCGCCGGTATCCGAGCCCGTCAGCTTGGCGATGACCTGCTCGACCGGGCCGCCCGGCGCGAATTGCACAACGACAAAGGCCACCAGCATGATCCCGAACATCGTGGGAATCATGAACAGGATGCGGCGGATGATATAGGCGCTCATGCGTTCTCGACTGTCTCTCAGGTATCCGGCGTGTCCGCGCTAGAGCCTACAACCCCGCTCCGGGCTTCTGTGTGACGGGCGACACAATAAGGTCGTCGACGCCGAGAACCAAGGCCGCGGCGGCCACATAGGCTAGCCTTTCTTTTGCGGCTTCTGCGCCTGTTCCCGGTTCGACCACCACGTTTCGGGGATTCCCCGGAAATAGCGTGGTTGGGCAGCGGGAAATCCGAATACGTCCCAATAGGCGATCCAATGCGACGCTTTGTACCAATGTGGAATCCAGTAGCGCCCGGCGCGGAACACGCGGTCGAGCGCGCGGCAGGCGACGTTGAGATCCTCGCGGCTCTTGGCGGCGATCACCGCCCCGATCAGCGCATCGATCGCCGGGTCGGCGATCCCGGCCAGGTTCTGCGAGCCTCTGGTCCCGGCGGCTTGCGAGGACAGGTAGCTGCGCAGTGAATCGCCCGGCGTCGACGAGAAGCCGAAGCGCTCCACGGTGATGTCGAAATCGAAATCGTCGACGCGCTTGCGGTACTGCACCGGGTCGACGATGCGCAGGTTGGCCTGGATACCGAGCGTCGCCAGGTTGCGGATATACGGAAGGTGGTGCGGCTGGAAGGTAGGCTCGTCAATCAGGAATTCGATGGTGATCGGGCTGCCGTCCGGCAGGACGCGCTTGCCGTTCTTGAGTTCGCAGCCGGCCGAAGCCAAAAGCTGCGCGCCGTGGCGCAGCCGGGCGACGTCGCGGCCTGAGCCGTCGGTCACCGGCGGCACGTAGGGCTCGCCGAACACCTCGTCCGGCACCTTGCCCCGGAACGGCTCAAGCAGTGCAAGTTCCGCCGGCGACGGCTTGCCGACCGCCTTCATCGCCGAATTCTCGAAGATCGATTGCGTGCGCACATAGGCGCCGTACATGACGTTCTTGTTGGTGTACTCGAAATCGAAAGCGTCGATCAGCGCTTCGCGCACGCGCGGATCCTTGAACTGCTTGCGCCGGGTATTGATGAACCAGCCTTGCGCCGCGGACACCGTATCGTCGGGGAACTCGCGGCGCTTGACGCGGCCGTCCTTGAAGGCCGGAAAATCATAGCGCGTCGCCCAGACCCGCGAGGTGAACTCCTCGCGAAAGAAATAGTTGCCGGCGGTGAACCCTTCGAACGCGACATCGCGGTCGCGGTAGTATTCGAAGCGAATGACGTCGAAATTGTTCTGCCCGCGCGCGACCGGCAGATCGGCGCCCCACCAATCTTTTACGCGCTGATACTCGATGAAGCGCCCGACGTCGAACCTGCCGATTTTGTAGGCTCCGCTGCCGAGCGGAATATCCAAGGTCGATTCATCGAAGGCATGTTTGGAATAATAAGCCTTGGAAAAGATCGGCAGGCCGGCGACGAACAACGGCACGTCGCGGGCGCGGTTCGGTGCGAACTTCACCTCGACGGTGCGATCGTCCACTGCCCGCGCGGTCTGAAAATCGCGCAACAGCTGGGTGATGATGGGATGACCCTTGTCCTTCAGCGTCGTCAGCGACCAAGCGACGTCGTCCGCGCTGAGCGCCGTGCCATCGTGAAATTTCGCCTCCGGCCGCAGCAGGAAAGTATAGGTCAGCCCGTCATCGGAAATGCGCACAGCGCGTGCAGCGAGCCCGTACATCGCATCCGGCTCGTCGCCGGAACGGACCATCAAGCTGGCAAACGTCAAATCGAGGCCGTAGGCGCCTTCGCCTTTGAGAATATAGCCGTTGAGGGAATTGAAGGTCTGGAACGACCCGTTGTAGCCGCGGCTACTGATGACCTCGGAATAGACGCCGCCCTTGGGCGCATCGAGATTAACGTAGGGAAAATGCGCAAAGTCCGGCGGCAGAGCGAGATCGCCGAAGGCCGACATGCCGTGGCGCTCGGCCGCCTGCGCGCGAAGCCTCGGCATTCCGGCCGCGCCCAGCGCAGCCGCGGTCAGCGCCAGCGCGCGGCGACGCGTGATCACGACTTCTGCGGCACCTTGGCCGCCTTGTCCGCGTCCCACCACCAGATCATCGGGAAAGCGGAGCGCCCGTATTCCGGCATCTTTTCCGGGTGACTGAACCGGTCCCACCGCGCGGTGCGCTCGTAGGGATAGGTCCACTGCGGCACGACATAGAAATTCCACAGCAGCACGCGATCGAGAGCCCGGGTCGCGGCGACCAGGTCGGCGCGGTCCTTGGTGAAGATGACGCGGTCGATCAGCGCATCGACCGCCGGGTTTTTGATGCCGATGTAGTTCTGCGAGCCCGGGAGGTCGGCGGCCTGCGAACTCCAGTAGCTGCGCTGCTCGTTGCCAGGCGACAGCGATTGCGGCCAGGACGAAACGATGACGTCGTAATCCCAGTTGCGCAGGCGATTTTCGTATTGCGACGGATCGACCGTGCGAACCGAGACCGAGATGCCGACGTGCTCGAGCGCGGCCTTGTAGATCAGCATGACGCGCTCGAAGGCCGGCTGGGCGTTGAGGAATTCGAAACTGAATTGCTCGTTCGTCCTGGTGTTGACGAGCTTGGTGTTCTTCACCTCGTAGCCGGCCTCGCGCAGCAGACCGAGCGCGTGACGCAAATTGTCCCGCACCTTCTGCGGATCGCCGCCGACCGGATTGCTATAGGGGGTCGTGAACAATTCCAGCGGCACCTTGTCTCTCACCGTCTCCAGAATTTCGAGCTCGCGCCCTTGCGGCAACCCGCTGCTCGCCAGCTCGGTGCCGTCGAAATAGCTGGCGATGCGCTTGTACTGGCCGTAAAACAGCTGCCGGTTCATGCTTTCGAAATCGAAGATGAAGTTGAAAGCGCGGCGTACGCGCGCATCGGCGAATTTCTCCCGCCGCAGATTGAAGGCAAAGGCCTGCATGATGCCGCGGTCGTGGATCGGGAATTCCTCGATGACGACGCGGCCATCCTGCCGCGCCGGGAAGCTGTAGCCCGTCGCCCAGTCCTTGGCGCTGTTTTCGACGCGCCAGTCGACCCGATCGCCTTTGAAGGCCTCGAGCGCGACCGTGGAATCGCGGAAATACTCGTAACGGATCTGCTGAAAGTTGCGGGTGCCGACGACGACGTTGAGCCCCTTTCCCCAGTAATCGTCGACCCGCTCGTAGACCAGCGTGCGGCCGGGAGCGAATTCCTTGAGCCGGTAGGGACCCGAGCCGAGCGGCGGTTCGAGCGTGGTCTGCGTGACGTCGCGCTTTCTGCCGGACTTGTCGGTGCCCTCCCACCAGTGCTTCGGCAACAGCGTCAGCTGGCCGACGATGTGCGGCAGTTCGCGGTTGCCCGGACCGTCGAAGGTAAAGGTCACATCACGCTCGCCGGTCTGTTCCGCCCTGGTCACGTGGTTGTAATAAGCGGCGAGCTGCGGGCTGTTCCTCTTCCATGTCTCGAACGAATAGATGATGTCGTCCGCCGTCACCGGCCGGCCGTCGTGCCAGCGTGCGATGGCGCGCAGGCGGTAGGTCACCGAGGAAAAATCGTCCGGATGACTGACGGACTCGGCAAGCAGGCCGTATTCGGTCGACACCTCGTCGAGCGACGGCGTCATCAGACTTTCGCTCAAAAGGCCGATGCCGACGGCGAGGTTGCCTTTGGTATCGGCGACCGCGATGTTGAAGTTGTCGAACGTACCGATGGCGATCTGGCGCACCGTGCCGGTCTGCGGCGCCGATGGATTGACGTAATCGAAATGCTTGAAGCCGGCGGGATATTTCGGCTGGCCGAACAGCGACAAGCCGTGCTGCCACACCCGCGTGTCCGGATTTGCCTGCGCCAGCGCAACCCTGCCGAAGGCGGGCGCGGCGAATGTCGCTGCGGCGGCGCGAAGGACGGATCGGCGGCTCAACGTCATGCAGGAAACTCCCGCGCCGGCAAGCGCATCGTGAGGCAAATCAGCCGCGATTATGTCGGTTTTTCGGTTGGAAAAGCAAAACGGCCGGGCAATGCCCGGCCGCTTTGAACTCCTGGTCGTCACTTCGCTGGATTGCCCGGCGGTTTCGCCGGCGCCGCGGCGCCGTTGGCCGCTTCCGGCTTGGGCAAGGCGACCGGACTATCCGACAGCGTGTGCAGGTAGTCGATCACGTCGGCACGCTGCTGGTCGTTCTTCAGGCCGGCAAAGGTCATGGCGGTGCCGGGAACATAACCCCGCGGATCGGCGAGGAATTTGTCGAGTTCCTCGAAAGTCCATTTGCCGCCTTTGGCCTTCATCGCGGCGGAGAAGTTGAAGCCCCGGCCCTGCCCTCGCGCCTCATCGACGATGCCGTAAAGATTGGGCCCGACCCGGTTCGGCCCGCCCTTCTCGAAAGTATGGCAGGCCTGGCATTGTTTGGCCGCGGCCTGCCCCTTCTCAACCGAAGCCTTGGCCAGCCGCACCGGCAACGGCTCTTCCTTGACCGCTTCCTTTTTCTCGCCGCCCTCGGCGCCCTTCACCGCGATGACATAGCCCGGCTTGGCCGGTTTTTCCGGGGCGAACAGCGCGCCGGCGCCGATATTGAGAGCGAGCGTGATCAGGCAGGTGCCGAGGATGGCACCAAGGACTTTGTTGAGCTCGAAGGAGTTCATCGAAAAACGGCTCCCGAAGCGGGGCGGCTTCCATGCGGAAAGGGATCGAGCCGCCAGGGGCCCGGCGGCGGCGGACAGATACCGGTTTGCCCGGCCGCTGGCAACCCGTATAAGCGCCGCAGCCCGGCGGCTTGCGCAGCCAAACCGATGCCCGACGCGATCATCCTTATCCCCGCCCGCATGGCCTCCACGCGCCTGCCCGGCAAGCCGCTGGCGGATATCGCCGGGCTGCCGATGATCGTTCATGTCCTTCGCCGGGCGGCGGCGGCAGGCGTTGGAGAGGCCGTGGTGGCGACCGATTCCGAGGCCGTCATGGCGGCGGTGGAAAAGTCCGGGGGCCGCGCCGTTATGACGCGGAGCGACCACGTCTCCGGCTCCGACCGCATCTACGAGGCGCTGGAAGCCCTCGACCCCGAGCACCGCATCGCTGCGGTGGTCAATGTCCAGGGCGACCTGCCGACCGTCGAGGCTGCGGACATCCGTGCCGCGTTAAAGCCGCTCGAGGACGCCCCTGTGGACATCGCGACACTGGCCGCCGAAATCACGGATACGGCCGAGCGCACGAACCCGAACGTGGTCAAGGTCAAGGGCACGCCCCTGTCCCCCGGCCGGCTGCGGGCGACGGCCTTCACGCGGGCCAATGCGGAGGGGCCCGGGCCGCATTATCACCACATCGGCCTCTATGCCTATCGCCGCAGCGCACTCGAGCGTTTCGTCAAGCTGCCGCCGTCCGCCAACGAGCAGCGCGAGCGGCTCGAGCAGCTGCGCGCGCTCGATGCCGGCATGCGCATCGACGTCATGCTGGTCAAGAGCGTGCCGCTCGGCGTCGACACGCCGGAAGAGCTCGCCAAAGCGCGCAAAATGCTCGGCGGTTGACTCAGGGGCCGGGGTCCCGGCATTTGATGGCCATGGTCAAGAAAAAGATCATCTTCCAGGGTGAGCCGGGCGCGAACTCGCATCTCGCCTGCCGCGAAGCCTATCCCGACTACGAACCGGTGCCCTGCCCGACCTTCGAGGATTGCTTCACCGCGCTCAGCAGCGGCGGCGTCGATCTCGGCATGATCCCGATCGAGAATTCGGTGGCCGGCCGGGTGGCCGACATCCACCACCTGATGCCGACGGCGAACCTGCATATCGTCGCGGAATGGTTCCTGCCGATCCGCAATCAGCTGATGGCGCCCAAGGGGGCGAGCCTCAAGACCATCAAGTCGGTGGAGAGCCACGTCATGGCGCTCGGCCAGTGCCGCGGCATCATCCGCGAGCTCAAGCTCAAGCCGATCGTCGCCGCCGACACCGCGGGGTCGGCGCGCGAAGTGGCCGAGAGCAAGGACATCACGCGCGCCGCGATCGCCTCGCGGCTGGCGGCCGAGATCTACGGGCTCGATATCCTGAAGGAGAACGTCGAGGATGAGAGCCACTCGACCACGCGCTTTGTCGTGCTGTCGAAGGAAAAGAAATGGGCCAAGCCCGGCAACGGCAAGGTCGTCACCACGTTCGTATTTCGGGTGCGCAACGTCCCGGCCGCGCTCTACAAGGCGCTCGGCGGCTTTGCCACCAACGGCGTCAACATGACCAAGCTCGAGAGCTACATGATCGGCGGCAATTTCTTCGCCACCCAGTTCTATGCCGACGTCGAAGGTCACCCGGATGACCGCGCGCTGGTGCTTGCGCTCGAGGAACTTGCTTTCTTTTCCAAGGAGCTGACGATTCTCGGCGTCTATCCCGCACACCCCTTCCGCGACACGTTCAGGGAAGACAAGGACTGAGCACGCCCAACGCCGTCACTGGCGCGGCCCTATTTCTTCTCGGGCTTTGGTTTCTTCAAATCCGCAAGCTCTTGCTGAAGCCTCGCCAGCTCGGCCTTGAGCGCGGCGATCGCCGCCTTTGCCGCCGCCATCTCCGCTCTTTGCGCGTCGGCGCCTTGCGCCGCCGCGTTCAGCTTGGCCTGCGTCTCCCGCGCCTGTTTGCCGAGCGCCTGCTGCAGGAATTCGACATTGCTTTGCAGGCAGCTCGTGCGCCGTTCCATGGCCTTTTCCGCGACGCAGTTCTCGAGCCCGCGGATGTCCTGGGCAAGCGCGGGCGCGGCAATCGCGAGTGGGATGAGCGTGAGGCACAAGGCGCGCATCATGGGCGGCAACGACCGTAGCCCGGATTGAGCGTCGGCGAAATCCGGGCCACCTTGCCGCAAGTTCCCGGGTTTCGCTCGCGCCAAACCCGGGCTACAAGCCACGTCCAAAATGGCTGGGATCTGCGACGATGAACCAACACGCCCATAAAACCGCCCTCGTGACCGGCGCCGCGCGCGGCATCGGCCTGGCGACGGCCAAGCGCTTCCTCGCCGACGGCTGGAAGGTGGCGCTGCTCGATATCGACGGCGACAACCTGCAGCGCACGTTCAAGGCGCTCGCCAAGCCGGACGTCACGCTCGCGGTCACCACCGACGTCGCGGACCCCGCCGGCGTCGCCGGCGCGATCGGCACCATTGCAACGACATTCGGGCGGCTCGACGCGCTGGTCAATAACGCCGGCATCGCCATCTTCAAGCCGATCCTCGACGTCACCTACGAGGACTGGTCGCGGGTGCTGGCGGTCAACCTGACCGGGCCGTTTTTGTGCACCCAGGCGGCGGCGCCGCTGATGCGCGATTCCGGCGGCGGCGCCATCGTCAACATCACGTCGATCTCCGGCTTGCGGGCCTCGACGCTGCGCACCGCCTACGGCACCAGCAAAGCTGGCCTCGCGCACCTCACCAAGCAGCAGGCGGCCGAACTCGCCTCACTCAACATCCGCGTCAACGCGGTGGCGCCCGGGCCGGTCGACACCGCCATGGCCAAGGCGGTACACACGCCGGAGATCCGCAAGGACTATCATGATCACATGCCGCTCAACCGTTACGGTCTTGAGGAAGAGCTGGCGGAAGTGATTTTCTTTCTGTGCAGCGAGCGTGCGAGCTACGTCACCGGGCAAGTGCTGTGCGTCGACGGCGGCTTCGACTCGACCGGCATCGGCCTGCCGACCTTGCGCGCGCAGATGCGCAACGGCTAGACCGCGACCCGGCTCAAGAAACTTTCGATGCGGTTCTGCAGGCCGCCGGTGGCGGCTTCGACCGACTTCGATGCGTCCAGCACCTTGCCCGCTGCGTGCTGCGAGTCGTTGACCGCCTTGGTAACTTCATCGAGCACCCCGACGATGACCTTGGCGCCGTCGGCGGCGCCCGACAGATTGCGGGAAATCTCGTCAGTGGCGCTGTTCTGCTGCACGATCGAGGCGACGACCGCCGACGTAAAGCCGTTGATCTCCTTCATCCGTTCGGTATTGCGGTGGATGGCGTCGACCGCAAAGCGCGTCGAGTTTTGCACCGCCTCGATGTGGCCGGCGATCTGCTCGGTGGCCTTGGCGGTCTGCACCGCCAGCGATTTGACCTCCGAAGCGACGACTGCAAAGCCGCGGCCGGCTTCGCCCGCGCGTGCCGCCTCGATCGTCGCATTGAGAGCGAGCAGATTGGTCTGGCCCGCGATGCTCTGGATCAGGCTCACGACCTCGCCGATCTCCTGAACCGTGGCGGTCAGGCGAACCATTCGTTCATTGGTCTGCTCGGCTTCCGTCACCGAGTGCGCCACCAGCGAGGCCGCCTGCGCGACCTGACGGCCGATTTCGGCGATCGAAGCGATCATTTCCTCGGCGGCGCCGGCCGCGGCGCTCATATTGGCTGAGGATTCGTTTGAGGTGGTGAGGGCGCGATCCGTTTGCTCGGAGGTGGCGTGCGAGGAATTCGACAGCGCCGTCGCGATCGCCTTCAGGGCCGCCGTGCTTTCGCCGACGGTCTGCAGCAAAGCTTCGGCATGCTCGCGGAATGAGGCGATTTCGCTTTCGACTTCCGCGCGCCGGCGCTCCTGCTCCATCAGCGCGGCACTCTTGCGCTCCGCCTGGATGCGGGCGGTGATGTCGTCGTGGGTGCCGATCCAGTACTTGCCGCCTTCGACCGGCCGGTTGACGACGGAGATAGCGCGGCCGTCGGGCGTTTCAACGATTCGGCCGGACGACTGGCCCTCCTTGATCGAGTTGAGAATTTCCTGGCGGTATCGCTCGATATCGACGGCCAGCGTGCCCTTGTCGCTGCGGTTCTTGATGACGTCAGTGAGCGTCGCGCCCGGCTTGATGACGTCGGGCGATAGACCATACATCTCGATGTAGCGCCGGTTGCAGGCCACCAGGCGCTCCGACATGTCGAACATCACGACGCCTTGCGTCATGTTGTTGATCGCCATGGCGAGCATGGCTTTGTCGCCGCCTGCCGTTGCGTCGCCGCGCCGCCGCAGCGCCCATGCAAAGCCGAGAATGACCGCGATCAGGACGACCCCGGCGGCAGCGCCACGCCAGTTCTGGGCAAGAATATCGATCAAGACGAATAGCCGATTTATCGGCTAGCACTTACACGCCAAGAATTTATGAATTGTTAACCAGCAGATTTCCGCCTGCTAGCGACGGTCTTTTTGGTAGCGGGCGACAAACCCCGGCGACAATTTACGCAGCCGATCGAGATCGACACGGCCGGACCGCGTGATGTAGCTCATGGCGAAGTCGACGGGCGCAAGCCGCATGTGCTCGGCAAAATGCTCATACCATTCGGCGCTGCCATTGGCGCCGGCCACCAGTTTCTCCAGGATCGGCCGGCGCGCAGCTTCATAGGCCCCAAGCGCCGCCCGCACCTCCCCGTGCGCGGCCAGCGCCTTGTCGAGCGCGATGGCATCTTCCATGGCGAGCCGCGTGCCGGAACCGATGGAAAAATGCGCGGTGTGCAGCGCGTCGCCGAGCAGCACGTATTTGCCATGCGACCAGCGCGCATTGCGCACGATCGGAAACTGCCGCCAAATCGAATTATTCGCGATCAGCGGGCGGCCTTCGAGTGTCGCGGCGAAGAGGCGCTCGCAGCGCTTGCGCGCCGCATCTTCATCGAGCTCGGCAAAGCCGCCGCGCGCGAAAGTGTCCTCATTCATCTCGATGATGAACGTGCTCAGATCCTTCGCATAGCGATAATGATGTGCATTGAACGCGCCAAGCTCGGTGTCGATGAAGGTCTGCGTCAGCGTCTCGAAGCGCTTGGTGGTGCCGAACCAGGCAAAGCGGTTGGTCAGCAGTTCGACGCTGGCGCCGAGTTGTTGCGCCAGGCTGCGCCGCACCAGCGAGTTGACGCCGTCGGCGCCGACCACCAGATCGAAATCGTCGAGTTCGCCGAGTGTCTTGACCGCGCGCCGATAGATCGGCGCGACCCCGACCGAGGCGGCGCGCGCCTGCAGCAGATGCAACAGATGCAGCCGGCCGATGGCGGAAAAACCGATGCCGTCGATAACGACGCGCTCGCCGCGCAGGTCGAGCGTCATGTCGCTCCAGGATTCCATGTGCGGCACGATCGCGGCGTAGGTCGCCTCATCGTCCTCGCGCAGGAACTCCAGCGCGCGGTCGGAGAACACGACGCCGAAGCCGAAGGTGGCGTCGGGCGCGTTCTGTTCGATGACGACGACGTCGGCGCCGCCGCGGCGCTTCAGCAGATAGGAAACATAGAGCCCCGCCGGTCCGGCGCCGAGAATGGCGATGCGCATCGTCCGATCTTACGGGCGATGCCTTGCGCGGCCAATGACGGCGGTGGATGATCGCACCGATGATCGTCCTTGCCCTTACGCTGCATGTGCTGAGCGCCGTGGTCTGGGTCGGCGGCATGTTTGCCGCCTATGTCTGCCTGCGCCCGGCCGCGGGCAAGCTGGAGACGCCACAGCGCCTGACGCTTTGGCGCGGTTTCTTTGCCAAGTTTTTCCCCTGGGTATGGGTCTCGGTCGTGCTGCTGGTCGGCACCGGCTACTGGATGCTGGCCGTCTATTTCGGCGGCTTTGCCGGCGCGCCGCCTTACGTCAATGTCATGCAGGCGCTCGGCTGGGTCATGGTGCTGCTGTTCGCCGGGCTGTTTCACGGGCCGTGGCTTGCCTTCAAGCGCACGGTCGATGCCGGCGATTGGCCGGCGGCCGCAGCGAGCCTCCATCAGATCCGCCGGATCATCGCCATCAACCTGCCGATCGGACTGATCGTGGTCATGATCGGCGGCACCGGCCGCTATTGGGAGTGGTGAAGCTCAAATCGTCTGATTATAGGCGCCGACTTCGGGGTGCCGCCGCAGCACGGCGTCGACCGCCTTGAACATGTCGCGCATGCGCGCTTCCGATGCCGGGCTTTCCACGACAACAACAAGCTCGGGCTTGTTCGACGACGCCCGCACCAGGCCCCAGGTGCCGTCCTCGACCGTGACGCGCACGCCGTTGACGGTGACAAGGTCGCGGATCGCCTGCCCGGCGACTTTGTCGCCTTTTGCCTTGGCCTGCTCGAAGTGCTTTACCACCGCGTCGACCACGGCGTATTTCTTCTCGTCATCGCAATGCGGCGACATGGTCGGCGAGCCCCAGGTCTTGGGCAGCGCCTTGCGCAGGTCGGCCATGCTCTTTGCCGGATTGCGGTCGAGCATGTCGCAGACGGCGAGTGCGAAGATCATGCCGTCGTCATAGCCGCGGCCGAACGGCTTGTTGAAGAAGAAGTGCCCCGACTTCTCGAAGCCGGCGATGGCGCCGAGCTCGTTGACGCGGCGCTTGATGTAGGAATGACCGGTCTTCCAGTAATCGGCCTTGACGCCATTGGCCTTGAGCACGGGGTCGGTCAGGAACAGTCCCGTCGACTTGACGTCGACGACGAAGGTCGCGTTCTTGTGCAGCGCCGACATGTCGCGCGCCAGCATGACGCCGACCTTGTCGGCGAAAATCTCCTCGCCCTCGTTGTCGACCACGCCGCAGCGGTCGCCGTCGCCGTCGAAGCCGAGCGCCACGTCGGCCCGGTTGATGAGCACGGCGTCGCGCATGGCGTGCAGCATCTTCATGTCTTCGGTGTTGGGATTGTAGCGCGGGAAGGTGTGGTCGAGCTCGCAGTCGAGCGGCACCACCTCGCAGCCGACGGCCTGCAGCACCCGCGGTGCAAAGGCGCCGGCGGTGCCGTTGCCGCAGGCTGCGACAACCTTGAGCTTGCGCTTGAGCTTCGGCCGGTTGGTGAGGTCGGCGATATAGCGGTCGGGGAAATTCTCGACGAAGACGTAGGAGCCGCCACCCTTGAGATCGAAATGCGCGCCGAGCACGATCTCCTTCAGCCGCTTCATTTCGATCGGCCCGAAGGTCAGCGGCCGGTTGGCGCCCATCTTCACGCCGGTCCAGCCGTTGTCGTTGTGCGAGGCGGTGACCATGGCGACGCAAGGCACGTCGAGGGCAAATTGCGCGAAGTAGGCCATCGGCGTCAAAGCGAGCCCGATGTCGTGCACCTTGCAGCCCGCGGCCATCAATCCGGAGACGAGCGCCATCTTCACCGCGGCCGAGTAGCTGCGGAAATCGTGGCCGGTGACGATCTCCTGCCTGACGCCGAGCTCGGCGATGAGCTTGCCAAGCCCCATGCCGAGCGCCTGCACGCCCATCAGGTTGATCTCTTTTTCCAAGAGCCAGCGCGCGTCGTATTCGCGGAAGCCGGTCGGCTTGACCAGCGGCGACGACTCATAGGCGTAGGTATTGGGCGACAGCGAGGATTTCGGCGTCGGAAACATCACGTCCTCAAATGGGCGCGCGAGGCGCCAGCGATCAAATACCCCAACGCGTGAGGCCCGCAAAGCGGTTCCTTACGGCCATTGTCGCGCTTGATTGTAGCTGGTTATTGCTCGAGCAGCAGGCGGCCGTCGGCCACCTCGTAGCGGTGCAGGCGCGACAGGAAGGCCATGCCGAGCAGGCTCTGCGCCAGCGCCTCGTCCGGCAAAACCAGCGCCGGCACGTCGAACACGGTGATGTCGCCGACCTCGATGCGATCGAGCTTGGCGCGCGCGGCCTTGATGGTGCCGTTGGCGGTCGAGACTGTCGCGGTGTAGTCGCGCGGCATCGGGCGGATGCCGGCCATCGCCGCGTCGGTTTCGCGCAGCGCCACCAGCGTCGCCCCGGTGTCGACCATAAACTGCACGTGACCGCCGTCCACCCGCGCATCGGCGCGAAAATGACCGTCGCGCCCGCTGACGAGCTGCATGCGGTGCTGGCCGGCCGAGCTTTGCGCCGGCTCGCCGGCTTGCACGGCGGCGGCGCGCAAAGGCGGCGCCGCGACCGTCGCCTTGTCGGCGTAGCGGGCAATATAGCTGCCGCCGACCAAGAGCGCGGCGGCAAGGACGAGAACCTGACGCATGCCACCTCACTGGCATCAATGTCACAAGGCAGGATTAACGGCGGCCGCGGTGATTTCGCGATGCTGAGCGGCCGGTTAAGCCGTTGCGTAAAACTTTAGCGCCCGCGCGGCTTGGCGCGCCGGGTGGCCGGCGCCGACAACGGATCGTCGGGCCAGGGATGCTTGGGATAGCGGCCGCGCATCTCGGCCTTCACGTCGGCATAGCTGCCGCGCCAGAAGCCGGGCAGGTCGCGGGTGACCTGGACCGGGCGGTGCGCAGGCGACAGCAGCTCAATCACCAGCGGCACGCGCCCGCCGGCGATCGCGGGATGTCTGGCAAGACCGAACAATTCCTGCACGCGAATGGAGACGGTCGGACCCTGCTCGGCCTCGTAGTCGATCGGCACGGTGGAGCCGGTCGGCGCCGTGAAATGTGTCGGGGCCTCGGCCTCGAGGCGCTTGCGCAGATTCCAAGGGATCAAGGCATCGAGCGCGGCGGCAAGGTCGTCCGCACCGATGTGGGCCAGCGCGGTCTTGCCGGTCAGAAACGGCGCGAGCCATTCCGCAGCGCCGGCCGTCAGCGCGGCATCCGAGACGTCCGGCCACTCGTTGCCTTCAGAGCGGCGCAGGAATAGGACACGATCGCGCAACTGCCGCTGCGCCTTGCTCCACGGCAGCCTGTCGATCCCCAGCGCGGCAATGCCCTCGGCCAGACGTTTCGCGGTATCGGCATCGGCGGTGACGGGCTTGACCTGTTCGGCAAGCACGACCGCGCCGAGACGACGCGTCCGGCGCGCCCGTAACGACGCCGAGCCGGCGTCAAAGACGACGGCATCGCGATCCTCGATCGCGTCGGCGAAGCGCGCCTCGATCTCGGCAAGCGTAATCGGCGCCGCCAGCACGATGCGGCTGGCCGCGGCCGTGCCGGTCAGTTCGGCCACCGCCAGGAACGGCTGGCGCGCGAGCGCGGAGGCTGCGTCGACATTGCCGCCGCGGCCGTTGGCGAGCAGGAAAGCGCCCTGCCCGCCGCCGCGGTTCTTGGCGATGCGATCGGGGTAGGCGAGCGCGAGGATAGCGCCGGCGGAGATTTCCTCGTCACCTCCCCCCGTGCTCGGCTTATTCCCTCCCCCCTTGAGGGGGAGGGTTAGGGAGGGGGATATCTTTTCTGCCGACCCCCCTCCCGGCGGCCTCCGGCCGCCGGCCTGCCCCTCAAGGGGTGAGGTGACGGAAGAGGCGGCCCAGCGTGCGGCCATCGCGCGCGCATCCTGTGCGCGGGCGGAGCGGTCGCGGCGGAACTGATCGAGACGGTGGCGCAGATCGGGATCATCGCCGCCCAGCCCGCGCTCGGTGAGCACTGCGGCGATCTCGGCGGCGACCAAGCCCGCGCCTTCCGCCGCCGCATCGACCACCATGCGCGCAAGCCGCGGCGGCAGCGGCAACGCGCGCAAGCGGCGGCCCTCTTCGGTAATGCGGCCGTGTTTGTCGAGCGCGCCCAGTTCGCTCAGCAGAACGCGGGCTTCGCTCAGCGCCGCGGCCGGCGGCGGATCGAGAAAGGCGAGCGTACCCGGATCGCTCGCGCCCCACTCGGCCAGATCGAGCACGAAGGACGACAAATCCGCCGACAAAATCTCCGGCCGCGTATAAGGCTCGAGCGAACCGGTCTGCGGCTCATCCCAAAGGCGGTAGCAAACGCCGGGCTCGGTACGGCCGGCGCGGCCGCGGCGCTGATCGGCTGCGGCGCGCGACACCCGCACGGTTTCCAGCCGCGTGAGACCTACGTCCGGCTCATAGCGCGGCACCCGCGACAAGCCGCTGTCGATGACCACGCGCACGCCCTCGATGGTGAGCGAGGTTTCCGCAATCGACGTCGCCAGCACCACCTTGCGGCGGCCTGCCGGCGCAGGCGAGATGGCGCGGTCCTGCTCGCGTGCGTCGAGCGCGCCATAGAGCGCGACGATATCGACGGCCGGATCGCCCACGCGCTCCTTGAGCAGCGTCTCGGTGCGGCGGATTTCGCCGGCGCCTGGCAGAAACACCAGAAGCGAGCCCGGCTCCGCGCGCAGGGCGCGTTCAGCCGCGGCAGCCACCTGATCCTCGATGCGCGCTCGGACATCACGGCTGAGATAGCGGGTCTCGACCGGGTAGCTGCGGCCCTCGCTTTCGACCACCGGCGCATTGCCCAGAAGCGCCGCCACGCGGGCGCCGTCGAGCGTCGCCGACATCACCAGAATTTTCAGTTCGTCACGCAGCCCCTGCTGCACGTCGCTGGCCAGTGCGAGGCCGAGATCGGCATCGAGCGAACGTTCGTGGAATTCGTCGAACAGGACCGCGGCGATTCCATCGAGCGAGGGGTCGTCGAGGATGAGCCGCGTGAACACGCCCTCTGTGACAACCTCGATCCGCGTGCGTTTCGATATCTTCGAGCCGAAACGTACGCGCAGGCCCACGGTGTCGCCGACCTGTTCGCCCAGAGTCGAGGCCAAGCGCGCAGCGGCGGCCCGCGCCGCCAGCCGGCGGGGTTCCAGCACCAGGATTTTCCTGCCCCTGGCCCAGGGCTCGTCGAGCAGCACCAGCGGCACGCGCGTCGTCTTACCGGCGCCCGGCGGCGCCACCAGCACGGCACAATTGTTCGCCGCCAGCGCGGCGGTGAGCCGCGGCAGGGCTTCGTCGATCGGAAGAGGCTCAGAAAATTCGCGCATTAAATTCTCGTCACTCCGGGACGGCGCTTTAGCGCCGGATCCGGAATCCAGAGCGGCACGCATTGCGCGGATGACGCTGGATTCCGGGTTCGCTCACTACGCTCGCGCCCCGGAATGACAGGTTACTGTTTCTTCGCCCGCCCCACGCTTTCGTAGGTGAAGCCGGCGCGCGCCACTTCGTCCGGCGGATAGATATTGCGCAGGTCGACCAATACAGCGCGCTGCATGACGCCTTTGAGCCGGTCGAAGTCGAGCGCGCGAAACTGCTCCCACTCGGTGACGATCACCAAAGCGGAAGCGCCCTCCGCGCAGGAATAGGCATCCTGGCAGAACGCCACGTTGCTGACCAAGGGCTTGGCCTGTTCCATGCCGGCCGGATCGTAGGCGCGCACCTTGGCGCCCATATCCTGCAAGGCGGTAATGAGCGGGATCGAGGGCGACTCGCGCATGTCGTCGGTGTTCGGCTTGAAGGTCAGGCCGAGCACCGCAATGGTCTTGCCCCGCAGCTCGCCGCCGAGCGCGTGCGCGACCTTGCGCGCCATGGCGCGCTTGCGCGCGTCGTTGACCGCCACCACCGCCTCGACCACGCGCAGCGGCGCGTCGTTGTCCTGCCCGGTCTTGAGCAGCGCCAGCGTGTCCTTGGGGAAGCACGAGCCGCCGAACCCCGGCCCGGCATGGAGGAATTTCGAGCCGATGCGGTTGTCGAGCCCGATGCCGCGCGCGACCTCCTGCACGTCGGCGCCGACCTTCTCCGCGAGATCCGCGATCTCGTTGATGAAGGTGATCTTGGTGGCGAGGAAGGCGTTGGCGGCGTATTTGATGAGCTCGGCGGTCCGCCGATCGGTGAACAGCAGCGGCGCGCGGTTGAGGTACAGCGGCCGGTAAAGCTCGCTCATCACCTCGCGCGCCCGCGCTTCGGTCGTGCCGACGACGATGCGATCGGGATGCTTGAAGTCGCGGATGGCGGCGCCCTCGCGCAGGAATTCCGGGTTCGACACCACCGCAAATTCGGCGGCCGGCCGGGTCTCCTTGATGATGCGCTCGACCTCGTCGCCGGTGCCGACCGGCACCGTCGATTTTGTGATCACCACCGTGAAGCCGTCGAGCGCGCGGGCGATCTCGCGCGCCGCTTCGTAGACGAAGGTCAGGTCGGCGTGACCGTCGCCGCGCCGCGACGGCGTGCCGACGGCGATGAACACGGCATCGGCGGCGGCAACCGCCGGCGCGAGTTCGGTGGTGAACTTCAAGCGGCGGCCGCGCGCGTTGGCGGCGACCAGATCGTTCAGACCCGGCTCGTAGATCGGCACTTCGCCGCGACCGAGCGCCGCGATCTTGCCGCGGTCCTTGTCGACGCAGGTCACTTCGTGGCCGAAGTCGGCAAAGCAGGCCCCGGAAACGAGGCCGACATAGCCGGTGCCGATCATGGCAACGCGCATTGGTAAATGCCGTGATGGTTAACGATTCCAGCTCTGAACTGGCGGCGTCCTCATAGCAGAGGGCTCCGGGGCCCGCCAGATCGGCACGAGATTCACCGGTCGCGTAAAGGCAAATGAAACCGCCGCGCGTCTAAGAAATCGGCATGAACTGGGTGCAAATGCATGACGGGCGGGTCGACTGGGTCGACTACGCCAAGGGGTTCTGCATCATCTTTGTCGTGATGATGCATTCGACGCTCGGCGTCGAAGCGGCCGCCGGACGGACCGGCTGGCTGCATCCGCTGGTCGCCTTCGCGCTGCCGTTCCGCATGCCCGACTTCTTCATGATCTCGGGCTTGTTCCTCGCCAATGTCATCGATCGGCCGTGGCGCCAGTATCTCGATCGCAAGGTCGTGCACTTTGCCTATTTCTATCTGCTGTGGATGACCATCCAGTTCGCGGTGAAGGCGCCTGACTTGGCCGGTCACGGCGGCTTCTCCGAGGTCGCGCGGCTTTATCTGTTGTCGCTGATCGACCCGTTCGGGACGCTCTGGTTCATCTATCTGCTGCCGATATTCTTCGTCGTCATCAAGCTGACGCGCCGCGTGCCGATGCCGATCGTGTGGCTGTTCGGCGCCGC
>DASRGB010000046.1:0-40076 GCA_035651255.1 Pseudolabrys sp.
GTCCCGCGCGCGGTGTTTGTGAGGTTTGCTCCGCGAAGGTCCCAGGTGGCCGAGCGATTACACGCTGTCGCGCTTACCACCGTGGGGGCCAGGCGCTCGGGCCGAGGTCTTCTGACAAGACCCGGCCATGCCGGCCGTCAGAGCCCTCGACGCAACGTCGAAGCGTCGGGAGCTTCGCGGCTTGGACCGCCGGGCCGTGGGGGCGCATCTCCGCCGCCACGTCATTCCCCGGCCACCGCTCCCCATTCCGTATCTGAAGATGCTGTACAGACACCCCCGGTGTGGAATGGGATGCTAAGGGATATAGTCCTAGAATGTGGCGGGATTATGGTCCTAGCAGCACCGGCACCGCATGAATGCAGTTGCGCCAGTCGGCGGCGGGCTGCACCGCGCCGCGCAGCGAGGTGGCGCGCGACAGCAGCACGATGTCGCCGGCGCCTTGCGGCCGCAGCGTGGCGCTGAACTTCTGCCAGCCGTGGCCGCGCCGCGGCATAAGCGCCGCCTGCTGCCAGCGCGCGCCGCCGTCGGCCGACACCTCGACCCGCGCCACGCCGCCGTCGGCCCAGGCCCAGCCCCACAGCTCGATTGCCTGCGCGCCGACGCGCGCCCCCGGCGCCGGGCTGACGATCACCGACTCCGGCGCGATCTGCCACACCGGCCGCGAGCCGCCATTGTCCGGATCGTTGTAGAGCCGCGTGGTGAACGGGCTATCGGCGCGGGTCTCGGCGAGGTGCAGCCGCGACAGCCATTTCACCGAATTGGTGCCGTAGAAGCCCGGCACCACCAGCCGCAGCGGAAAGCCATGCTCGGCGTCGAGCGGCTCGCCGTTGATCTCGTAGGCGACGAGGACGGAGCCTTCAGCGACGCGCTCGAGCGGGCAATCCTTCACATAAGGGTCGGCGCGGACGCCTTCGTAGTCGCCGCGGTCGACGCCGTAGGACCACAGGAACCGCGCGCGCGGCGCGACACCGAGCGGCTCGAGCAGGGATTTCAGATCGGCGCCGCCCCACACCACATTGCCGACGCGGCGCGTGGCGATGGTCGGATTGGCCGGATAGCCGGCGCACTGGTGTACGGCCTCGACCTCGACCTTGGGCAGGGCGCGGATGCGCTCGAGCGTGAACGCCGTCTCCTCGCGCACCAGCCCGGTGACGCGCAGCGTCCAGCCCGCCGCATCGGCGCGGGCGATGCCGACATGGCCGAGCACGAAAAGGTCGCGCTGCGCGGTGACGGCGTCGGTGAGCTGGTGCGGCTTGAGCGGCACGCGCCGGAACGTGCGCGGCGGGTCCATGCGGACCGGCATTTGCGGCCGCTCATCCCGGCCGATTGCTTGCGTCATGGCACATGGGGCCGGCAGAGTTCACACCACCATCAGGTCCTTGCCGACGACGATGTCACCCTTGAAATACTTCGCCGCCGGCGCCCGCCAGGTGTCGTCGCCGATGCTGTCGATGGCCGGCGTAAGGTGGGACAGCACCAGAGTTTTGACGCCCGCCTTCTGCGCGATACGGCCGATGTCTTCGACCGGCGTATGGTCGGCCTTCATGTGCGCCATGAAGGGCTCGAACTTGACCGGCCGCCCCTTGGCGATCTGATCCTTGATGTAGGTTTCCACCGCCGGCAGATACATGGTCTCGTGCACCAGCACATCGGCGCCCTTGGCCATGTCGGCCACCGCGTCGAGCGGCGCGGTGTCGCCGGAAAACGCAATCGAGCGATCCTTGAAATCGAAGCGGTAGCCGAGCGCGGGCTTGACCGGCGGATGCTCGACCAAGATCGCCGACACCTTGACGTTGTCGTCGGCCATCACCGGGCCTGCACCAGAAACTTCGCCGACATTGACCGACGTGAACGGCTGCATCTTCAGATCCTCGGCCCAGAAGTCGACCGTGGTCTTGTAGGCCTTCATGAAATCGTCCGTCATCTGCTTGAGCGGCGGCGGGCCAAAGGCGCGCACGCCATTTTTCATACCCTGGATCCAGCCGACGATCAGCAGCGGGCCGTACTCGATATTGTGGTCGGCGTGGTGGTGCGTGATGAAGATCGAGTTGAGAGCGCTGAAAGGAATGCCGGTACGGGCATATTGGTCGGTGACGCCGAGCCCGCAGTCGAGCACATAGGCCGCGCCGTTGCTCAACATCACGTGCGACGTCATCTGCCGCGTGCGGCCGGGCACGGGACCCGCCGCGGTGCCGAGCAGCACGAGCTTGGTGCCCTTGGCGTCCTTGAGCGCGGCCTGGGCCTGTTGCGGCGTCCAGCGGCCGACCGCCTGCGCAGAGCCAGGCTCGACCGAGGCCGCCACCATCGGCGCAGCGGCGAGACCTGCGAGTACCTTGCGGCGCGATAATGTCATCATGGTCCCTCCCGTCGAATTGTCCGCTTTTGCGGGGCACCATAGTAGGCACATTCCAAGCAAAAAGCCCGGCATCGCTGCCGGGCTTTTCTCTAGTCGTCGGTTCGAGGCTTTCAGGCCGCCTCTTCCTCGGCGGCGGGCTCGGCATCCGCCTCGTCGGCGGGCTTGGGCCCACGGCGCGGGCCCTTGGCGAGCGCCGCCTCGATCTCCTTGATCGCCTCGGTCTCGGTGATCTTCTGCACCGCCGAGATCTCGCGCGACAGCCGGTCGAGCGCGGCCTCGTAGAGCTGACGCTCGGAATAGGACTGCTCCGGCTGGGTGTCGGAGCGGTACAGGTCGCGCACCACCTCGGCGATGGCGACGATGTCGCCCGAGTTGATCTTGGCCTCGTATTCCTGCGCCCGGCGCGACCACATGGTGCGCTTGATGCGGGCGCGGCCCTTGAGCGTCTCCAGCGCCCGCTTGACCAGCGGCGGCTCGGCGAGCTTGCGCATGCCGACGGACGCGATCTTGGCGGTCGGCACCCGGAGCGTCATCTTGTCCTTGATGAAGTTGATGACGAACAGCTCGAGCTTGGCGCCAGCGATCTCCTGCTCCTCGATGGCCATGATCTGGCCGACCCCGTGAGCGGGGTAGACGATGAACTCGTTGGTCTTGAAGCCTTGACGCTGGGTGGTCTTCTTATTGGTGGCCATTCCGGGCAACACTCCTTCGCCGGCGCCTTTGCGGCCGCCGGTAATCTTGGCTGCGGGAGCCCCATGGCGGACGACGCCGCGCGAGGCATGCGAGGTCCGCCGGTCGGCAGACTTTTTGGAACTCCGGCTCATGCCGGCAGACCCTTTCTTTGACTTGTGACGCGTTTTTCCTGCCACTGCTTTACGCGTGGATCGCACGCCCTCTCATCCAGTGCCCTTGATACGTTTGCCCTTGGGCTTTGCCGCGAAAAATAAGGCTCCCGACGGGGGGAGCGCTCTCAGCGGCATTATCGTTCATGATTTGCGCAATATAGCACATTTTTGGCCAAAATCAATGCCTTATGGCGACGCAAAAGCGCAATCCAGCGGCAAAATTTGTGCAACTTCGCGAATCGGTTAACGCCGGGGGACCCCGGCGGCGAGCTTTCTCAAGGAAAACTCAGGGTCCCGGTGACGGGTTCCGGCCGGCGCCGGGCTAGTCGCCGGTGCCGGGATTGGGCGAAAAATATTTTTCGAACTTGCCGGGGACGCCGTCGAACTCCTTGCCGTCGGCCGGCGGGTCCTTCTTGGTGGTGATGTTCGGCCAGGATTTGGCGTATTCGGCGTTGAGCTGCAGCCACTTCTCCAGGCCCGGCTCGGTGTCCGGCTTGATGGCTTCGGCCGGGCATTCCGGCTCGCAGACGCCACAGTCGATGCATTCGTCCGGATGGATGACCAGCATGTTCTCGCCTTCGTAGAAGCAGTCCACGGGACACACTTCCACGCAGTCCAAGTATTTGCACTTGATGCAGTTTTCGACGACGACGTAGGTCATTCCAGACTCCGGGCAGCGACAGGGCTGCCTAACGTATCGATAAATAAGGCGCAAGCGCCGCACGGCCAGCCGGCTGCGCGCATCTGCCCCTGCGTTTGCGGCCGTCTTATGCCGCGGCGGCGGGCCGGGCGGCAGGCCTAGAACCCGGAACTCGTTGTCAAATCGCGGTAAAGCGCCCGCGCCGCGGGCGGACCGCCGCGCCTTTGGCAGAAACCCTCGACCTGCATCACCCGCACCGAACGGTCGAGCGCCAGCGTCACCACGTCGCCCTTGCGCACCACCTCGGCATTGCCGGTCACCCGCTTGCCGTTGACGCGGACGAAGCCGGCATCGGCGAGCGCGGCGGCGGCGCTGCGCGTGCGCACCACGCGGGCGTGCCACAGCCATTTGTCGATGCGCTGGCGATCCATCGGCCCCGTCATCCTGAGGTGCGAGCTGCGCAGCGGCGAGCCATGGCAAGTCGGCCCTGGCCGACTTGCTAATAAATATTCCGATGTCGGGGTAAGCCCGACATCGGTGGATGGCGGGCCGTCGCCCTTCGAGGCTCGGCGCGTTGCGCCGGGCAGCTCAGGGTGACGGTGAGAGTTGCGAGATCGCTTCAAGGCTTAGGTCGACTCTTTGCCCTCAAGCTGCTGCTTCAGCGCGGCGAGCTTGGCGAAAGGCGAATTAGGGTCCGGCTCCTTGCGGCTGCCGAACGAGCCATGGGGCTTGGCGTAATACTGCTCGCGCTCGGCGCGATCGACCTGGGCGTCGCGGTCGCGACGGCCGCGCCCGCCGCCGCTCGGCCGCGCCATGGCGTCGACGCGCTGATCGCGGCGCTCGGCCTTTTCCTTGCGCTCGCGGCGCTCCTGCCGGAAGGCGCGGTCGCGGCGGCTGCGGTCCTTGATGCGATCAAGTTGCGCCGGCGCGGCGGATTTTTCCGGCGTGGCCGCTGCCGCGGGCGTCGGCGCGGCTTCGGGCCCGGCTTCGGCCGCGGCTTGCGGCGCGGCGTCCGGGGCGACGGCGGGCGCCGCGGCCTGCTTGTGCTCGGGGCGCCGCGGACGGCGCGGCTTGTGCGGGCGGCGCTCGGCACGGCCGGCGGGCCGCCAGACTTCGATGAAGGCGTCTTCGACCGGGGCGGCGGCAGCCGCACCGTCTTCGGCGGCGGCCGCCGGGGCTGCGGCGCTCGCAGGCGCGGCCGGCGGCGCATCCGCCGCCGCGGCTTCGGGGGGCGTTTCGGGGGGCGTTTCGCGCGCCGCTTCAACGACAGGCTCGCCGGCCTGCGGCATCAGCTCGGCGTCCGGCAGCAGCGATACCGAGGACTCGGCGGCCGTCTCCGGCGCCGCGGCGTCCGCGGGCTGCGCCGCGACCGCTGCAGCGGGCTGCGCTTCGGTCGGCTGCGGCTTGCTGTCTGCCGCCTGCGGCGGCTTCGGCTTGCGGTCCATGCGGTAGCCGAGCGAGCGCAGGATCGAGGCGAAGTCCTCGCCCGAAGCGCCGGTCAGCGAGGTCATGGCGCCGGTGACCGTGAAGGAACGGCCGTCGAAGGCGCCGTCGGGCTTCGGCGTCTGCACACCCTCGCGCCAGGCGAGCGCCGGGCGGATCAGGTCGGCGAGCCGCTCCAGGATGTCGACGCGCACGGCGCGCTCGCCGCAGACGCGGTAGCCGGCGGTGCGGTAGAGCGCCTTCGGCGTCTCCTTGTTGACGGGAATCGAGGTGCGGCCGGAGGCGGCGAGATGCAGCAGATCGCCGACGCCTTTGGCGTCCGGGCTCTCGTGCTTGAGCGCCCAGAGCTGGGTGGCGAGCGAGCGCGGCGCCGGCTTGAGCAGGATCGGCAGATAGATGTGATAGGCGCCGAAGCGCACCCCGTATTTGCGCAAGGTGGCGCGCGCCGGCTGATCGAGGCCCTTGACCTCCTCCGCCACCTTCTGCCGCTCCAGCACGCCCAGCGCCTCGACCAGCTGGAAGGCGACGCCGCGCGCCATGCCGGTGATGTCGTCGGCCGCGGTGAGCGAGAACAGCGGCGCCAGCAGCTTCTCGATATGGGTCTTGAGCCAGAGGTCGAGCCGGGCCTGCACGATGTCGCGCGACGGCCCGGTGAGATGCTCGTCGGCGACGATGCGCAGGCGCGGACGCAGCGTATCGTCGCCGGCGATCAGCTTGCCGACCAGGTCGCCGTGCCAGCGCACCGCGCCGTCGCTCGCCAGCACCAGCTGCTCGTTCGGCGCCTGCGACAGCTTGGTGGCGCGGGCCTCGATCTCGCTGGCCAGCGCCTTCTGCGCCGCGGCGTTGAGCGTCTTGGCCTCGGAGCCGGCGGCGGAGGCGTCCGGCGCGAACATGAAGCCGTCGAGGCGGCCGATGACATGGCCCTCGACCGTCACTTCGCCTGTTTTGCCGATTTCGGTTTCCAACGCCGTGTTCTCGCGCAGCCGCCGCATCAACACGCTGGTGCGGCGGTCGACGAAGCGCTCGGCCAGCCGCTCGTGCAAAGCGTCCGACAGCTTGTCCTCGACCGCGCGGGCGACGCCCTGCCAGTGCTCCGGGTCGGCGAGCCAATCCGGGCGGTTGGCGACGAAAGTCCACGTCCTGACATGCGCGATCCGGTTGGAGAGAGTGTCGATGTCGCCGTCGGTTCGATCAGCCTGAGCGACCTGACGGGCAAACCAGTCGGTCGGGATATTACCCTCCCGCATCAGGAATCCATAGAGGGTCACCACCAGCTCGGCGTGGGTCGCCGGCGCGATCTTGCGGTAATCGGGGACCTGGCACACCTCCCATAGCCGCTCGATGGCATAGGGCTTCTGCGCCAGCGCGCGCACCTCGTCGTCGCGCGCGGCGTGTTCCAAAACGAGAATGTCCTCGCCGATCGGCGCCCGCGTCAGGCCCGGCTCCGACGGCGTCGCCGCAAGCGACGCCTGCAGCGCGCCGAGCGAGGCGAACTGAAGGTCGGTGTTGCGCCATTGCAGCAGACGCACCGGCTCGAAGCTGTGGCTCTCCAGCGCCTGCACCAGTTCCGGCTCGAACGGATCGCAGCGCCCGGTGGTGCCGAAGGTGCCGTCGCGCGTCGCTCTGCCGGCGCGGCCGGCGATCTGCGCAAGCTCGGCCGGATTGAGCTTGCGGAACTGATAGCCGTCGAACTTGCGGTCCGAGGCGAAGGCGACGTGGTCGACGTCGAGGTTGAGCCCCATGCCGATGGCGTCGGTCGCCACCAGATAGTCGACGTCGCCCGACTGGTAGAGCGCGACCTGCGCGTTGCGGGTGCGGGGGCTGAGGGCGCCGAGCACGACGGCGGCGCCGCCGCGCTGGCGGCGGATCAGCTCGGCGATGGCATAGACCTCCTCCGCCGAGAAGGCGACGACGGCCGAACGCGCCGGCAGCCGCGTGATCTTCTTGTCGCCGGCGAAGCTGAGCATCGACAGCCGCGGCCGGCTGACGATGTGCGCCCCCGGCAGCAGCTTCTCCACCATCGGCCGCATGGTGGCGGCGCCGAGCACCAGCGTCTCCTCGCGGGCGCGGCGGTTGAGCATGCGGTCGGTGAAGACGTGGCCGCGGTCGAGATCGGCGCCGAGCTGGACCTCGTCGATCGCCAGAAAGGCGACATCGAGGTCGCGCGGCATGGCCTCGACGGTGCAGACCCAGAAGCGCGGATTGGCCGGCTTGATCTTCTCCTCGCCGGTGATGAGGGCGACGGCGTCGGCGCCGACGCGGTCGACGACCTTGTTGTAGACCTCGCGCGCCAAGAGCCGCAGCGGCAGCCCGATCATGCCGGTCGAATGCGCCAGCATGCGCTCGATGGCGAGATGGGTCTTGCCGGTATTGGTCGGTCCGAGCACCGCGGTGACGCCGGAGCCGCGGGTGCGCGCGGCTTTGGACGGCTGCGGGGAGAAACTGATGGCCATTACACTTCCGAACTGGCGGCGGGAGGCCCCGCCGCTCGCCTTTTCTGTATCACAATGCGACGGCTGCCATGCCCAAACGCGCTTTCGGCGGCCCGTGGATTAAGCTTTAGAACGAGTCTGGAACGAACCGCGCCCGAATCGCTGACTCCGGTGCTGTACGGATTCGTTCACGGCGACATCTGGCAACGCGGACCTGCATGACCACAAGATCGGGTAGCGGACGGCCGATTCAAGGGCGTTCAGCCCCCGCCAAACGTTAACGGCGCGCGGGGACTCCGTTCGGCCAAGGAGTCAAGGGCCTTTCTTGCCGTTGGCGCCGCCATGGCCGGCCGCCGGCGCCGAGACGAACTCGGTCGCCACCATGACGGCCTCGCCGATCGGCGTCGGCCCCTGGGCGCGGAACGGCACCAGCAGCCGCGTGCCGGCAATCGGCGCCAGCCAGACCTCCATGTCTCGGGTCTTGACGAGGTAGCGGATGGTGGCGCGCGAGGGGATATGGCCGCCGATCGGGGTGAAGGTCACGCCGCAGACCACCGCCGGCCCGGCATAGCCCTTCTCCGCCTTCACGGTCTCCATGCGCTTGTAGGCGAGCGTGAGGTCGTAGCGCAGGCGGCCGTCGAAAATCTGCAGCGTGCGCTGGCAAGCTTCCGGCGACAGTGGATCGCCGGTGCCGGGCGAGGCCAGAAGCGACGCGGTCATGGGATCGAGCACGTCCTGCAGATCGGCCTCGGTGATCTTGACGCGCTCGCGCTCGTGATCCGGCGGCGGGTCGACCTTGGTGTCCTTGACCTCGCCGTTGTTGAGCGAGAGGCGGACCTCGTCCTTTTTCTTGTAGCTGGTGATGCTCGAGACGTAGTGGACCGACTGCACTTTGCCGGCCTTGATGGTGCCGTGCGCCGTGGTCATGCCCTCGCCGCGGGTCAAAACGTGCATCAGACCGCTGGTCTTGCCGTTAACCGAGGCGGTGAACTTGTTCTCGCCGATATCGATATTCCAGCTGCCCGTGCCGATCGGAATGCCGGCAAGCGTCACCATGTAATGGGCGTCGAGCCTGCCCTGGGCCGAAGCCGCCGCCGGCCAGAGCGCGAGGGCCGCCGCCGCCAGCACCATCCGCCGCGTTATTTGCAAGATCCGCACTGCATCTCATCCCTGCGCCGCGCCGCGCAACGGCGGCCGTACGAACCGCGCGGAAAGCGGGCAAGTGCCCGCTTCACACCCGCCGTGTCAACGGCCACGACACGGGCGCCCGCGCCCTCCCTCTGGTCGGCGGCGAATACGTCGATTCTGTGATGATTTACGGCGGCTTGACGCCAATTGGGCCTCTCTCTATACGTCCGGCCGTCTTCCGACGACGTTTGACCGGATGGGCGCCCAAAGGCGGCGCTTGGATTTTCGAGGAATTGATCATGTCCTGGCGTTGCGATCTGACCGGCAAGGGGCCGCTGGTCGGCCACAAAGTGAGCCACTCCAACATCAAGACGCTGCGGCGCTTCATGCCGAATTTGCGCAACGTCACGCTGATGTCGGACGCGCTGAACCGCAAGGTGCGCGTGCGCGTCTCCGCCAACGCGCTCAAGACGGTCGACCACCGCGGCGGGCTCGACGCCTTCCTGCTCAAGGCCAAGGACGCCGACCTCGCGCCCAAGCTGCGCGAGCTCAAGCGCCAGATCGCCAAGAAGCTGGAAGCGAAGGCTTCCTAGGCGTCATTCCGCGGCGCGCCGAAGGCGCAAACCGCGATCCTGCCGGCAACCGCAAGCTCCTCTCCGTCACCCTGAGGCGGCGCGCGTAGCGCGCCCTCGAAGGGTGAACGGCCGCTCAGTCCGTGCCCGTCATCCTTCGCGGCCCGCCTTCGGCGGGCACCTCAGGATGACGGATCAAGGCGTGAGCTTGCCTCACTCCCCGACCAGCGCGAATTGCAAGAGCAGCGTGCGCTGGATCGACGAGAAATTGTCGTCCGACACCAGCGTGAGGATGGTCTGGCCCTGCGCGTTGCGGTGCAGGCCGATGCCTTCCATGTTGTCGATCTGATAGCCGAGGTCGGCTTCGAACAGCGCCTCGCCGTCGATGAGCGCGCCGTCCCTGATATCGGCGAGATGCAGGCGGCGGATGCGCACGGCGACGCCGGTGAGCGGCGAATAGCGCCGCTCGAGCAGCAGCAGATCGGCGGGCGGCAGCACGGCGCAGTCGCTGACGTCGAAATCGCCGCTGCGCTTGACGGTGAAGCGCTCGACCTGCGCGCCGCGCAGCACGAAGGCGCGGTGGTTGCCCGCCGCATCCAGGCTGCGCTCGGTGACCGCGATCAGGGCGCCGGCGAGCGGCGCGCCCTTCGGCGGCGCGGCGAGGCATTCGAGGCTCTTGTTGTAGGTGAAGGTCCTGAAGTCGTCCGGCACGGCAATCGGCTCGCCGCGGGCGCGCAGGCCGCTCTTGCGGACGTCGAAGCGCACGATGCGCTCGACGCGCTCGATGCCGACGTAGAACAGGCCGTCGACGCCGAGCGCGAGCGACTCGGTGTCGTACCAGCCGCGCACGGCGAGCGGCTTGCCGTCCGGGCCGAGCATCGGCGCAAGCTCGGCCTCGGCGACGGCGGCGGGACGGCCGCCGCGGTAGACGATGCGGCCGCGCAGCCACGAGCTCTGATCGGTGACGGCGAGGAAATGCGCGCCGTCGGGCTCCATGTAGAGCGCGGAGATGCCGCCGAAGGCGTCGTTGTTCGCGGTCAAAGCCAGGCCGCCGCGGAATTCCAACCGGCCGAAGCGGGTCTTGCTCTCGTCGCGCGGGTCGAAGCTCGCGACCGGCGTCGCCTGGACGGCGATGCGCGCGCGGCTGTGGGCGTAGCGCAGCGCCTGGGCGAGGCCGAACGACGCGACGACGAGAACCAGCGCGACAACCACGGTGCCGGCGGCAAGCCAGCGGCGGCGGGTGAATTGCATTGCGCGTGTCAATCTATTCCCCGTTCGTCCCCGCGAAAGCGGGGACCCGGCGCAAGCACCTCAAAGAACTGGGTTCCCGCTTGCACGGCAACGCACGGTTGGACGGTCAAGCCACGCGCCTTCGCTTGCGCGGGGCCGGCCGCGCCTCGGCGGCGGCATGCTCCTCGAACAGCTCGGCGAGCTTCTCGGTCATGGCGCCGCCCAATTCCTCGGCGTCGACGATGGTGACGGCGCGTCGATAGTAGCGCGTGACGTCGTGGCCGATGCCGATGGCGATCAATTCGACCGGCGAGCGGGTCTCGATCTCCTCGATCACCCAGCGCAAATGCCGCTCGAGATAATTGCCGGGATTGACCGAGAGCGTCGAATCGTCGACCGGCGCGCCGTCCGAGATCATCATCAGGATCTTGCGCTGCTCGGTGCGCGCCAAAAGGCGCTTGTGCGCCCAGTCGAGCGCCTCGCCGTCGATGTTCTCCTTGAGCAGACCCTCGCGCATCATCAGGCCGAGATTCTTGCGCGCCCGGCGCCACGGCGCGTCGGCCGCCTTGTAGATGATGTGGCGCAGATCGTTGAGGCGGCCGGGATTGGCCGGCTTGCCGGCGGTGAGCCATTGCTCGCGCGACTGCCCGCCCTTCCAGGCGCGGGTGGTGAAGCCGAGGATCTCGACCTTGACGCCGCAGCGCTCCAGCGTGCGGGCGAGAATGTCGGCGCAGGTGGCGGCGACCGTGATCGGGCGTCCGCGCATCGAGCCGGAATTGTCGAGCAGCAGCGTCACCACGGTGTCGCGGAACTGGGTGTCCTTCTCGGCCTTGAACGACAGCGGATGCAGCGGATCGATGACGATGCGCGACAGCCGCGCCGGATCGAGCTGGCCTTCCTCGAGATCGAATTCCCACGAGCGGTTCTGCTGCGCCATCAGCCGGCGCTGCAGCCGGTTGGCAAGCCGCGCCACGACGCCCTGCAGGTGCGACAGCTGCTTGTCGAGATAGCCGCGCAGCCGGTCGAGTTCCTCCGGCTCGCACAGCTCCTCGGCGGCGATGGTCTCGTCGAACTTGACGGTGAAGGCGCGGTAGTCCGGCCCGCGCGGCTCGTTGGCGCCGAACTGGCGCGGCCGCTGCGGCTCGCCCGGCGTCTCGGCGTCGCCCATGTCGGCGTCGTCGGCCATGTCGGAGGACGGCGCATCGACGGCTTCGGCGGCGGCATCCGGCATGTCCTCGGCCGAGACTTCGGTGTCCTCGGCGCTCATGCGCTGCATGTCGTCCGAATCGGCGGCCTCGCCGTCCTCGCCCTGCTCCTGCTTGCGGCGCTCCTCGTCGCCCTCGTCCTCTTCATCCTCGGAGTCCGAGGAGCGGTCGTCGCCCATCTCCAGCGCGTCGAGCAGATCGTGGACGACGTCGCCGAACTGGCGCTGGTCCTCGACCAGATCCTCCAGGCGGTCGAGGTCCTTGCCGGCGCGGTCCTCGATCAGCGGGCGCCACAGCTCGACCAGCTTCCGCGCCGCCGCCGGCGGCGCCATGCCGGTCAGCCGCTCGCGCACCATCAGCGCCAGCGCCTCCTCGATCGGCGCCTCGCTGCGCTCGGTGATCTCGTCGAATTTGGAGCGGTGGAAGCGGTCGTCGAGCATGGCGGTGAGGTTCTGCGCGACGCCGTCCATGCGGCGCGCGCCGATCGCCTCGACGCGGGCCTGCTCGACCGCCTCGAACACGGCGCGGGCCTGCTGCCCGGCCGGCTGCAGGCGGCGGTGCAGCGCCGCGTCGTGACAGGCGAGGCGCAGCGCGATCGAATCGGCGTTGCCGCGCACGATGGCCGCTTCCGCCCGGCCCATCTTGCGCGGCGGCTCCGGCAGCCGCACCTTGCCGCCGATCAGGCCCGGGCGCTCGGCGGCGAAGGCGACTTCGAGCTCCGGCTTCTTCGCCAGCGCGCGCAGGCAGCCGGTCACCGCCCGCTTGAACGGCTCGGTCGGCGATTCCTTCGGCGAAGCCTTGGTTTTGCTGTTGGAGGCCATCGATTCAGTGCCCGTCATCCTTCGAGGGCCGCTGCGCGGCCACCTTAGGATGACGGCCTAGGGTGGTTGCGCCGGAGCCTGGCTCCGTCATCCTGAGGTGCGAGCGAAGCGAGCCTCGAAGGATGACGGCCACCATCAGCTCAGCGCCACGTTGACCGCACTTTCCGGCAGCTCGACGCCGAAGCAGCGCTGATAGAACTCGGCCACGATCGGCCGCTCCAGCTCGTCGCACTTGTTCAAGAAGGTGAGCCGGAAGGCAAAGCCGATGTCGTTGAAGATCTCGGAATTCTCCGCCCAGGTGATCACCGTGCGCGGGCTCATCACCGTCGAGATATCGCCGTTCATGAAGGCGTTGCGCGTCAGGTCCGCGACCCGCACCATCTTGTTGACGATGTCGCGGCCCTGCTCGTTGCGATAGTGCTTGGCTTTCGCCAGCACGATCTCGACTTCGTTGTCGTGCGGCAGGTAGTTGAGCGTGGTGACGATCGACCAGCGGTCCATCTGGCCCTGGTTGATCTGCTGGGTGCCGTGATAGAGGCCCGAGGTGTCGCCCAAGCCCACGGTGTTGGCGGTGGCGAACAGGCGGAAGGCGGGATGCGGCTTGATCACCTTGCTCTGGTCGAGCAGCGTCAGCCGGCCGGAGGCTTCGAGCACGCGCTGGATGACGAACATCACGTCGGGGCGGCCGGCGTCGTATTCGTCGAAGCACAGCGCGACGTTGTTCTGCAACGCCCAGGGCAGGATGCCTTCCTTGAATTCGGTGACCTGCTGGCCGTCCTTGATGACGATGGCGTCCTTGCCGATCAGGTCGATGCGGCTGATGTGGCTGTCGAGGTTGACGCGCACGCAGGGCCAGTTCAGCCGCGCCGCGACCTGCTCGATATGCGTCGACTTGCCGGTGCCATGATAGCCGGTGACGATGACGCGGCGGTTCTTGGCGAAGCCGGCGAGAATGGCGAGCGTGGTCGGCCGGTCGAAGCGGTAATCGGGATCGACGTCGGGCACGTGCTCGTCGGCCTTGGAATAGGCCGGCACTTCCATGTCGCTGTCGATGCCGAACACCTGCCGGATCGACACCTTCATGTCGGGCAGGCCGGCGGTTTCTTGAATAGCGGCAGTCATTGATCCTCCGTGGGCTCCAAGGAACACCCGAAGCCCTGAAAATACGCACCCGACGCGTTACGGTCCGGCTGATAGGGGCAACTTAGCAGACGGTTCGGGGCCGAAAAACCCGTCGGCGGCGAATAGCCCCATCAATGTTTTCAATAAGATAGGAAGCCCGACGGTTGCGCGGTAGGCGGGGCTGGGTTGCCGGCCGCAATATTTCGACGCAGCGCTTTGGGGTTCCCGCGCGACCGGGAAAATTGCAAATTGCGCCAGGATGGCGTGGAACGGAGCGACGGACATGCGGCGGCTGACATTTTCGGCGATTTTCGCGGCCGCCGGCTTGCTCGCGCTCTGCGCGCAGGCGCCGGCGCAGCGCATCTTCACCACCTATCATTGCCGCGACGGCAGCGAGTTTGTCGCCGCCTTCTATCCCGGCGACAGCCGCGCCCATCTCCAGCTCGACGGCAAGGCGGTTGCGCTCGCCAAGCGCATTGCCTTGGGCGGCTCGCGCTACGCCCGCGGCGACATCACGCTGCGCATCGCCAAGAACGGCGCCACCACGCTCAAGCGCGGCCGGCGGACGACGGACTGTACGGCCGACTAGAGCCTCAGGCGAAGCCGACCGATTTCAAATAATTGTAGGACTGGATGATCTCGACCAGGCGATCCTCGGTCGAGCGGTCGCCGCCATTGGCATCGGGGTGATGGCGCTTGACCAGTTCCTTGAAGCGCATTTTCACCTGATGCCGCGACGCGCCGGGCTCGAGGCCGAGCGTATCGAGCGCCTTGCGCTCGGCGTTGCGCACCGGCCGCGCCGCCTCGGCGCGCGCCTGCGCTTCGGCGCGCAAGCCCTCGCCGAAGAACCCGAACGGATCGGCGCGGCCGCCGAAGGCGGAGAAGTCCGGGCGCACCGTGCCCTTGCCGGTGCCCATCTTCCAGGTCGGACGATGGCCGGTGAGCGCATCCTTCTGGTAGGCCATCACGGCCGCGTCGCTCATGCCTTTGAAGAAATTGTAGTTCTGATTGTACTGGCGGACGTGCTCGAGGCAGAAGCGCCAGTAATCCTTCTCCTGGCCGCGGCCTTTCGGCGCGCGATGGGACGCCTTCTCGGTGCAGCCGGCCCATTGGCACTTCGGACCGTCGGTCTTGCGCCGGCGGTCCTTGTCCGGTTTGACGCGGATCTTGTCGAACAGGCCTGAATCGATTTTCATGACCGCACAGTATGCGCTTTTGCCGATGGCGCGTTCAAGACTTGACAACAACCGTTCCCATTGACCGGCGCGGCGCCGGTCCTTAACTCGGCGGCATGGGCACCGCCGATCTCATCACAAAGAAGTTGACCGAGGCTTTCGCGCCGCAAAGCCTCAAGGTGGTCGACGAATCGCACCAGCACGAGGGCCATGCCGGGCACCGGCCGGGCGGGCAAACTCACTTCCGCGTCTATATCGTGTCGGCGGCCTTCAAAGGGAAGACCCGGCTGGAACGGCACCGCCTGATCAACGCCACGCTGGCGGGCGAGCTCAAAGCCGGCGTCCACGCGCTCGCCATCCACGCCGCGGCGCCGGGGGAAGGCGCTTAGCTTTCACCTCTCCCCGCTTGCGGGGAGAGGGACTAGCGCGCCTTCGCCGGCTTCGGCAGCGGCTGGATGCGCAGCGCGGTGATGCGGTTGCGCGAGCGGCGCAGCACCCTGAAACGGAAGCCGTGGAAGGTGAAGCTCTGCCCGACCTCGGGGATCGAGCGGGCTTCGTGAATGACCAAGCCGGCGATGGTGGTCGCCTCTTCGTCCGGCAGATTCCAGTCCATGACGCGGTTCAGGTCGCGGATCGACACCGCGCCGTCGACATTGATCGAGCCGTCGGGCTGGCGGCGCACGCCCGGCATGGCAACGTCGTGCTCGTCGGCCATGTCGCCGACGATCTCTTCGAGAATGTCCTCGAGCGTGACCAGACCCTCGACCTCGCCGTATTCGTCGACCACCAGCGCGAACGGCGTCTTGCGGCGGCGGAAGGCCTTGAGCTGCTCCGACACCGGGCGCATGTCGGGCACGAACCAGGGCGGCATCATCAGCGCCGCGATATCGACCTTGGCGGCGTCGCCGTCGACGGCGTGCAGCGCGCGCAGCAGATCCTTGACGTGCAATATGCCGACGATGTTCTCCGGATTGCCGCGCCACAGCGGAATGCGCGTCACCGGCGAGGCGATCACGGCATTGACGATGTCCTCGGGCGAGTCGTCGGCGTTGAGGCTGACCATGTTGGTGCGGTGGACCATGACGTCGGACACCACCAGCTCGCGCAGGTCGAGCACGCCGCCGAACATGTCGCGGTCCAGCTTCTCGACGTCGCCTTCGCGATGGAACAGATCGACCGCGCCGCGCAGCCGCTCGTGCGCCGACAGCACCTCCTCTTCCTCGCCGACATTGATGCCGGCAAAGCGCAGCAGCCAGCGCACCAGCGCCTCGATCGCCATCAGCACCGGACCGAGCAGCTTGACGACGACGCTCATCGGCCGAGCCACCAGCAGCGCGATGCGGTCCGGCGCATTGAAGGCGGCGGTCTTGGGCAGCACCTCCGAGAAGACGACGATGAGAACCGTCATCACGACGGTGGCGTAGACGACGCCGGCCGAGCCGAACCAGACCAGCAGGATGCCGGTCGCCAGCGCCGAGGCGGCGATATTGACGGCGTTGTTGCCGAGCAGCAGGGCGCCGATCAGGCGCTCGCGGCTTGCCAGCAGGCGGTTGACGATCGCCGCGCGCTTGTTGCCGTGCTTCTCCAGCCGCGCCATCGAGGCGCGCGAAGAGGCGGTGAGCGCGGTCTCGCTGCCGGCAAAAAACGCCGACAGCAGGAGGCAGATCAGGACGATAAGAAGATCAATCCAGTCGATCGTGGTCATCGATATTTGTCGGCGAGGAAAGCGCGCACCTCCGCGGCGTCGACGTCGTTTGCAATAAAGGCCTGGCCGATGCCGCGCACCAGAATGAAGGTTAGCTTGCCGCGCTTCACCTTCTTGTCCTGGGCGATCAGATCCATCACGGCGTCGACGCCCGGCGCGCCGCCGGCAATATCGCTCAGATGGGTCGGCAGGCCGGCGGCCGCAAGATGCGCGCGGGCGCGTTCGGCGTCGGCGGCCGCGATCAGCTGCCGGCGGGCCGAGAAGTCGAAGGCCAGCGCCGTGCCGAGCGCCACCGCCTCGCCGTGCAGCAGCCGGGCGGAAAAGCCGCAGGCCGCTTCAAAGGCGTGACCGAAGGTGTGGCCGAGATTGAGCAGCGCGCGCTCGCCGGTCTCGCGCTCGTCGCGCGCAACGATCGCCGCCTTGGCGCGGCAGCACACCGCGATCGCGTGCTCGCGCGCAAAGCTCCCCGAACCCTGCCCGCCGGCGAACACGTCCTGCCAGTTATTCTCCAGCCAGGCGAAGAAGGCGGCGTCGCCGAGCAGGCCGTATTTGGCGACCTCGGCATAGCCGGCGCGGAACTGTCGCTTCGGCAGCGTGTCGAGCAGGGCGGTGTCGGCAACCACCAGCACCGGCTGGTGGAAGGCGCCGATCAGGTTCTTGCCGTGCCGCGAATTGATGCCGGTCTTGCCGCCGACCGAGGAGTCGACTTGGGCGAGCAGCGTCGTCGGCACCTGCACGTAGTCCAGCCCGCGCCGCACGCTGGCCGCGGCAAAGCCGGCGAGGTCGCCGATGACGCCGCCGCCGAGCGCGACGACGAGGTCGCCGCGCTCGATGCGCGCCGCGATGATGGCCTCGCACACCGTCTCGTAGGTCGCGTAGCTCTTGGCGCCTTCGCCTTCCGGCACGACGATGCACGCGGCGTCGACGCCGGCCGACTTCAGCGCGGCTTCCGCGGCGGCGAGATGATGGCGCGCGACGGTCGCGTCGGTGACCAGGGCGACGCGTGCGCCGGGGCGCAGGGCCTTGATGCGGGCGCCGAGGCTCGCGAGCAGGCCGCGGCCGATGACGATGTCGTAGGCGCGCGCATCGAGCGCGACCCGCACCGTGACCGGATCGCCCGAGCCGCCCTGGCGCAGCGGCGCGGTCATGGCGCCTCCTCCGTGCGCAGATGCTTCGGGATCTCGGCGATGATCTCGTCGACGATGGTGTCGTGCGGCTCCTCGCGCGACTGCACGACGATGTCCGACTGGGCGTAGAGCGGCTCGCGCGCCGGCAGCAGGTCCTTGATCTTCTCGGCGAGCGGGCGATCGTTGCGGCGCTTGGTGCGCTTCATCAGCACCTCGACGTCGGCCTTGAGCCAGACCGAGATGCCCTTGATGTGGATGAGATCGCGGGTCTTCTGGTCCATGACGGCGCCGCCGCCGGTCGCCAGCACCTGCGGGCCGCCGTCGAGCAGGCGGGCGATGACGCGGGCCTCGCCGGCGCGGAAATAGGGCTCGCCGTGGCGCTCGAAAATCTCCGGGATGGTCATGCCGGCGGCGTTCTCGATCTCGGTGTCGGCGTCGACAAAGGGAATCCCCAGCCGCGTGGCCAGCCGCCGGCCGATCGACGACTTGCCGGCGCCCATCATGCCGACCAGCACGATGGAACGCCGCCCGAGGGCGTCGACAATCTCCCGTTCGGCGGTTTTATCCGCCGGTTTTTGTACGGCCGTCGGGGCCATGCTAGATTCCTCAATGACGCCAGTTCCATACACCAGAATCGGGCCGGCCGCGAAGGCAGGCCTTGTCATCGGTTAAGGAACATGATGGTTCACCCGCAAAAGCAGCCCGAATCGGGCACGCCGTCCGCCGGATCTCGCCGATGCCTTCGCTGTTCAGGTTTCTTCTGGTTGTCGGCCTCATCTGCGGGGCGGCTTATGTCACCGTTTTCGCGCTGGCCAATTTCGTCGGCTACAAGCCGCGCGAGATCATCGTGACCGTGCCGCAAGAGAAATTCATCAAGCAGCAGCGCTAGCGCATGATCCCGAAAAGTGAACACCGGTTTTCGGATAAGATCATGCGCCGACGAAAATGATGGCCGGGCGGGCAGCAAGCGACGATCGTCTGGTCGAACTCTTCCTCGACATGCAGGCGGCCGAGCGCGGCGCCGGCGAGAACACGCTGGCCGCCTATCGCAACGACCTCGCCGACCTCACCGCCCACCTGCGCGCCGGCGGCCGCACCCTCGCCGCGGCAAGCACCGAGGACCTGCGAGATTTTCTGGCGAGCCTTGCCGAGCGCGGCCTTAAGCCTGCGTCGGTGGCGCGGCGGCTGTCGGCGGCGCGCCAGCTGTTCCGCTTTCTCTATGCCGAAGGCAAGCGCAGCGACGACCCGGCCGCCGTGCTGGAAGGGCCCAAACGCGGCCGTGCTCTGCCCAAGATCCTGTCCATCGCCGAAGTCGACCGGCTGCTCGCGCTGGCGCGGGCCGACGCCGAGGACGCCAAGCTTGCGCCGGCGGCGCGCTTACGCGCGGCGCGGCTGCTGTGCCTGCTGGAGACCGTCTACGCCACGGGCCTGCGCGTCTCCGAGCTGGTAGCGCTGCCGGCTTCCGCTGCGCGGCGCGACCAGGCCATGCTGGTGGTGCGCGGCAAGGGCGGCAAAGAGCGGCTGGTGCCGCTCAACAAGGAAGCCAAGCGGTCGATGGCGGACTACCTGGCGATGCGCAAGGCGAGCGAGGGCAAGGCGCCGTCGAAATGGCTGTTCCCGTCCTTCGGCGAGGCCGGCCATATCACCCGCCAGCATTTCGCCCGCGAGCTGAAAGCGCTCGGCGCGCGCTGCGGCATCGCCGGCGAGCGGCTCTCCCCGCACGTGCTGCGCCACGCCTTCGCCAGCCACCTGCTGCACAATGGCGCCGACCTGCGCGTGGTGCAGACCTTGCTCGGCCACGCCGACATCTCGACCACCCAGATCTACACCCACGTGCTGGAAGAACGCCTCAAGACGCTGGTGCGCGATCTGCATCCGCTGGCGGAGGGCTGAGATAAAGCTGTTTTAACCGGATTGCTTGACTTAAAGGCACGGCCTGCGTCACTTGCCGCCGATTACCACCGCCTTGGGACCTCGATGCGCACCTACCTCGACTTCGAAAAGCCGGTGGCCGAATTGGAGGCCAAGGTCGAGGAACTGCGCGCGCTCGGCGCGAGCGGCGACAGCGTCGCCATCGGCGACGAGATCGGCCGGCTCGAGGCACGAGCGGCCGAGGCGCTCAAGGAGCTCTATACCGACCTGACGCCCTGGCAGAAAACGCAAGTGGCGCGGCATCCGCAGCGGCCGCACGCGCTCGATTACATCGCCCGCCTGATCACCGATTTCGTGCCGCTGGCCGGCGACCGCAAGTTCGGCGAGGACGAAGCCATTGTCGGCGGCTTCGGCCGCTTCCAGGGCGAGAGCATCTGCGTGCTCGGGCACGAGAAGGGCTCCGACACCGAGAGCCGCCTCAAACACAATTTCGGCATGGCCCGGCCGGAGGGCTACCGCAAGGCGGTGCGGCTGATGGAAATGGCCGACCGCTTCGGCATCCCGGTGCTGTCGCTGGTGGACACCGCCGGCGCCTATCCCGGCATCGGCGCCGAGGAGCGCGGCCAGGCCGAAGCGATCGCGCGCTCGACCGAAGCCTGCCTCGGGCTCGGCGTGCCCAACGTGGCGGTCATCGTCGGCGAAGGCGGCTCGGGCGGCGCCATTGCCATTGCCACCGCCAACCGCGTGCTGATGCTGGAGCACGCCATCTACAGCGTGATCTCGCCGGAAGGCGCCGCCTCCATCCTGTGGCGAGACACCGCCAAGGCGCAGGAGGCCGCCACCAGCATGAAGATCACCGCCCAGGACATGGTGCGCTTCGGCGTGATCGACGGCATCATTCCGGAGCCGACCGGCGGCGCCCATCGCGACCCGGCGGCGGCCATCGCCGCAGCCGGCGAGGCGATCGGCCGGGCACTGGCGGAACTCAAGCCGCTGTCGCGGGAGGCGGTGCGCAAGGAGCGCCGCGACAAGTTCCTCGCTATGGGGCGCGCAACGCCCCTGCCCCCGGCCAAGCCGGCGTGATTCGGCCGGCCGCGGCCGCAGCTGTTTACTCTTGGTTCACCATAGACTTAGTGGTAGCGGGCAACAGCCGGGTTTGCCTTGCGCGTGCCACATCTTTATGGATAACGATTGTTGAATGAGGGCCCGCCTCCTCGGGGAGTACCGCGTTTGAACCGACCCGTCGTACGCGCGCTGCTGGCTTCAGCGGCTATCGCCGCGGCTATTGCCCTTGCCGGCTGCAACACCGACGAAGTCGTTCCCAACGGCCGCGCGCAGGCGCCGCTGTCGCAGAAGACGCTGGCCCTGATGGCCGAAAAAAACATGGACAAGGAATCCCCGATCCTTGCCCGCGTCTTCAAGGAAGAGGCCGAGCTCGAGATCTGGAAGATGGACCGCACCGGGCAGTACGCCCTGCTCAAGACCTATCCGATCTGCAAATGGTCCGGCGACCTCGGCCCGAAGAAGAAGGAAGGCGACCGCCAGGCGCCCGAGGGCTTCTACACCATCACGCCGGCGCAGATGAATCCGAACTCCAACTACTACCTCGCCTTCAACACCGGTTTCCCCAACGCCTATGACCGCTCGCACGGCTACACCGGTTCCGAGCTGATGGTGCACGGCGACTGCTCCTCGCGCGGCTGCTACGCCATGACCGACGAGCAGATCCAGGAAATCTACGCGCTGGCGCGCGAGTCGTTCTTCGGCGGCCAGAGCGCCTTCCAGTTCCAGGCCTTCCCGTTCCACATGACCGCGCTGAACATGGCGAGGCATCGCAACAACCCGAACTTCGCGTTCTGGAAGATGCTGAAGGAGGGCTACGACAACTTCGAAGCGACGCATCAGGAGCCGAAGGTCGCGGTCTGCGAGAAGCGCTACGTCTTCGACGCCACCACCGAGGACGGCAAGCCGATCCGCTCCAACCCCAGCGGCGCCTGCCCGGCCTACCGGCTCGACCCGGCGATCGCCTCGACCGTGCTCGAGCATCGCCATGACGAGCAGGTCAAGTTGGCGAACTACATCTCCGCGCATGTCGCAACCGCGCCCGCGCATATCGGCGACGGCGGCACCAACCCGGTGTTCACCGCCGAACTGACGCGCTCCAATACCGACAACAGCGGCCGCTACATGGTCGCCAATGCGGCCGGCGCGCCCGACGCGGGCGCCCGCGCGCCCGGCGCACTGCCGCACGTGCCCAACCCGCCCGGCACCACCATCCCGAAAGTCGGCAAGCCGTCGGCCCCGGCCACCGCCGCCACGCCGGCGCCCGCCGAAGCCGAACCGGCGAGTCAGCCGGCCGTGATGGCGAGCGTGCGCATGCCGACGCCTGCGCCGCTGCCCAAGGAAGGCGAGGCGCCGCAGGAGCAGCAGCCGGCCAATTTCGCCAGCGTGTTCGCCAACATGTTCAAGCAGACCTCGCAGCCGCAGCCCGCGCCGACGCAGGTGGCGGAGGCGCCGGCCCCCGCCGAACCTGCCGAGCAGACGCCTTTGCGCGGCGGCAATACCGAGATGGCGGCAAAGCCGCGGCGCGCCGAGACGGCCCGCGTCGCCGCCGCGCCGGTGTCGCTGCAGGCGCCGAAGACGCACGCCGCCGCGCCGCAGCCCAAGCCGCAACAAGTGGCGGCACAGCCGAAGCAGGATTCGGTCTGGGATCAGCCGAAGGCAAAGTCGGTCTGGGACCAGCCCGCCGCGCAGCCGCCCGCGCCGGCCCAGCCGGCGGCCGTCGCCAAAGCCGAGCCCGCGGCCAAGCCCGCGCCGCCGCCGCGCAAGGTTGCGTCGACCACGCCCGCAAAGCCGCAGCCGCCTGCGCGCGAGCCTGAAATCCGCACCGCCTATTCGGCCACGACCAACGGCAACGGCCTGCTTGCCGGCGCGCAACCGGTGGTGCCCGCCGGCACCTTCAACAGCTTCCGCTAAGCCTCGCCAATCAATGCGCCGCGTGGTCTATTCCCGCGCATGGACTGCTTCGTCTACGTTCTCGGCACCCTCGGCAAAAATCGCCATCTGACCTATGTCGGCTGGACCAACGACATTGAAAAGCGCCTCAAGCGGCACAATGTCGGCACCGGCGCCCGCTCGACGCGCGGGCGCCGCTGGGTGCTGCTGCATTCGGAATGGTTTCCAACCCGCCGCGAAGCCATGAGCCGCGAATGGCACCTGAAGCGCGACCGCAAGTTCCGCAAAAAGCTGGCGCAGAAGCTGCTCAAGACCAAACGCCGGCGATGAGCGTCTTCGCCGAGCCGAAGATCGACTGCCACGCGCACGTCTTCGACCCGCCGCGCTTTCCCTACGGCAAGGACATCGACTACAAGCCGTCGGGCCAGGAGATCGGCACGCCGCTCCAGCTCAATCAGGTGATGAAGACCTACGGCACGCGCTATTGCCTGCTGGTGCAGCCGAACTCGGGCTACGGCAGCGACAATTCCTGCATGCTCGACACCATCGCCAGGGGCGAAGGCCGCTTCAAGGGCATCGCCATCATCGATTTCGACGCGAGCCTCGCGACGCTGCGCGACCTCAAGCGTCAGGGCGTCGTCGGCGCGGCGTTCAATCCGACCTTCCACGGCATCGACTACTACAAGCCGTCGCGGCCGCTGATCGAGAAGCTCGCCGAGCTCGACATGTTCCTCAACGTCCAGGTCGAGCACGACCAGCTTTTGCTGTTCGTGCCGTGGATCGAGGCGATCCCGGTGCGCGTGATGGTCGACCATTGCGCGCGGCCGACGCCGCGGCAGGGCCTGCGGCAGGCGGGTTTCCAGGGGCTGCTGCGGCTCGCCAGGACGGAGCGGGTGAGCGTGAAATTGTCCGGCTATTCGAAATTCTCGGAAGCCGGCTATCCGTTCGAGGATTGCCGGCCCTTCGTGCACGCCATCGTCGATGCCTTCACGCTCGACCGCTGCGTCTGGGCGTCGGACTGGCCGTTCCTGCGCGCGCCGCTGCGCCAGGACTACGGGCCGCTGGTCGAGCTCGCAGCAGAGCTGTTCCCCGACGAAGCCGACCGGCGCAAATTGTTCTGGGACACGCCGCGGCGGCTGCTCGGGTTCGGCTAGCGCCTGCCGGCGTCATGACCCTGTCCCGGCCATCCACATCTTTGGCATCTGCATAGCCTCAAAGGCGTGGATGCCCGCGACACGCGCGGGGCATGACGAGCCAAGCAGCGACCTCGTCTACATCTTCTCGATCACGCGCACCTTGCTCGCGGTCGGCCCGGTGTCGCCGTCGGCCTCGACATAGGTGACGTCGTCGCCGCGCTGCAAACTGTCGAAGTCGCCGGCCAGCACGCTGTTGCGATGGAAATACAGCAGCCCGCCCTCCTTGGTCATGACGTAGCCGAAGTCCTGCTCGGCATCGATCTCGGCGACCTGGCCGCGGAATTCGTTCGCCGCCTCGTGCGCCATGACGGCGGCGCCGTGATCGGTGAGCTTGTCTTTGTATTTGGCGAGGCGGCGCTCGGCGACGCGGAAGGCGTCGTTGACGGCGTTGCGCAGGTCGGGGACCTGGTAGCGGCGCTGCAGGCGGTCGGCCTCGTGCGCAACCACGATGTCCTGGTGCCCGGGCAGCGAAATCTCGATATGCACCACGGGCGGGATGGTCTCGTTATTGTTCTGGTTGCGCTGGTCGACGCGCACGCGGCACGTCGTCATGCGGCTGTAGATCTTCTCCAGCCGGGCGACATGATCGCGGATGGCGTCCTCGATCGCGGCGGACGAATCGCAGTTGCGGAAGGCGATTTCGAGCGGACTTTGCATCGCACACCTCAATGAAGGCTGCCGAACCCATTAATGCAGCAACGGCCATTTTGGTTGCGGCCGGGTGCCGAGGTGTTGACGAAGATCAATAGCGCGAGCTCAGGCGAACTTGCCGTGGCAATGCTTGAATTTCTTGCCTGAGCCGCAGGGGCACGGCTCGTTGCGGCCGACCTTGCCCCAGCTTTGCGGATCCTTGGGATTGCGCGCGGTCTGCGCGCCATTGCCGTTGCCGGCGAGCGCCGGAGCCAGCGCCGGCACGCCGATGTCGTCCTCGCCGGTCGAAGGGTCGACGTGGTGCGCTTCCATGTAGGGCAGCTGCTCCGGCGGCTGCTCGGTGGGCTGCTGCTGCACGACCTCGACCCGCATCAGCTGGGCGGTGACCGCCTCGCGCAGGTGCGCCACCATGCTCTCGAACAGCGCGAAGGCTTCCGCCTTGTATTCGTTGAGCGGATCGCGCTGGCCGTAGCCGCGCAGGCCGATCACCTGACGCAGGTGCTCGAGCATGACGAGGTGCTCGCGCCAGAGGTGGTCGAGGGTCTGCAACAGGATCGACTTCTCGACGTAGCGCATGACGTCGGGGCCCCATTTGGCCACCTTCGCCGCCATGTGTTCGTCGGCGCGGCGGGTGATGCGCTCGCGCACCTCCTCGTCGGCGATGCCTTCTTCCTTGGCCCAGTCCTTCACCGGCAGATCGAGGGTCAGCAGGTTCTTGAGCGCCTCGTCGAGGCTGGCGGTGTCCCACTGCTCGGGATAGGCCTTCTCCGGGATGAACTTGGCGACCAATTCCTCGATCACGGAATGACGCATGTCGGCGATGGTCTCGTCGACCGCCTCGTCGCGCATCAGCTCGAGCCGCTGCTCGAAGATGACCTTGCGCTGGTCGTTCATCACGTCGTCGTACTTCAGGAGGTTCTTGCGGATGTCGAAGTTGCGCGCCTCGACCTTCTGCTGCGCCTTCTCCAACGCCTTGTTGATCCAGGGATGGACGATGGCCTCGTTTTCCTTGAGCCCGAGCTTCTGCAACATGCCGTCGAGCTTGTCGGAGCCGAAGATGCGCATCAGGTCGTCTTCGAGCGACAGGAAGAACTTGGAATGGCCGGGGTCGCCCTGGCGGCCGGAGCGGCCGCGCAGCTGGTTGTCGATGCGGCGGCTCTCGTGCCGCTCGGTGCCGAGCACGTAGAGGCCGCCGGCCTTGAGCGCCTTCTCCTTGAGCCGCGCCACCTGGGCGCGGATCTCGGCGGCGCGCGGATCCTTCTCGCGCTCGCGCGGATCCTGGATGTCGGCGAGCTCCTGGCGGATGCGCATGTCGGCGTTGCCGCCGAGCTGAATGTCGGTGCCGCGGCCGGCCATGTTGGTGGCGATGGTGATGGCGCCGGGCACGCCGGCCTGGGCGATGATCTGCGCTTCCTGCTCGTGGTAGCGCGCGTTGAGGATGGCGAAGACCCTCTTCTTCGCGGCGCCCTCGTCGCCCGAATAGAGCGCGGCGAAGGCGTTGGGGTCGGAGAAGTCGTGCTGCTCCCAGCCCTGCTTGCGCAGCATTTCGGCGAGCTGCTCGGATTTCTCGATCGAGGTCGTGCCGACCAGCACCGGCTGGCCGCGCTGCTTGCAGTCGTCGATCAAGGTGATGATGGCGCGGTATTTCTCGGCCGCGGTGCGATAGACCTCGTCGTCGTCATCGAGGCGGATGAGCGGCATATTGGTCGGCACCTCGAGCACCTCGAGGCCGTAGATGTCCATGAACTCGTCGGCTTCCGTCATGGCGGTGCCGGTCATGCCGGCGAGCTTCTCGTACATGCGGAACAGGTTCTGGAACGTGATCGAGGCGAGCGTCTGGTTTTCCGGCTGGATCGGCTGGTGCTCCTTGGCCTCCAGCGCCTGGTGCAGGCCTTCCGAGTAGCGCCTGCCCGGCATCATGCGGCCGGTGAACTCGTCGATGATGACGACCTCGCCGTTGCGCACGATGTAGTCCTTGTCGCGCGCAAACAGCTTGTGCGCGCGCAGCGCCTGGTTGACGTGGTGGACGGTGGAGACGTTCTCGACGTCGTAGAGCTTGCCGCCCTTGAGCAGTCCGGCCTCGCGCAGCCGCGTCTCCATCTTCTCCATGCCGGCTTCGGTCAGGGTGACGGTGCGCTGCTTCTCGTCGACCTCGAAGTCGGTCTTGTCGAGGTTGGGGATGAAGGCGTCGATGGTGTTGTAGAAGTCGCTGCGGTCGTCGAGCGGGCCGGAAATGATCAGCGGCGTGCGCGCCTCGTCGACCAGGATGGAGTCGACTTCGTCGACGATGGCGTAGACGTGGCCGCGCTGCACCATGTCCTCGAGCCGGTACTTCATGTTGTCGCGCAGATAGTCGAAGCCGAGCTCGTTGTTGGTGCCGTAGGTGATGTCGCAGTCGTAGGCCTTCTTGCGCTGCTCGTCGTCGAGCCCGTGCACGATGACGCCGACCGAGAGGCCGAGGAAATTATAAATCTGCCCCATCCATTCGGCGTCGCGCTTGGCGAGGTAGTCGTTGACGGTGACGACGTGGACGCCGCGGCCGGTGAGCGCGTTGAGATAGACGGGGAGCGTCGCCACCAGCGTCTTGCCTTCGCCGGTCTTCATCTCGGCGATGCGGCCCTCGTGCAGGATCATGCCGCCGATGAGCTGGACGTCGAAATGGCGCTGGCCGAGCGTGCGCTTGGCGGCCTCGCGCACGGTGGCGAAGGCCGGCACCAGGATATCGTCGAGATCGGTGCCCTCGGCGATCTGCTTCTTGAACTGGTCGGTGCGCGCACGCAGCGCCTCGTCGCTGAGCGCGGCGACTTCCTTCTCGAGCGCGTTGATGGCGTCGACCCGCGGCTGATAGCTGCGGATCCGCCGGTCGTTGGCGGAACCGAACAGCTTGCGGGCAACCGCGCCGATCATGCAGGGGAGCTCCTCGTTCTTCGCCCGGCGCTTCTACCACGCCGCCGCGGCCGGATGTTGCTTCCGGCGTTCCGGAAATGCGGCACTTTTCGGGCTAATTCGACGCGAAACGGGCGGCCGGCCGCGCTTGTCCGAGAGATAGGAGGGGGTCGGATTGTTGTCAATTGGCGGCTTGCGGCGGCCTTAACCGGCCTTCGCTCACGCAGAGGTTAACGCTCGGGCGGCGCTTCGCCATTGCAAAGGCACGGTCGATGGGTGACAAGTCGCCCGCCGTCCGCGGGGAGCGCGGACACGGGATTTCCAAGGACAGATCATGCCGATTTCAACCCTTCCACGCCGCGCCGGCCTTTACGCCGCGGCTTTCGCGCTGCTCATTGCGCCGGCCGCCGCGCAGGACAAGGACCCGCTGCTCGCCAAGGTCGACGGCGTCGAAATCCACCAGAGCGATCTCGTCATCGCCGAAGAGGAGGCGGGCCAGATCCCGCCGATGTCGGAAGATCAGAAGCGCGACTATCTGGTGCAGTTCATGGCCGATCTGATCCTGGTGTCGAAGGATGCCGAGGCCAAGAAGGTCGCCGACAGCACCGACTTCAAGCACCGGCTCGAGTTCGAGCGGCGCAAGCTGTTGATGTCGAACCTGCTGCAGACCGTCGGCAGGACCGCGCTTACCGACGCGGCCATGCACAAGGTCTATGACGACGCGGTCAAGAACATCGGCGAGCAGCAGGAGGTGCATGCCCGCCACATTCTGATTCGCGCCAGCGCCGGCGACGACAAGGCGAGCAAGGAAGCCGAGGACAAGATCAAGACGATCATCGCGCGCCTGAACAAAGGCGAGGATTTCGCCAAGGTCGCGGGCGAAGCGACCGAGGACCCCTCCGGCAAGGCCAATGGCGGCGATCTCGGCTATTTCACCAAGGAGCAGATGGTGCCGGAATTCTCCGAGGCCGCCTTCAAGCTCGACAAGGGCCAGATCTCGGGCCCGGTGAAGACCTCGTTCGGCTGGCACGTGATCAAGGTCGAAGACAAGCGCGTCAAGCCGCCGCCGACTTTCGACGAGGTCAAGCCGCAGATCGAGCAATTCGTGGTGCGCAAGGCGCAGGCCGACCTGGTGACCAAGCTGCGCACCGAAGGCAAGGTCGAGAAGTTCTACAAGCCGGCCGAGACGCCGAAACCGGCCGAGCCGGCGAAGAAGTAAAAGCGATCAAACCATCAATTGAATTCGTCATGGCCGGGCTTGTCCCGGCCATCTCGCTTAGGTAGGCACGTCCGTGCCAAACTTTTCGGGATCACCGGGTCACGGCCGGCGCGCCGGCCCGGCGATGACGGGTCCACACATGTCCAGCGCGATTTCCCCCCTCGCCCCGAAGCACGTGCCCGACATGCCGGCCATCGCCGGCGTGCGCATGGCAACCGCCGCGGCCGGCATCCGCTACGCCGGGCGCACCGACGTGCTGCTGGCGCTGTTCGATCCCGGCACGACGGCGGCCGGCGTGTTCACGCGCTCGAAATGCCCGTCGGCGCCGGTCGAGTGGTGCCGCGCGCATCTGAAATCCGGAAAAGCGCGCGCGCTGGTGGTCAATTCCGGCAACGCCAACGCCTTCACCGGCAGAACCGGGCGTGAGGCCTGCAAGCTCACCGCCCAAATCGCCGCGAAAGCGGCGGCGCTGAAGCCCGCCGAGGTCTTCCTGGCGTCCACCGGCGTGATCGGCGAGCCGCTCAACGCCAAGGCCTTCGACGGCGTCATGGAGGAACTGGTCGCCAACGCCAAGCCTGGCGAATTCTTCGCCGCTGGCAAGGCCATCATGACGACCGACACGTTTCCCAAGGTCGCCACCGCGCGGGCCAAGATCGGCAAGCAGACGGTGACCATCAACGGCATCGCCAAGGGCGCCGGGATGATCGCACCCGACATGGCCACGATGCTGTCCTTCGTCTTTACCGATGCGGCCATTGCCGCGCCGGCCTTGCAGACGCTGCTCAAGGACGGTGTCGTCGACACCTTCAACGCCGTCACCGTCGACGGCGACACCTCGACATCCGACACGCTGATGCTGTTCGCGACCGGCAAAGCCGGCAACCCGCGCATCGCGCGCGCATCCGACCCGAGGCTGCGGGCCTTCAGGACCGCGTTGCACGACGTGCTCGCCAACCTGGCCGAGCAAGTCGCGCGCGACGGCGAAGGCGCGCGCAAGCTGGTGGAAATCGTGGTCGAGGGCGCCAAGACCAACCAGTCGGCGCGGCGTATCGCCATGGCGATCGCCAATTCGCCGCTGGTGAAGACGGCGATTGCCGGCGAGGACGCCAACTGGGGCCGCGTGGTGATGGCGGTCGGCAAGGCCGGCGAGCCCGCCGACCGCGACAAGCTCTCGATCTGGTTCGGCGGCATCCGCGTCGCACACAAAGGCGCGCGCGATCCCTCCTACGACGAGGCCAAAGTCAGCGCCGAGATGAAGAAGCCGGAAATCTACCTGAAAGTCGCGCTTGGGCTCGGCAAGGGCCGCGACCGCGTGCTGACCTGCGACCTCACCAGGGACTACGTCGCCATCAACGGCGATTATCGCTCGTAACACTCTGTTAACCGCCTGGGCAGGGCGGCAGGGTGTATGCCATGAGTGTCAAAGCCTCTTAACCAAGACCTGCCTATCGTCGAGGCTCGAGGGCCGTGAACACCAAAACCGTTCTTGTCGCCGCCTGCGCCCTCGTCGATGCCGACGGCCGCGTGCTGATCGCGCAGCGTCCCGCCGGCAAGCCGATGGCAGGCCTGTGGGAGTTTCCCGGCGGCAAGATCGAACGCGGCGAACGGCCGGAGCAAACACTGATCAGGGAGCTCAAGGAAGAACTGGGAATCGTCGTCAGAGAGGATTGTCTCGCGCCGCTCACCTTCGCGAGCCATGCCTATCCGGACTTTCATCTCCTGATGCCGCTCTATGTCTGCCGGCGCTGGGAGGGAACGGTCAGTGCAACGGAAGGGCAGCAGCTCGCCTGGGTCAGGCCGAACCGGTTGCGGGACTACGAGATGCCGCCGGCGGACGTGCCGCTCATCTCGCATCTGATGACCCTGCTTTAGCCCGGTTCTCGAGCAAACGATGATGCGCCGCTTCGCAACCGAGTTACACCGCCTCGCCGCCGCCCGCGACGGCACCACCGCCATCGAGTACGCCATCATCGCGGCCGGGGTCGCGGGCGTCCTGATCGCCACCGTCACGGCGCTTGGCGGCTCAGTGACCGCGATGTTCACCGCGGTTGCCGCCGCCTTCAGCTAACGGCCGGCCTTTTCTCCCGCCGAGATCTCCCTGGCGCCGAGCGCATCGGCGAGCCGCTGCTGCGCCGTGCCGGGCTTGAGCGGCTGCTGCTGGCTTGCATGCGGCGCCCAGCCGGACAGCCAGACAATCTCGTAGGTGGCGCGCAATCGACCGTCGGCGTCGGCGAACCGCCGCGCATAGATCTCGGCCATGCGCGCCAGGGTCGCGCGCTTGAGCGGCGTGCGGCGGCGCTCGTGCAGGATGTTGGTCGCGCCCATGCGCCGCAGGTCGTGCATCAGCGCCAAGACATCCGGGTAGCGCACCGTGAGCCTGTCGGCGTCGACAACCGGCAGCGCCAAGCCCGCGCGCTGCAGCAGCCCGCCGAGGTCGCGCAGATCGGCAAAGGGCGCGACGCGTGGGCTGACGCCGCCTTCGATCTCGCTTTCGGCTTGGGCGAAGGCCTCGCGCAGTTCGGCAAGCGAACCGCCGCCGGCCAACGCCGCGAGCAGCAGGCCGTCGGGCCTGAGCGCGCGGCGGATCTGAATGAGCGTCCCCGGCAGGTCATTGACGAATTGCAGCGACAGCGCGGAGACGACGAGGTCGAGCGAGGCCTCCGCGAACGGCAGGGCTTCCTCGTCCATCGCCAGGTTGCGCGCGGACACGATGGTGCCGACTTTGCCGCTCGCTTCCAGCACGCGGATCAGCGCGTCGGTCGGCGTGCCGAGGTCGGCCGCGCGCTCGAACCGGCGCAGCACGACGGACAACCGCTCGCCGAGCTCCTGCGCCACGCGCTCGAGCAGGAACGTCGCCGCCCCGAGCGCCTGCGCGCGCCGTTGGCGCATCCGCAGCAGCCGCCGATCGAATAAGGCTGGACTTTGCGCCATGCAGAAGCCTGTCATGCCCCGCGCAAGCGGGGCATCCAGCAACCACGGCGCTCGCCGTGTCTACTGGATCGTCCGCTTTCGCGGGCGATGACAGCCGTAATTCGTGTTAGGCTTATTGGCATGCCAGAGCTTAGCACTATTCCGGGCAACGCGGCCTCCACTCCATTGGCGCGACTGCGCGGCGGTTTCCGCAGCATGCTGCGCCATGCGCTCGACGCCGCGCTGCCGCCGCTCTACCCGTCCTGCCGCGAGCCGCTCGGCGACGGGGTCGGCCTCTGCGCCTCCTGCTGGTCGAGGCTGAGCTTCATCGAGAAGCCCTACTGCGCGCGGCTCGGCATTCCCTTCCTCTATGATCCGGGCCCCGGCCTATTATCGATGGAGGCGATTGCCAATCCGCCGGCCTATGACCGGGCGCGCGCCGCGGTGCGCTACGACGACGTCGCCCGCGCTCTGGTGCTGTCGTTCAAGTATGGCGACCGGCTCGATCTCGCGCCCATGCTCGGCCAATGGATGACGCGGGCGGGACGTGAGCTGCTCGACGGCGCCGACGCGCTGGTGCCGGTGCCGCTGCACTGGCGCCGGCTGTGGTCGCGGCGCTTCAACCAGTCGGCGGCGCTGGCCGGCGCCATCTCGAAAAGCTGCGGCGTCCCGGTGCTGCACGAAGCGCTAAGGCGCGTGCGCGCCACGCCGCAGCAGGTCGGGCTGTCGAAGACGGAGCGCGCCGATAACGTGCAAGGCGCGTTCCGGGCGCCGCACAAGGCGGCGGTTGCCGGCCGCAGGCTCGTTCTGGTCGACGACGTGCTGACCTCGGGCGCGACCGCCGACACCTGTGCCCGCGCGCTGTTGCGCGCCGGAGCGGCGCATGTCGACGTGCTGGTCTTCGCCCGGGTTGTGGCACCGGTGCGCACTCCCATATAAAAAGGACGAACACCGCTAGCCAGAACGCCATGCCGCCCGTCGAAATCTACACCACGCGCTGGTGCCCCTATTGTCACAGCGCCAAGGCGCTGCTGAAGCGCAAGGGCGTCGACTTCACGGAGATCGATTTGTCGACGCATCGCGAGCGGCGCGGCGAGATGGTCGAGCGGGCGAACGGGCGCACGACGGTGCCGCAAATCTTCATCGGGCCGGTGCATGTCGGCGGCTGCGACGATCTGCACGCGCTCGATCGCGCCGGCAAGCTCGACACGCTGCTTTCGGGCGGAGCCCCGGCATGAGCGCCGCCGGCACCTTCAAGGCGGCGATGATCCAGATGCGGTCGGGCCTGCAACCGGCCGCCAACGTCGCGGCCGCGGTGCGCATGATCGGCGAGGCCAAGAGCGCCGGCGCCGACTATGTGCAGACGCCGGAGATGACCAATATCCTCGAAGCCAAGCGCGAACGGCTGCTGGCAACCGTGGTCGCGGAAGACCAGGACACCTCGCTCGCCACGTTCCGCGAGCTCGCGCGCAAGCTCGGCATTTACGTTCACATCGGCTCGCTGGCGATCAAGGCCGGCGCCGACCGTGCGGTCAACCGCGCTTTCCTGATCGATCCGCGCGGCGAGATCGCGGCGCGCTACGACAAGATCCACATGTTCGACGTCGATCTGCCGGGGGGCGAGAGCTATCGCGAGTCGCGCACCTACCGGCCGGGCGAACTGGCCGTGCTCGCCGATCTGCCCTGGGGCCGGCTCGGCGTCACCATCTGCTACGACCTGCGGTTCCCGGCGCTGTACCGCGCGCTGGCCGAGGCCGGTGCCACCATGCTCGCCATCCCCTCCGCCTTCACCAGGCAGACCGGCGAGGCGCACTGGCACGTGCTCAATCGCGCCCGCGCCGTCGAGAACGGCTGCTTCGTGTTCGCCGCCGCGCAGGGCGGCAAGCACGAGAACGGCCGGGAAACCTTCGGCCATTCACTGATCATTGACCCCTGGGGGCGCATTTTGGCAGAAGGCTCCACCGAACCGGGGGTGGTGATGGCCGAAATCGACATCGGCGAAGTGGCGAAGGCGCGCGGGCGAATTCCCTCGCTCGAGCACGGCCGGCGGTTCGAGATCGTCGAGCCGATGGCGGAGCCGACCCATCTGCATGTCGTGCCGGAGGCGGGCGAATGATCCGCTATTCGCTCACCTGCGACAAAGGCCACGAATTCGACAGCTGGTTTGCGGATTCGGCGGCCTACGACAAGCAGGCCAGGCGCAAGCTGGTGGCCTGCCCGCATTGCGGCTCGGTCAAGGTCGAGAAGGCGATCATGGCGCCGCGGCTTTCAACCGCGAAGACGGCGCCGATCGAGGCGCCGGCCGCGCAGGCTCAGCCCGCCGCGCCCGCGCCGGCAGCGCCGGCGCCGGTCGCCATGATCTCGCCGCAGGAGCGCGAGCTGCGCACCAGACTCAAGGAACTGCGCGACCACCTCATCAAGAACGCCGAGAACGTCGGCGCGAAATTTCCCGAGCAGGCGCGCAAAATGCATTATGGCGAGATCGAGCATCGCTCGATCTACGGCGAGGCGACCCCCGACGAAGCCAGGCGGCTCGCCGAGGAAGGCATCGAGTTTCACCCGCTGCCGGTGCTGCCGGACGACAGGAACTGAGCGGCTACTTCCGTCCGAGCAGCAGCCACAACACCAGGCCGAGCACGGGCAGCAGCAGGATCACCAGGATCCAGAGGATTTTCTTGTCGGTCGGACCGCGGCGCTGGACGATCTGGACGATCGCCCAGATGTCGAGCGCCAGAATAATCAGGCCGACAATGCCGTTGACATCGAAAAACATGCTGCGCCCCCTCGTTGCCGTTGGCAGCGCGGCATTCTAGCCGGGCCGCCGCGGGCTAGTAAGCCCACACCAATAGCGCGACGCCCATTACCACCAGCACCACGCCGGCGATCTCGCGCGCCGTGGTCGGCTGCCTGAAGACGAAATGCGTCACGCCTTGCGCGAACAGCACCTCGACCAGCGCCAGCGTGCGCACGTTGGCGGCGCTGGTGATGGCAAAGCCGAGAAACCAGAACTCCGAGGCGAAGGCGCCCATGAAGCCGGCAAACAGCGACGGCTTCCAGGCCGCGACGATGTCGGTGAGCACCTTGGGTTCGCGCAGCCAGAGATAGAGCGACAGCGCGGCCGCCTGGATCACCAGCCCGACCGAGACCGTGAAGGTCGCCGTCAGCACGAAGTCCGGCAGATGCAGCGTCAGGATCGCGCCGCGATAGCTGATCGCCGACAACGCAAACAGCGCGCCGGAGAAAAGGCCGACGGCGGTCGAGCGCCAGGTGCTGGCCTGCGCGGCGCCGGGCTTGAGCGAAATCACGATCACGCCGGCGGTAGCGATGAGGATCGCGGCGGCAGACAGCGGCGTGATCCTGTCGCCGAGGAAGATCAGCCCGAACAGCGCCACGTGGATCGGCTCGGTCTTGATGAAGGCGTAGGACACGACGAAGGAACGCTGGCCCATCACCGCCAGCATGGTGGCGGTGGCGGCGATCTGGGTGAAGGCGCCGGCCAGGACCCAGGGCCAGAACATCGCCGGCGGCGTCGGCGGCGTCTCGCCGGTCGCGACCGCGACGCCGATCAAAAACACGATGGCGAAGGGAAAGCCGAACAGGAACCGCACGTGGGTGGCGCCGACCGTGCCGAGCGTCGCCGTCAGCTCGCGCTGCATGGCGTTGCGCGCGGTCTGCGCCGCCGCGGCGATCAGCGTGAAGACGGCCCAGAGCATTGGCGCTACGGTCCTACAATGTTGGAGGAAGCGAGTGAAATCAGACCGTCATCCCGGCCGAGCGAAGCGAGAGCCGGAATCCAGTACTCCGCAGCCTATCGAGAGGACACGGCGTACTGGGCCCCCGCTTTCGCGGGGACGACCGGCGATCACGCCGCCGCCGACTTGATTTCCGCCGCCTCGGGAAACTCCGTGACCTCGCCGTGCTCGTTATCGATCAGCAGGAACAGGTCGAAATAACGGATGGTGGGGGCGGCCCCGGTGCGCCTGATGATCGACTGGCGCCATTCCTCGTTGTGCGCGCGCTTGGCCGCCTCGACCGACGGCCAGATATAGACGCCGGCGCCGGTCCTGCCGTTGAGCTCGAGCAGGAAGTGCTTGCGCAGCAGTTCCTTGTTCGCCCGCCACTTCGGAATGACATTGCGGGCCTCTTCGGCCACCTGCGTCCGGCTCCAGCCCTTCGGCGAATTGAACTCCACCAGTTCCATGATCATGCGGCTTCTCCTTAACGATCGCGCGCGGCGGCGAGCATATAGTTCACGTCGGTGTCGGACGACAATTGCCAGCGGTCGGCGAACGGATTGTAGACGACGCCGCGCTCTCCGATCACCCGCAGGCCGGCGTTCTCGACCGCGGACTCGAGCTCGTGCGGCGTGACGAATTTGTCCCATTGGTGCGTGCCGCGCGGCAGCCAGCGCAGCACGTACTCGGCGCCGACGATGGCGAGCGCAAAGCTTTTGAGCGTGCGGTTCAGCGTCGCCGCGATCATCAACCCGCCCGGCTTGACCATGCCGGCGCAGGTCGAGACGAACAGCGGCACGTCGGCGACGTGCTCGACCACTTCCATGGCAAGCACGACGTCGAACCGTTCGCCGGCCTCGGCCAGCGCTTCGGCGGTGCCGGCGCGGTAGTCGACCGCCACGCCCTGCTCCTCGGCGTGCGCGCGCGCCGCTTCGATATTCTCCGCCGCCGGGTCGACGCCGACCATCTGCGCGCCGAGCCGCGCCAAGGGCTCCGACAAAATGCCGCCGCCGCAGCCGATATCGAGCATGCGCAGGCCTTTGAGGCAGTCGAGCGCCTTCGGCTCGCGGCCGAATTGCGCCGCCGCCCGATCGCGGATGTAGGCGAGCCGCACCGGATTGAGCTTGTGCAGCGGCGCCATCGGACCGCGCGGATCCCACCAGTCGGCGGCATGGCGCGCAAAGCGCTCGACTTCCGCGGTATCGACCGTGCTTGCGCTGCTTTTGCGGTTAACCATCGGGACCATCATACTGCCGGCGGACCATTGTTGCAGGCCATGCAGCCCGCCGGTATGTATACGCGCCTTTTCCGGCCGGCGCCTGGGCCATGATGGCTCGCGCCGGCCGCTTGTTAGCGGGTTTTCGGCGTCGGGACCACGATGGCACGGCTGGTAATGAAATTCGGCGGAACCTCGGTCGCCGATCTCGACCGCATCCGCAACGTCGCGCGCCACGTCAAGCGCGAATGGGACGCCGGCTACGATGTCGCCGTCGTCGTCTCCGCCATGGCCGGCACCACCAACCAGCTGGTCGAGTGGTGCCGCCAGGCCGCCATCCTGCACGACACGCGCGAGTACGACGTGGTGGTGGCGACCGGCGAGCAGGTGACGGCGGGCCTGCTCGCCATCGTGCTCGAGGGCATGGGCGTCGAAGCGCGCTCCTGGCAGGGCTGGCAATTGCCGATCCTCACCGACAATGCCCACGGCTCGGCGCGCATCGTCGAGGTCAACGGCGGCGAACTGATCAAGCGCTTCGCGGAGCGGCGCCAGGTCGCGGTCGTCGCCGGCTTCCAGGGCCTGCACAAGGACACCGGCCGCATCACCACGCTCGGCCGCGGCGGTTCCGACACCTCGGCGGTGGCGATCGCCGCCGCCATCAAGGCGGAACGCTGCGACATCTATACCGACGTCGACGGCGTCTATTCGACCGACCCGCGCGTGGTGCCCAAGGCGCGCCGCATGGACAAGATCGCTTACGAGGAAATGCTGGAGTTCGCTTCCCTCGGCGCCAAGGTCATGCAGGTGCGCTCGGTCGAGCTCGGCATGACGCACAACGTGCCGATCTTCGTGCGCTCCAGCTTCGAGAAGCCGGAGGACATCGACCCGAGGAAGCCGCCCTCCGGCACGCTCATTTGCGACGAGAGTGAAATCATGGAACAGCAAATCGTCACCGGCATCGCCTTCTCCAAGGACGAGGCGCAGATCTCGATCCGCCGCGTCCAGGACAAGCCCGGCGTTGCCGCCGCCATTTTCGGGCCGCTCGCCGACGCCAGCATCAACGTCGACATGATCGTGCAGAACGTCTCCGCCGACGGCGCCACCACCGATCTGACCTTCACCGTGCCGTCCGCCGACTACGAGCGGGCCCGCGTCACCCTCGACAAGGCCAAGAGCAAGATCGGCTTCGAGCGGCTCGACGGGGCGACCGACGTCGCCAAGGTGTCGGTCATCGGCATCGGCATGCGCAGCCACGCCGGCGTCGCCGCCAGGGCCTTCAAGGCGCTGGCCGAACACAAGATCAACATCCTCGCCATCACCACCTCGGAGATCAAATTCTCCGTGCTGATCAAGGCCACCCAGACCGACCTCGCCGTGCGCACCCTGCACACCCTATACGGGCTGGATAAGGCGTAGCCTTCTGTCGCCCGGGCGACTGAGCGAAGCGAAGGAGGCCCGGGGCCCAGACCCCGGAGCCGATCGATCGGCTGCGGCGCATAGGTCCCGCCGGGGCCTGGCATCGGGCCGCGCTTCGCGCGGGACCCGTCGGCGGGGCGACAGCCTTTGGCTTGCCCCTTGCATGGCCGGTGGCTATAGCCTCAAGCCGTAGGCGGCTGCGGGTCTTTGTGGCGCCCCGCGGTCGCTATTCGTACATGATTGGGCCCTAGACGAGGCTGGGGGGCTGCTCCCCCGGCTGGACAAGGACCGGATAATGCGTGGCGCGCTCGGCGGTCCGCGCGTGCTGTTGCGACGGCTCCGCGAAGTGATGGCGGAGCCGGTCAGCGCGCAGGATCGCCTCGACAAGGTGGTGGTGCTGATCGCCGCCAACATGGTGGCGGAGGTGTGCTCCGTCTACGTCTTGCGCGTGGACGGAACGCTCGAGCTATACGCCACCGAGGGCTTGAAGCGCGAAGCCGTCCACAAGACCGTGATGAAGGCGGACGAAGGCCTGGTCGGCCTGGTGGCGAGCGAAGCCAAGCCGATCAACCTGTCGGAAGCGCAGACCCACCCGGCCTTCTCGTTCCGCCCCGAGACCGGCGAGGAGATCTACCACTCGTTCCTCGGCGTGCCGATCCTGCGCGCGGGCAACACGCTCGGCGTGCTGGTGGTGCAGAACCGCGCCCGACGCACCTACACGGAAGAGGAAGAAGAGGCGCTGCAGACCACGGCGATGGTGCTCGCCGAGATGATCGCCTCGGGCGAACTCGCCTCGCTCGCCCGTCCCGGCGCCGAGCCCGCCGCCCGCCACGCCATGCATCTGGTCGGCTCCTCGCTGTCCGACGGCATCGCCCTCGGCCATGTCGTGCTGCACGAGCCGCGCGTCGTCATCACCAACGTCATCGCCGACGACGTCCAACATGAGCTGAAACGCCTCGACGCGGCGATCGCCACGCTGCGCGCCGACCTCGACCGCCTGGTCGAGCATCGCGACGTCGTCGACGGCGGCGAGCACCGTGACGTGCTCGAGGCCTACCGCATGTTCGGCTACGACCAGGGCTGGCTGCACAAGATGCGCGAAGCGGTGATGACCGGCCTCACTGCCGAAGCCGGCGTCGAACGCGTGCAGTCCGACACCCGCGCGCGCATGCTGCGCGCGTCCGACCCCTATCTGCGCGACCGGCTGCACGACCTCGACGATCTCGCCAACCGGCTGATGCGGGTGCTGATGGGCCAGGACCACGCCCCGCGCAAGGACCAGCTGCCGGCCAACGCCATCGTCGTTGCGCGCTCGATGGGTCCCGCGGCGCTGCTCGACTACGACCGCAAGCGCCTGCGCGGACTCATTCTGGAGGAAGGCGGGCCGACCTCGCACGTCTCGATCGTGGCGCGGGCGCTCGGCATTCCCGCCGTCGGTGAAATCGCCAACGCCACCGGCCTCGTCGAGCAAGGCGACGCCGTCATCGTCGACGGCGCCACCGGGCACGTGCATTTGCGGCCGCCCTCCGACATCGAGCAGGCCTATGCCGAACGCGTCAAACTGCGGGCGCGGCGCCAGGCGCAATATCACGCGCTGCGCGACAAGCCTTGCATCACCAAGGACGGCCACAAGTTCTCGCTGATGATCAATGCGGGTCTGGCCATCGACCTGCCGCATATCGAGGAGACCGGCGCCGCCGGCATCGGCCTGTTCCGCACCGAATTGCAGTTCATGGTTGCGGCAAGCTTCCCGCGCACCAACGAGCAGTTTGCGCTTTACCGCGCCGTGCTCGACGCCGCCGGCAAGAAGCCGGTGACCTTCCGCACGCTCGACATCGGCGGCGACAAGGTGTTGCCCTATCTGCGCAACATCGAGGAGGAGAACCCGGCGCTCGGTTGGCGCGCGATCCGTCTCGGGCTCGATCGGCCGGGCCTGTTGCGCAGCCAGTTGCGCGCAATGCTGCGCGCCGCCGGCGGCCGCGAGTTGCGCGTGATGTTTCCAATGATCGCGACCGTCGACGAGTTTCAGAAGGCGCGCGCCATGGTCGAGATGGAGCTGACGCATTTGCGCCGGCATGGCCACAAATTGCCGGAACGGCTCGAGGTCGGCACCATGGTCGAGGTGCCATCACTACTCTTCCAGCTCGATGAATTGCTGGAAGAGGTCGATTTCCTGTCGGTCGGCTCAAACGACCTGATGCAGTTCTTGTATGCGGCCGA
>DASRGB010000047.1:0-54244 GCA_035651255.1 Pseudolabrys sp.
CCCGGTGGTGGTCCGTTCGTCACGTTCAACCCCATCTTCAGGGGCCATGACACTCCACCGTTTCGGCCCCGGCACTCGGCCGGCGTCTTCCGATCAGACGCGCTTGACCTACCGGCCATCGGAGGGCCTCGACCGCGGCGACGCGGCCAGAACCACTGCGGCTTGGACCGCCGGGCCATGGCAAGCGCATCTCCGCCGCCACGTCATTCCCCGGCCACCGCTCCCCATTCCATGTCTGAAGATGCTGTACAGACACCCCCGGTGTGGAATGGGATAGGGCGATAGTCCTATAGGAATGTGGCAGGATTATGGTCCTAGCAGCGGCCCCGCATCAAGGCCGTTGCGCCGGCCGCGTCTGGCCTTAGCCCGGCGATGGCCGTCTGGCGCCGCCGTTTTGGTCATTGGCGATGTCGTCGTCCGACAAAACGCGCAGCCCGGCGCCCTCGACGTCGCTGTACTGGCCGCTCTTGAGCGCCCACAGGAAGGCGAACAGGCCGGCAAGCCCGAGCCCCAGCGCCATCGGCACCAGATAGACCAGCACGTTCATGGCCGCAGCCTATCTCGTTTGCGCATGATCTTTCCCGTTACCCGGTTCCCAGTTTTCCGGATCATGCGTGCGCGCAGCGCGTTGAGCGTCACCGCGATCGAGGAGCCCGACATGGCGAGCGCGGCGATCAGCGGCGTCACCAGGCCGAAGATGGCGACCGGCACGGCGACGGCGTTGTAGAGCGCGGCGAACCACAGGTTCTGCGTCATCAGGCGGCGCGCCTGCCGCGCGGTGAGGACGGCGTCGAGCACCGGCCCGAGCCGGTCGCCGAGGAAGACGGCGTCGGCCTGGGCCTGCGTCAGATCGGCGGCCGAGATCGGCGACAGCGACACATGCGCGGCGGCAAGCGCCGGCGCGTCGTTCAAGCCGTCGCCGACCATCAGCACGCGGCGCCCTTGGCGCTTGAGCGCGTCGATGAGCGCGATCTTGTCGGCGGGCTTCACACCGCCCTGCCATTGCGCAATGCCGAGCGCGCGGGCGACCGGGGCTACCGCCTCGGCGCGGTCGCCCGACAGAATGTGCAGGTCGAGCCCGCGCGCGCGCAGCGCCTCCATCGTCTCGGCCGCATCCGGCCGCAGCTTCTGGGCGATGGCTATCGCCGCTGAATGGGGGCCACAACGAAAATGGATCGTCGAGGCACCGGCCTCACCCCCGCTCGTCCCCGCGCAAGCGCGGACCCAGGGCGACAAATTTCCAGACTTTCGATCCTGGGCCTGGATTCCCGCCTGCGCGGGAATGAGCGGAGAAGGTGCAAGGCCGCAAAACGCCGCGCTGCCGAGCCTTGCCTCGACGCCGTCGATCACGGCGCGCACGCCCTGCCCCGGCTCCTCGACGGCGCCGTCGAACGGCCGGGCTGCCGCCGCCTCGCGCGACAGCGCCACCGCCAGCGGGTGCCGGCTCGACAGCGCCAGGCGCGCCGCCATTTGCAGCGTCGCCGCATCGATGGCCGCGGCGTTGACGACGCGCGGCTCGGGCAGCGTCAGCGTGCCGGTCTTGTCGAAGATAATGGTGTCGGCCTCGGCGAGGCGCTCGATGGCGTCGCCGGAATTGAGGATGATGCCGGCGCGGAACAGCGCGCCGGAGGCCACCACCTGCACGGCCGGGATGGCGAGCGCCAGCGCGCAGGGACAGGTGATGATGAGCACGGCGATCGCCGTCACCAGCGCATCGTGCAGCGTGGCGCCGGCCGTCAGCCAGCCGATGGCGGTCAGCGCCGCGGTCAAGTGCACCACCGGCGCATAGACGCGCGCGGCGCGGTCGGCGAGCCGCATGACGCGCGACTTGGCGCTCGCCGCCTGCTGCAACAGCCGCTCGATCTCGTCGATCAGCGTGCCGGCGCCGGCCGCCGAAACCGTCATGGTCAGCGTGCCGTGGAAGTTCAGGCTGCCGGCATAGAGGTGCGCGCCGGCGGCCACCGCGCGCCGCGCCGTCTCGCCGGTGATGACGCTGTCGTCGATCTCGGACGCGCCGCTGACGACGGCGCCGTCGGCCGGGATGCGCTCGCCCGGCTTGACCAGAACGCGGTCGCCGGGATTGAGCGCGGCCACCGGAACGGTGACGAGCTCATCGCCGGCGAAGCGGTGCGCGGTGTCGGCCTTCAGCGCCGCCAGATTGCCGGCGACCGCCCGCGTCTTGCGGCGCATGGCGCGGTCGAGCGTGCGGCCGAGCAGCAGGAAGAACAGCAGCATGATGGCGGAATCGAAGTAGACGTGCTCGGCGTGATTGACCGTTTCGACGAGCGACATCGCCAGCGCCAGCGTGACCCCGATCGAGATCGGCACGTCCATATTGGTGGTGCGCGCCTTGAGCGCCCGCCAGGCGCTCTGGAAGAAGGGCTGGCCGCTGAAGGCTGCCGCCGGCAGCGCGATCAGCGCCGAGGCCCAGTGAAAGAAATCGCGCGTCTCCGGCGTGATGTCGGTGACATTGCCCGACCATACCGACACCGACAGCAGCATGACGTTCATGGCGGCAAAGCCCGCGACCGCGAGATACCGCGTGAGGCGGCGGGCCTCGGCCGCTTCCTCCTCCTCGGCGCGCTGCGGCACGAAGGGATGGCCGCGATAGCCGATCCGCTCGAGCGCGCCGACGATCTCAGCCGGCTTGAGCGCGCCGTCGGCCCAGGCGACGTGCAGGCGGCGATTGGTGAAATTGAGCCGCGCGTCGGTGACGCCCGGCAGCCGCTTCACGGCGTTCTCGATGCGGCCGATGCAGGCGCCGCAGGCGACGCCTTCGACCGCCAGATCCATGCCCAGCGTGCCGGAGCCGGCCGGCCTGGCGTAGAGCGAGAGGTCGAGCGCTTCGGCGGACATGGTCACCTACGCCGAATTGAGCTGATGCGATTGCCGCGAGGACGGCGTGCTCCCTCTCCCCTGGGGGGAGAGGGTTGGGGTGAGGGGGCAAGTGACTCTCGATGGGCTGTAACCCCTCACCCGCCCGCCTTCGCCTGCGGCGGAGTTTACCATCGGGCCGGCCTCCGGCCGGACCCGTTGGGCGGGCGACCTCTCCCTATGGGAGAGGTGAAGCGTGCTCGCGGCAGCGCACGTCATATCGTCCTCATTGCAGCGTCACCCGGCTCTGCGAGCGGAACACGCGCTCGGCGCCGCGGTAGACATCGACGATCAGCTCCCACTGCCCCGGCGGCACCTGATCCCGGCCGCGGAAGACGCCGGCGCCGGCCGCCGTCAGCGCAATGACATGATCGAGCCGGCTGTCGGCCGGGTGCGCCAGCGTGGCGTCGGCGGCGAGCCCGCCGACCGCGAGCCCCTGCGCGTCGCGCACGCCGACCGTGAGCACGGCTTCGCCGCTGTTGTCGCGCACCAGCCTGCCGTCGACGGTCCAGCCGAGCGCTTGCTGGCGCTCGGCCCTGGCGACCTCGCGCTCGAACACGAGGCCGGCCTTGTAGGAGCTCTGCGTTTCCAGACCGCCGAAAGTCGAGGTCGCGGCCTTCACCAGCACGGCGTTGGCGAGGAACACCACGCCGAAGAAGCCGACGACCCACAACAGCACGTGGCGTCCGGTCAATTCGCGCGGTCGGCCAGAGCGTTGCATCGCCGCCTCCCTAGGGACCGAAGAAGTGGTCGCGCATCTCCACGACCTCGCCGGAATTGATGTCGGTCAGCCGGAACAGGATCGAGGCCGAGGGCGCCGGCGGCGTGGTCGAGTAATCGGTGACGATGACGCGCACTTCCCTGGTCTGGTCGGGACCGACCGAGACCAGCTGCCTGCTGCCGTCGGCGCGCGGCGGCAGGCCGACGAATTCGGCGAGCGTCGAGGGCAGGCCATCGACGTTGATGAGGAAGTCGCGGTACTTGAGCTGCTTGTTGACGATGCGGATGGTGTAGGCGTTGCGCAGCGTGCCGTCCTTGAGCTGCACGTACATCGGATTGCGGTCGTGGATGATGCTGATGCCTTCGCTGCCGCGCGTCGCCAGGGTGTAGATCATGACGCCGCCGACGATGGCGAGCACCGCCGCGTAGAGCACGGTGCGCAGCCGCACCAGCTTGAAGAACGGCGCTTCGCCGGCCATGCGGCGCTTGACGTTGATGTCGGTGTCGTAGGCGATCAGCCGCGGCGCGCGGCCGAGCTTCTTCATGACGGTGTCGCAGGCGTCGATGCACAGGCCGCACTGGATGCAGCCGAGGCTGGCGCCCTGCCGGATGTCGACGCCGGTCGGGCAGACGTGCACGCATTGCAGGCAGTCGACGCAGTCGCCGGCCGGCTTGCCCTCGGCGCGCAGCTGCTCGGCCTTCTTCACCGAGCAGCGCGGCTCGCCGCGGTCGTAGCGATAGGTGACGTTGAGCGCGTATTCGTCGGTGAGCGCCGCCTGGATGCGCGGCCACGGGCACATATAGAGGCAGACCTGCTCGCGCATGTGGCCGGCCAGGCTGTAGGTGGTGAAGGTCAGAATGCCGATCCAGGCATAGGCGATGACCGGCGCCTCGCCGGTGGCGAGCTCCTTCACCAGCGTCGGGGCGTCGGCGAAATACAAGACCCAGGCGCCGCCGGTCCACCAGGCGATCATCAGCCAGATGAGGTGCTTGACGGCCTTGCGCGCCCAGGTGGCGGCGGTCCATTGGCGGGCGTCGCGCTGCATATGCTCGCGGCGGTCGCCTTCGATCAGGCGCTCGACGGCGAAGAACAGGTCGGTCCACACCGTCTGCGGGCACAGGTAGCCGCACCAGATGCGCCCGGCGATGGCGTTCATCAGGAACAGGCCGATGGCGGCGAGGATCAGGAGGCCGGTGAGGTAGTAGACCTCCTGCGGCCAGATCTCGATGAAGAAGAAGTAGAAGCGGCGCGCCGGGAAGTCGACCAGCACCGCCTGCGACGGCGCATTGGCGCCGCGGTCCCAGCGCACGAAGGGCAAGAGGTAGTAGATGCCGAGGGTGACGATGAGCGCCGCCCACTTGATGCGGCGGAAGGTGCCGTGGGTGCTCTGCGGATAGATCTTGCGCCGCGGCGCATAGAGCGGGATGTCGTCGTCCGGCGGCAGGCCGCCGACCTCGGCTTCCTTGACCAGGCGCGCCAGCGCGCCGGCGTCGGGCGCCGGGCGGTCGAGCGCAACCGATGCGGCCTGGGCGTTCATTTTTCTCCGCCGCCGAAGGTCCAGACGTAGACGATGAGCGATTTGATGGTCGATTCGTCGAGGCGGCTCTGCCAGTTCGGCATGACGCCGCCGCGGCCGTTGACGATGCCCTGGACGACGGTCTGCTTGTCGGAGCCGTAGAGCCAGATCTTGTCGGTCAGGTTGGGCGCGCCGACCTCGCGGTTGCCCTTGCCGTCGGGGCCGTGACAGGCCGCGCAGTTGTCGGCGAACAGCTTCTTGCCGAGGGCGAGATCGACGCCCTTCTCGGCGGGCAGGCCGGAGAGCGAGCGCGCATAGTCGGCGACCGCGGAAATCTCGTTGGCCTTGAGGATATTGTCGCGGCCGAAGGCCGGCATGTTGCCCTGGTGGCCCTTCTCGTCGCCGGAGCGGGCGCCGTGGCGGATGGTGGTCTCGATGTCGGCGAGCTTGCCGCCCCACAGCCAGTCGTCGTCGTTGAGGTTCGGGTAGCCCTTGGCGCCGCCGCCGCCGGCGCCGTGGCAGGGCGCGCAGTTGTCGGCGAAGGCGACGCGCCCCTGGGCGCGCGCGAAATCCAGAAGTTGCGGATCGGCGACGATCTCGGCGACGGAGGCCGCCGCGAGCTTGCTGACCATCGGGCCGCGCAGCGCCTTGAGATCGGCGAGATCGGTTTCGACCGCGGCGCGGGAATGCCAGCCGAACACGCCCTGCGTCGAATTGGCGATCAGCGGCCAGGCCGGGTAGACCACCCAGTAGCCGACCGCCCAGGCGATGGTCGCGTAGAACAGCCACAGCCACCAGCGCGGCAGCGGCGTGTTGAGCTCGCGCAAGCCGTCCCATTCATGGCCGGTGGTGGCGGTGCCGGTGATCTTGTCGATCTGTCTTGCTTCGTCGCTCACGATCAATCCTCCCGCAGCGGAATGCGCGCCGCTTCGTCGAACTGTTTGCGCCGCGACGGCCACAGCGCGTAGACCATCACGGCGGCGAAGATCACCGTGAAGTAGACGAGGCCCCACTGCTGGGAAAATTCGGCAACGGCCTGATAGGTCGGGTCCATGGCGCTCACCGGATGTTGGCTTTGTCGTCGTAGAGCTTGAAGTTCACTTCGGTGCCGAGCAGCTGCAGGTAGGCGATCAGCGCGTCGGCCTCGGTGACGGCCTTGGGGTTGCCGTCGAAGTCGCGGGCATTGACCTTGGCGTAGCGCTTGGCGAGATCGGCGGCGGCCGGATTGTCGCTGCTGGCCTGCGCCACCACGTCGTCCTGGGCGTGGGCGATCATGTCGGCGCTGTAGGGCACGCCGAGCGCGCCCTGCGCCGCGAGGTCGCGGTCGATGTGGCTGTAGTCGAGCTCGGTCTGCTCGAGGAAGCCGTAGCCCGGCATCACCGAGCCCGGCACCACCGAGCGCGGATCGCGCAAGTGATCCTGATGCCAGGCATCGGAATACTTGCCGCCGACGCGGGCGAGATCGGGCCCGGTGCGCTTTGAGCCCCACTGGAACGGCCGGTCGTACATGCTCTCGGCGGCCAGCGAATAATGGCCGTAGCGCTCGACCTCGTCGCGCAACGGGCGGATCATCTGCGAGTGGCAGAGGTAGCAGCCCTCGCGCACGTAGATGTTGCGGCCGGCGAGCTCGAGCGGCGTATAGGGCCGCACGCCGTCGACCTTCTCGATGGTGTTCTTCAGGTAGAACAGCGGCACGATCTCGACCAGGCCGCCGATCGCGATCACGATCAGGATGCCGATGACGAGAATGATCGAGTTCTTCTCGAGGATTGCGTGTTTCTGCCAGAGCGACATGATTTCGATCCTCGCCTTATTCGGCCGCCTGCAGCAGCGGGCTCTGCTCGGTCGCCGCCGCCGCGGTCACGGTCTTCCACAGGTTCCACGCCATGATCAGCGCGCCGGTGAGGAACAGGATGCCGCCGAGCGCGCGGATGACGTAGAAGGGGTGCATCGCCTCGACCGTCTCGACGAAGGAATATTCGAGGAAGCCGAGCGCGGTGTAGGCGCGCCACATCAGGCCTTGCAGGATGCCCGCCACCCACATCGAGGTGATGTAGAGCACGATGCCGATGGTCGAGATCCAGAAGTGCCAGTTGACGAGCTTGAGCGAGTACAGCGGCCGGTTCCACAGCCAGGGGATCAGGCAGTAGAGCGCGCCGAAGGAGATGTAGGCGACCCAGCCGAGCGCGCCGGAATGCACGTGGCCGATGGTCCAGTCGGTATAGTGGCTGAGCGAGTTGACGATCTTCACCGACATCATCGGCCCTTCGAAGGTCGACATGCCGTAGAAGGCGACCGACACCACCATCATGCGCAGCACCGGGTCGGTGCGCAGTTTGTCCCACGCGCCCGACAGCGTCATGATGCCGTTGATCATGCCGCCCCAGGACGGCATCCACAGCATGATCGAGAAGGTCATGCCCAGCGTCTGCGCCCAGTCGGGCAGCGCCGTGTAGTGCAGGTGATGCGGGCCCGCCCAGATGTAGAGGAAGATCAGCGCCCAGAAGTGGATGATCGACAGCCGGTAGGAATAGACCGGGCGGTCGGCGCGCTTGGGGATGAAGTAGTACATCATCGCCAGGAAGCCGGCGGTGAGGAAGAAGCCCACCGCGTTGTGGCCGTACCACCATTGCACCATGGCGTCCTGCACGCCCGCCCAGACGATGTAGGACTTGGGCGAGAACAGCGACACCGGCAGCGCGGCGTTGTTGCCGAGGTGCAGCACCGCGATGGTGACGATGAAGGCGAGATAGAACCAGTTGGCGACGTAGATGTGCGGCTCGGTGCGCCGCATGATGGTGCCGAGATAGACCAGGAAGTAGACGACCCAGACCACGGTCAGCCAGAGGTCGGCGTACCATTCCGGCTCGGCATATTCCTTGGACTGCGTGATGCCGAGCAGGTAGCCGGTGCCGGCGATGACGATGAAGAAGTTGTAGCCGAGGACGACGAACCACGGCGCGATGTCGCCGGCGAGCCGCGCCCGGCAGGTGCGCTGCACGACGTAGAACGAGGTGGCGATGAGCACATTGCCGCCGAAGGCGAAGATCGCGGCCGAGGTGTGCAGCGGCCTTAAGCGGCCGAAGGCGATCCAGGGCAGATCGAAATTGAGCGCCGGGAAGGCGAGCTCGAGCGCGATATAGACGCCGACGGTAAAGGCGGCGATCGCCCAGAATACGGCGATGACGGCCGCGAACTTGACCGGCCCCATGTTGTAGTTCGGCTTGCCGGCGACGGTCGGCGGCGTCTGCGCCGGGCGTTCGTAGTAGCGATTGATGATGGCAAACACCGCCGCGACGCTGGCGGCCGCGAACAGGTAGGCGTGGAAGGCGTAGGCCGGCGTATAGGCCTTGGCGGCGACGACAATTGACAGCAGCGCGAGCGCGGCCAAGGCGAGCGCCGTGCCGCCTTCGCCGAGCGTCATGGTTTTCCGAGGAGCGAGCGCGTTCGCCATGCTTGGATTCCGTCTGTGGCTGACCTGGAAGGGTGGGGCCTTGGGCCCGCTTTATCGGCGTATTCGGCCGCTCGTTCCTTGACGCAGGTCAAAAAACTGGCGGAACAGACGGATATTGCGGAGATTTCGCGGGGGGCGGGCATTCGCCGAGGACAAAAGGCGGCCGGGCGCGCGCCCCCCGCGCCCGGCATGGGCCGCGGGACGCGCGCTCCGGCACCCCCGTGATCAGGCGGCGGATTTCACTTCGATCTTCTTGACCTGGGCGGGCGCGGGCTTCGGCACCACGACCTTGAGCACGCCCTTGTCGATGCTGGCCTTGATGGCGTCGGCATTGACGCCGTCCGGCAGCTCGAGCGAACGCTCGAACGCGCCGTAGCTGCGCTCGACCAGCCGGTAATTCTTGTCCTTCTGCTCCTTCTCGGCCTTTTTCTCGCCGCGGATGGTCAGGACGTTGTCGGCCACGTTGATTTGCACGTCCTTTTCCTCGAGGCCCGGCAGCTCGGCGGTGATCTCGATCTCCTTGTCCGTTTCCGCCACGTCCATGGTCGGCAGCGTGACGTTCGTCATGCCGTTACCGAACGAGGGCAAGCCGGCCGTGAAGTTCTCGAACAACCGGTCGATCTCGTTTTGCAGGGAGATAAACGGATTGTCGGGGCGGGCAACGCCGCGACCGCGGCCGCGGCTGACGGGGATGAGAGATTTCAGGTTCATGACAAACCTCCAGCAATTTTCTTGACGCATTGCCTTGCGTCGCAGTTTCAATACAACTGCCGCCGCCGCGTTCCTTGCGAAATATCAAGTTTAATGCGACGGCCGCGGCCAGGCCGCCACCACCGGCGCGCGCGGCGGCTGCGCCGCCTGTTCCGGCGGCGGCTCGACGACGACGCCGGTCATCGGCTCGATCCAGACCAGGTGGTCCTTGACCGCGGCGACGCCGGGAATGTTCTCGGCCGCCACCTTGAGGGCGGCGCGCTGGCGCTCGTCCACGATCATGCCCCACAGGTCGACCACGCCGTCGTGCACGACGACGTCGGCGGTCGCGACCGGCGCCCATTGCTGCTTCCGGATTTCGGCAAGCAGCTTGTCGCGGATCGCGGCGTCGCTGTACGCGCCGGGTGTCGAGAAGCGCGCGATGCTGACCATGGCGTGCATCAGGTTGGAGCGGGTGACGATGCCGACGAGCTTGCCGGCGCGCAGCACCGGCACGCGTTTGATCCGGTGCTTCTCCATCAGCGCCACGATGTCCTCGAGCGAGGCATCATCGCTCACGGTCTTCACATCCGGCGTCATGACCTCGGACACCTTGCTGCCGTGCGAGTGCACGTAGTCCGCGGCCATGCGGCCGGGGCCCATGAGGAATTCGAGCCAGCGCGAGCGGCGGCGCTCGGTATGGGTTTCGCCGCGGCGCAGGAAATCGCCCTCCGACAGCACGCCGACCAGCCGGCCGGCTCTGTCGACCACCGGCAGGCCGCTGATGTGGTGTTGCAGCATCAGGCGCGCGGCCTGAAGCACGGTCGCGTCCGGATCGACCGAAACGACGGTGCGGGTCATGATGTCCTTGGCTTTCATGACGGTCCTCCAAATTCAGGAATTAGAAACCACAAGGCGGCGATGCGGTGTTGACGAAGGTCAACTGGAAGAAAAAATGCCCCGGCCGTATCCGTGACCGGGGCACAGTTTACCGAACAAGTCTGGGAGGACGACGTTCGGTAGAGAGGGATCAAGCGTTCAAGCGGCTGAGCGCGCCGCGGCTGCGCAACACGATGTGACGCGAGCTCGGAACGGCGATGGCGCCGGAATTTTCCAGTTGCGTCAGGGTACGCGACACGGTCTCGATGGTGAGGCCGAGATAGTCGGCGATGTCCTGGCGCGACATCGGCAGCTCGACCTCGCTGGCGCCGGAATTGCGCGCCGACATTTCCATCAGGAAGCCGGCAACGCGCTCCTGCGCGGTCTTGATCAGCAGCATGACGTGGTCCTGGGCGCGCCGCAGTTCGGCGGCGGCCATGGTCCAGAGCTGGCCGGCGACGCCGGTGTCACGGCCCGCGAGCGCGACCAGCGCGCCGCGTTTGATCACCAGCACCTTGCTGTCGGCAACCGCTTCGGCGGAGAACGCGTGCTTGCCGCCGACTTCGAGGCCAAAAATGTCGCCCGGCAGATAGAAGGAACCGATCTGGCGGCGGCCGTCATTGAGCACCTTGTAGGTGCGCACCGCGCCGCTCACAACCTTGTAGAGATATTCGGCCGGCTCGTTCTCGCCATAGATCTCGACGTTGCGGGCAAACGGCATCACCGAGCCCATCATCTCGATCGAGTCACCGAAGGACCCCGCAGGCGCGCGACGCTCCGCCGGCTGGCGCGTGGCATTCCGCGTGATCATCGTCTGGCTGAGCATGGCGTCTCTCCAACAATTTGATGATCGATCGATACCCGTGGAGCGCAGCGGCCGAAATTTAGATAAACTCCATAAGGGATTTCCCGGAGGCGCCACGGGCTCGGCTGCCACACATGCGACAAGTTATTGATAAATCAACGATATTCGAGACGCGCGAGCGCGGCTGGCTGATCCAATACGGCGCCGCGATCGCGCTGGTTGTGGCGGCCTGGAGCGTCCGCGAAGTGCTGGCGCCGGTGCTGCCGCACGAGACCCGCTACATCTATTTCGTGCCGCCGGTGCTGATCGCGGCCTGGATCGGCGGTTTCGGCCCCGGCATGGTGGCGACCGTGCTCAGCGCCGTGAGCTCGTTTCTGATCACCGACGCGCCGCCGGTTTCGTCGGCGACCCTGGTCAATCTTGTCGCCTTCGGCATCATCGGCATCGGCGTGTCCTGGGGCGGCGAGTTGCTTCGCCGCAACCAGCGCGAGATGCGCACCATGACGCTCGACACGCTGGCGCGCGAAGCGCATCTGAAATCGATTCTCGACACGGTGCCGGAGGCGATGATCGTCATCGACGACAACGGCATCATGCAGTCGTTTTCGAGCGCGGCCGAGCGGTTGTTCGGCTATGGCGCCGAAGAGGCGCTCGGCAAGAACGTCAAGATTTTGATGCCGTCGCCCTACCGCGAGAACCACGACATCTACCTGCAGCGCTACAAGATGACCGGCGAGCGCCGCATCATCGGCATCGGCCGCGTCGTGGTCGGCCAGCGCAAGGACGGCTCGACCTTCCCCATGGAACTTGCCGTCGGCGAGATGCGCTCCGGCACGCAGCGCTTCTTCACCGGCTTCATCCGCGACCTGACCGAGCGCCAGCAGACCGAGGCGCGCTTGCAGGAGCTGCAATCCGAGCTGGTGCACATCTCGCGGCTCACCGCCATGGGCGAGATGGCCTCGACGCTGGCGCACGAGCTCAACCAGCCGCTGTCGGCGATTTCCAACTATCTGAAAGGCTCGCGCCGCCTGATCGAGGGCGAAGCCGGCGAACGTCCGCAGATGATGCGCGAGGCGCTGGACAAGGCCGCCGACCAGGCCATGCGCGCCGGCCAGATCATCCGCCGCCTGCGCGACTTCGTGTCGCGCGGCGAGAGCGAGCGGCGCGTCGAAAGCATCACCAAATTGGTCGAGGAAGCGAGCGCGCTGGCGCTGGTCGGCGTCAAGGACCGCGGCATCCGCGTCACCTTCCAGTTCGACCCCGCCGTCGAGATGGTGCTGGCCGACCGCGTGCAGATCCAGCAGGTGCTGCTCAACCTCATCCGCAATGCCATGGACGCCATGGAGACCTCGGCCGCGCGCGACCTGATGATTTCGGTGGCGCCGGCCGGCGATCATCTGGTGCGCGTGAGCGTCGCCGATACCGGCTCCGGCATCGAGCCGGAGGTGGCCGAGCAGCTGTTCCAGCCCTTCATCACCACCAAGCGGCAGGGCATGGGCGTCGGCCTGTCGATCTCGCGCACCATCGTCGAGGCGCACGGCGGGCGCATCTGGGTGGAGCCCAATCCCGGCGGCGGCACGATCTTCCATTTCACCCTGGCCACGGTCAACGAGGGGGATATCGACGATGCAGCCTGACGCGGTCATCTACGTGATCGACGACGACGAAGCGGCGCGCCAGTCGCTGGAGTTTCTGTTGAAAACCGCGGGGCTCAAGGTGCGCAGCTTCGACGGCGCGCGGGCCTTTCTCGAGGTTCTGCCGCAGGTCCGCGCCGGCTGCATCATCACCGACGTGCGCATGCCGGACATCACGGGCATCGACCTGCTGCGCAAGGTCAAGGAGAAAGGCCTCGATATTCCGGTGATCGTCATCACCGGCCACGGCGACATCTCGCTGGCGGTGGAGGCGATGAAGATCGGCGCCGTCGACTTCCTGGAAAAGCCCTTCGACGACGAGGCGCTGCTCACCGCCGTGAAAAATTCGCTGTCGAGCACCATCGACGCCGCCAAACGCAACGCCGAAGTGGCGCAGATCAACGACAAGCTCAAGGCCCTGTCGAACCGCGAGCGGCAGGTGTTGGAGGGCCTGGTGGCCGGCAAGGCCAACAAGGTGATCGCCTTCGACCTCGGCATCAGCCCGCGGACGGTCGAAATCTACCGCGCCAACCTGATGACCAAGATGTCGGCCAACAGCCTGTCCGACCTGGTGCGCATGGCGATGACCGCCGGCATCCTGGAGAGCGGCAAAGGCTGACGGCGCGGCGCCTAGGCCTGCGCCCGCCGCACGCCCAGCCCCTGCATGAAGCGGGCGCGGATCTGCACCGGATCGCGATCGGTGGTGCCGACGCCCGGCTTGTCGTCGATGCGGACGGCGATCAGGCTCGGCCCGCCTTTGAGCGCCTCGGCGAACAGCCGGTCGAAGTCCTCCTCGTCGGCCGCCCAGGCGCTTTTGGCGATGCCGCAGGCGCGCGCCACCTCGGCGAGATCGGCGGTCGAACTCGCGGTCTGCTGGCCGCCGGTGATCTGGTAGATGCCGTTGTCCCACACCACGATGGTGAGGTTGTTCGGCGCGCGCGCGGCGACGGTGGTGAGGCAGCCGAGCTGCATCAGCAGCGAGCCGTCGCCTTCGAGCGCGATGACGTGCCGCTTGGGCTGCGCGATCGCCACGCCGAGCGCGATCGGCGCCGCAAGCCCCATGCTGCCGAGCATGTAGAAATTCTGCGGCCGCTGGCCGCTCGACCACAGGTCGAAATTGGTGTTGCCGATGCCGCCGATGACGGCCTCCTCGTGCTTGAGCTGGGCGACCAGGCGCTTGGTCAGCTCGAAGCGGTTCATGACCTTGGCGTTGTGCGCGTGCGTCATCGTCAGGCCTGAAAGACTTTGCCGCCGGTCAACAGCGGCGAGAGGATGAAGACCACCGGCTGCTGGATCGCCACCGCCTGCTTGATCGAGCGGTCGAGGACGAAGCCGAGCTCGTCCTGGCGGGTGATGGTGTGATGGTCGACGGCGAGGGCGTCGAGCACCGGGCGCATGGTTTTCAGCACCATGGCCTGGCCGAGGTTGAATTCGCCGAGCGTGCCGCGCTCGGAGACGAACAGCAGCGCCGGGATCTGGCTCGGCACCACCAGCGAGGCGAGCGCGTTCGGGATGGTGGCAAAGCCAGAGGTCTGCATCAGCACCGCGCCGCGCATGCCGCCCATCCAGGCGCCGGAGACGATGCCGATCGCCTCCTCCTCGCGGGTGCAGGCGAAGCAGGTGAAAAACGCGTCGCGGTGCAGGGTTTCGATGAGCGGGGTGAGCACGCGGTCGGGCACGTAGACCGTGAGCCTGACGTCGTTGGCCTTGAGGCTTGCCACCACCGTCTCATGCCACGTTGCGATGCGCGATTGACTGGTCATGGCAGGCCTTGCACCGGGGCGGCATTGCTCGGACGACGGCAAAAGCTTACCCTAACCGCAAAATAAATTGCAAAGACGCATCAGAGGGAGGAACGATGAGCAAAGTCCACGACTATTCCGGATTGTCGCGTCGTACCGTGATCAAGGGCGCGCTGGCCGCGGGCGTCGCCGCGCCGGCATTGCTGCCGGGCCGCCCGGCCTATGCCGCCTATCCGGACCGCACGGTGAAGATCGTCGTCGCCAACACGCCCGGCGGCCCTTCCGACATCGTCGGCCGCATCGTGTCTGCCGCGCTCCAGGAATCCACCGGCAAAAGTTTCATCATCGAAAATATCGGCGGCGCCGGCGGCAATATCGGCTTCGGCAATGTCGCGCGCTCGACGCCCGACGGCTACACCATCCTGCTCGCGACCAACGCCTGGTCGGTCAATATCAGCCTGTTCAACAACGTGCCCTACTCGGCGAAAGACTTCGTCGGCGTCTGCGAGCTCGCCACCTCGCCCAATACCTTCGTGGTCAAGTCCTCGCTGCCGGCAAAGACCATGAAGGAATTCGTGGCGCTGGCCAAGGCCGAGCCGGACAAGTTCAACTGCGCGACGCCGCCGATCGGCACCACGCCGCAGATCCAGCTCGAAGTGCTGAAGCTGCGCGAGAACCTGCCGCACCTGAGCGACGTCGTGTTCAAGGGCGGCGGCGACGCCATCGCCGCCCTGCTCGGCGGCAACGTGCAGCTTTCCTCCGGCTCGCTGCCGCCGGCGGCCCAGCACATCAAGGCCGGCACGCTGCGCTGCCTCGCCGTCACCGGCGAGACGCGCTGGCCCGATCTGCCGGACGTGCCGACGATGCAGGAGGCGGGCTACAAGGATTTCGTGTTCGCAACCGACACGACGCTGCTGGCGCCGGCCAAGACGCCGCCCGAGATCGTCAAGTGGCTGGAGGCCGAGACGCTGAAGGTGCTCGGCACGCAGGCGATGAAGGACAAGCTTTACAAGGCCGGTTTCCAGGTGCGCCCGAAGGGCGCCGACGCCGCCTGGGCGCGGGTCAACAAGGAAATCACCATGTTCAAGGACATCATCGAAAAGTCCGGCATGAAGAAGATGTAGCCTTGTCGTCGTTCCGGGGCGCGAGCGTAGCTCGCGAACCCGGAATCCAGCAGCAGGGTATATTTGGAGTCCGGGCCGCCGCTTCGCGGCGTCCGGACTGACGGGAGAAAAATAGGTGCGGATCAAGACCATCGAGCCGATCGCCGTCAGCCTGCCGATGCTCAAGCCGGTGATCATGGCCGGCGAGGAGGTGCGGCGCGCCGACAACGTGCTGGTGCGCATCGCCGCCGACAACGGCCTCATCGGCTGGGGCGAGGCGGCCTCGGCGCCGGTGATGACCGGCGAGACGCTGGACAGCATCGTCGCCGCCGTGAACTATCTCGAGCCCGTGCTGCGCGGCCGCGAGGCCGCCGACATCGAGGGCGCGCTCGCCGCCATGGATGGCCGCATGTACGGCAACCATGGCGCCAAGGCGGCGGTCGAAATCGCGCTGCACGATCTTGCCGGCCAGGCGGCCGGCAAGCCGGTGCATGCCCTGCTCGGCGAAAAGAAGCGCGCCCGGCTGCCGCTGCTCGGCGTCATCGGCGGCGGCGATCTCGCCGGCGACCTGCGCGACGCCGAAAAGAAGAAGGCCTTGGGCGTCACCGCCTACAAGATCAAGGTCGGCGTCGACACCCCGGAAAACGACGCGGCGCGCACCCGCGCGATCTGCAAGGCGCTCGGCCAAGGTCTCGATCATGGCCTGCTGATCTCGGCCGACGCCAACCAGGGCTTCAGCACCGAGGAAGCCCTGCGCTACGTCCGGGCGGTTGAAGGCTGCGGGCTCGATTTCTTCGAGCAGCCGGTCGCGGCTGCCGATCTGGCCGGTATGGCAATTGTGGCCGCGGCTGCCGACCCCGCCATCGGCGCCGACGAGGGCATTCATTCCCTCGACGACATCCGCCGCCATCACGAGGCGAAGGCGGCGCGCGGCGTCAGCCTGAAGGCGATCAAGCTCGGCGGCCTGCGCGCGCTCGCCGCCGCCGCCCGGCTGTGCGACAGCCTCGCCATGTCGGTCAACATTTCCTGCAAGACCGGCGAGTCGAGCATCGCCTGCGCCGCGGCGCTGCACGTCGCCTGTGTCGCGCCCAACGTCGCCTGGGGGCTGACGCTGACGCATGGCGGGCTTGCGCAAGACGTGACGCTGCAGCCGCTGCCGGCGAGCCCAAGCCATGCCGAGGCGCTCGACCGGCCGGGCCTTGGCGTCGACGTCGACGAGGCCCGGGTGCGGCGCCACCAGACCTCGAGCGCCGCGCGCTTCGTCGCCTGAGCCGGCAAAGCCCGCCAAAGCGGCCGCGAATCGCGCTTGAATCCGCTCGACTTTTCACGCTTTCGACGGCGTCCGGCAATCGGGCCGGCGCAGGAACCCGGGCGGCCAATTCGGCATTGACTCGGCAATCGGGTCCTCGATCCCTCCCCCAGGGGCCCGATTGCCAACTCGCCCCGGGCCAGGCCCCGGGGCTTTCCTTTTGCCCGGCCTTCGCCCGGCCGCGCCAAGTTGCCCGCCGCGGGTCATTCCATCTAGATAGCCGGCGAACTTCGCGCACGGAAAGCACCGGTTGCACACCCAGGTTCTCATCGTCGGCGCCGGTCCCGTCGGCCTGACCCTTGCCATCGATCTCGGCCGGCGCGGCGTGCGCTGCATGCTGGTCGAGCAGAAAGCGGCGCCGCAATTCCTGCCCAAGATGGAGCGCTGCAACGCGCGCACCATGGAAATCTACCGGCGCATGGGGCTCGCCGAGAAAATCCGTGCCGCCGGCTTGCCGCGCGACGTGCCGATGGACGTGTTCATCGTCACCTCGCTGGTCGAGCCGCCGCTCCTGCATCTGCCCTACCCGTCGGTCGCCGATGCGCAAGCCCAGATCAAGGCCTGCAACGACGGCACCATGCCGCTCGAGCCCTATCAGCTGATTTCGCAATACACGCTGGAGCCGCTGCTCAAGGCGGTTGCCGAGACGCTGCCGAGCGTGACGGTGCGCTATGCCTGCGAGTACCTCGCGTTCGAGCAGGACGCCGGCCAGGTCCGCGCCAAGGTCAGGACGAAGAGCGGCGACGAAGACATTCACTGCGACTACATGGTCGGTTGCGACGGCGGCGCCAGCACCGTGCGCCGCCAGCTCGGCATCAAGCTCGAAGGCGAGGCCAACCTGCTGCAATTGCGCCAGGCGCTGTATCGCTGCGACGACCTGTTCGAGCGCATCCCCATCGGCAAGGGCCGGCACTATCACGTCGCCGACGCGCACAATTCGTTCCTGATCGTGCAGGACTCGACCCGGCATTTCACCCTGCACGCCACGCTCGACAACGACGATGCCATGAAGGCGCAATTCGAGCAGGTTGTCGCCATGCCTGTGCAATACGAGATGCTGTCCTGCGCGCCGTGGCGGCAGAACCTGCTGCTCGCCGACGGCTACGGCAAGGGCCGCGTGTTGCTGGCCGGCGACGCCGTGCATCTGGTGATCCCGACCGGCGGGCTCGGCATGAACAGCGGCGTCGGCGACGCCATCGACCTGTCGTGGAAGCTCGCCGCCACGCTCAAGGGCTGGGGCGGGCCGAAGCTGCTCGCCTCCTACGAGGCCGAGCGGCGGCCGATCGGCGCGCGCAATGTCGAGGCCTCGCGCCAGGCCTCGCGCGGCCGGCGCACATGGCGCGCGGCCTACAGGCCGAACATCCGCGACAAGACGCCGGAGGGCGCGGCGACGCGCGCCAATCTTGCCCGCATCGCCGACATCGAGCAGCGCAAGAGCAACGAGATGATCGGCGCCGAACTCGGCTATCGCTACGCAGGCTCGCCCATCATCTGGCCGGAAACCGGCGAGCCGCCCGAAGACAACATGATGACCTATGTGCCGACCAGCTTCCCCGGCGCCCGCCTGCCCCATGTCTGGCTCGCCGGCGGCACCGCGCTGCACGACCGCATCGGCGACGGCTACACGCTGATGTGCTTCGGCGATGCGCCGGGCGCGGAGGCGCTGGCGCGGGCCTTCGGCGGCTACGGCGCGCCGTTCACGACGCTTCGCATCGACGACGCGCAGGCGCGCGACATTTACGGCTACGATCTCCTGCTGCTGCGGCCGGATCTGCACGTGGTCTGGCGCGGCAATCGGCTGCCGGACGATGTCGCGAGGCTGGCGGCGCTCGCCACCGGACATTGAGGGTTTGACCGCGTGAATTGCCGCGATGATGGCGGGCTCCCGCTCCCCATTGGGCAGAGGGCCGAGGTGAGGGGGAAAGTGCCTAACGATAGGTTATAACCCCTCAGCCGACGCGCTGACGCGCGTCGACCTCTCCCTACGGCAGAGGTGCAAAAAGGAAGGTGCATGGCGAAGAAACTGAGCCTGACCCTGGCCTGCGGCGACTACGAGATCGTGCGGCCGCTGCTCGACGGCCGCGTGCAGGTCGACGGCGTCGACCTGACCGTCCTGACCGACATGGATTCGGCGACGCGGCACTGGCGGTTCCTCAACAACCGCGAATTCGACATCGCCGAGGTGTCCGGCTCGTCCTACCTCGCGGCGCGCGACAACGACTGGCCGTTCCGCGCCATTCCGGTGTTCCTGCACCGCCGCTTCCGTCACGGCTTCATGTTCATCAACACGGCCAAGGGCATCGCCAAGCCCGCCGACCTCAAGGGCCGCAGGATCGGCGTCAAGACGCTGATGACCACCGCGGTGCTATGGATGCGCGGCATCCTGCAGAGCGAATACGGCGTGCTGCTCGACAGCATCGAGTGGGTGGCCGAGCTCAACAACGACGTCGACGTGACGCTGCCGCCAGGCGTCAAATACCGGCTGCTGCCGAAGGAAAAATCGGTCGAGACCATGCTGGCGGAGGGCGAGCTCGACGCCGTGTTTCATTCCGATTTCATCAAGCCGTTTCTCGCCGGGGATCCCCGGGTGGCGCGGCTGTTTGCCGACCACAAGGCGGAGGAAATGGCCTATTACGCGCGCACCGGCATCTTTCCGATCATGCACGTCACCGGCTTGCGCCAGGAGCTCGCCGAGCGGCATCCGTGGCTCGCGGTCAATCTGTTCCGCGCCTTCAACCAGGCCAAGGCGATCGCCATGAAGCGCATGGCCAATCCGCGCATCGTGCCGCTCGCCTGGTACCGCGCCGCCTGGGAAGAGCAGGAACGCGTGCTCGGTCCCGACCCGTGGCAATACGGCCTCACCGACAAGAACCGCAAGAACCTCGAGACGCTGGCCGGCTATTCGCACCAGCAGGGCCTGATCAAAAGCAAGCCGGCGCTGGACGAGCTGTTTCTCAACGTCGATCAGGGCTTCAAGCGCGGCGGCGACTACCGCATCTAGGAAATCCCGGCGCCGCCGCTACAATCGCGGGCAAAGGGAGGACATGATGCGCAGAACAAAATTGCTCGCCGCCGTTGCGCTCGCGCTTGCCGCGAGCCTGACCGTCGCACGGGCCCAGGACAAAGTCTGGAAGCACGGCATTCTCGAGGCCAAGAGCGATTCCGGCTACATCGCCATGGTCGACAAAGGCGGCTTTGCCGCCAAGCACGGCCTGAAGCTCGAGATCGTGCAGATCAAGGCCGGCGCCACGCTGATGAAGGCGCTGGTGTCGGGCGAGATCGACAGCGTCGACATGGGCGCTGCGGAATCGATCGTTGCCGGCGTGCGCGGCACCGGCGTGAAAATCGTCGGCTGCACCTGGCCCGGAATGCCGCAGGTCGTGCTGTCGAAGGCCGAGATCAAGACGCCGGCCGACCTCAAGGGCAGGACCGTGGCGATCTCGTCCCCCGGCTCGCTGCCCGATTTGCTGTTCCGCGGCATGCTGGACGCCCAGGACGTGCCCGCCGGCGACGTCAAGTTCGTCACCCAGGGCGCCGATCTCGACCGCTACAAATCGCTGGTCGCCGGCATCACCGACGCGGCGGTGGTGTCGAACGAATTCGAGGCCATCATGCCGCCGACCATCAAGGTGCTGATGAAGGCGAGCACCGCGGTGCCGAAATTCATCCGCCTGTGCGTCGCCACCAACAAGGATGTGCTGGCCAACCGGCGCGCCGACCTCGTCAAATTCATCGCCGCCGAGATGGATGCCTACAAATACGCGCTGGATCACCGCGACGAGGCGATCAAGGTCGCCCACGAGATGACCCATGCCAAGCCGGACGATAAGCGCGCCGAGTTCATCGCCGACCAGGTGCTCAAGGACAAGCAGGTCGACCCGACGCTGGCGATCCCGGCCGACCGCATCGAGTGGATGCAGCAGCTGTTCGTCAAAGCCGGCGTCATCAAGTCGACCGTGCCGGTCGAAACGCTGATCGACGCCGGCGTGCGCGAGGAGGCGGCCAAGCAGGCCGGCAAATAGCGGCCCTAGCGCCGGCGCAGGTCGGCGGCGACGCGCTCCAGCAGCTCGCCCCAGTCGCCGGGCATGCGCTGCCGGAACAGCCGCGTCTGCGGATACCAGACCGTGTCGGAGCGGCCGAACAGCCACCGCCAATCCGTGCCCAGGCGCTTGAGCATGATATAGGCCGGCTTGTTCAGCGCGCCGGCGAGATGGCCGATCGACGTGTCGACCGTGACGACGAGATCGAGCGCCTCGATCAGGGCGGCGGTTTCGCGGAAGCCGTCGGTGGCGACGTCGATATCGGCGCCGGGGTTCTCGATCCTGGCGGCGAAGGCGACCTTGCCGATATCCTCCTCCGCCTTGCCGCGCTGCAGGCTGATCAGCCGCACGCCCGGAATGTCGGCGAGCGGCGCGAAGGCGGAAAGCGGCGCCGAGCGCCCCTGGTCGATGCGCGGATCGTAGTTGCCCTGCCAGGCAATCCCGACCTTGAAGCCGTGCTGGCCGATCTGTTCCCGGCGCCTGGCGACGCGCTCGGGCTCGGCGCGCAAATAGGGCATCTTCGGCACGAACTCATCCGGGGCGAGCCCGAGCGCGCGCGGCAGATGCATCATCGGCGTCCAGCCTTTGATGCCGGCGACGCTGCCGGCCTGCTCGGCCGGGCGAAACTCGATGTCGGCATCGAGCGTCTTGAGGAGATCGAACAGAACGGCCTGCACGACCGCGACGACCTTGACGCCCTTCTGCGCCAGCAGCGGCAGGAAGCGCGAAAACATGATGGTGTCGCCGAGACCCTGCTCGCCGACGACGAGCAGCGAAGGCGGCGGCGGCCCCTCGCGCCACGGCGCCAGGCGGGCCGGCTTGCCGTCCTTGCCGCGGACGGTGACCTGCGGCGGGCTGTCCATCAGCCGGAAACGGACGTCGAAGGCGCGCCAGGCGCGCGGCCAGTCCTCCTTGTAGAACAGCGTCAGCGCATAGGCCGAATGGGCGCGCGCATTGTTGCTGTCGAGCTTGGCGACCCGGCCGAGCACGGCGATCGCCTCATCGAAGCGGCCCAATTCCCGCAGCGCATGCGCCAGCGTCAGCAGGCTGTCGATATGGTCGGGATAGCGCGTGGTTATTTCGAGCGCGAGCTGGCGCGCGGCGTCGAGATGACCTTGCTCGTAGAAGATCGCGGCGCGGCGGGCCAGCACGTCGATGTCGATCGCAGCCGCGGCGGCCGCGCCGCCGGCCGAGCCTGAACCGCCGGCCATGGACTTCACACTTGCCCCCCTTATAGTCCGCGATGGCGCGCCATGATCGAGCAACCGAACCCGGTCATTTTTTATCACCCCGACGGCTATCGGGTGAACCGCAAAGATTTGAAGGGCCGGCACTCCGCCGGCGAGAGCTTCCTGTCCGCCTTTCTCGCGCACGCGGCCGGCCCCGACGTCTACGCACTTTGCGCCGATTTGCCGTCGTTCGACGCATTCAAGGCCAGCGTCGAGGAGAGCGGGCGGCCATTGAACGCGCGCAATGTCCTGCGCGGCGACGTCGCCGCGCTGCGCCGGCAGGGCCTGCTTTACCTGCCGCAGCCGGGCATCGCGCAGGAGGCGCGGGTTCGCGCCTTCCTCGGCGGCACGGCCTATGCGCTGAGCGGGGTCACCCATACGATCTCCTCGCGTCAGGTGCTGGAGGGCATCGCCGAGCTGCTGACGGCGCCGGTGCAGCCATGGGACGCGGTGATCTGCACGTCGCGCGCCGTGCAGGACGCGCTCGGCGAACTGCTCGGCCAGGTCGAAAACGATCTGCGGGCGCGGCTCGGCGCCACCCGGTTTCAGCGCCCGCTGATGCCGATCATTCCGCTCGGCGTCCACGCCGACCGCTACGCGCAGAACGGCGCCGACCGGGCCCATTGGCGCAAGGCCCTGGGCATCGCCGAGGACGCCGTCGTCATTTTGTTTTTCGGCCGCCTGAGCGTCCACGCCAAGGCGTCGCCGTTCCAGCTGGCGCAGGCGGCCGAGCTCGCCGCGGCGCGCAGCAAGCGGCCGCTAGCGCTGCTCTGGTGCGGCTGGTTTAACGACGATTTTCAGCAGCGCGTGTTCATGAACACGGCGAAGTCGATGGCGCCGTCGATCCCGTTCTATCACGCCGACGGCCGCGACGAGAAAGCGCGGTTCTCGGTGTGGTCGGCGGCGGATATTTTCTGCTCGCTGTCGGACAATATCCAGGAGAGCTTCGGACTGACGGTGATCGAGGCCATGGCGGCGGGCCTGCCGGTCGTGGTCTCGAACTGGAACGGCTATCGCGAGGCGGTCGAGCACGGCGTCAACGGATTGCTGATCGACAGCTATATGCCGGCGCATCCGTTGAGCGGGGCGGCTTACCGCTACGCCGGCGGCAGCGACACCTACGACCAATATATCGGCGCGCTCAGCCAGTTGACGTTCGTCGACGTGCAGCAGGTGGCCGACGCGCTGGCGCAGCTGGCCGGCGATCAGGCGATGCGCGCGCGGCTTGCCGATGCGGCGAAGCGGACGATCGCCGAGCGGTTCGACTGGAAAGCCGTGATGCCGCGCTACATGGAGCTGTGGCGCGAGCAGAGCGAGCGTCTGCGCCGCGCGCGGGCCGAGGCCGCGGCGGCGCCGTCGACATGGCCCGCGCTCGATCCGGCGCGCATCTTCTCCGGCTTCCCGTCGCACCGCCTGGCGGGCGCCAGCAGGCTCGCGGCGGGCGCGCTCTACGGCCGCTGGAACGACCTCATCAAGCAGCCGGGCGTCGTCGTCAATCCCGCCGTGCTGACCGGGCGCGAGACCTTCCGGGCGCTGCGCGAGCTGTTCGCCGACGGCGAAACGCGAACGGTCGACGAGGTCGCCGGCCGGTTTGACAAAGGCGACGCCGCTGACGTCATTCGCACCTTGCATTGGCTGATCAAGATCGGGCTTCTGCGCCAGATTTCCGATCGTTGAAAAACGCGGCGCCGCCGATGTTTCGAGCGCGCGCAGGCTGCTTGACCGCGCCTTCCGGCCGGTGGAGATTTGCCCGGTTTGGTGCAACTGCCCGCGCCGCTCGCCCTGGCGAATCATGACCGACCGCACCGCTGCGACACATACGTTCAGGATCATCGGGCGCGGCGATCCGGCGCCGATTTTCGTCGGCCGCTGCACGGTCAACCCGGAATTCAAGTTCGATATGGCCGGCGGACGCTTCGTGCTGCTGGCGTTTCTCGGCACGCTGGCCGACGCGCAGGCGGCCGGCGCCTTGCGCCTGATCCGTGAGATCGCAACGGCATTCGACGATACCAAGCTCGCCTTCTTCGGCGTGATCGCGAGCGCGCGCGACGCCGAGACCGAGGCGTTCAAGGACATTGCGCGCAGCCACCGCTTCTTCCTCGATTACGACGGCGCCATCAGCCGCGCCTATGGCAGCGCCCCGATCGACGCCGACGGCCCCCGCGATCAGATGCCCTACCAGCGGCGCTGGGTCTTGATCGACCCGATGCTGCGCATCGTCGCGGTGGTGCCGTTCCGCCAGGACGGCGCCGATCTCGATGCGGTGCGCGATCTCGTGCTCGCGCTGCCGCCTTTGCAGCGCTTCACCGGATTGGAGGTGCACCCGCCCATCCTGGTGCTGCCCGACGTGTTCGAGCCGGAGCTGTGCCGCCGCCTGATCGGCCTTTACGACGCTCACGGCGGCGTCGAGTCGGGTTACATGCGCGAGCGGGACGGCAAGACCGTCCCCGCCTACGACACCGGCCACAAGCGGCGCGCCGACTACACCATCGAAGACCCCGAATTGATCAAGGAGCTGCAAGCCAAGATCAAGCGCCGGGTGGTGCCGGAGATCGCCAAGGCCCATCAGTTCACCGCGACGCGGATGGAGCGCTACATCGTCGGCTGCTACGACAGCAGCTCGGGCGGGCATTTCCGCGCCCATCGCGACAACACCACCAAGGGCACCGCGCACCGGCGCTTTGCGCTGTCGGTGAACCTCAACGGCGATTTCGACGGCGGCGAGGTCAGCTTCCCCGAATTCGGGCCGCGCAGCTTCAAGGCGCCGCCGGGCGGCGGCGTGGTTTTTTCATGCTCGCTGATGCATGCGGTGTCGAGGGTCACGCGCGGCCGGCGCTACGCCTTCCTGCCGTTCCTCTACGACGAGGAAGCCGCCAAGTTGCGCGAGGCCAACAGCCGGTTCCTGGCCGATACGCTCGGCTCCTATCGTTCGTGACGCCCTCGATCCAACCCACCCGCCCCAAGTCCCGGAAAAACCCATGCCCCTGATCGACGTTCACCAGCACGTTATTCCCGATGTCTACAAGAAGGAGCTGGCGACCGTCGGCGTCATGGGCAGCGGCGAGAACCCGTGGCCGGCCTGGAGCCTGGCGCGGCAGATGGAGCTGATGGACGAGAACGGCATCGACGCCGTGCTGTTGTCGATCGCCTCGCCCGGCGCCTATTTCGGCGACGTCGATTTCACCAGGCGCCTGGTCAAGGCCTGCAACGAAACGATGATGCAGATGGTCGCCGACCACCCCGGCAAGTTCGGCGCCATGGGCTTCGTGTCGCTGCCGGACGTCGCGGCTGCCTGCCGCGACGTCGAATACGCCCTCGACGTGCTGAAGATGGACGGCATCAACCTGATGAGCCACACCGGCCCGCGCTATCTCGGCGATCCGGACGAGAACGAGCTCTACGCCGAACTCGACCGCCGCCGCGCCGTCATCTTCGTGCACCCGCAGCGGCCGAGCGTCACCGGCATGCCGCGCTATTTCCACCCAGCCGGCTACACCGAGCTCGTCTTCGACACGACGCGCGCCATCGCCAACATGCTGTACACCGGCATGCTGGAGAAGTTCCCGAACATCCGCTGGATCATGCCGCACATGGGGGGCGTTGCGCCGTTCCTGCTGTTTCGCCTGCGCGGCATCGAGGACGACCCCAAGGCGCGCGACCGGGTCCCGAAAGGCGTCGCGGCCTATCTCAAAGACCTGTGGTACGACGTCGCTCAGTCGCCGTCGGAGCTGGCGCTTCACGCCCTGCTCGAACTCGCCGATCCCTCGCGCATCCTGTTCGGCACCGACTATCCGTCGGCGCGTCCGGCCGAGAAGGTGATGAAGGACACCGTCGCGGCGGTGACGGCGTTCAAGTTCGACGACGGCTTGCGCCGGAAAATCCGGCATGAGAACGCGCAGGCGCTGCTGCCGCGCTTCGCCAAGCTAGCCTGAGCGGTGCTGCCGCAGCAGTTCGCGGCCGTAATCATTGCCGTTCGGCGTGCGCACCAGAGCGTGCGCGTGGCGGCGATTGTAGCCGGTGTTGGGCAGCGCGACGCCCGGCTGATGATAGAACTCGATGAAGATCACCGGGCTGTAGATTCGATAGTAGAACGGGCTCACTGGATCGAATTCACCGATCCAGGCGAACACCGTGGCGTCGAGATGCTGCTTGACCTCGTCGAGCCGCACGTGGGCGTGGCCCGCCGGCAGTCGGTCGGTGTAGCGCTTGATCAGCGCGACGAGCTGGTCGCGCTGCGCCGCCGTCATCTCCCCTACCGGCAGCCCGGCATAGGGCACGACGATGTTGTCCTTGAAGCCCGAGGCATAGCCGTCGAACGGCAGCTCCATGCCGATCAACGCCCGCTTGCGCTGTTCGGGCGCGAGCGCGCCCATGAAGGCCCAGCCTTCGGCCTCCTCCTCGCGCAGCACCGTCGTGCCTTTATAGATGCCGCTCTCCGCCGTCACCGGCTCGGAACCGAGCAGCATGGGCGTCAGCACAAGCTGATCGCCGAGCACGAAGCAGTTGACGTTGCAGTGATGGCCGTCGAACTGGAAACCCCAGGGCGCGTCGGCCGACGGCTCGCCGAAAATGCTGATCCAGTAATAGAGCTCGCCGAACTCCTCCGGCAGGCCGGTCAGCTCGGCAAGGTGCTCGTTCAGCCGCATGGCATTGCGCGCGGTCTCATAGGCGCGGGCGCCGAGGCCGGCGCGCAGCACGCCATAGGCGAGCTCGCGTTGCCCGTCGGCAAGCTCGGCCATGCACAGGCCGTGCCGCATCAAGTTGCGATGGATATTGCTCCAGGTCCGCCACACCTCGCCGTCGACGTCGAAGCGCACGCCGGCGCGCTGCGTCTCGTCGAGCGAGGCGAGAAACGCATTCGCCGCCTCGATCAAAGGCTGCGTCGACACGCTGGTCTTGCGCAGCGGAAACAGGCCGCGCGCAATCTCGCCCGTCGCGCTGATGCCCTTGAACGGCTCCTTGAGCGAAACGCGCCAGCCGGCGAACAGGTCTCGCAGGGCCTGCGAAACCTTGCTTTCGTCGATGCGCGGTGGCGCGCGGCGCGGACGCGATGTCACGGTAGCGTCGGTCATTGCCGCCAGCATGGCCCCGAACCGCGCGGCGGCGCAATGCTGCTGCGCGCGGCGCGGCTTTATGGCTCAAGGCCGATGTGCTGTATTGCCGAAAAAATCGGGTCGGGAGGATTTCATGAAACTGGTGCTCTTTGAGGCCGCGCCGAGCGGCGAGGTGCTGCCCGGACTCATGACCGGGCGCGGCATCGTCGATATTTCCGCTGCGGTGCGGAAGAGCTACACGCCGCAACTGGTGATGCAGGGCATCATCGACGACTTCGAGAAGTTGCGTCCCGCGCTCGACAAGCTCGGGAAAGATGGCCCAGCCATCCCACTCGACAAAGTCCGCCTGCGACCGCCGCTGCCGCGCCCCGGCAAGATCCTCGCCTGTATCGCCAATTACTGGGAGCACGCCCAGCGCGAGGCCCGCCCGCTCAACATGTTCATGAAGAACCCGGACGCCGTCATCGGCCCCGGCGACACGATCATGCTGCCGGAATTCACCGTTCCCTGGATGTTCATGCACGAGGCGGAGCTGGCGCTGGTGATCAAGGGGCCGGCCAAGATGGTCAAGGCCAAGGACTGGAAGACCGCGATATTCGGCTACACCTGCATGATCGACGTCTCCGCCCGCGAGCAGGGCCGGCGCACCTGGCCGGCAACGCCGCTCACCAGCTGGCTCGGCAAATCGTTCGACACCTTCGCCCCGATCGGCCCCTGCATCGCCACCGCCGACGAGATCAAGGATCCCAACGACCTTATCGTCCGTTTCTGGAACGACGGACAGCTGCGTCACAACTACAACACCGACGACATGGAGCACCGCGTGCCAGAGCTCGTCGAATTCGCCACCACCGTGATGACCATGAATTCCGGCGATCTCATCGCCTGCGGCACCAACCACGAGGGGCTCGGCGCCCTTCAGGATGGCGAAACCGTCGACATCGAAATCCAGAACATCGGCAAGATGACGCTGACGGTTTCCGACCCCCTGAAAAGAAAGTGGGAGCGCGGCATCTATATGGGCGTCGATTCAACCAATCCCGACGCGGTCAAGCGTCACCGCCCGCAATAATTGAAAAATCCTGCCCACACCCACCGTGCGCGCCGCACCTTGCGACCGCGCGCCGATGGACAATGCGGTTGCCCGGCGACATAATTTCATAAAGCAATAAAAACAGCAGGGAGAGACGCTCATGCAGGCCTCCACCAGCGCCGCCAGCGCCCGCAAACTGGCCATGGATCCCGAGGAATGGAAAGTGCGTGTCGATCTGGCCGCAGCGTTCCGCCTTGCCGCGCTTCAAGGCTGGGACGAACTGCTGTTCGCGCACCTGTCGGCGCGCGTGCCCGGTCAGAAGAACCAGTTCCTCATGCACCCCGCCGCCATTCTGTTCGAGGAGGTGACCGCCTCGAACCTGCACAAGCTCGACGAGAACTGCAATCACGTCGAGCCGAGCGACGAGATGCCGCACAAATTTGCCTTCCCGTTCCACAAGGGCATCTACGACGCCTTCCCGCAGGCGAACTGCGTCATACACCTGCACACCAAATACGCGACCGCCGTCGCCATGCAGGACCAGGGGCTGATCCAGGGCGGCAACCAGTATTCGATGTGGCTCGGTCCGATCGGCCGGCACGACTACGAGGGCCTGATCTCGACCGACGAAGAGGGCCGGCGCCTCGCCAAGAATTTCGGCAATCACCAGATCGTGCTGCAGCGCGGCCACGGTTTCGTGCTGTGGGGTCACACCGTCCACGAGGCCTATATGCTGGCCTTCCTGCTGATCCGCGCCTGCGAGACGCAGATCCGCTCGATGACCGGGGACGGCGCGGTCAAGCCCTACGTGCCGCCGCAGAGCGTGCTTGATGCGACCATCGGTCAGGCCCGCATCATCACCGACGGCAATGCGCCGTTCAACCAGATGACCTGGCGGGCGCTGCTGCGCAAGCTCGACCGCGACGCACCGGACTACAAGACCTGATTCCCCGCACCGGCGGCGCCGCTTGCAATAACGGAGACTGAAATGTCGGTCATGGAGCGCGCGGTCACCGAGACCACGCTGCCGATCTATCATCGTGCGATCGATTGGGACGCGCTCTACAAGCGCTACCCGGTGCCCGACGTGTTCGAGCGCACGCGCTGGCGCTGGTCGGCCGACGAAATCCGCGCCTTTCAGAACGAGCAGTTCCTCGATCTGATGAAGACCGGCTGGCAGAACGAATTCTACAGGCGGCGCTGGACAGCCGAAGGGCTCGAGCCCGGCGACATCCGCAGCATCGACGACATCGTCAAGCTGCCGATGTTCGATTCCGCCGACATCAAGAAGGACCAGGAGGAGAACCCGCCCTTCGGTCTGATCAACGGCGACGTCACCAAAAAGATGCAGACGACGCCGATGAAACTGCAGACCTCCGGCGGCACCACCGGCAAACCGCGACCGACCCTCTACGCGCCGCAGGAATGGGAGCTCAACGGGCTGACCCACGCGCGCAATCTCTACATCGTCGGCGTGCGCCCCGGCGACCGCGTGCAAATCCCGCACACCGCCTCGCTCGGCAATGCCGGCTGGTGCTGCTACAAGGCCTGCCACGATTATCTCGGCGCGCTGCCGATCACCACCGGTACCGGCGCGGTCACCGCTTCGCGCCGCCAGATCGAGATCGCCCAGGAGTGGGGCACCAATGTCTGGTACGTGCGCCCGGAATACGCCACCCAGCTCGCCAAGGTGGCGCGCGACGAACTGAAGTTCGACGTCCGCGACCTGAAGACCAAACTGCTCGGCTGCGGCCTCGGCCCCGACGTCGACAACGCCTTCCGCAACCAGCTCGAGGAATTGTGGGGCTGCGACGTCTTCGACATGTACGGCACGCACGAAATGGGCATGGGCGCGTTCGAGTGCCGGCACAAGAACGGCCTGCACTTCCACGAGGACTCGACATTCTTCGAGATTGTCGGCGTCGAGGACGGCAAGCCGCTCCCGGAAGGCGAAATCGGCAACATGGTGTGCACCATCCTGCACCGCCGCCAGCAGCCGATGATCCGCTTCAATTTGCGCGACCTCACCAAGATTGTCTCGCATGAACGCTGCGAATGCGGCAGCTGCTTCCGCCGCATGCAGAAGATGCTCGGCCGCTCCGACACCATGGTGCGCATCCGCGGCGTCTCGATCTGGCCGCAGGCCTGCCTGCCGGCGATCAAGAGCGACCCGCGCACCACCGGCGAATGGCTGTGCATCGCCGAGCGCAAGGTCAATGACGGCGTGGTGCGCGACGAGATGACGGTGAAGGTCGAGGTGCGCGACGACGCCGGCGGCTGGGACGGCCTCAAGGAGCACATCGAAAAGCGGCTGCACTCCGATCTCGGCCTCAAGCTCAACGTCGAGCTGGTCAAGGAAGACGACCTGATCGAATGGTCGAACCGCGGCCGCGAGGGCAAGCCCAAGCGCATCCTCGACAAGCGCTACGAGAAGAAGTGATGCGCTATTTCGACTGCCACTCGCATTTCTCGACCAAGGCCGGCCTGCATCACGCCACGCAGGAGGATTACGAGCAGGCGCAGCGCGTCTTCAAGCGCAAGCGCAGCTTCGAGACCGAGGAGCAGATGGCGCAAGGCTTCCGCAGCCGCAACGTACGCACCATCCTCGACATCTACCGCACCTGGCGGCTGACCGACGAAGACGAGATAAGGGCCTCGAACGACTACGCCATCGATTTTGCGCTGAAGAACCCCGACATCGTCTACGGCAACTGGCTGGCCATCAATCCGGCGATGAAGGATTTCTGGCTCAAGGAATACGCAAGGCTCGCCGCCAAGAAGCCCGGCTTCCTCGGCTTCTGCCAGAGCCAGAACTCGCTCGGCTATCCGGCGAGCGACCCGATCTGGGACCCGTTCTACAAGCTGTCGATCGACATCGGCGCCCCCGTCCTCATCATGACGGGGCTCACCGGCATCGGCCAGGGCATGCCCGGCGGCAAGGGCATCATCCTGGAGGACGGGCATCCGCGCCACGTCGACCGGGTGGCGGCGCGCTATCCCGAGCTCAAGATCCTCGCCGGACGTCCGGCCTGGCCGTGGCAGGACGACATGATCGCCGTGCTGCTGCACAAGGCCAACGTCTCTTACGAGGTGCACGGCTGGTCGCCGAAATATTTCACGCCGGCGCTGAAGAAGGAGATCGGCTGGCGCCTGCAGGACCGGGTGATGTTCGGCTGGGACTGGCCGACTCTGACGTTGGAGCGATTGCTCGAGGATTGGCGCTCGCTCGGCTACACTGACGAAGTCTACGAGAAGGTGTTCTACCGCAACGCCGAAGCCTTCTTCCCCGGCGCGGCGCCGAAGTGACGATCATGGCCGATGTCCCTCAACTCGCCGACCGGCTGCGCAAGACCGCGGCGCTCGGCCATGTCGAGCCCGCCGCGCTCGGCACGCTGGTCGCCGATGTTTTCGCGCATTGCGGCGTGCCGCGCGCCGACGCCGAGACCGCCGCCGCGGTCGCGGTCTGGGCGCAGCTGCACGGGTCGGATTCGCACGGCGTGGTGCACCTGCCGCTGTACACGCGCGGCCTGCTCGACAAGACCATCAAGGCCAGCCCGAAGTTCGAGATCGCGCAGCCGCTGCCCTGCTGCGCGGTGATGGACGCCGATCACGGCCTCGGGCTGGTCGCCAGCCAGCGCGCCGTCGATCTCGCCATCGGCCTCGCCAAGCGCCAGGGGCTGGGCGCCGTCGCCATCCGCCGCAGCAGCCATTTCGGCGCCGCCGGCTATTACGCCGACTGCGCGGCCAAGCACGGGTTGATCGGGCTTGCCTTCAGCAACGCCATGCCGGCGATCGCGCCGACCGGCGGCACCGAGGGCCTGCTCGGCACCAACCCCATCGGCGCCGCCTTCCCCGTCCCGAACGCCGACCCGATCATCGCCGACATGGCCACCGCGATGGTGGCGCGCTCGCGCATCCGCCACGCGCTTGCCGCCGGCCAGACCTCGATCCCCGAAGGCTGGGCGCTCGACCCGAGCGGCAAGCCGACCACCGATCCGGCCGTCGCGGTCAAGGGCTCGTTGCTGCCGATCGGCGGCCCCAAGGGCTACGCGCTGTCCCTCCTGGTCGAGATCCTGTGCAGCGCGCTGTCGGACGGCGACCCCGGATTCCAGGTCACCTACGAGAACATGGTCAAGCGTCCGAGCAATATCTGCCAGTTCTTCCTGGTGCTGAACCCGGAAGGCTTTGCCGGCGCCGCGCGCTACGGCGCGCGCGTCTCGCACATCGCCGACGTCATCGGCAAGGCCAAGCCGATGCAAGGCGCCAGTCCGCCGCGGCTGCCCGGGGCGCGCGGCCACGCCGTCAAGCACAAGGCCGAGGCCGAAGGCATCGCGCTGTTCGACAACCTGCGCGCCGCGCTCAAGACCGTCGCCGGCATGCTCGAAGCGCACCAGGAGGCATGAGGTGAGAGCCTGGGAGGTTCGCGAGCCGACCGGCCTCGATGGCCTCGCGCTCAATAACAGCCGCGCCGAGCCGAAAGCCGGCCACGGCCAGATCGTGGTGCGCGTGCGCGCCGCGGCGCTGAATTTCCGCGATCAAGGCGTGATCAAGGGCGCCTACGGCTACACGAAGTTTCCCGTCATCCCGCTGTCGGACGGCGCCGGCGAAGTGGCCGAAGTCGGTCCCGGCGTGACGCAGTTCAAGGTGGGCGACCGCGTCGCCGGCACCTTCTTCGTGAACTGGACCGGCGGCCGCATCCCGCCGAACGCCGGCCATAATTCGCTCGGCGGCATGGTCGACGGCATGCTCACCGAATACGCGCTGCTCAACGAAACCGGCGCCATCGCGGTTCCGCCCCATCTGACTTTCGAGGAGGCCGCCACCCTGCCCTGCGCGGCGCTCACCGCCTGGAACGCGGTGGTCGAAACCGGCCGCATCAAGGCCGGTGAAACCATTGCGCTGCTCGGCACCGGCGGCGTGTCGGTGTTCGCGCTGGCCTTCGCCAAGATGCACGGCGCCTTCGTCGTCATGACCTCGAGCAGCGACGACAAGCTCGCCCGCGCCAAGGCGCTCGGCGCCGACGTCACCATCAACTACCGCACCACGCCCGACTGGGACGCCGCGCTCAAGACCCACATCGCCGCGGGCGTCGATCACATCGTCGAGGTCGGCGGCGCCAACACGCTGGAGAAGTCGATGGCCGCCATCCGTCCGGGCGGCGCCATCTACGTCATCGGCGCGCTCGCTGGCGCAGGCGCGATCAACCCGCGCATGATCAACCGCAAAGGCATCCGCCTGCAAGGCATCCACGTCGGCTCGCGCGAGATGTTCTCCGACATGAACAGGGCGATCGCGCTCACCAAGCTCAAGCCGGCGATCGACCGCGTATTCGGCTTCGACGACGCCAAGGCGGCCTATGCCCATCAGCAGGCGGCCGGTCATTTCGGCAAGATCGTCATCACCCTCGGCTAGCCCGCCGTCAGGCGAGCAGGTGCATGATCCACAGCGAGATCGCCGGGACATAGGTCACCAGCATCAGCGCGGCGATGGCGATGACGACGAAGGGGATCAGCCCGATGTAAAGCGTCTGCGACGGCGTCTTGAACAGCGCCTGGCAGACGAAAATGTTGAGCCCGAACGGCGGGTGGAAGGTGCCGATCGTCAGGTTCATCACCACGATGACGCCGAAGTGGATAGGATCGATGCCGAGCGAGGCGGCAACCGGGGCCAGGAGCGGCGTCAGCATGATGAGCGCCGAGGCCGGATCGAGGAAGCAGCCGACAAACAGCAGGAACACGTTGATGACCAGGAGCACCACCCAGCGTTCCGAGTGCAGGTGGCTGATCAGCGATACGGTCGCTTCGGCGATGCCGCTGATGGTGAGCAGCCAGGCATAAAGGCCCGCCACCGAGACGATGATGAAAATCAGGCCGGTCAGGTACATGGACCGCGCCGCCGTCTCGAAGATCTCGCGCAACGTGGTCTCGCGATAGACGAGATAGCTGACGATGATGGCGTAGATGCAGGCGACGCCGGCGGCCTCCGTCGGCGAGAACACGCCCGAATAGATGCCGCCGAAGATGATGGCGATGGCGCCGATCGCCCACACGCCCTCGCGCGTCGCCACCAGGAATTCCCTGAACGAGAATTTGCCCGACTCCATTATGCCGGCGCGCCACGAGTGGTAATAGATGTAGACGCCGAACATGCCGGCGAGCAGCAGCCCCGGCCCGATGCCGGCGGCGAACAGCTGAATCACCGACGTGTCCGACGCGATGCCGTAGATGATCATGGCGATCGACGGCGGAATGAGATTGTCGAGCGCGCCTTCGGCGGTGATCAGCGCCGAGGCGAAGCGCTCGCTGTAGCCGGCTTCCCGCATGCGCGGGTAGGTCAGCGTGCCGATGGCCGCGGTCGCCGCCGTGGTGACGCCGGAAATGGCGCCGAACAGCGCCGCAAAGCCGAGCGAGGTCATCGGAATGTGCGCCCGGAAACCGCCGATGATCGAGGCCACCCAGCGCAGCAGCCGGTTGGAAATGCCGCCGCGCGACATCAGGTCGCCGGCGAAGATGAAGAACGGCACCGCCAGTAGCGCGTACTTGTTGAGGCTGTTGAAGATGTCCTGGTGCACCACCGCGAGCGGCAGGTCGAAGAAGCAGAGCAGGATCACCAGCGAGGTGGCGAGCAGCAGCAAAAAGATCGGAAAGCCCAGCAGCAGGAGCACGAAGGGCAGGATGGCCATGACCCAGTACACGTGCGCTCCTCCCCGCCTACTCGAAACGTCCGGTGATGTAGGAGCGGATGCGCACGATCGCCGCCAGCGCCATGAATATGAAGCCGAACAGCAACGCGGCGTGCGGGAACACCAGCGGAATGTCGGTGCCGGCGGTGACGCCGTGATTGCGGTAATGCAGCATCACCACTTTCCAGGACTGCATGGCGGTGAAGATCGTGCAGGCGATCAGAGTGAGCGCGACGGCGATATTGACGACGCGCTTCCACAGCGGGCTCATGTTCGAATAAATGAGGTCCATGTTGAGGTGGCCGCCGCGGTAGGTGATGGAACCGGCCACCAGGAACACGCCCCAGATGATGATGAAGATGAGGATTTCCTCGGCCCAGAAGATCGGGTTGGAGAAGACGTAGCGCGCAATCACGTTGACGATGTTGATCGCAGCCGCCAGCAGAAACAGGATGCCGCCGGCGACGTGCGGCATCTTAATGAAGACGAGTTCCTCGATCTGCCGGGATTTTGAAGGCTTCGGATCGTCGGTCATGCCGGTCGCCGCGCCGGGGATGGCGCCTCGCTGGTTGCGCGGGGCCTGAACCTTATCGCCCGACTCGGCGGCCCGTGGGTAGTTGCCGGCGCGCCAGGAAGCGACGCGCCGGGCCGTCTCGTTCAGTTATATTTGGCCGCGGTCTGCTGGATCTTCTCGTAGAAGGCCTTGAGCACGGGGTCGCCCTTGGTCACCTCGGCGCCGATCGGCTTGAGCCGCTTCTCGAGCTCGGCCTGCTCGGCCGGCGGCAGCGTCACGATCTCGCCGCCGCGCTGTTCGGTCCAGACCTTGCGCAGCGCCGCAACCTCGTCAATCGCCTCCTGGCGCGCCCAGGGCTGCAATTTGCGCGCCTCCTCGACGATGATCTTGGCGAGATCGGGCGGCAACTTGTCGAGCCAGGCCTTGCTCAGCCCGCCGAAGGAGATCAGCAGCGTGTCGTGGGTCTCGAGCAGCGTCTTGCCGACGTTCTGCAGGTTGAAGTTGGTGTAGATCGACATGCCGCTCATGGTGCCGTCGATCACGCCGTTCTGCAGCGAGGTGATCATTTCCGGCAGGCCCATGGGCACGGCGGTGGCGCCGAGCGCGCCCATGCGCGCCCGCTCGGCGGGCGTGGCGTTGACGCGCAGCTTCATGCCCTTGAAGTCCTCGATGCGGCGCAGCGGCTTCTTGGCGCCGAAGTAAAGCGACTCGGCGGCGACGGCGAGGTTGACGCCGACGATGCCCTTGGCTTCCGCCATTTTCAGGACGTACTCATTGAACTCCGGATCGGCCAGAACCTTGTTGGCCTGCTCGGTGCTCTTGAACAGGAACGGAATGCTGAACTCGCCGAACCGCGGGTCGACGCCGACGAAAAAGTCGGCCGGATTTTCGTAACCCTCGACGGTGCCGAGTTGCAGGCCCTCGATCATGGCCGCCGGGCTGCCGAGCTGGCCGCCGGGAAACACTTTCACCTCGACGCGTCCGTTGGTCGCTTTCGGAAGCACCTCGGCAAGCTTGTGGCCGAACTTCTCCTGCATGTCGCCGCGCGTGACGACCGCCCATTTCAACGTGTACTCCGCAGCTTTGACCGGCGCGGTGACAAGCGCGCAGGCCGCGACGACGAAGCAGACCGCCGCGAGTTGTACTCGGCGTTTCATGACAACCTCCCCTGGGTCGCGCTGATTCTTGTTGTCTTGCCAGCGCGTCTTGATGCTAGCACCGAATAAAGACAGAGTATCGCGAGGGCAGGGCCTGTCAATTCACATGCGCGGTCAGGCCGGAGCGCGCGGTGTATCCGGGAAAGCACAACATGAAAATCGGTTTGGTCGGACTGGGCCGGATGGGTGCGGCGATGGCGCAACGTTTGCGCGAAAACGGTTTCGACGTCGTCGGATGGGACGTCAACGCCGAGAAGACCAGGGCGTTGGCCGCGAACGGTCTGCAAATCGCCGCCGATCCGCACGCGGTCGCCGCCGCCGCCGAAATCGTCATCTCCATCATCACCGAGGACCACGGCGTTCGCCGGATTTTCACAGGGCCAAATGGATTCCTCAGCGGCGACGTGAAGGGCAAGCTGTTCATTGAAATGAGCACGTTGCAGCCGATGACCGGTGCCGAACTGGCGCCGCTGGTCGAGGCCAAGGGCGCGCGGCTGATCGATTCACCGGTGCTTGGCACCATCCCACAGGTGAAGGAGGGCAAGCTCTTCGCCCTCGTCGGTGGGCGGCCCGAGGACCTCGCGCGGGCGCGTCCGGTGCTGGAAAAAATGACGCGGCGCATCGCGCACATGGGGCCGAATGGCCGCGGCTACGCCATGAAACTCGCGGTCAATCTGGGGCTCGGCGCCTATATCCAGGCGCTCTCGGAATCGCTCGCGCTCGGCGCCAGGCACGGGCTGACGCTCGACCAGATGCTCGATGTGCTGCAGGAAGCGCCCTATGCCAGCAACTGGATGAAGAGCAAGATCGGCGTGATGAAGGGCGACAAGCCGGAGATGACCCTCGACATCCGGACGCTACGCAAGGACATCATGTCGGCGGTCGCGACCGGCGCGCTGCTGGGGGTGCCGATGCCGCTGTCGGCGGGCACGCTCGCGTCCCTGTCGGCGGCGGTCGCCAACGGCTACGGCGCCGGCGATCTCGCCGAGCTGCCGAAATTTCTGCGCGACAGCATGGTGCAGAGTTTCGAGTAAGGGCCGGGCGGTATTTCCCCGCAGTTCTTCGAAGTCCGCTTCGGGCCGGAAACCGGCGTCCGAATGTCAACCCTCGGCAATTCGGTAACCGATCCCCGGTTCGGTCAGGATGATCCGCGGATCGTCGGCGTGCGCCTCGATCTTCTGCCGGAGCTGGCCGATGTAGACGCGCAGATACTGGGTATCCTCGGTGTGCGCAGGCCCCCACACCGCCGCGAGAATCTGCTTGTGGGTGATCACGCGACCCGCGTGCCTGGCGAGGAACGCCAGGAGTTCGAATTCCTTCGGCGTCAGCTTCAGATCCATGCCGCCGCGCGTCGCACGGTGGCGAACCGCGTCGACCTCGAGGTCGCCGACACGCAAAACCGAAATTTCGGCCTTGCGTTGCATGCGATGGCGCAGCGCGGCGCGCATGCGCGCGAGCAATTCGCCGACGTTGAATGGCTTGTTCACGTAGTCGTCGGCGCCGAGATCGAGCGCCTCGATTTTCTCCGCCTCGCGCTCGCGCGCCGACAGCACGATGATCGGTACGTCGGACCATTCGCGAGCCCGGCGAATGACGTCCTTGCCGTCGCCATCGGGCAGACCGAGATCCAACAGCACGATGTCGGGCGTTTCGGCGGCGATGCGCTTGATGCCCTCAGCCATCGTGGCGGCGCTGGTCATGCCGTAGTTATTGGCTTCTAGCGCAGGCTTGAGGAAACGCAGGATCGCCGCCTCGTCGTCGATAACCAGAGCCCGGATTTTTGCACTCATGGCGGCGCCGCCTCGCGCGGAAAGATCATGGTGAAACGCGCACCGCGGCCGTTGGCAACCGGGCTTTCGACGGCGATCGAGCCGCCGTGCGCCTCCATGATGCCTTTGGCGATGGCGAGACCGAGGCCGGTCCCGTGGGTGCTGTCGCCGGTCGGCGCGTCGGAGCCGCCTTTGACAAATTTATCGAAAATCGTCGGCAGCACGTCGGGCGCGATGCCGGGGCCGTCGTCGGTGACGCGCAGCGCGACGTTACTCGGGGCCACCGATGCCTCGACCTGCACCGCGGTCTCGGGCGGCGTATGGACGACGGCATTGCCGACGATGTTGCCGATCAACTGCTCGGTCAGCGCGGCGTCGGCGCGCACCAGCGGCAGACCGTCGGGCATTCTGACTTCGATCTTCTGCCTGGCGCCGTGGCGCCGCGCCGCATTGACGACGCGCTCGGCGGCTTCGCGCAAATCGATCCAGTCGCGGCGCAATTCGAGAGCGCCGGCGTCGATGCGGGTGATCGCCAGCAGATTGCGCACCATCTCGTCGAGCTCTTCCGCCTCGGTTTTGATCTGGCCGAGCAGGTCCTTCTGCGCGGCAGGTCCGAGCTTGTCGCCGTAGTCGATCAGACTGCTGGCCGAGCCCAGGATCGACGACAACGGCGTGCGAAAATCGTGAGACACCGAGGCGAGCAAGGTGTTGCGCACGCGTTCGGTCTCGGTTGCGGTCCTGGCATTGACCATTTCGCGCGCAAGCGACGCTCGATCCAGCGCCGCCGCGGTCTGCTCGACCAAAGTGTCGAGCAGGGCTCGCGCCTCGGAATCGAGCGGCGGCGCATCCTGCGCCCTGGCAACGCCGATGACGCCGAGCGTCTTGGCGCCGATGCGGATCGGCACGAAATACCACGGCACGATCGGCAGCGTGCCGGTATCGGCGCCGGCGGGCTCGGCATGGCTGTAGGCCCAGCGCGCGGCCGTCATGGCGGCGGCGTCGAGCTCGTCCTCCGGCGGCCACGAGGCGGTGAGCTTGACGTCGTCGTCTTGCGTCAGCATCACCACCACGGCGCGCCCGAGGCTCGCGTGGATCTCGCTCGCCGCGCCTTCGGCGACCGCATCGAGCGTGGCGAGGCCAGACAAGCGCCGCGTGAACTCGTAAAGCCGCCGCATCGCCCGCATGCGCGCGGCGGCAATGCGCGCCTGCTCGCGCACGCGCCCGGCGAGCGCCGAGCTGACCACGGCGACGACGAGAAAGATGACGAGCGCCAGGAGCTCGTAAGGCTCCGCGATGGTGAAGGTGTAGATCGGCGGGATGAAGAAAAAATTGTAGGTCAGGAATGACAGCAGCGAGGCGTAGATCGCCGGCCAGATGCCGAAGCTGATGGCGGTCACCAAGACCGCCAGCATGAACACCATCGAAAGGTTCGGGATCGGCGTCAGTTCCGTCAAGCCTTCGCCGGCAATCAGCGCCATGGCTACCGCCGCGGTCGCGTAAATGAAGGGCGGCAGCGCCAATGGCGCGGTTTCCTGCCAGCGCCAGCGCGGACCGGCGGTGACGGGTTCCGTTTCCCGCGTCACCAGATGGATGGCGATATCCTGGGTGCGGCGCACCAGTTCGTGCGGCAGCGACCGCCGCAGCAGCTCGGCGAAGAAGCCGCCGCGCGAGCGGCCGATGACGATCTGCGTGACATTCTCGAACTTGGCGAAGCGCAGCAGTTCGGCCGGCAAATCGGTGCCGGTGAGCGTCTGCGTCTCGGCGCCGAGGCTTTCCGCAAGCTTCATCGCATCGTCGAGGCGCTTGCGTGCGGCGGTGTCGAGGGCGCTGCCGGGCCGCTCGACGGTGACGGCGATCCACGGCGCGTCCATCAGATCGGCCAGGCGCTTGGCGGCGCGCACCACCGTGGGCGAGACCGGATCCGGTCCGATGCAGGCGAGGATGCGCTCGCCGGCCGCCCAAGGCCCTTCGATCGCCTGCGCCTGCATGCGCTCGACGAGCGAGGCGTCGACCCGCTCGGCGGCGCGGCGCAGGGCCAGTTCGCGCAGGGCCGTCAGGTTCTGGGGCTTGAAAAAATTCTCGACGGCGCGGGCCGCGGTGTCCTGGACGTAGACTTTGCCTTCGGCGAGCCGGCGCAACAGCTCGTCGGGCGGGAAATCGACCAGCACGACCTCGTCGGCCTTGTCGAATACGGTATCCGGGACCGTCTCGCGCACGCGCACCTTGCTGATCTTCTGGATTACATCATTGAGGCTTTCGAGGTGCTGGATGTTCAGCGTCGTCCACACGTCGATGCCGGCAGCAAGCAGCTCGTCGATGTCCTGCCAGCGCTTGGGGTGACGGCTGCCGGGCACATTGGTGTGGGCGTATTCGTCCACCAGCAGCAGGTTCGGCCGGCGCGCCAGCGCGGCATCGAGATCGAACTCCTTGATGACCTGGTTGCGGTAGACGACCGGCTTGCGCGCCAGAACCTCGATGCCGGCGATCAGCTGCTCGGTCTCGCGGCGGCCGTGCGTCTCGATGAGGCCGGCGACGACATCGCGTCCGGCCGCCTTTTCGGCGCGCGCGGAGGACAACATGGCGTAGGTCTTACCGACGCCCGGAGCAGCACCGAGAAAAATCTTCAGGTGCCCGCGCCCCTCCTTTTTGGCGAGAGCGAGCAGCGCGTCGGGCGAGGCTCTTTGCGTTCCGGCTACGGCCATTCGCCGTACAGTCTACGACTTCAAGTCATCGAGCGCGAGATTGAGCTTGAGCACGTTGACGCGCGGTTCGCCGAGCAGGCCGACGGTGCGGCCTTCGATCTGCCCGTCGACCAGCGCGCGCACGCGTCGCTCAGGCAGGTTGCGGGCCTTGGCGACGCGCGGCACCTGGAATTGCGCCGCCGCGGGCGAGATATCCGGATCGAGGCCGCTGCCGGAGGTCGTCACCAGATCGATCGGCACCTGCGCCGACGGATTCTCTTTTTTCAGCTCCTCGACGGCGCCGTTGACACGCTCGGCAAGCGCCTTGCTGGTCGGCCCGAGATTTGAGCCCATCGAGTTGACCGCGTTGTACGGGGCGTCGACCGTCTTGGTGGAATCCTTCGGATCCGGCGCATTGGTTGCAGAAGGGCGGCCGTGGAAATAGCGGTCGCTCGCGAATTGCTGGCCGATCAGCGCCGAGCCGACGACCTTACCGTCCTTCTCGATCAGGCTGCCCTGCGCCTGGCGCGGAAAGACCGCCTCGGCGACGCCGGTGATGGCGAGCGGATAGACAAGGCCGGTGATCAGCGTCAACGCGACGACGAACACAATGGCTGGGCGGATTTCCTTGAGCATGGCGGCCTCCTTCAGGCCAGATGCAGTGCGGTCACGAGCAGATCGATGATCTTGATGCCGGCGAACGGCAGGACGATGCCGCCGAGGCCGTAGACCAGCAGATTGCGCCGCAGCAGCGCGGCGGCGCCGATCGGGCGGTACTTGACGCCCTTCAGTGCCAGCGGAATGAGCGCGATGATGATGAGCGCGTTGAAGATGATGGCCGACAGGATGGCGCTCTGCGGCGTCGACAGCCCCATGATGTTCAAGATTTGGAGCTGCGGATAGAACGCGACGAACATCGCCGGGATGATGGCAAAATACTTCGCCACGTCGTTGGCGATTGAAAATGTGGTGAGCGCTCCGCGCGTCATCAGCAATTGCTTGCCGATCTCGACCACCTCGATCAGCTTGGTCGGGTTGGAGTCGAGATCGACCATGTTGCCGGCCTCGCGCGCCGCCTGCGTGCCGCTCTGCATGCAGACGCCGACGTCGGCCTGGGCAAGCGCGGGTGCGTCGTTGGTGCCGTCGCCGCACATGGCGATGAGACGGCCTTGCGCCTGCTCGTTGCGGATGTAGCGCAGCTTGTCCTCGGGCGTCGCCTCGGCGATGAAATCGTCGACGCCGGCCTCCGATGCGATCGATGCCGCGGTCACCGGATTGTCGCCGGTGATCATCACCGTCTTGATGCCCATGCGGCGCAGCGCTGCGAAGCGATCCTTGACGTCGGGCTTCACCACATCCTTGAGATGGATCACGCCGAGCAGGCGGCCGTTTTCCGCCAGGCCGAGGGGCGTCCCGCCCGAGCGTGCGATCTTGTCGACCGCCGCGCGAAACGCCGGCGGCTCTGTGACGGGCTGGCCGGCCTGCTCGCGGGCGAACTTGAGGATGGAATCGATTGCGCCCTTGCGCAGGCGGCGCGCGCCGAGATCGACGCCGGACAGCCGTGTGGTCGCGGAGAACTCGATGAACTTCGCCTGCTTCGGCGCGGTCTCGGAGCGCACGCCGTACTTCTCTTGCATCAGCGTGACGATCGAGCGGCCTTCCGCAGTCTCATCCGCGGCGCTGGCGAGCGCGGCCGCCTCCGCCGCCTCGCGGTCGGTGACGCCCGGAACCGCAACAATTTCGGTCGCCAGCCGGTTGCCGAACGTGACAGTCCCGGTCTTGTCGAGCAGCAGGGTATCGACGTCGCCCGCCGCCTCGACCGCGCGGCCGGACATTGCCAGCACGTTGAAGCGCACCAGGCGGTCCATGCCGGCGATGCCGATGGCGGACAACAGGGCGCCGATGGTGGTCGGGATCAGCGTGACGAACAGCGCCACCAGCACCACGACCGAGATCGTGCCGCCGGCATAGGCCGCGTAGCTCGGGATCGTCGCCGTGGCGAACACAAAGATGACGGTGAGACCGACCAGCAGGATATTGAGCGCGATCTCGTTCGGGGTCTTCTGCCGCTCGGCGCCCTCGACCAGCGCGATCATGCGATCGAGGAACGAGGAACCGGGCGACGACGTGATGCGGACAACGATGCGGTCGGAGATCACGGTGGTGCCGCCGGTCACCGCCGAGCGATCGCCGCCCGATTCACGGATCACCGGCGCCGACTCGCCGGTGATCGCCGCTTCGTTGACCGAGGCGATGCCTTCAATCACTTCGCCGTCGCCGGGGATGACGTCTCCGGCCTCGCACACCACGATATCGCCGGCGCGCAGCTCGTCGGCCAGCACACCTTCGTAGACCTGGTAATTGTCGGGCATGAGGATGCGCTTGGCGCGCGTGTCGGTGCGCGTCTTGCGCAGGGCGTCGGCCTGCGCCTTGCCGCGGCCTTCGGCGATGGCTTCGGCGAGGTTGGCGAACAGCACCGTGAACCACAGCCAGACGACGATTTGCATTTCGAACGCGAGCGTTGGGCCGCCGGTGACGATGTCGCGAGCCAGCAGCACCGTCGTCAGCAGCGTCACCATTTCCAGCACGAACATCACCGGGTTCTTGGCCAGCGTTTTCGGATTGAGCTTGACGAAGGCCTGACCCATCGCCGGGACGACGATCTTGGGATCCAGCAGCGTGCTCACCGGCATGCGCTTGCGAAGTTTCGAGGTTTCCATGGACCTGGCTCCTATCCGCTCAGAATACCGTGCCGGCCTGCATCGCGAATTGTTCGACGATGGGACCGAGCGCGAGCGCCGGGAAAAATGTCAGGCCGCCGACGATGAGGATGACGCCGACCAAGAGCCCGGCGAACAGCGCGCCGGTGGTCGGGAACGTGCCGAGCGACGGCGGCACCGATTTCTTGGCGGCGAGCGAGCCGGCAATGGCCATCGCCGGGATGATCATCCAGAAGCGGCCGACGAACATCGCGACCGCGCCGGTGACGTTGTAGAACAGCGTGTTGCCGGTGAGGCCGGCGAAGGCCGAGCCGTTGTTGCCGGTCTGCGAGGTATAGGCGTAAAGCACCTCGCTGAAACCGTGCGGGCCGGCATTTGCCATTGAGGCGACCGCGGGCGGATAAACGACTGCGACCGCGGTCCAGCCGAGATACATCAGCGGCAGCACCAGGATGGCGAGCATCGCCATCTTCACTTCCTTGGCCTCGATCTTCTTGCCGACATATTCCGGCGTGCGCCCGACCATCAGGCCGGCGACAAACACGGTGATGATCACGAACAGCAGCATGCCGTAAAGGCCGGCGCCGACGCCGCCGACGATGATTTCGCCGAGCTGCATGTTGATGAGCGGAATCATGCCGCCCAGCGCGGTGAAGGAATCGTGCATGGCGTTGACGGCGCCGCAGGACGCCGCGGTGGTCACGACCGCGAACAGCGCCGAAGCGACGATGCCGAAGCGGACCTCCTTGCCCTCCATGTTGCCGTCGGTCAGCCCCATGGCATTGAGGATGTCGTTACCGTGCGCCTCGGCCCAATAGGCGACGGCGATGCCGGCGAGAAACAGCGCGCCCATGGCGGCAAGGATCGCCCAGCCCTGGCGCTGGTTGCCGACCATGCGGCCGAACACGTTGGTGAGCGCGGCGCCGAGCGCAAAGATCGAGATGATCTGCACGTAGTTCGACAGCGCCGTCGGATTTTCGAAGGGATGCGCGGCGTTGGCGTTGAAGAAGCCGCCGCCATTGGTGCCGAGCATCTTGATGGCGACCTGCGAGGCGACCGGACCGACCGCGATGGTCTGCTTGGCGCCCTCGAGCGTCGTCGCCTCGACGTAGGCACCCAGCGTTTGCGGCATGCCCTGCCACACCAGGAACAGGGCGTAGGGGATACAGATCGGCAGCAGGACGTAAAGCGTGCAGCGGGTGATATCGACCCAGAAATTGCCGACCGTCCTGGCCGACGCGCGGGCGAAGCCGCGGATCAAAGCGACGGCGAGCACGATGCCGGTAGCGGCAGACAGGAAATTCTGGTGCGTCAGCGCCAGCATCTGCGTCAGGTAGGACATCGTCCCCTCACCGCCGTAGTTCTGCCAGTTGGTGTTGGTGATGAAGCTCACCGCCGTGTTGAAGGCGAGATCCGGCACCACCGCGCTCTGTCCCGCCGGATTGAATGGCAGCGCCGCCTGGAAGCGCATCACCGCGTAGAGGATGAGAAAGCCGCCGACATGGAACAGCAGCATGCCGATGGTGTAGGCGAGCCAGTCCTGTTCGTCATTTTCATGGATGCCGCCGGTGGCATAAAGCGCGCGTTCGACCGGCCGCAGCACGGGCGTGAGGAACGTGTGCTCGCCGTTGAAGACGCGCGTCATATAAGCGCCGAGCACGGGCGTAATCGCCGCAACGATCGCGCAAAAGACCAGGATCTGAATCCAGCCGGTGACGGTCATGGCCGGCTCCTTAGAATTTCTCGGGCGTGAGCAGGGCGTAGACGAGGTAGATCATCAGCCCCGCGGTCACGAGCGCAGCGAGCGAATAGTCGAAAACCATGGGTGTCTCCTCAGAGCCGAGCGCAGCCGTAGGCGTAGCCGAGCGAAACGGCGAACAGGCCGAGGCCAAATGCGAGCAGGATGACGTCGAGCATCGATCGCTCCTTTCCAATGCCGCGGGAGCGAGGCTGAAATAGAATTCAAGCGATAAAGAAGCGATGCGAATTACGATGCCGCGGCATCAAGGAGATATAAAGATTGCGTAGAGGCTCGGGGCCTTGTCGCCGCCGCGGCCGGATCGTGAAGGCAGCCGTTGTGGATGAGGCCGTCAGAGTAGGCGTAGCTGTACGAGGGCGCGTAATAGCTCGGCGAGTAATAATCGGCGCCCGGCGAATAGGTCGCGGCTCCCAGGCCCGAATAGCCGGGAATAGGATTGACGGCGGCGTAATTGTAAAGGGGTGGAGGGGTGGTGCTGCTGGGCGGCGTTATGTAGGTGTTGAAGCCCGATGCCGGAATTGAGCTGTTTTGGTCGTCGCCGAAATTGCTAGGCGCGTAAACGGACGGGCTTTGGTCGACTCCGTTTACTCCCGGCCCGCTCGCCCCATTGCCGAACAGTTGCTGCGGGTCGGAGACGTTGCCGCTCTGGGTGTCCGTGCTCGTGCCGTTGAAGATCGATTGCAGATTGTTGAACGGGTCGTAGGTGGGTCCGAAATAGTTGGAGCCGCTGGGCGCTGACGCGTTGCCGGTGTTGCCCTGCCCCTGGAACGGGACGTCCGGTTGATTCCAAATATTTTGATCGAGCGCACTGGGATTCGTAGTGCCTAGTGAGCTTCGGAGTTGGTAATAGTTTAATGGTTTCTGATTCCACAAAGAAAAGTTGTTGCCGGAAGCATCATTGCCGCCCTGTGTCCAAATCAAAGGGTTAGTCGAATTGGATTCATTCAGTTGCATCCCAAACAGGGGAACGGGCGTGGTATGCTGCACATCTCCCAAGGCAATCTGGAATCCTGGGCCAACCGTGACCCCGAAACTCACGCCTTCGAGTAAGGACGATGAATCAAGCGGGATGGATACGTCGAAACCAATAAGGCCGATATGAATGCTGTAATTTACTGAATCACCGCGAAAGTCCGATACATTGCCGATGGTGAGACTAAATCGTTCACCGAGTTCAAAACCGACGACAGGCGCAGTCAAAGAAAGCGCATTTGGATTTGGATGATCTGAGCCGACAGAATAGAATAAGCCGACTCCGTTGTTGGTTTGACCACCAAACGCGGTCACATAAGCCCCTGCGGCTCCCTCATAGTTTCCAAGCGCGACCGATCCCCCAAGATTAAGGCTTGCCGTATACCCGTACGACAACGTAAGCCCGTTAAAAATCCAATTGGTCATGTGCCCCCCGAATGCGCTATTAAAGCCCCTTGAAATACTTAACGGCGACGACAATTACGACTTCGACAAACACTAGCCCTATCAGGACGTAAACTTCGACAGTTTGAAAAGCGGCGAAAGCCGTGAGAGGAGAAAATACCGAGCGATTTTTTCTGATTTTCCGAAACATACGGTTTTGAAGAACTACAAATACGCCGCCGACCAAGGCGAAACAAAAAATCAATGCCGCCAGCACAACGCTCCTTAATGTTTCACTCATTGCAATTTACTCCAATATTTGCCTGCCGCTGGAACAGGTGCCGCTTCTGCTAGCGCGCTTGGACCTTCAGTCAGCTTCGATGGCGTTATTGTGATTGTCATCGACTCCCCCTGAACTTAGATAATCCGGCTGCTCGTTTCTGATAGTAGCCCTCACTGATAAGACTTCGTCCGCGGTCCGATCACGAAGTAGACGGAAAAAATAAATCCCTCGGCAAAAACCAAAGCGCTGCAACAAAAAACAAAAACCTCAAACGCGATGAAGGTTCGCGGTGAATATTGCGCAAGAGCCTGGAGTGTAATCGGTCCCGCAAAATGTTCGGGTGTAACCAAAGACAGGTACAAGACATAACCGGTAATAAGCACCCAGCTTAAAAATCCTGCTAGGGGAGATCTATTTTTCTTTTTCAATACTGCGCGCGCGTCAAAGTTTCGCAGTGGACAGAGGCCCGCGACAATCCGCAAGCATGTCGTAGCCAGAACCAGCCAAACAATCATCTCAAACAAGTGGAAGTCATACAGCTTAACGTCAGCGCTGGGGAATCTTCCGCTAATAAATTCATATTGACGCCGAACGAATCCAAGGTGGGGGGTGGCGGTTTCGTCGTATCCAAATGCATACAAAACTTGCGCAAGCCATTTGTCGATAATGAAAATGACGATCGCAAGAAGCGGCATGCTCACTTCTGCTACGAACGCATATTTTTCGAAAACACGCCGCGAGAGCTCAGCCATTTCAGGCCCCTGCCATCTGCGACCCAATATCCATGAGCCCTCGGAGTTTTCGAGCCCGTCAGGCTTTTTATAAAGTGCTTCCATCTCTATGTTCGTTTCTTGTCCCAACTCGGATTTCCCCGACGTGTCTTGCTTCTTCCGAGACATCTGCGCCTCCGCGTAAGCGCCGCTTTCCGACAACAGGTTCCGCCACGGCCGAACGATCCGACAGAGCCTACACCGTGTCGCATTTGCAGAGGGTTCCTTTTCAGCCACAGCGCGTCACCGCAGTAGATAAGCAAGCCAAAGCATGCTCGTTTCGGCCGTGCGGACACTGCCGAGGCCACCTACCGCAATAGGGAGTTGTCTTTCTTGATTTTTGGCTCGGCTCAGGCGGCAACGAGCGCTGCCTTGCCAATCGATCGCCGGCGCAACATTTGACGTCCCGCGCGGCCAGAAAGTTTTACGCCCCCGAGTGTGAAATCCGAGCACACAACCAATACGGGTTCAACGGTGGCGGAGGGAGTGGGATTCGAACCCACGTTACGGTTTCCCGTAAACACGCTTTCCAAGCGTGCGCCTTCAGCCACTCGGCCACCCCTCCTCCAAACGCGTCACAGGCGAACGCCTTATTACATCAATAAACGCGCGATGCGCGCCGTTGCGTCTCAGTCGGCCGCTTCAATCACAGACTCCTCGTCGCAACGCGTGCTGGGCCGCAGGCTCCTGAAACGCCGATAGGTCATGGCCATGGGGGCAACAGAATTCAAGCCAAGCGGCAGGCCAAGATAGTATGTTTAAATATGTTTATTTTACACAAAAGTGCAATCTATTGTATCTGAAACGCAATGACACTAAAAAATGTAGAGACTTTTGGCGTGTCAGCTCTTGCGCCTGTCCGCTTGGAGCCCCCTCGGCAAATGACCGGCGAGACCGACCTTTCGGCGCTGCAGATGGTGCTCACCGGCGATCCGGCCCTGCTTGCGATCGTGCGGCTGTCCTTGCTGGTGAGCCTGAGCGCGGTGTTTTTTTCGGCGCTGATCGGCGTACCGGTCGGCGCCTTCATCGCGCTCATCCGCTACCCGGGACGCGAGGCCACCATCGTCGTTTTGAATGCGCTGATGGGCCTGCCGCCGGTGGTGGCGGGGCTGGCGATCTTCTTGTTGTTGTCACGGTCGGGGCCGCTCGGCGCCTGGGGCCTGCTGTTCACCCCGCAGGCCATGGTGATCGCGCAGACCGTGCTGGTCGCGCCGATCATCGCCGCGCTCAGCCGCCAGACCATTGAGGATCTGTGGGTCGAGTACCACGACGAGCTGACCGCCATGGCGGTCGGCCCGCTGCGCCGCGCCGCAACGCTGATCTGGGACGCGCGCTTCAGCCTGGTCACCGCCCTGCTCGCCGGTTTCGGCCGCGCCGCGGCCGAGGTCGGCGCCATCATCATCGTCGGCGGCAATATCGACGGCTTCACCCGCACCATGACGACGGCGATCGCGCTGGAAACCTCCAAAGGCGACCTGCCGCTCGCCATCGGCCTCGGCATGGTGCTGATCGGCATCGTCGTCGTCATCAACGCGCTGGCCTGGGCCGCGCGCCGGGCCGGCGAACATTACGCCGGATGAACATGCGCAACGTAGCCCTCGACCTGCCGCTGCTGTTCGTCGACGTGAGAATCCTCGCGCGCGGCGTGCCGATCCTCGACGGCGTCACGCTCAGGCTCGACGCCGGCGAGCCGACCGTTCTGATCGGCCCGAACGGCTCCGGCAAGACCACGCTGCTGCGCGCCGCCATGGGCCTGCTGCCGGCGACCAGCGGGCTCATCACCTGGGGCGGCCGCGAAGCCTCGCCGCCGGCACGGCGCGCCATCATGTTCCAGCGCCCCGCCATGCTCCGGCGCAGCGCCGCAGCCAATGTCCGCTATGCGCTCGCCGCCGCCGGCGTGCCGCGCGATACGCGCGCGCAACGCACCGGCGAATTGCTGGCCGACGTCGGCCTGGGCGGCCTTGCGCGGCGCCCGGCGCGGCGGCTGTCCGGCGGCGAGCAGCAGCGGCTCGGGCTCGCCCGTGCGCTGGCGCGCGATCCCGCCATCCTGTTTCTCGACGAGCCGACCGCGAGCCTCGATCCCGCCGCCACCAAGGCGATCGAGGACATCGTGCGCAGGATCGCCGCGCGCGGCGTCAAGGTCGTGATGTCGACGCACGATCTCGGCCAGGCCAGGCGCATCGGCGGCGACATCGTGCTCATGCACCGCGGCCGCGTCGTCGAAACCGGCCGCGCCGAGGATTTCTTCCACGCGCCGCGCAGCGAGGAAGCGAGGAAATTCATCGCCGGGGAGCTCCTGGTGTGAGTTGCGACACCAACGCAAGACGGAGGATTGTCATGCTGCATCGCCGCCGCCTCATCATCGCCGCCGCGCTGGGCGCGCTGCTCGCCGCTACGCCGGCCGGCGCGCAGGATAAATCGATCGTGGTCGCTTCGACGACGTCGACCCAGGACTCCGGTCTGTTCGAATATCTGCTGCCGCTGTTCAAGCAAAGGACCGGCATCACCGTGAAAGTCGTGGCGCAGGGCACCGGCCAGGCGCTCGATACCGGACGGCGCGGCGACGCCGACGTCGTCTTCGTGCACGCCAAATCGGCGGAAGAGAAATTCCTCGCCGAGGGTGAGGGCGTGAAGCGCTATCCCGTGATGTACAACGACTTCGTGCTGATCGGCCCCAAGAGCGACCCGGCCGGCATCAAGGGCCTGAAAGACGTCGCCAAGGCGATGCAGACCCTCAAGGACAAGCAGGCGACCTTCATTTCGCGCGGCGACCGCTCCGGCACGCACATCGCCGAGCTCAAGCTCTGGCAGGACGCCGGCATCGACATCGGCAAGGACCACGGGCCCTGGTACAAGTCGATCGGCCAGGGCATGGGCGCGGCGCTCAACACCGCGCAGGCCAGCAACGCCTATGTGCTGTCCGACCGCGGCACCTGGATCCACTTCAAGAACAAGGGCGACCTCGCCATCGTCGTCGAAGGCGACAAGCGCATGTTCAACCAATACGGGGTGATGCTGGTGAACCCGCAGAAGCATCCCAACGTCAAGAAGGAGCTCGGCCAGGCCTTCATCGACTACCTGGTGTCGCCGCAGGGCCAGAAGGACATCGCCAATTACAAGATCGACGGCCAGCAGCTGTTCTATCCGAATGCCGAGGATCCGGGCGCGTGATGTATTATGCTGCCGTCATCGCCCGCGAAAGCGGGCGATCCAGTAACCCCGGTGGTTTGAGATGCACACCCGTGTACCCAAGTTACGTCGGCGTTTACTGGATGCCCCGCATGCGCGGGGCATGACGGCAGTATTTTTTGCAGCGTCATTGTTTGGCCTCGCCGCGATGAACAGTGCAGCCCAAGCCGACACCGTCACGCTCTTCGCCGCCGGCAGCCTGAAGGACGCGCTCGGCGACGTGGCCAAGGCTTACGAAGCCAAAAGCGGCCACAAGGTCGCGATGAAATTCGGCCCTTCCGGCCTGCTCAAAAAGGAGATCGCCGACGGCGGCAGAGCCGACGTGTTCGCCTCCGCCAACATGGAGCATCCGGAAGAGCTGCACGACGACGGCACCGGCGGGCCGGTGGTGCGCTTTGCGCGCAATAAGATGTGCGCGCTGGTCAGGCCGGGACTCGACGTCACCGGCGACACGCTGCTCGCGCGCATGCTGGACGCCAAAGTGAAACTCGCCACCTCGACGCCGCGCGCCGACCCGTCCGGCGACTATGCGGTGCAGGTGTTCACCAAAGCCGAGGCGCTCAAGCCGGGCGCGCAGGACACGCTGGAAAAGAAATCGCTCAAGCTGACTGGCGCCAAGACCAGCGCCGCGCCGCCGGCCGGCCGTGTCGCCTATGGCTGGCACGTGGCAGAAGGCCGCGCCGATATCTTCATGACCTACTGCACCAATGCGCTGGCGGCGCGCAAACAATACCCCGACCAGCAGATGGTCGAACTGCCCGCGGCGCTGTCGGTCGGCGCCGACTACGGCTTGACCGTGATCAGCGGCGCGCCGCCGGCCGCGCAGGACTTCGCCGAATTCATCCTGTCGGCGGACGGACAGAAAATCCTGGCCGGCTACGGCTTCGCGCCGGGGGACTAGCGTTGTTATTCCGCGGCGTCGCCGCGCACTCGATTCCCCGCCCCCCTTGTGGAAGAGGGTGGCGAGCGCGGAGCGATAGCGGGCGCGAGCCGGGTGAGGGGTCTGACTCGCCGAGCAATATGAGATACTGACCCCTCACCCGCCTCGCAGCCTTCGGCTGCTCGGTACCCTCTCCCACAGGGGGAGAGGGTAAAGATGGCAACGCCTTCATGCCCCTCACCCGCCGCATATTACTCACCGGCGTCTCTGCAGCGCTGCTGGCGCCGCGGATGGCGCGGGCGGCGACGATCACAGACGACGTCAAGCGCACAGTCACGGCGCCGGACAAGGTCCACCACGTCTTCCCGGCCGGGCCGGAAGCCGCCATCCTGCTCTACACGCTGGCGCCGCAAATGCTGCTCGGCTGGCCCTACGCCAACTCGGCCCAAGCCTGCGCCTATTTGCTGGTCAATATCTGCCGGCGGCCCGAACTCGGCCACCTCGCCGGCGGCGGCACGCCCAACCTCGACAAGGTGACCGCGCTCAAGCCCGATCTCATCCTCGACGTCGGCGGCACCGACCCGGACTACGCCGCGCTTGCCGACACCGTGCAAAGGCGGACGGGGATTGCCTATGCGCTGCTCGATGGCCGGGTGCTGTCGCTGTCGACCAGCTACCAGAAGCTCGGCCGGCTGATCGGCCGCGAGGCCGAGGGCGCCGATCTTGCCGACTACTGCAACCAGACGCTCGGCGTCATCACCAACCGCATCGCCTTCGTGCCACCGGAGCAGCGGCCGCGCATCTACTACGCCGGCGGGCCGCAAGGACTGACGACGGGGCGCGGCGGCGCCATCGAAATGGAGCTGATCGAACTGCTCGCGCGCAATGCCGCCGGCGACACGCCGGGCGGCGTCGGCGACGTCACCATCGAGCAGGTGCGGGCCTGGCAACCCGATGCAATCCTCGCATCCGACGCCGCCTTGGCAAAATCCATGCGCAGCGACCCGGCCTGGGGCGGGCTCAAGGCGGTGCGTGACAACCGCATCCATGTCACGCCCCAGCTGCCGTTCGACTGGATCTACGCCGTGCCGTCGGCCAACCGGCTGATCGGCCTGTGGTGGCTGGCGACGCTGCTTTACCCGCAGCATTTCAAGGAAGACCTGCGCGGGATCGTGCAGGACTTCTTCGACCGCTTCTATCACGTGACGCTCGCCGACGCGCAGATCGAGCGCGTGTTGGCGGGGCATGGGTGAACCCGTTGCCATTCCAGGGCCGGCCGAAGGCCGGAGCCGGGAACCCAGATGCAACCTCAGAACCTGCTTCTGGATCCCGGGTTCACTCGTTTCACTCGCGCCCCAAGACGACCGCTACACGGTCACTTCGTCGGCACCACCAGCGAGTAGCGTTCGTCGGCCGCCGGCACGCGCGCTTGCGGCACGCCCAGTTCCTTGCGCACGATGTTGGTGCCGAGCGTGATCGCCACCGCCTTGTAGAAGGCGTGGCGGCGGCTCATGCCCTCGCGGCCCATGCCGCAGTCGGTCGACACCATCAGCCGCTCGGCCGGAATGTATTTGAGCGCGGCCCTGATCTGCGAGGCCACCTGTTCGGGGCTCTCGACCTGCAGCGTATGGTGGTCGATGACGCCGATGCAGATCTTCTTGTCGGTGATGGTCTTGCCGATGGCTTCGAGGTCGATGCCGCCGGACGACGACGACTCGAACGTGATGACGTCGGCGTCGATCTTGGCATAGGCCTCGAGCGCCGGCTTGTAGGTCTGCACGCTGGCAAACATGCGCTGCTGCGACGGGTTGCCCCAGCAGGAATGCGCCCAGACCTCGGTCTTGGCGCGCAGGCCTTTAACGGTGCGGTTGAACACCTCGACCATCAGATCGACGTTGATGACCTTGTCGACGATGTTGCGCACGGCGATCAGGTGGATCTGCGGCTCCTCGATCTGGATCACCGGGCAGCCGGCGTCGGCCAGCTCGTGGTATTCCTCGTTGAGCGCGTCGGCGATCGCGAACATGCGCTCGGGGACGCTCTTGTAGTAGCGATCCTGCAGCGCGAAGGCGATGATCTCCGCCGACACCGAGCCCCATTTCACCGGCTTGTCGGTGAGCCGCTGCGCGACCTTCCACATCGCGGTATATTGCAGGTTGCCGCGCCCGATCGGGCCGGTGATGACCGGCATAACGCGCGATTCCAGATAGTCGTGCAGGATATGGCCGCGCGGGAACCAGATGCCGCCGCGGCCGGCCGGCGTCGGCACCGGATGACCGACGGTGAGGCCGGTCATGTGGTTCGGCGGATACGCGGTCCAACTCTGGCCGCCGATGTCGTCGTCGAAGTGCGCGTCGCCGTCGGTGACGATGTCGAGGCCGGCCAATTCCTGGTCGCGGAT
>DASRGB010000048.1:0-58413 GCA_035651255.1 Pseudolabrys sp.
CCACGACAGGCGCCGCGGCCGGCCGCGGCAGCAGCTGCTCGACGACGTCGCCCAGCCAGCCCATGGCCTGGGCGGTGCGCCGCGTCAGGCGGGCGCGGCGCCACAGGTCGTAGACCCAGGAGCGCGGCCGCTCGCCGGCCGCCGTCTGCTCGAAGCGGAACTTGTCGGCCCAGGCGACGATCGGCCGGAACACCAGCTGGTCGTAGAGCAGGATCACGACGGCCATGGTGGCTACTGCCAGAACGACGGCGCCAATGTCCTTCTCGTCGATCGCCACGGCGAGCCACGAGCCGATGCCCGGCAGCTTTATTGTCGTGTCGCCCACTGTAATGGCCTCGGACGCGACGACGAAGAACCAGCCGCCCGACATCGACATCATGGTGTTCCAGATCAGGCCGGGGGCGGCGAACGGCGCCTCTAGCCGCCAGAAAGTGAGCCACGGCGACAGCCGGAAGTGGGCGCTGACCTCGACCAGGTCGCGCGGCACGGTGCGCAGCGACTGGTAGAAGCTGAAGGCCATGTTCCAGGCCTGGCTGGTGAAGATGGCGAAAACCGCGGCGAATTCCGCGCCCAGCACGCGCCCCGGCGCCAGCGACATGAAGAACACCACCGTCACCGAGATGAAGCCGAGGATCGGCACCGATTGCAGAATGTCGAGCAGCGGCACCAGCAGCATCTCGGCGCGCCGGCTCTTGGCCGCGGCGGTGGCGTAGGTGAAGGTGAAGACCAGCGACAACAGCAGCGCCACCAGCATGCGCAAGGTGGTGCGCGCGGCGTATTCGGGAAGAACGCGCGGATCGAGCGCGACCGGCTGCCGCTGCAAGTCCGTGAGCGGCTGCAACAGGCCGCGGCTCGCTTCGGCGAGAAACACCAGGACCGCGACCGTGAGCAGAACGGCGAGCGCATCCCAGCGCGAAAATCCGATCCTCTGCTCGACAGAGATCGGAACGGCGGCGCGCATGCGTGAGGAATCCGATGAAAGGCCGTGGTTTATAGAAACTTATCGCAATCGGCGACCATTAGTTAAGCATAGCCGGTGCCGCAGCACCGCGTATATGCGGCGTTAACGGACCGGCATTTTGTTCATGATATCACCGTCATCCGGTGACCGCTTGCGTCACCCGATAACAAGCGTCGCGACAGGGGCGTCGATGGAAACTGCCGCCGCACAGACCACGCATGCGTCCGCGCGCGCCGACGCGCTCGGCCGCGTCGCCGCCGTCACCGGCGCGCAGGCGAGCATCGAGCTCAATCCGCGCGCCGCCGAAGAAGCCACCGTCGGAAAATTCGTCGGTCTGCTGATGGACAAGTCCATCATCATCGGCCTCATCACCGAGGTCGGCGAGCAGACGCTGTCCGCCGGCGGCATCGGCGCTTCGCCGAGCTTCCGCAAGATGGCGCGGCTCGACCTGATCGGCGAATTGCGCAACGACGGCGGCAAGGCGCGGTTCCAGCGCGGCGTCACCGAGTATCCCAATATCGGCGACGACGCCCAGCTCCTGCCGGACAGCGCCCTGCGCACGGTCTACGGCGTCGCCGACGCCGACCGCGCCCATATCGGCGACCTGCAGCAGAACCCCAATATTCCGGTGCAGATCGACATCGATCAGCTGGTCAGCCGCCACTTTGCCATTCTCGGCGCCACCGGCGTCGGCAAGTCGAGCGGCGTCGCCATCATCTTGAACAAGATCCTGGCGACGCGGCCGAACCTGCGCATCTTCCTGGTCGACCCGCACAACGAATACGCCCGCTGCTTCGGCGACAAGGCGCAGGTGCTGACGCCGCGTAACCTGCGGCTGCCGTTCTGGCTGTTCAATTTCGAGGAGACCATCGACGTCTTCTTCGGCGGCCGCCCCGGCATCGACGAAGAGATCGAAATCCTCTCCGAGGTCATCCCGCTCGCCAAGTCGGCCTACCTGCAATATCGCCAGGGCCAGCAAAGCACGCTGAGCAAGCGGCGCGATCCGCGCGACGTCGGCTTCAGCGCCGACACCCCGGTGCCCTACCGCATCGAGGACCTGATCACGCTGCTCGACGAGCGCATGGGCAAGCTGGAAAACAAGGCGCGCGCCACGCTTTATCACAAGCTGATCGGCCGCATTCAGACCTTCCGCAATCATCCGCGCTACGCCTTCATGTTCGAGAACGCCAACATCGGCGGCGACACCATGGCCGAGATCCTCGGCAACCTGTTCCGGCTGCCGACGCAGGGCAAGCCGATGACCATCATGCAGCTCGCCGGCTTCCCGGCCGAGGTGATCGACTCGGTGGTGTCGGTGCTGTGCCGCATGGCCTTCGACTTCGGCCTGTGGTCGGACGGCGTTGCGCCCCTGCTGTTCGTCTGCGAGGAGGCGCACCGCTACGCGCCGGCCGACAAGAAGATCGGCTTCGGCCCGACGCGGCGCGCGCTGTCGCGCATCGCCAAGGAAGGCCGCAAGTACGGCGTCTTCCTCGGGCTGGTGACGCAGCGCCCGGCCGAGATCGACCCGACCATCATCTCGCAGTGCTCGACGTTCTTCGTCATGCGGCTTGCCAACGACCGCGACCAGGCGCTGATCCGCTCGGCGGTGTCGGATGCGGCGGCCAACCTCTTGTCGTTCATTCCCTCGCTCGGCACCCGCGAGGTGTTCACCTTCGGCTCCGGCGTCGCCCTGCCGACGCGGATGCGCTTCCAGGAGCTGCCGGTCGAGTTGCGGCCGAACAGCGAGGCCGCCGGCAACACGCGCTCCGACGCCGGCAACAGCATCAACAAGGACTTGCTGACGACGGTGATCGAGCGCTGGCGCAGCGCCAGCATGAGCCACCGCATGGGCGAGGACGACGCCGTGCCCGATTACGGCGCGGCGGATGCGCCGGCGCTGCAGCCTGCGGCACCCGCGGCACCGGCGGCACCGGTGCCGCCGCCGCCCTCGCCGCGCGGCGAGGCGCTGCGTTCGGCGCTGCTGAAGAAGCCGCTCGACGCCTCGATCGGCGGCCCGTCGAATCCGCCCGGCTATCCGCCGCGCCTTCGATAAAAACGTCGTCTCTAAATCTCAGCGCTGCGACATCCGCGCTTCCTCTCTCCCCTTGTGGGAGAGGGGAGAAAGTTTTCGGCCGCGCTCTGCTCTTAATGTTGTGCGCGCGTCCCAAAAATCGCCGAGCCGACGCGCACGTGGGTGGCGCCGAACTCGATCGCGGTGACGTAGTCCGCGCTCATGCCCATCGACAATAATTTCAGCCCGTTGCGGCGCGCGATCTTGGCGGTGAGCGCGAAATGCGGCCCCGGCGCCTCCCCGAGCGGCGGGATGCACATCAGGCCGGAAATCGTCAGACCGTATTTGTCGCGGCAGGCGGCGAGGAAGGCGTCGGCCTGCGCGGGCAGCACGCCCGCCTTCTGCGCCTCGGCGCCGGTATTGATCTCGACGAACAGCAGCGGCGCGCGGCCCTGCCTGGCGATCTCCTTGGCCAGCGCCTCGCATAGCGACGGGCGGTCGACCGAGTGAATGGCGGTAAACAGCGCCACCGCCTCCTTGGCCTTGTTGGATTGCAGCGGCCCGATCAGGTGCAGCTCGATGCCGGGATGCTTCTGCATGAGCGGCGGCCATTTCGCCTTGGCCTCCTGCACGCGGTTCTCGCCGAACACGCGCTGGCCGGCGGCGATCACCGGCTCGATGGCCTCGGCGCCGAAGGTCTTGGACACCGCGATCAGCGTCACCGCGGCGGCATCGCGCCCGGCCGCGCGGGCCGCGCGCGCGATCTCGGCGCGGACGTAAGCGAGGCGTTCGGTCGCATTGGCGGTTTCAGCCGGGGTCATGCCTCTAATGCCAGCGAACCGGGCCTTGCCGTCAAGCCGCCGATTGACCCTTTCCCCCTTCCATGTCACCTCCCGGGTCCGTAAAAAGGCCCGCAAATGACCGCCGAATCGCAAAAATCCGCGCGCCCCGAGCGTTACAACGCCGGCGAGGCCGAGAAGCGCTGGCAGCGTGTCTGGGACGAGCGCGAAATCTTCGCCACCAAAAACGACGACCCGCGGCCGAAATACTACGTGCTGGAGATGTTCCCCTACCCGTCGGGGCGCATCCATATGGGCCACGTGCGCAACTACACCATGGGCGACGTGCTCGCCCGCTTCATGCGCGCCAAAGGCAACAACGTGCTGCACCCGATGGGCTGGGACGCCTTCGGCATGCCGGCCGAGAACGCCGCCATGGCCGGCAAGGTCCATCCGAAGAAGTGGACCTACGAGAACATCGCGGCGATGAAGAAGCAGCTCCAATCCATGGGGCTGTCGCTCGACTGGGCGCGCGAGGTCGCGACCTGCGACCCGTCCTACTACAAGCACCAGCAAAAGATGTTTCTCGATTTCCTCAAGCACGGGCTGGTGGCGCGCGAGTATCGCAAGGTCAACTGGGACCCGGTCGACCAGACCGTGCTCGCCAACGAGCAGGTGATCGACGGCCGCGGCTGGAGAAGCGGCGCCCTGGTCGAGCAGCGCGACCTGTACCAGTGGGTGTTCAAGATCAGCGACTATTCGCAGGAGCTGCTCGAGGCGCTCGATACCCTCGACCGCTGGCCGGACAAAGTTCGCCTGATGCAGAAGAACTGGATCGGCCGCTCGGAAGGCCTGCTGATCCGCTTCAGGCTCGACACCGCGACCACGCCGAACCAGGAGAGCGAGCTCGAAATCTTCACGACGCGGCCCGACACTCTGTTCGGCGCCAAGTTCATGGCGATCTCGCCCGATCATCCGCTGGCCACGGCGGCGGCGGCGAAGAATCCGAAACTCGCCGCCTTCATCGAGGAATGCCACCGCATGGGCACCTCGCAGGCGGCGATCGACACCGCCGAGAAGATGGGCTTCGACACCGGCATCCGCGCCGTGCATCCGTTCGACGCCGGCTGGACGCTGCCGGTCTATGTCGCCAACTTCATTCTGATGGACTACGGCACCGGCGCCATCTTCGGCTGCCCGGCGCACGACGAGCGCGATCTCGAGTTCGCCAACAAATACGGCCTCGGCAATACGCCGGTGGTGTGCCCGCCGGGCCAGGATCCGGCGACCTTCGTCATCACCACGACGCCCTATCTCGACGACGGCACCATGATCAACTCGCGCTTCCTCGACGGCATGACCATCGCGCAGGCGAAAGAGGAAGTGGCGAAAAGGCTGGAAAACACTTTCTTGCCAACACGCGGCGGCAGCGTGTCGACGGGCAACGCCACAGCGTCCCCTCCCCCCTTGAGGGGGAGGGACAGGGAGGGGGGTACGCAACAAACGCCTGCGCAAGTTTCTACCCCCCTCCCCACCCCTCCCCCGCAAGGGGGGAGGGAGCAGGCTGCGCGGGCGGAGAGGTCAGCGCAAAGCAACAACGCGCCGATGGCGCAGCGCCAGGTCAACTACCGCCTGCGCGACTGGGGGATTTCACGCCAGCGCTACTGGGGCTGCCCGATCCCGATCATCCACTGCGACAGCTGCGGCGTGGTGCCGGTGCCGGAGAAGGATCTGCCGGTGACGCTGCCCGAGGACGTCACCTTCGACAAGCCGGGCAATCCGCTCGACCGCCACCCGACCTGGAAGCACGTCGCCTGCCCGAAGTGCGGCGGCAAGGCCCGGCGCGAAACCGACACCATGGACACCTTCGTCGACTCGTCCTGGTACTTCATCCGCTTCACCGATCCGTGGAACGAGAAGTCGCCGACCACGCCGGCCGTCGCCGACAAATGGATGCCGGTCGACCAATATATCGGCGGCATCGAGCACGCGATTTTGCATCTGCTCTATTCGCGCTTTTTCACCCGCGGCATGAGGAAATGCGGCTACGTCAATCTCGACGAGCCGTTCGCCGGCCTGTTCACGCAAGGCATGGTGGTGCACGAGACCTATCGCGCCCGGAACGGCGACTGGGTCGAGCCGGCCAAGGTCAAGATCGAAGCGGTCGGCGACCGGCGCAAGGCGGTGCTGGAGACGACCGGCGAGCCGATCGAGATCGGGCCGATCGAGAAGATGTCGAAGTCGAAGAAGAACACCGTCGACCCCGACGACATCATCCAGGCCTACGGCGCCGACACCGCGCGCTGGTTCATGCTCTCCGACAGTCCGCCCGACCGCGACGTGATCTGGACCGAGGAGGGCGTGCAGGGCGCCTGGCGCTTTGTTCAGCGGCTGTGGCGGCTCATCGGCGAGATCGCCGACATCGCCGGACCACAAAGCCGCCCGGCAACGTTTGGTCCGGACGCGCAGAAAGTGCGCAAGGCCGCCCACCGCGCGCTCAGCCTCGTCACCGAGGACATCGCCAAGCTGCGCTTCAACCGCTGCGTCGCCCACATCTACGAATGCGCCAACGCGCTCAGCGACGCGATCGGCGCAGCCGAGGCCGCGCCCGCCCCCGACTTTGCCTGGGCGCTGCGCGAATCAGGCGACATCCTGGTGCGGCTTTTCCATCCCATGATGCCGCATCTGGCCGAGGAGTGCTGGGCGGCGCTGGGCCATAAAAATCTGGTCTCGGCGGAGGCCTGGCCGAAGATCGAGGCCGATTTGCTGGTGGAAAACACCATTACCTTGCCGGTCCAGATCAACGGCAAGAAGCGCGCCGAGGTCACCGTCGCCCGGGATGCCGGAAAAGAGGCGGTTGAGGCTGCCGTTTTAACCCTTGATGAGGTAAAAAAGGCGCTGGACGGCAGGAGCCCGAAAAAGGTCATTGTCGTCCCGCAGAGGATCGTCAATGTGGTCGCCTAGGACCCTGACTTTGACGCGTTTTGCCGCTGTGGTGGCGCTGGCCGGTTTGACCGCCGGCTGCTTCCAGCCGCTGTACGGCGACGGCACCGTGGTGCCCACTGCCGGCCTCGACAACCGGCTCGCCGGCGTGCGCGTGCAGCCGATCGAGACGCCGAACGGCACGCCGCTCGCCCGCGTCGGCGTCGGCGTGCGCAACGAATTGATCTACGGCCTGACCGGCGGCGGCGACCCGGCGAGCGCCACCCATCAGCTCACCATCCGTCTCACCTCGACGCGCCAGCAGCTCATCGTCGACATCCACACCGCCCGGCCGGAAGTGCAGGACTACGGCATCGACGCCATCTATACGCTGACCGATCTCGCCACGGGCCGCACGGTGGTTTCGGGGCAGACCTTCTCGCGCGTGACCTACGACATCCCCGGCCAGCAGCAGCGTTTCGCCGGCGTGCGCGGCCTGCGCGACGCCGAGAACCGCGCCGCCAAGGTGATCGCCGACAACATCAAGTCGCGGCTGGCGTCGTATTTCGTCGCCGGGTCGTAATCGTCGTTCCGGCTTCGCCGCCTTCGGCGCCGCCCCGGAATGACGGGTAATCAGATGACCGCCATCAAGGCTTCCGACGTCGACCGCTTCATCGCCCGCCCCGATGCCGGGACGCCGATCGTGCTGGTCTACGGCCCGGATGCCGGGCTGGTGCGCGAGCGCGTCGACGCGCTGGTGAAGGCCTCGGTCGACGATCCCGCCGATCCGTTCGCGCTCGCCCGCCTCGAAGGCGAGGAGCTCGCCGCCAATCCGTCGCGCCTGATCGAGGAGGCGATGACCGTGCCGCTGTTCGGCGGCCGCCGCGCCGTGCTGGTCAGGGCCGGCGCGCGCAACATCGCCGGCGCGCTCGAGCCGGTGCTGGCGGCGCCGTCGAAGGATTGCCGCATCATCATCGAGGCCGGCGACCTGAAGAAGAGCGCGCCGTTGCGCGCGCTGTGCGAGAAGGCCAAGGCCGCCGCCGCCCTGCCCTGCTACGCCGACAACGACATCGCGATCGGCCGGCTGATCGACGACGAGCTGCGCGACGCCGGGCTGTCGATCGCGGCCGAGGCGCGCGCGAGCCTCGTCGCGCTGCTCGGCGGCGACCGGCTGGCCTCGCGCAACGAGCTGCGCAAGCTCGCGCTTTACGCGCAGGGCAAGGAGCGCATCGAGCTTGCCGACGTCATGGCGGTGGTGTCGGACGCCTCCGACATAGCGCTCGACGGCGTGCTCGACATGGCCTTTGCCGGCCGACCCTCAGACACCGAGACCGAATTCGCCAAGGCGCGCGCCGGCGGCGCCTCGCCCGCCGCCATCATCTCCGCCGCCATCCGCCACGTCGCCAACCTGCACAAGATGCGGCTCGCCATCGACGGCGGCGACAGCGCCGACTTCGCCATGAAGCGCGGCGCGCCGCCGGTGCATTTCACGCGCGAGAAGCTGGTCGGCGAGGCGCTGCGCGCCTTTACCGCGCCGCGGCTGCTGCGCGCCATGGGTCAGCTCGCGGAGGCCTCGCTCGAGGCGCGGCGCAACGCCGCGCTCGCCGAGACCATCGCCCAGCGCGCGCTGCTGTCGATCGCGGTCGGCGCGCGGCGCAGGGACAATTGATGCGGTCATGCCCCGCTTCGGCGGGCAAGACAGGCCGACGATCAGAAGTTCACCTGATAGCTGTGCGGCACCCAGCGATAGGCCGAGCCCGCGCGCTCGACGTAGCCGAGCCCCGGGAACGGCATCATGTGGAAGCCGGCGACCAGCAGGCCTTCGCTCGCCACCATGTCGAAGATGCGCTTGCGGGTGGCCACCGCCTTCTCCTTGTCGTCGTCGACGTCGAGATGCAGGTCGGGCCGCTGCAGCGACATGGCGTAATGGCCGGCGGTGTCGGCCCAGTTGATCATGCGCTTGCCGGCGCTCTCGATGGTGAAGGCGAGCAAGCCGGGCGAATGGCCGAAGGCGTCGACGGCGCGGATGCCGGCGACCACCTCGTCGCCCGGCTTGATCATGGTGGCACGGTTCGCCAGAGGAACGACGATCTTCACATAGAGCTCGCGGTTGAACTTGCGCGCCTCGCGCACGTTCTCGCCCTTGTTCCAGAAATCGAATTCGGTCGCGCCGAACACGTAGCGCGCCTTGGGAAACACCGGCTGGCCGGCCTTGGACAGGCCGCCGATGTGATCGGGATGGCCGTGCGTGATCACCACCACGTCGACGTCCTCCGGCTTGTAGCCGGCGGCGGCCATGCGCGCGACCAGGTTGCCCGGCGGCAGGCGGCCCTTCATCTGCTCGTATTCGGCCGACAGCGTGCCGTTGCCGGTGTCGAACAGCACCAGCTCCTTGCCGGTATTGACCAAGAGCGGCGTGAACGGATGGAAATACTTGTCGCTGTCGATGCGGTTGGCCTTGGCCAGCGCCTTGACGTCGGCGGCCGCCGGCTCGCCGCCGAAGCTGGGAGTCAGCCCGGGGCGGATGACGAAGCTGTCCATGATGGCCGTGATTTCGAAGCCGCCGAGCTTGAAGCGGTAGGTATGCGGCAGCAGTTCACCTTGCATTGACGCGGGCACTGGCGGTCCTCCCTTTTGTCGCGGACGATGCTTACCAGCGGCGCAACGGCAGTTCCAGTCCGGCGCTGGCGCGCGGCGCCGCCTGCGCCTATGCTCGGTGCCGCCGGGGGATCGCAATGGCCAAGAAAGCACGCAAGAAAACCAAGGCCGCGAAGGCGAGGCGCGCCAAGGTCCGCCGGCCGGCCGCCCGGCCCGCGCGCAAAAAAACGCGCAAGCCGGCCAAGGTCGGCACCGCCTTTCAGATCATGATCGACACCATCAACGAGACCGAGCGGCTGCGCGAGAAACGCGAGCAGCGCGGCAGCGACGAAACCGAGTAAATTCGGGCTGTTTGAGCTTGATCTAGCGCAAAGCGCCGGCGCGCGATCCATGCGAGACAATGCCGTCTCGCCATGGAGGCGCGCCATGCCCACGACCGACATCCGCCAGCCGGCCTACCCGACCGTCGATTTCGTCCTGCAAACCATCGCCGACTGGGTCAGCAGCTACCGCAATCATGTCGACAGCCGTGACACCTTCGAGCGTTGCAGCCCGGAGCAGGTCGGGTTGATGGCCAAGGACCTCGGCATCTCGGCGCAGGAGCTGCGCGGCATGGCCGGCAAGGGTCCGGGCGCCGCCGATCTGTTGCGCAAGATGCTGCTCGCGCTCGATGTCGATCCGGATGCGCTGGCCAAGAGCGACCCGGCGGTGATGCGCGACCTGCAACGCCTTTGCGTCAGCTGCGCGCACAAGAGCCGCTGCCGGCGCGAGATGGCCAATGGCACCGCGGCGCAGCACTTCCATGAATTCTGCCCCAACGCCTTCACGCTCGACGCGCTGTTTGCGCCGGAGACGCTGCCGTTCCAGCACTGAGGCGCTTGGCCTCAGATGCGGCCCATCAGCGCCAGCACGATCAGGATGATCAGCACAAGGCCGAGGCCGCTCGAGGGGTAATAGCCCCAGCCGGCGCTGTACGGCCAGGTCGGCAGCGCGCCGAGCAGCAGAAGAATTACGATAATCATCAGGATCAGACGCATCCTCGCCTCCTCGCAAACCCCGCGCCTTAACGCGGCAGTTCCGAGGTTGTTCCGGACCGCCGGAGGGCAAAACGCCAAGCCGCGCGGCGCCTTGTGCCGCGAGGCCGCGCGTGCTTCAGCATGAGGCCGCGAAAGTCATTCCGGGATGCGGGAGTTTGTCCTGCGGCTCAGCGGTTGAGCTTCCTCAGCACGCCGTCGAGCTGTTCGAGGTTCTTGTACTTGATGTGCAGCGTGCCGCCGCCGGAGGCCCTGTGGTCGACCGACACATTGAGCCCCAGGGCGTCCGATAATCTCTTTTCCAGCGCACGGGTGTCGGCGTCCTTGTTGGCCTTCTGGCTCTTGCGCTGGATGGCGTCGAAGGTCGCATCGCCGGGCTGGCCTTCGGGCTTGCGCACCCACTCTTCGAGCTCGCGCACGCTGTAGCCTTCGTCGATCGCCAACTCGGCGAGCAGCTGCGCGTTGCTGTGACCGACGAGGAGCCGCGCGTGGCCGGCCGACAGCTTGGCTTCGCGCACCAGCGCCTTGACGGGCTCCGGCAGTTTCAGGAGGCGGATGGTGTTGGCGATATGCGGCCGGCTCTTGCCGACGATCTGCGCCACCTCGTCCTGGGTGTGATGGCACTGCTCCATCAGTGCGACGTAGCCCGCCGCCTCCTCGATCGGATTGAGATCGGCGCGCTGCACGTTCTCGATGATGGCGAATTCGAGCGACTGGGCGTCGGTGGCGTCGACCACCGCGATCGGCACGTCGTGCAGGCCGACGCGCTGCGCCGCGCGCCAGCGCCGCTCGCCGGCGATGATCTCGAAGGCGTCGCGTTCGCCCGGCACGGCGCGCACGACGATGGGCTGGATGATGCCGCGCTCCCTGATCGACGCGGCGAGCTCGCCGAGCTCGGCGTCGGTGAAGTTCTTGCGCGGGTTGCGCGGATTGGGCCGCAGGCTTTCGATCGGCGCGCGCCGCGGTTTGCGTCCGGTCTCGGCGGGGGTCGCGCTTTCGTCGCCGACATCGCCGATCAGCGATGCGAGACCGCGCCCCAGTCGCGAATGATGCTCCGCCATCGCCGCCGCTCCTGAACCCCTCGCCACGCCTTCCCTCTTGCTGTTTAGCGTTGCACTAATCGTTTGTTCTGTCATGGCCGGGCTTGTCCCGGCCGTCTCGCTTAGGTGCGCGGTGCCTCCCTGAGCGAGGTCACCGGGTCAAGCCCGGTGACGACAATTTATTTCACCCCGCCTTCAATTCCTTCTCGCGCTGGATGATCTCGGTGGCGAGCCGCAGATAGGCTTCGCTGCCGACGCATTTGAGATCGTAGACCAGCACCGGCTTGCCGTAGCTCGGCGCCTCCGAGATGCGCACGTTGCGCGGGATCACCGTCTCGTAGACCTTGCGGCCCATGTGCTGACGCACGTCGGCGACGACCTGGTTGGAGAGATTGTTGCGCGAGTCGTACATCGTCAGCACGATGCCGTGGATCGACAGCTTCGGATTGAGAGTGCTGCGCACCTGCTCGACGGTCTTGAGCAGCTGCGACAGGCCTTCGAGGGCGAAGAACTCGCATTGCAGCGGCACCAGGATCGAGTCGGCGGCCGCCATGGCGTTGACCGTCAGCAGGTTGAGCGACGGCGGGCAATCGACCAGCACGTAGGTGAAGTCGTAGGCGCGCTCGCCGCTGTTGAGCGCATTGAGCGCGCTGCGCAGGCGGAAGGCGCGATCGCGGGCCTGGCCGATCTCGAGTTCGAGTCCGGAAAGATCGAGCGTCGAGGAGGCGATGAAGAGCTGCGGCACCGCGGTCGGGATGACGGCGTCGCGCATCGGCGCCTGGCCGGTGAGCACGTCATAGGTCGAGGTGCGGCGGGCGCGGCGCTCGATGCCGAGGCCGGTCGAGGCATTGCCCTGCGGATCGAGGTCGACGATCAGCACGTGCTCGCCGATGGCCGCGAGCGCGGTGCCGAGATTGATGGCGGTCGTGGTCTTGCCCACCCCGCCCTTCTGGTTGGCGATCGCCAGCACCCGCGGCCGTCCGGCCACGCCACGCACGGACGGTTTTTCGAAGGGCACGACTTGCGGGTCGGCGGCGGGGTCGGCGGGCGTGTCGGTCATAGGAATTTATCCACGTGGGGTTGGCGTCTTGCCGTCAGGCTGAGGAGCCCGCCGAAGGCGGATCCTCAACTTGCTGCGCTCCCTGCTCAGGGTGACGGCGCAGCGGCTCGGGCTAGGCGGCGAAGGCTGCGAACCACGACAATGCAGCCTTCGGGACTCGTTTTACTGGGGACCTTTTCGGCATCGATGCTCCAATATTTAGCGGCCTCAGTCAATTCAGCGTCTACATCTTGACCCTTGGCAAACAATCCGACGGCGCCGCGCGCCATCAAAGGAAAGGCTTGATCGCACAACGTTTTCAATGGCGCCACCGCCCGCGCCGTGACGACGTCGGCCTTTGCCGTGAAGCTTTCCCCAAATTTCTCGGCCCGCTGTTGATGCACCTGGGCGCGAACGCCGGTGATGCGCACCGCTTGGCGCAGGAACGCGGCCTTTTTCCCATTGCTCTCGACGAGGTGAATTTGCGCCGCAGAGTTATCCACAAGGGCGCAGGCAATGGGAATTCCGGGGAAACCGCCGCCCGAGCCGACGTCGACCCAGATGCGCGCCTGCGGCGCGAGGTTCAGAAGCTGCAGCGAGTCGGCGATGTGCCGCGTCCACAGCTGCGACAGTGTCGAGGGCGCGACCAGGTTGATCTTGCGCTGCCAGAGCAGGAGCGCATCGACGAAGGCGTCGAGACGCTTTTCTGTTTCACGTGAAACAGGGGTGAGCGTGAGCGCGCGCGCTTTGTCGGCGGCGAGTGACGGCGCGCCCTGCCCTGTTTTGCTCACGCCGATTTTGCGGCCGGCTTTTTCCGGCGCACGTGCGCGACCAGCAGCGTCAACGCCGCCGGCGTGATGCCGTCGATGCGGCTCGCATGTCCGATGGTGCGCGGACGGTGCGCCTGCAATTTCTGTTTCACTTCGTTCGACAGTCCGGGCAGCGCCGCGTAGTCGAGATCGTCGGGCAGCGAGAAACTTTCGTCGCGCCGATACGCCGCGACGTCGGCGGCCTGGCGCGACAGATAGACGTCGTACTTGGCGTCGATCTCGATCTGCTCGGCAATTTCGCCGTCGAGCGCGGCAAAGCGCGGCCACGCCCGCGCGAGATCGGCGATCGTGATGTGAGGATGCGACAGCATCTCGAAGGCGGTGCGCCGCTGTCCATCCTTGTTGAGCGCGATGCCGTGCCGCTCGGCTTCGCGCGGCGTCAGCGGCACCGACTTGGCGAAGGCGCGCGCGTCGTCGAGCGCGGAAATTTTGTCGCGATGTTTGCGCGCGCGTTCGGCGCCGACGCAGCCGATGTCGATGCCTTTCTGCGTCAGGCGCTGATCGGCATTGTCGGCGCGCAGTTGCAGACGATATTCGGCGCGCGAGGTGAACATGCGATAGGGCTCGCTGACGCCGCGCGTCACCAGATCGTCGATCATCACGCCGATGTAGGCCTGGGCGCGATCCAGCACGATTTCATCGGCATTTCCGGCATGCGCCGCGGCGTTGAGGCCGGCGAGCAGGCCCTGTGCCGCCGCTTCTTCGTAGCCGGTGGTGCCGTTGATTTGTCCGGCGAAGAAAAGTCCGCGGACGCGTTTGGTCTGCAGCGTCGGCGTCAGCTCGCGCGGATCGACGAAGTCGTATTCGATGGCGTAGCCGGGGCGGATGAATTGCGCGCGCTCGAGTCCGGGAATGGTCGCGACCAGCGCGCGCTGCACCTCTTCCGGCAGCGACGTCGAAATGCCGTTCGGATAGACGGTCGCATCGTCGAGACCTTCCGGCTCCAGAAAAATTTGGTGGCCGTCGCGCTCGCCGAACTTCACGATCTTGTCTTCGATCGACGGGCAGTAGCGCGGACCTCGGCTGGCGATTTGTCCGGAGTACATCGGCGAGCGATGGACGTTGGCGCGGATGATGTCGTGCGTCGCCTTGGTGGTGCGCGTGATGCCGCATTGGATCTGCGGATTGTCGATGCGCGTTGTCATCACCGAGAACGGCTGCGGCGGATCATCGCCCGGCTGCATCTCGAGCGCCGACCAATCGATGCTGCGGCCGTCGAGCCGCGGCGGCGTTCCGGTCTTCAGGCGGCCGAGCGCGAAGCCCGCGCGTTCGAGCGTCGCCGACAGTCCGAGCGTCGGCGCTTCACCGACGCGGCCGGCCGGAATTTGTTTTTCGCCGATATGGATGAGGCCGCGCAAAAACGTGCCAGTGGTCAGCACCACTGCGCCCGTCGAAATTTCACGGCCGTCAGCCAACGTCACGCCGCGAACGCATCCGTCCTTGAGGATGAGATCGTCGGCCTCGGCTTCGATGACTTCGAGATTGGCCGTGCTGCGGATCGCAGCCTGCATGGCGGCGGCATAGAGCTTGCGGTCGGCCTGGGCGCGGGGGCCGCGCACGGCGGGGCCTTTGCGGCGGTTCAGAAGCCGGAATTGGATGCCGCCTTGATCGGCGACCCGGCCCATCAGGCCATCCAAAGCATCGATTTCCCGCACCAGGTGGCCCTTGCCGAGGCCGCCGATGGCCGGATTGCAGCTCATGGCGCCGACGGTCGCGAATCGGTGCGTGACCAGGGCAGTTCTTGCACCAAGGCGCGCGGATGCCGCCGCGGCCTCGCAGCCGGCATGGCCGCCACCAATGACGATGACGTCGAATCGCGCGTTCATGGGACCTCAGATGGGGCTTTTATCGGAGGCGGGCAGGGCCGGTCAAAGAAATAGGCGTTCGGAAAATGTTTCACGTGAAACACCGTCTTGAACGGCCGGTTGGGCCATCTTTGTCGCGATTTCAGGACGGCCGCCATCCCATTGACCGATGCGCCGGGACGGCCTTTGCCCTATTTGCCGATACAAAAGTCCCGGAAAATCACATCCAGGATATCCTCGACATCGACGCGGCCCGTCAGCCGCGCCAAGGCCCTGGCGGCCAAGCGAAGCTCTTCCGCCAAGAGATCCTCACGCGCCGCGAGGCCCGGCTCTACCGCCCGTCGTAGCGCCGCCAAGGCATCTTCCAGCGCCCGCCGATGCCGCTCGCGGGTGACCAGGGCAGGCTCAGCCCCGGCCAGAAAGGCCTCGGCATAGCGGGTAAGGGCGGTCAAAAGCTCCGAAACTCCGGCTCCTGTGGCCGCAGAAATCCCGAATGACAGTTCATTTCTAGTGAATTCGTCCTCATTCCTTGTTGTTAAGCTGTCGTTAACCATATTTGTTAACGGTCTATTAGACCGTATCTTAGATTCATTTCTATCTATACTTTGCTCTACTGATTCATTCCTTATAGCAGCCGCCATCAAGTCGATTTTATTGCGAATCGTCCACGTGACCGGCCCAACCGAAGATTCCGCGATCCGGTGATCGCCAAGGCCCGGCACCTGGCCTCCCGGCCCGGAGGCTGGGGCTACAGCCTCCGTTTGCGCCGCCGGCTGCGAGGCGCTGCTGTTCTCCGCCGCGTCGACCACCCACAGCACCAGATCGGCCGCCCCGGCGCGCTCGCGCGCCCGGCGCACGCCTTCGCGCTCGACCGGGTCGTCGCTGTCGCGGATGCCGGCGGTGTCGAGCAGCGTCACCGGCCAGCCTTCGAGGTCGAGATGCACCTCGATCACGTCGCGCGTGGTGCCGGCGTAAGGCGACACGATCGCCGCCTCGCGCCGCGCGATGCGGTTGAGCAGCGTCGACTTGCCGGCATTGGGCGGGCCGGCAATGGCCACCACCAGCCCTTCACGCAGCCGCTCGCCGCGCCTGCCGTCGGCGAGCACGGCTTCGATGTCGCCGGCAAGCTCGCGCGCCAGCGTCAACGCCGGCTGCACCAGATCCTCCGGCACATCGGCCTCGTCAACAAAATCGATGCGCGCCTCGATCAACGCCAGCGCTCGGACCAAACGCTCGCGCCAGCTTTCGGCACGGACGCCAAGCGCGCCCTGCATCTGCCGCAGCGCCTGGCGGCGCTGGCCTTCGGTCTCGGCCATCACCAGATCGGCGAGACCTTCAACCGCGGTCAGATCGAGCTTGCCGTTCTCAAAGGCGCGGCGAGTGAACTCGCCAGCCTCGGCAGGCCGCAGGCCGTCGACCTCGCCGAGCGCGGCCAGCGTCGCAGCGATCACGGCGCGGCCGCCATGAAGCTGCAGCTCGGCCGTGTCCTCGCCGGTCTCGCTCGCAGGCGCCGGAAACCACAGCGCCAGCGCCTCGTCGATCGGCTCTTGTGTCCGCGGATCGCGCACCCGCGCAAAGGCGGCTTTTCTCGGCTCAGGCAACCTGCCGGTCAGCGCCTTGAGCGCTTCACCCGCACGCGGCCCCGATATGCGAATGACGGCAATCGCCGCCGGCGCACGGCCGGAGGAGAGGGCGAAGATGGTGGGGCGGTCGAGCGCCGGCATTGCCAGACAAGCAAGCCCCAAGGCACCAGGAGGTCAAGCGTGGCCCAGTTGGCATGCCAACAAACTTGGCAGTACAGATGGGCCCCGCCGCCTCATCATTCGGCCGGGCTTTGGAATTTTGGAATGGCTGAAGTCAAAGTCGTCTTCGACGACGCCGCGGCCTACGACCGGCTGATGGGGCCGTGGAGCCGCATGATCGGTGAGCGCTTCATCGACTGGCTCAATCCACCCAAAGGCCTGCGCTGGCTCGACATCGGCTGTGGCGCCGGGGCATTCACTCAAATCATCCAACACACCGCCGCGCCGACCGCCGTCGTCGGCGTCGATCCGGCCGAAGCGCAAATCGCACATGCCCGTATCCAGGCGCCAGATGCCGAATTCCAGGTCGCCGATGCGATGGCCCTGCCGTTTGCCGACGGTGAATTCGATATTGTCACCTCGGCGCTGGTGATCAATTTCATCCCGGATCGCGCCAAGGCGCTGACGGAAATGTACCGGGTGCTGCGGCCTGGCGGGCTTGTCACCGCCTATGTCTGGCATCGCGCCCCGACCGCGAACGACGCCCCTTTTGCCCCCATCGAGCGCGGACTCGAAACCATCGGCGCCGAGGTGTTGCGCCCGCCGATGCGCCCGGAATCGACGCCGGCCGGAGCCAGCGCCGCCTTGCGGGCCGCAGCATTCTCCGACATCGCGGTGACCCTACTCGAAGCCACCCGCCGTTTCCGCGATTTCGACGACTACTGGGACACACACTGTGTCCCGATCGCGCCGCCCGGACAGGCGATCGCCAAGCTGAGCGACCAAGGACGCCAAAAACTGCGAGCCAGGATGCGCTCGATATTGCCGGCGAGCGACGACGGCAGCGTCAGCTATTCGTCGCGCGCGCTCGCCTTCAAAGCCCGCAAACCGGCGTGACGGCGCGCACGGCATGCCGCAACAACCGCCGAGCGAAGTTCAGACCCGGCTGAAGCGCCGGCTCGGTCTGCCGCTGCTCGTGCTCTACGGCGTCGGTATCACCATCGGCGCCGGCATCTATGTCCTGATCGGGGCCGTTGCCGGCCATGCCGGCGCCGCGGCGCCCTGGTCCTTTCTGCTGGCGGCGCTGGTGATGGCGTTCACGGTCGCATCCTACGTCGAGCTGTCGACCCGAATTCCGGTGAGCGCCGGCGAGGCGGCTTACGTCAAGGCGGCGTTTCACTCGCGCATCCTGTCGACGCTCACCGGCCTCCTGACGCTTGCGATCGGCATCGTGGCCTCCGCCACCGTGACCGTCGGCTCGGCCGGCTATATCCGGCAATTCGTCGACCTGCCGCAGGCCGTCATCGTCGTCACCGTGGTCGTCATCCTGGCCGGCGCGGCGACCTGGGGCATCCTCGAGTCGGTGCTGCTGGCGAGCGTGTTCACGCTCATCGAGGCCGGCGGGCTGCTTCTCATCGTCGGCGCCGCCATCTATGGGCACGTGCCGGTCGGACTTTCGCCGCCGCCGCTCGAGCCCGCCGCCTGGCCGGGAATTTTGTTCGGCGCCCTCATCGCCTTCTTCGCCTTCGTCGGCTTCGAAGACCTCGCCAACGTCGTCGAGGAGGCGAAGGTGCCGCACCGCGACCTGCCGCGCGCCATGATCCTGACGCTCTTGATTTCCACCGCGCTCTATCTCGCCGTCGCCTCAATCGCCATCAGCGTGCTGCCGCCGGCGACGCTCGCGGTCTCGCCCGCGCCGCTCAGCCTCGTCTTCCGCACGGTCGCCGGCGTCAGCCCCGCCACCATCAGCGCCATCGCCATCGTCGCCACGCTCAATACCATCCTCGCGCAAATGACCATGGCCGCGCGCGTCATCTACGGCATGGCGCAGCAAGGCGATCTGCCGCGCTTTGCCGGACGGGTCCATCCGTGGACGGCGACGCCCATCCTGGCCACCGTCATCGTCGCCGTGCTGGTGATCGTGCTCGCCATGACCGTGCCGCTCGAGGCGCTCGCCGAGGCAACGTCGCTCGCCACGCTCGTGGTGTTCATGCTCGTCAACCTGTCGCTGCTGCGCCTGCGCCACCGCCGCACGCCTACGCCGGGGCCGCACGTGCGCGTGCCGATCTGGATTCCGGTCGCCGGCGTCGTCTCCTGCCTGGCCATGATCGCCACCGCGCTCCTCCAGGCGTAGCCCGCCCGAAGCTCGCTTGCGCTCGCTCCATCCGGGCGACAAGCTCAGCCGCAACCCATCGCGACACGAGAGGATAGGCCGTGCAGCACGACTTCCAGAACAAAACCGTTCTCATCACCGGCGGCAGCAGAGGGCAGGGGGCGGCCGAAGCGCGGCTGTTCGCGCAACACCGCGCCCGTGTCGTCATCGGCGACGTGGTAGCGGACGAGGGCGAGGCGCTGGCCAAGGCCATCCGCGCCGCAGGCGGCGTTTGCGAATTCCGCAAGCTCGACGTCGCCGATGAAAAGGACTGGCACAGCGCCGTCACCTTCGCCAAGGACAGGTTCGGCGGCCTCGACGTGCTGGTCAACAATGCCGGCATTTCGCTGCGCGGCGTCGACATCGAGCACACCACGCGCGAGCAGTGGGACCGCGTGCTCGGCGTCAACCTCACCGGCTGCTTCCTCGGCATTCGCACGGTGGCGCCGCTGATGAAGGCGGCGCGGGCAGGGGCGATCGTCAATATCGGCTCGACCGCCGGCATCAACGGCCATTTTGCCGCCGCCTACAGCGCGGCCAAATGGGGCCTGCGCGGGCTCACCAAGGCGGCGGCGATGGAATACGCCGAGTTCAACATCCGGGTGAACGCGGTGCACCCGAGCATCCTCGAGACGCACATGACGGCGGGCTCGCAGAATTTCGTCGACGCCATGGTATCGGCGACGCCGCTCGGCCGCGCGGCAAGCGTCGAGGACATCGCCTACGCGGTGATGTTCCTGGCCAGCGATGAAGCGGCCTTTCTCACCGGCATCGATCTGCCGGTCGACGGCGGCTTCACCGAGCTCGGCGTCTACCGCGCGGCGTGGTGGCGCGCGACCGGGCGGCAGGCTTAGCGGGGTCTGGTCGCCGACGCGCGCCGCTCAGCAGGCGCGCAGCCGCGTCGGCACGCAGGGCTTGCCGCGCTGCGCGATGCCGGCCAGCGGATCGAGGATCAGATTGTACGGATACCGGAAGGTGAAGTCGCCGTTCGGCAGCAGCGGATAGGCGGTGTAGGAAATCTTCGGCTGCGAAAAGGTCAGCGCGTTGAGCCTTGCGCCGGCGGCAAGGCCAGCATCGACGCAGGCGCCGCTCGCCGTCATGCCTTCGGCGCACTGCGCGCGCGCGGGCCCAGGCAGCGCCGCTGCCGTAAGCAGGGCGATGGTCGCAGCCGTTGCCAGGTGCTTCATGGACCTATCCTAGAACTTTGCATTGACGCCGGCAACGAACTGCCAGCCGTCGCTCGACACGATCGGCACCGCCGAACCCGGCACGAAGGCATTGGCCAGCACGCTGAAGCGCTGGCCGCCGATCGCGGGATCGTCGCTTTCGCGCGTCCAGACGTGCTCGACGCGCGCGTTCCACACGACGTTGGCGGCGCTGGCGAAGCGCAGCGCGCCGCCCGCCGTCCAGCGCTGCTTTTCCGGCACGAATTGCAGCGTGGTCGGGTTGTAGCCGTTGTGATCGCGGTACAGGAAGGTGCCGAGCGGCCCGACATAGAGCCGGTCCTTCACCACCGGGACCAGGTGGTCGATGCCGACGCGGTACAGATCCGAGTTGGTGTTCATGGCCTCGCGGATCAGATCGCTGGCGCCGGTGAACAGCACGTCGTTGCGGTCGGTGTGCGACGCCGCGGCGCTCACCGTCGTCACGCCGCTGTCCGGCCAGGTATAGGTGGCGCTGACGTTGCCGATATAGCGCGTGCCCGGCTTGTAGAACGGCATGTCGTTCTGGATCGTCTTCGATTCGAACGACACCGCGCCGCTGGCGGTGATGACCCAGGCGCCGGTCTTGTAGGCGACTGCCGCGGTGGTGGTGAGCACGTCGCCCGGATTGATGTGCGCGGCGCTCTGCACGTTCGGATCGGTGGCGTCGAGCGGGTTCTCGCGATTGAAGGCGCCGCGCCAAGTGTAGCCGGCGCTCACGGTGACGACCAGGGTCGGCGTAATCGGGACATTGACGCCGAGCGTCGGGCCGACGTTGAAGCCCTCGCCGAAGGTGGCGATGTCGACGAGGTCGGGATCCATGCGCGCGTTGGCGGCCGAGCCCGGCAGCGACGAGCGCCCGGTCGGCAGGTTGGTGGCGAGCGCGGCGAAGGGCTGCAGGCCGCGCCAGCCGTAATAGGTGAGCGTCGCGCCGGTCTGCGTGTCGGTCATGGTGGAGACTTCGCCGCTCAGCGTGCCCGAAGTCTGCCGCGCCCAGACGTAGCCGCCGCGCGCCACCAGATCGAGCTTGAAGTCCGGATTGGCGAGGCGGCCGGAGGCCTGCGCGGCGAACGGCGCGTAGAGCTCGGCACCGCTGCCGCCGCTCGCCGCCGAGGCCCGCGTCGGGTAGCCGCGGTCGCTCTGCCAGGTGAAGTAGCGCAGGTCCGTGGCGGTTGTGACGCTCCACGGGCTGGGCGAGGTTTGCTCGGCGCCGAGCGCCGCCGAGGCGGCCGCCAGCAATCCCGACAACGCAACGGCGAGCCGCCTCATTCCACTTGCCCCAACCCATACGCCGGCAGCATCGCCATTATAGCGGCCCGCCGCGCAGCCAATATAGCCCGGCGGCCCGGGGGCGGCGCAACGCGCATGGCTTGCATGTGTTCCGCAAGACCCCGGGAATTTTCCGCGTACCGCGCCGCTCACGACATCGTGGGGGAACGCAGCGGCGGCCGCGGCTGTTGGTCAAGCAGCCTGGTGCGGCCAGGGCGCAAGGCGGGACGTTGTCATGGACAAGGCTTTGCATTCGATTTTCAACGGCCTGTTCACGGCGATCAAAGGGCCGCTGCTCGTCGTGCTGATGGCCAGCATCGTCATTTCGCTGATCCGCCAGCGGCCGCGCCGGATCGCCCCGGCCCACGCCCGCAAGCCGGCGCCGCCGCCATAGGAAGGCCAACGAAATCGGCGCTATGATCGCCTCTCCCGTGCGAGGAGGGTGCGATGTCCGCAGCCACGTTTCGTGTCGTCGCCGTTTTGGCCGTCATTTTTATCGGCGCCCCGGCCAGGGCCGAGAGCGACCTGGCGCGCGCCTATCGCATCATCGCCGGCAAGGACTTCGTCGATCTCACCCACAGCTTCGGTCCGACAACGCCGGTGTGGTCGGGCTTCGGCCAGGCCAGGTTCTCGCCCGCCGCCGATCCCAAGACGCACAAGCCCTACACCATTGCGGATGACGGCTTCCGCACCACGCTGTACGAGATGGTCGGGCAATACGGCACGCATGTCGATCCGCCGGCGCATTTCGCGCCAGACGGCATCACCATGGACAAGATTCCGCTCAAGCAGATGATCCTGCCGCTGATCGTGCTCGACGACACGCCATATCTCGGCAAGGATCCGAACCACGCCTTCTCGGTCGCCGACCTCAAGGCCTGGGAGAAGAAGCACGGCCGCGTGCCGCGCGGCAGTTTCGTCGCGCTGCGCACCGACATGTCCAAGGACTGGGACAAGGACCCCGAACGCTTCAAGCGGGCGCCGTTCCCGGCCTGGGCCTTCGAGACCATCAAGTTCCTCTACGAACAGCGCGGCGTCACCGCCACCGGCCACGAGGCCATGGATACCGACACCACCGACAAGATGGATTCCGAGACCTATATCTTGCAGCATGGCCACTACCAGATCGAGGTGATGGCCAATCTCGACAAGGTGCCGCCGACCGGCGCGCTGATCGTCGTCACCTGGCCGAAGGTGCGCGACGGGCTTGGCTTTCCGGCACGCGCTTTTGCGATTTTGCCGTAGCGCCTCGATCCTTACCCTCCCTCTTGTGGGGAGGGTGGCGAGCGAAGCGAGCCGGGTGGGGGTGGCGGATTTCCAGAAGTAACCAACCCCACCCCCACCCCCTCCCCACAACAAGGGGGAGGGGAGCGCGCTGTGCCGACTGCGCCGCTTCGACCTAATACGATGCGGGCTCTGGCCATTGCGCTTTTCCGCATGTTGACGCGTTGTATGGATGCCCGGACCTGACGAGGCAGAGTATGTCGACCGCCGCAACATCCCACAGCAACCGCCTGGCCGGCGCGACGTCGCCTTATCTGCTGCAGCACGCGCATAATCCGGTCGACTGGTGGCAGTGGGGGCCGGAGGCACTCGCCACCGCCAGGCGCGAGGGCAAGCCGATCCTCTTGTCGGTCGGCTACGCCGCCTGCCACTGGTGCCACGTCATGGCGCACGAGTCCTTCGAGGACGAAGCGACGGCGCGGGTGATGAACGAGCTGTTCGTCAACATCAAGGTCGACCGCGAGGAGCGCCCCGATATCGACCAGATCTACATGAACGCGCTGCATCTGCTCGGCGAGCAGGGCGGCTGGCCGCTGACCATGTTTCTGACGCCCGCCGGCGAGCCGGTGTGGGGCGGCACCTATTTTCCGAAGGAATCGCGCTTCGGCCGGCCGGCCTTCGTCGACGTGCTGCGCGAGGTGGCGCGGCTGTTCAAGGAGGAGCCCGCCAAGATCGAGCAGAACCGCGCCGCGCTGCTGGCGCGGCTCGCCGATAAGGCGCGGCCGGAGGGCAAGGTCACGGTCGGCGTCAAGGAGCTCGACGCCGGCGCCATGCAGATCGGCAACATGTTCGACCAGGTCAACGGCGGCCTGCGCGGCGCGCCGAAATTCCCGCAGCCGGCGATCCTGGAGATGCTGTGGCGCGCCGGCATCCGCACCCACGACCGGCAGTTCTTCGAGACCGTCGAGCATTCGCTGGAGAAGATGAGCCAGGGCGGCATCTACGACCATCTCGGCGGCGGCTTCTCGCGCTATTCGGTCGACGACAAATGGCTGGTGCCGCATTTCGAGAAGATGCTCTACGACAACGCCCAGCTCGTCGAATTGCTGGCGCTCGCCTTCCAGCACAGCCGCAAGCCGCTGTTTGCGCAGCGTGCCAGAGAGACCGTCGGCTGGCTCAAGCGCGAGATGACGACCGCGGACGGCGCCTTCGCCGCCTCGCTCGACGCCGACTCCGAAGGCGAGGAGGGCAAGTTCTACGTCTGGTCCTACGACGAGGTGCTGCAGGTCCTCGGCGAGGACGACGGCGAATATTTCGCCCGTCACTACGACGTCACGGCGCACGGCAATTTCGAACACCGCAACATTCTCAATCGGCTCAACGAGCGCGAGCACAGCGACGCCGACGAGGCGCGGCTGGCGCAGCTGCGCGGCCTCCTGCTCGACATTCGCGACCGGCGGGTGCGGCCCGGCCTCGACGACAAGGTGCTGGCCGACTGGAACGGCCTGATGATCGCGGCGCTCACCAATGCCGGGATCATCCTCGACGAGCCGTCCTGGATCGCGATGGCGCGCCGCGCCTTCGATTTCATCAACCGGGCGATGACGGTCGGGGCGTCGCGGCTCGGCCATTCCTTCCGCGCCGGCCGCACGCTTTATCCGGGGCTTGCCTCCGATTACGCCGCCATGATCCGCGCCGCGCTCGCGCTTTACGAGGTCAGCGGCGAGCCCGGCCTGCTTGAGCAGGCGCTGACCTGGCAGGCCGCGCTCGACCGGCACTATGCCGACGCCGACAGCGGCGGCTACTACCTCACTGCCGACGACGCCGGCGATCTGCTGCTGCGGCCGCATGCGACCGCCGATGACGCCACGCCCAATGCGAACTCGGTGGCCGCGGCAAACCTGGTGCGGCTCGCCGCCTTCACCGGCGACGCGCAATGGCGCGACAAGGCCGACCGGCTGATCGAGGGCATCCTGGCGAGGGCGGGGCATAATTTGTTCGGCCACGTCGCGCTGCTCAACGCGCTCGACCTGCGGCTGCGCGCCGCCGAGATCGTCGTCACCGGCGACGAAAGGCTGGCGCAGGCCGCGCTCAAATTGCCGTTCCTCGACCGCATCGTGCTGCGGGCGCGGTCGAGTGCCGATCTGCCGGCCGGCCATCCGGCCCAGGACAAGCTCAGGGCCGCAAGCGGCGCCGCGGCCTTCATCTGCGTCGGCGAACGCTGCTCGCTGCCGGTCGGCGAGCCGGCGCAGATCGCGCAGACGGTCTTGGCCATGCGGCGGGCTTGATCTCCCGGGGCCATCGGTCACAATCGGCGCATCCGATCGGGGGCGTCGAGCGGAGCTGACACAATGCGAATTTGGACCGGACTGGCGGGCGCTCTGTCGATCGCCGCAGCGTCGGCCTTGCCGGGGGCGGCGCAGGCACAGGACTGGTGCGGCTTTCACCAGAAGGCGCATTCCCAGGTGCAATGCGGCTATTCGAGCTTGCGGGAATGCCGGCAGGCTTTGGCCGACAAGGCCGACGACAAGACCAGGGCCGACAAGAAAGACGGCGGCGGCGGCGGCGCCATCTGCCTGCCCGATCCGGCGAGCGGCTAGCCGGCGCGCCGCATCGGCGTCTTCGCCAGCCAGGGACTCCACGGCTCCGGCGCGATCAGCCCGTCGCTGACCCATACCGGCCACAGCACGTTGCGCTCGTCGAAGCGGCCGATCACCGCCGGCTTGTGCAGATGCTGGGTTTCGGCGTCGAGCACGACGTCGAAGCCCGACGGCGCGCGCAGGCTGCGGCCGGCGAGCGCGGCCTTGACGGCGCCGGCCTCGGTGGTGCGGGCGGCCGCGACCGCCTGGACCCAGAGCTGGAAGCCGATCCAGCTCGCCTCCATCGGATCGTTGGTGACGGCCTTGGCGTCGCCGGTGAAGGCGCGCCATTCCTCGATCAGGGCGCGATTCTCCGGCGTGTCGATGGTGTGCAAATAGCTCCACGACACCATGTGGCCAACCAGCTTGCGCTCGGCCAGCGCCGGCAGCTCGGCCTCGCCCAGCGACAGGCTCATCACCGGCAGGATGTCGGCGTCGAGGCCCTGGCGCGCGCGCTCGCGGAAGAAGTGGACATTGGCATCGCCCGACAGCGTCGCGACGATGGCGCCGTCGCGGCCGGCAAACTTGCGGATGTCGAGCACGGTGCGGCTCCACGCCTTCTCGCCGAACGGCGTGTAGAGCTCGTCCACCGCGTCGCCGCCGATGCCCTTGGACGCGAGATAGTTGCGGATGATGGCGTTGGTGGTGCGCGGATAGATGTAGTCGGTGCCGAGCAGGAAGAAGCGGCGGCGGCCGAGCTTCAGGAGATGGTCGACCGCCGGCAGCGCCTGCTGCGCCGGCGTCGCGCCGGTGTAGACGACGTGCGGCGACTGCTCCTCGCCCTCGTACTGACTCGGGTAGAACAGCAGGCCGTTGTATTTCGCCAGCACCGGCAACACGCGCTTGCGCGAGGCCGAGGTCCAGCAGCCGAAGATGGCGGCGACCTTGTGATCGCGCAGCAGCGCCTCGGCCTGCGCGGCATAGGCCTCCGGGTCCGATCGCGGATCCATGATGGCGGCTTCCACCGGGCGGCCGAGCAGGCCGCCATTGCGATTGATTTTCTCGATCATCATGACGAGCAACTGCTGCAGCGGCCGCTCGCTGGCGGTGAGCGTGCCGGAAAGCGAATGCAAAATGCCGACCTTGATCGAGCCGTGGTCGAGGTCGGCGAAATAGCGGCTCACCGACGCGGTCAGCGACTGCGCCCGCGCGATCAGGTCGCCGGTGGTGGAGAGCACCGCGTCGCCCGCGGTCGCCACGTCGGTCATCACCGCGCGGACGCCGGGCAGCGCCTCACCGACGGTGGCGGCAACCTTCTCGGCCTCGCTACCGATGACGTCGAGCTGGGCGATCTGCTGCTCCATCAGGCGGGTCAGGGTCTCGTTGACCTCGCCCATATCGTCGACGCTGCGGTCGACCGCGACGATCGCCTCCGCGGTCTGCTTCACCGCCTGCTGGATGCCGTGGATCTGGTCGCCGATCTCCTTGGTCGCCTGGTCGGTGCGGCGGGCGAGCTCCTTCACTTCGGCGGCGACCACGGCGAAGCCCTTGCCGGTCTCGCCGGCGCGCGCCGCTTCGATGGTGGCGTTGAGCGCCAGCAGCGAGGTCTGCGCCGCGATGGCGTGGATGAGCTTGATGACCTCCTCGATGCGCCCGGCCGCGGCGTCGAGATTGCGCATGGTCTCGTCGGCGCGGGCGAGCTCGCTCACCGTGCGCTTGGTGGCGGCACGGGTGGCCTCGACCTGGCGGCCGGAATCGATCACCAGGCTCTGCACGCTGCGCGCCGCTTCGGCGACGCCGGCGACGTCGGCCGCGGCGCGGCTGGCGGCCGCGGCGGATTCCGTCACCTGCTGCGCCATCAGCCGGTTGGTCTGCGCCAGATCGGCGGCGGTGGCGCGGATGCGCTCGCCGGCGCTGGTGAAGGCGCTCACCACTTCGTCGACGGCGGCGCGGAAGCTGCCGGTGAAGAAGGCGCGGCCGGCGTGATGCAGCCGTGCCTCGGTCTCGCGCCGGCGCTGGTCGACCCAGAGCGTGTCGGCTTCGATCAATGCGCTGCGGATCGTCTCGGCGGTCTCGCCGAAGGCCTGGATGGCGCCGTCGCCGATCAGCGGCGGCAGGCCGGTGTAGCGGTCGCCGCCGGCGATCTTGCTGATCGAGCGCATGATGCGGGCGAGCCGCGCCTCGGCAAAGGCGCCGACCGCGAGCGCACCGCTGAAGCCAATGAACGCGGCGAGCGGCAGCGACGGCCACAGCGTCAGTGCGAATAAGGCGGCGAGGGCGACGACAAAGGTTGGAACCGCAATCCACAATGCCGGGCGCGGGACATGGAAGCGGCTCTGCGGCATGACCTGCTCGTGACGTCCATCCGGCGCCGCTAAATTCGCCCGAACAGGTTTCGAATTCCTTTCGAAAAGGCCCGGAAAACCGCATCAAATAGCGGCAGCGCGCCCAAACTTTGGGCGCGCCGATTCCTCCCCGCCAGGCGGGGAGGGATCGGTACCTTAGGTGTTCATGCTCTCGAAGAACTCGGCGTTGTTCTTGGTGTTGCGCAGCTTGTCGAGCAGGAAGTCGATGGCGTCCATGGTGCCCATCGGGTTCAAGATGCGGCGCAGCACGTACATCTTCTTGAGCACCGCAGGATCGGTGAGCAGCTCTTCCTTGCGCGTGCCGGAGCGCGTGATGTCGATCGCCGGGAAGGTGCGCTTGTCGGCCACCTTGCGGTCGAGGATGAGCTCCGAGTTGCCGGTGCCCTTGAACTCTTCGAAGATGACTTCGTCCATGCGGCTGCCGGTGTCGATCAGCGCGGTGGCGATGATGGTCAGCGAGCCGCCTTCCTCGATGTTGCGCGCGGCGCCGAAGAAGCGCTTGGGCCGCTGCAGGGCGTTGGCGTCGACGCCGCCGGTCAGCACCTTGCCCGAGGAGGGCACCACGGTGTTGTAGGCGCGGCCGAGGCGGGTGATGGAGTCGAGCAGGATGACGACGTCGCGCTGGTGCTCGACCAGGCGCTTGGCCTTCTCGATCACCATTTCGGCGACCTGGACGTGGCGCGAGGCCGGCTCGTCGAAGGTCGAGGAGATGACCTCGCCCTTGACCGAGCGCTGCATGTCGGTGACTTCCTCCGGCCGCTCGTCGATCAGCAGCACGATCAGATAGCACTCGGGGTGGTTCGCCGTGATCGAGTGCGCGATGTTCTGCAACAGCACGGTCTTGCCGGTGCGCGGCGGCGACACGATCAGCGCGCGCTGGCCCTTGCCGATCGGCGCGACGATGTCGATGACGCGGGCGGAGAGATCCTTCTTGGTCGGATCCTCGTATTCCATCTTCAGCCGCTCGTCGGGATAGAGCGGCGTCAGGTTGTCGAAGTTGATCTTGTGCCGCGCCTTCTCCGGGTCCTCGAAGTTGATGCTGTTGACCTTGAGCAGCGCGAAGTAGCGCTCGCCCTCTTTCGGCGAGCGGATGTGGCCTTCGACGGTGTCGCCGGTGCGCAGGCCGAAGCGGCGGATCTGGGAAGGCGAGACGTAGATGTCGTCGGGGCCGGACAGGTAGTTCGATTCCGGCGAGCGCAGGAAGCCGAAGCCGTCCGGCAGCACCTCGACGACGCCCTCGCCGACGATGTCGACTTCCTGCTGGGCGAGCTGCTTCAGGATCGCGAACATCAGCTCCTGCTTGCGCATGGTCGAGGCGTTCTCGACCGAATGCTCCTCGGCGAAGGACAGAAGGTCGGCGGGCGCTTTGGATTTCAGGTCTTGTAGTTTCATTTCCCGCATGCGGGTTTAGTCCTATTTGGAAATCGACCGGCGGCGTGAGACCGAAAAACGATGGGGACTGACGACGCGGGTGCTAAGAGGCAGGGATCGCAGGTCTGGAGAGGCGGCGTGTTGGGAAGTGTCCCGGAACCCGATGCTGCGACCGGACCCGATACTGTTGGGGCCGGAACGCGACTGCATCCGCCTGCGTTCGGTGGGATCGCCATCAAGATATGTTGAGGGCGCGTTTCGCGCAAGGGCGCGCCGCAAGGCTTGTGGAGCGGCGTGGTTAACCAAACGGCTTGACGCTCGCCAGAATGACGATAGCGATCAGCAGGGCGGTGGGTATCTCATTGGCAATACGATAGAATTTCGGCGAGCGCGAGTTCCGGTCATGGGCGAAATCGCGCGCCCAATGGCTGAACAGGCCGTGCAGGACGCTCATCAGGACCACCAGCACGATCTTGATGTGGAACCAGGTGTCGGCGAAGTGCTGGCCCTGAATCACCAACGCCACGCCGAACAGCCAGGTGGCGATCATCGCCGGCGTCATGATGAAACGCAGCAGGCGGTATTCCATGGTCTTGAAGGTCTCCGACTGCGCCGAGCCCGGCGCCGCCGCGGCGTGATAGACGAACAGCCGCGGCAGATAGAGCATGCCGGCCATCCAGGCGATGACCGCGATGATGTGGAAGGCCTTGATCCAGAGATACATCGCGGTCACCCGCGCACGCGCTTGAGCATCCGCTCGACATGCGCGATCGGCGTGTCGGGCAAGATACCGTGGCCGAGGTTGAAGATGAAAGGGCCGCCGGCGAGCGCGGTCATGATGTCGTCCACCGCGCGATCGAGCGCGGCGCCGCCGTCGCGCAAGATCTCCGGCTTGAGATTGCCCTGCACCGGCAGGCTCTCCTGCAGCTCGCGGGCAAAAGCCAGCGTCACATTCCAGCCGAGCGATACGCAATCGACGCCGGTCTTCTCGATGTAGGGCAACAGCCGCAAGTCGGCGCCGCGCGGGAAGCCGATGAATTTCGCCGAAGGCACCTTGGCGCGCACGCCGTCGATGATGGTCTTGACCGGACTGATGCACCAGCGGTCGAAATCCTTGTCCGGCACTACGCCCGCCCAGGTATCGAAGATCTGCAGCACTTCGGCGCCGGCCTCGAGCTGGCCGAGCAGATAGCCGATCGAGGCCTGCGCGAGGCGATCGAGCAAAGCGGCAAAGGTTTCCGGCTGCTGCGCGGCGAATGCCAGCGCCGGCGCCTGGTCGGCCGTGCCCTGACCGGCAATCATGTAGGTCGCAACCGTCCACGGCGCGCCGCAAAAACCGATCAAGGCCGTATCCGGCCCGAGCGCGGCCTTCACCCGCCGCACGGTCTCGTAAACCGGCGACAGGATTTTCGTATCCGGCTCACGCGGCATGGCCGAAATCGCCGTGCCATCGCCGAGCGGCTGCAGCCGCGGACCCTCGCCTTCGACAAACCAGACCTTGCGGCCGAGCGCCAACGGCAGCACCAAAATATCCGAAAACAGAATGGCCGCGTCGAAACCGAAGCGGCGCACCGGCTGCAGCGTCACTTCCGCCGCCAAATCCGGATTGAAACACAGATCGAGAAAGCCGCCGGCCTTCTGCCGCACCGCGCGATATTCCGGAAGATAACGTCCCGCCTGGCGCATCAGCCACACCGGCGGCACGGCTTCATGTCCGCCTCCGAGCACACGAAGCAGAGGCTTTATCCCCGTACTCCCGGCGCCAACGGCTTCTTCCATAACTCCTCTAAGAATCTTTGTAGTGGTTGTTGTTAGGCCGTGGATTGGACTCATGCCTGCCGATCAACATCCTGTCCACCGCCAGCCGAGTGACGATTCAGAATCCCCTGCTAATGGCCGGGTTTCTGTCCACATCGATACGACGGCTTTTATCGGATGTTTGCCGAGTTCTCCCCTGCCGTCCCCAGGGCGTCGTCCACATGACGGCACGGTCCTCTGATTTGCCGGTCGACGGCGTCCCGCAGCCAGCAATGTGGATGGCTCTTGCGGCGCTGGGGGAACGGCGCTTGCGCCGGGCAAAAAGCCGTGGCCTTCTCCCGGAACGTCCACAGAACGCCCGTCGCTTATCCCGATGCCCGACACCGGCTATTTCCATCTGCATCTCGTGTCCGACGCGACCGGCGAAACGCTGATCACGGTGGCGCGCGCGGCGGCGGCGCAATACGCCAATGTGGCGCCGGTCGAGCACCTTTATCCGATGGTGCGCTCGAAGAAGCAGCTCGAACACGTACTCGCGGAAATTTCCGAGTCGCCGGGCCTGGTGCTCTACACGCTGCTCGAGGAGGACTTGATCGAAGGGCTGGAGAGCAAATGCCGCGAGCTCGGCCTGCCCTGCATGTCGGTGCTGGGGCCGATCCTGCGGCTGTTTCAGTCCTATCTCGGCGCCGAGACCATCCATCGCGCGGGTGCCCAGCACGTGCTCAATGCCGAATACTTCCAGCGCATCGACGCGCTGAACTTCAGCATGATGCATGACGACGGCCAGCACGTCGAAGGGCTGGAGGAGGCCGACGTCGTGCTGGTCGGGGTGTCGCGCACCTCCAAGACGCCGACCTCGATCTATCTCGCCAACCGCGGGGTGAAGACCGGCAATGTGCCGCTGGTGCCGGGCGTGCCGCTGGCGCCGCAGGTGGAAAAGCTGACGCGGCCGCTGGTGGTCGGGCTCTACGCCAGTCCCGAGCGCATCGTGCAGATCCGCGAGAACCGGCTGCTCGGCCTCAAGGCCCACCGCGACGACGACCAGTACATCGACAAGGCCGCGGTGGCCGAGGAAGTCGCCTATTCGCGCAGGCTGTGCAGCAAGAACAATTGGCCCTCGATCGATGTCACCAGGCGCTCGATCGAGGAAACCGCTGCCGCGGTGATGCGGCTTTTGACCGAGCGGCGGCGACAGCCGATCGGCTGATCTTTCCCTCCCCGCTTGCGGGCGGGGGTGGCGAGCGCCAGCGAGCCGGAGCAATCTGCTAAAGAAGTGAATTCACCCAGCCCGCCCGTCTTCGCTTGCGCTCAGGCGGGCGACCCACCCCTTTCTGGGCAGGGATAGGACAAGATTATGCCGCTCTGGCTACCGCCCCAGCCTCTGGTCCTCGCCTCGAAAAGCGACGTGCGCGGTAAAATCCTGGCCGCGGCCGGCTTGCGCTTCGAGACGCGTCCGGCAGAACTCGACGAGCGGGCGATCGAGGCGCAAGCCGGACCGCTCGATGCCGCGGCCATAGCGCGGCTTCTGGCGCGCAAGAAGGCCGAGGCGGTGGCGGCGGCACTGCCAGGGCGGCTGGTGCTCGCCGCCGACCAGACGCTTGCCCGCGGCAACAAGCGCTTCAGCAAGCCGGCGGGCCGCGCCGCGGCGGCCGCGCAGCTGCGCGACCTGCGCGGCCGCAGCCACGAGCTGCATTCGGCGCTCGCTTTGGTGCGGAGCGGCGAGACGCTGTTCGACTGCGTCGATACCGCGCGCCTCACCATGCGCGACTTCTCCGACGCCTTTGTCGACGATTACCTCGACATGGCCGGCGGCACCGCGCTGGCCAGCGTCGGCGCCTATCAGCTCGAAGGCCTCGGCGTGCACCTGTTCGAACGGGTGGACGGCGACTATTTCACCATTCTCGGCCTGCCGCTGCTGCCGCTGCTTGCCTTCCTGCGCAAAAACGGTTTTGTCGCCCAATGATCGTCCTCGGTCTCACCGGCTCGCTCGGCATGGGCAAATCGACCACGGCGAAATTCTTTGCCGAGGAGGGCGTGCCGGTGCACGATGCCGATGCCGCGGTGCATAGGCTCTACGAGGGCGAGGCGGTGCCGTTGATCGAGGCGGCGTTTCCGGGCACCACGGCGGCCGGCAAGGTCGACCGCGGCAAGCTCGGTGAGCGCGTCATCGGCGATGCCGCGGCGATGAAAAAGCTCGAGGCGATCGTGCATCCGCTGGTGCGCCGGGCCGAGGAGCGGTTCTTGGCGGAGGCCGAGCGCCGCGGCGCCAAAGTGGCGGTGCTCGACATTCCGCTGCTGTACGAGACCGGCGGCGACAGCCGCTGCGACGCCGTGGTGGTGGTGTCGGCGCCGGCGGGCACGCAGCGCGCCCGCATGATGGAGCGGCCGGGCATGACCGAGCAGAAGTTCAACGCGCTGCTGGCCAAGCAGATGCCGGACGCCGACAAGCGCGCGCGCGCCGATTTCATCGTGGATAGCGGGCAAGGATACGAAGCGGCGCGGGCGCAAGTGCGTGAAATTCTGGCGCAAGTGACTAAGATGCCAGAAAGGCGACGATAATGATTCGTTGTCATTCCGGGATGCCGCGAAGCGGCGGGCCCGCAATGACAAGGGAAGCACAATGCGCGAGATCGTCCTCGATACCGAAACCACCGGCCTCGACCCTGCCCAGGGCCACCGCCTGGTCGAGCTCGGCTGCGTCGAGCTCGTCAACGGCATCCCGACCGGCGCCACCTTCCACGTCTATCTCAACCCGGAGCGCGAGGTGCCGGCGGAAGCGACCGCCATCCACGGCCTGACCACCGACTTCCTGAGGAACCAGCCGTGCTTCGTCGACATCGTCGACGATTTCCTCGAATTCATCGGCGAGGACGCGCCGCTGGTGATTCACAACGCCAGCTTCGACCACGGCTTCCTCTGCGCCGAGCTCGAGCGGGCCGAACGCGGGCCGATCGCGCGCGAGCGGCTGATCGACACGCTGATGCTGGCGCGCCGCAAGCATTCGGCCGGCCCCTACAGCCTCGACGCCCTGTGCGCGCGCTACGGCATCGACAATTCGCGCCGCACCAAGCACGGCGCGCTGCTCGACGCCGAAATTCTCGCCGAGGTCTATGTCGAGCTGACCGGCGCGCGGCAAGCCATGCTCGGCCTTGCCGATGTGACCGCGCACACGGCCAACGGCGAGGGGGCGATCACGCTGCGCGAGCGGCCGGTCGCGCTGCCGCCGCGCCTCAGCGAGGCCGAACGGCAAGCGCACCGCGCCTTCATCGCCACGCTGGGCGATGAAGCGCTGTGGCGGCAGTATCGCGAAATCTGATCAGAGCTGCGGCGCCGGATCGTTGGCCGGCTGCATCTGGCTCATGCGCTGGCGATAGAGCCCGACGAAATCCACCGGATCGAGCAGCAGCGGCGGGAAGCCGCCGTTGCGCACGGTGTTGGCAATGATCTCCCGCGCGAACGGGAACAGCAGACGCGGGCATTCGATGAGCACCAGCGCGTTCATGCTTTCCGGCGGCACGTTGCGGATGCGGAACACCCCGGCAAAGGTGAGATCGAAAGCGAACATGACGGCACCGCCGCCCTCGGCCTTGCCTTCGAGCTTGAGCGAGACCTCGATGTCGCTGTCCGACAGCGGCGTGGCGTCGACCTTGATCTGAATGCCGATCTGCGGCTGCTGGCCGCCGCTCATCAGCGTGCGCGGAGCGTTCGGATTTTCGAACGACAGATCCTTGATGTACTGCGCCACCACGTTGAGTTGCGGCTGCGCATCCAACACCGGCTCCTGGCCGGGTCCGCCATTGGTCGAGTTCATGAAATCTCCTGGCCGCTCGCGCGCGGTTGGCTAACACAGGGTCCTGAAGGGAACAAGGATCGCGGGCGGGCGACGTCAGCCGTCGCGCGCGCCGCGCCGGTCCGGCAGTTCGCGATCCGGCACGCGGCGCCACTGCTCGGGCGGCAGGTCGACGACGCCGTCGGCGCGCGGCCCGTCGCTTTGGCCTCCGAGGGCCGCGCCGATCGCCCGCCGCAGCGGTGCAACGAGCAGCAGCAGGCCCAGGACGTCAGTGATAAACCCCGGGATCGCCAAGAGAATTCCGGCCAGCAGGACGAGGACCCCGCTGCTGTCGGCCTGCAGCGTGGTGAAGCTGCCGTTTCCGAGTGCAACCTTGACGCGGGCAATATGACCGCCGCCGGCGTGACGCAGGATCAGCACTCCGCTGACGGAGCCCATCGCGATCAGCGCCAAGGCGGGCAGAAAGCCGATCTGCGCCGCCACGGCGATAAACGCCGCCAGTTCCATGACCGGCAGCAGCAACACCGCCAATATGGCCGTCAGCAACAGATATTTCGCCACATTCATCGGTGTTTCCCGCCATTTGGCCGGTTGGAAGTGACGCCCCAATCGTCTAAGGTCGGCGTCTTGAGAGGCTCAAAAGCGCCCACAAGCTTCGGCGCGACGCCTATGGATCGGTGCGGCTCCAGGCTTACATAGTTACGACAGGGCCGCCCGTCACGACGCCTGACCGGCGAGAGGCTGCGGGTTGACGCTTCGCCCGCGAGTACACGAAAGCATGCGAGACGTGTTCGACATCTACACCATCATTTTTCTGGCGCTCGCCGTGTTTATTTTCCTGCGCCTGCGCAGCGTCCTGGGTCAGCGGACCGGGCGGGAGCGCCCGCCTTACGATCCCTATTCCGCGCGCGAGCAGATGCGGCCGGCGCCGGAGAAGGTCGTGGCGCTGCCGAACCGCGCGCCGGAAGCGGTCAGCAAGCCGGCCGAGGAGCCGGTGGCGCCCGGCGAGCGCTGGAAGGGCGTCGCCGAGCCCGGCTCGGCGCTGGCGAGCGGGCTCGACGCCATCGCCGCGCAGGATGCGGGTTTCGACGCCAAGCACTTCATCGCCGGCGCGCGCGCCGCCTACGAGATGATCGTCAGCGCCTACGCTGAAGGCGACCGCCGCACCTTGAAGAACCTGCTGGCGCGCGAAGTCTATGACGGCTTCGAAAACGCCATCAGCGAGCGCGACAAGAAGGGCGAGACCGTGGAGAGCCGTTTCGTCTCGATCGACGAGGCCGAGATTACCCAGGCCGAACTGCGCGGCCGCATCGCCCAGGTCACCGTGCGCTTCCACTCCAAGCTCGTCTCGGCGACGCGCGACAAGAACGGCAACGTCGTCGACGGCAGCGCCGACCGGGTCACCGACGTCACCGACGTCTGGACCTTCGCCCGCGACACCTCCTCGCGCGATCCCAACTGGAAGCTGGTTGCGACCGAAGCCGGACAGTGAACGCATGGCGGGGGGACGCGCACGGGCGGCATCGGCGATGATTTTGGCGGCGGCGCTTGCGGCGGGCGCGCCGGCGCTCGCCGTCGAAATGCGCCATGCCCAGGTCGCGCCGCTGAGCTTCGAGCTGCTCGACGGCTGGACGAACGACGACCTCGCCGCCGCCTTTGCCACCTACCAGAAGAGCTGCGGCGCCATCCTGCAGGCCACGCCGGCGATGCGCAAGGCGCGGCCGCTGTACGGCGGCCTCTACACCGCCTGCGAGGCGGCCAGGACGCTCGCCGCGGCGGGGCCGGTCGACCGCGAGGCGGCGCGCAAGTTCTTCGAGGATAATTTCAAGCCGGTGCGCATCGAGCCGCACCACCAGTTCGACGGTTTCTTCACCGGTTATTACGAGACCGAAGTCGACGGCTCGCGCACGCCGACCGACCAATACAAGGTGCCGCTGTACAGCCCGCCGAAGAGCCTGATCGGCAAGACGAGCACGGTGTTCGGCGGCTACGACCGCAAGGACATCGAGGCCGGCGCGCTCAAGGGCAAGGGGCTGGAGATCTGCTACGTCAAGGATCCGGCCGACGCCTTCTTCGCGCAGATCCAGGGCTCGACGCGCGTCAAGCTCGACGACGGCACGCTGCTGCGCCTCAACTACATCGCCAGCAACGGCAAGCCCTACACGCCCGTCGGCAAGATCCTCATCGACCGCGGCATCTATACGCGCGAGGAAATGTCGATGGACAAGATCCGCGAATACATGGAGGCCAATCCGAAGGACGGCGAGGAGCTGCGGCTGAAGAACCGGTCCTATGTCTTCTTCTCGGAGACGGCGCTCGGCCCGCAGGACGAATGCATCGGCTCGTCGGGCATTGCGCTGACGCCGGGGCGCTCGCTCGCGGTCGATCCCGCCTACCACATCTACGGCACGCCGATCTGGGTGCAGGCCGAGTTTCCGATCAACGGCCTGGCGCCGGTCGATCCGTTCCATCACCTGATGTTCGCGCAGGACACCGGCTCCGCCATCAAGGGGCCGGCGCGCGCCGACATCTATTTCGGCCACGGCGAGACCGTCGAGCACGTCGCCGGCCGCATCAAGCAGTTCGGGCATTTTGTCATGCTGGTGCCGAAGGACGTGGCCTTGACCGGCCAGCCTTTGCCGCCGTTCATTCCGCTGCCGCGGCCGCGCCCCAAAGACATCGCGACCGAGGAGGCGATGGCCAAGGGCAAGGCGCCGCCGGACGCCGGCACCGTCTCGACCACCGCATCCGTGCCGCATCCATAGAGGCCGCGCCGTGAGCAAGCGCGACGGCAGCAGACGCCGCGTTCTCTCCCAGGACGAGCGCGTGCTGTGGTCGACCGTCACGCGCTCGATTGCGCCGTTGCGCGCCGGCGCGCTGCCGGCAGCGGACAGCGCGGCCGAGCCCGCGCCGCCGCCGGCCGCGGCAAAGTCAAAACGCGCCGCCGCGGCCGCGCCCAAGCCCGCATCGAGGCCCGCATCGAGGCCCGCACCCAAGCCCGCGCCGCCGCTTGCGCCGCTCGGCCGCCGCATGCGCCGCAGCGTTGCGCGCGGCAAGGAGGCAATCGACGCCCGGCTCGATCTGCACGGCCTGACGCAGGCGCAGGCGCACGCCGAGCTTCTGCATTTCCTGCGCGACGCCGGCGCCCGCGAGGCGCGCCTGGTGCTGGTGATCACCGGCAAAGGCGGGCGCGGCGAGGGCGATCGCGGCGTGCTCAAGCGCCAGGTGCCGCAGTGGCTGGCGCTGCCGGAGTTTCGTAGTCTGGTGGTCGGCTACGAGGACGCCGGCCTGCGTCACGGCGGCGAGGGCGCGCTTTACGTGCGGATCAGGCGGATGCGCGGTTAGGGAGGCCGGGTGATGGCGAAACGATCGAACAAGCAGGTCAAGAAAAAAGCCAAGGCGACGAGCCGCAAACCGGCCCGCAGGAAGCGCGTGCCCAAGGCTGTGAAGCCGGCAAAGAAAAATGTGAAGTCCGAGCGCGAGCTCGAAGAGGGATTACGCGAGACCTTTCCCGGCTCCGATCCGCTGGCGGTGACCGACCCGACGCGCTCGATCAAGGAGTAGGCCGGCCATTCTCCAACCTCCCCCGGCAAGAGCGAGGCCGCCCCGCTGCGAGACGCAGGTGGCGGCGGCGTTTCAAGGACGACCCCCTGCTAATCAGGAGGAGAATGGAAAGTCACAGAATAAACCGGGAGAGGTCCGCGTTCTTGGCGAGATCGCCGATGTGCTTCTGCACATAGGCGGCGTCGATCTTGACGTTCTCGCCGGAGCGGTCGGGCGCGGCGAACGACACCTCGTCGAGCACGCGCTCCATCACCGTCTGCAGGCGCCGCGCGCCGATATTCTCCACGCTCGAATTGACCGCCACCGCGATGTCGGCGATGGCGTCGATGGCGTCCTCGGTGAATTCGAGGACCACGCCTTCGGTCGCCAGGAGCGCCACGTATTGCTTGATCAGCGAGGCCTCGGGCTCGGTCAGGATGCGGCGGAAGTCGTCGCGCGTCAGCGCCGCGAGCTCGACGCGGATCGGCAGGCGGCCCTGCAATTCCGGCAACAGGTCCGACGGCTTGGAAATGTGAAAGGCGCCGGACGCGATGAACAGAATGTGGTCGGTCTTCACCGGCCCGTGCTTGGTGTTGACGGTGGTGCCCTCGATCAGCGGCAGGAGGTCGCGCTGCACGCCCTCGCGCGACACGTCGCCGGTCATGCGGCCGTCGCGCGCGCAGATCTTGTCGATCTCGTCGAGGAAGACGATGCCGTTCTGCTCGACGGCGCGGATCGATTCCTGCACCAGCGCGTCGCTGTCGAGCAGCTTGTCGCTCTCCTCGGTGACCAGGATATCGTGCGATTCCTCGACGGTGACGCGCCGCGTCTTGGTGCGGCCGCCGCCGAGCTTGCCGAAAATGTCGCCGATGGAAATGGCGCCGACCTGCGCGCCCGGCATGCCGGGGATTTCGAACATCGGCATGCCGGAGGAGCCCTGGGCGACCTCAATCTCGATCTCCTTGTCGTCGATCTCGCCGGCGCGCAGCTTCTTGCGGAAGCTTTCGCGCGTCGCGGGGCTGGCGCCGGGGCCGACCAGGGCATCGAGCACGCGCTCCTCCGCGGCCTGCTCGGCGCGCGCCTGAACGTCCTTGCGCTTCCTTTCGCGCGTCAGCGCGATCGAGATTTCGACGAGGTCGCGTACGATCTGCTCGACGTCGCGGCCGACATAGCCGACTTCGGTGAACTTGGTGGCCTCGACCTTGAGGAAAGGCGCGCCGGCGAGCTTCGCCAGCCGCCGGGAAATCTCGGTCTTGCCGACGCCGGTCGGCCCGATCATCAGGATGTTCTTCGGCAGCACTTCCTCGCGCAGCTTGTCGTCGAGCTGCAGACGGCGCCAGCGGTTGCGCAACGCGATGGCGACAGCGCGCTTGGCGTCGCCCTGGCCGACAATGTAGCGGTCGAGCTCGGAGACGATTTCACGCGGCGAGAAGTCGGTCATTGGGGTCCGGTTGGGTTCAGGCGCCGGCCTGCCAGGCGCGGATCGCGTCGAGCGGATAGACCAGCATCAGAATGTTCAGGGTCAGATTGTCACGGATCACATAGCCTACAATCAACTCCAAAACGACGGCCGCGCCGATGGTCGCCGATATAGGAAGCCATCGCGCCAGCACAAAGCCCATGATCATGCACACCGTATCGGACAGCGAGTTGATGACGCTGTCGCCGTAGTAGTCGAGCGAGATGGTGCCGTTGCGGTAGCGCTCGATGACGAACGGGGTGTTCTCGACGATCTCCCAGGCAGCCTCGGCGCCGACCGCGACGGCGAACCGCGTGAAAACCGGCGCCCGCGGAAACACCAGCCAGGTCACGCCGTAAAAAATGAAACCGTGAATGACATGCGAGAAAGAATACCAGTCAAAAATATGCTGCGAATTTTCCGAGCTTTGCACCACGCCCCACCACAGCTTGACCGTGCCGCAGGTGCAGATCGGCGGATGCCCCATGGCCAGCAGCGCCGCCGCCTGCACGGCGAATGCAGCCAGCACGACGAGCAGACAAGTCCGCAGCGGAGAGCGCCCGGTCTCGGTCACGTCTTCAACGACTCGATGGTGACGTTGCGATTGGTGTAGACGCAGATATCGGCGGCGATGTCGAGCGACTTCTTGACGATCGCTTCGGCGTCGAGCGGGCCGTCGATGAGCGCGCGGGCGGCGGCGAGCGCGTAGTTGCCGCCGGAGCCGATCCCTGACACGCCGTTCTCCGGCTCGAGCACGTCGCCGGTGCCGGTCAGGACCAGCGACACCTGCTTGTCGGCGACGATCATCATGGCTTCGAGGCGGCGCAGATAGCGGTCGGTGCGCCAGTCCTTGGCGAGCTCGACGGCGGCGCGCGTCAGCTGGCCGGGATATTGCTCGAGCTTGGCTTCCAGCCGCTCGAACAGGGTGAAGGCGTCGGCGGTGGCGCCGGCGAAGCCGCCGATGACGTCGCCCTTGCCGAGGCGGCGCACCTTTTTGGCGTTGGCCTTGACGATGGTCTGGCCGATCGACACCTGGCCGTCGCCGCCGATGACGACGCTGCCGCCCTTGCGGACGGTGAGGATGGTGGTGCCGTGCCAGAGATCAGATTGCGTAGGATTCATTGGATTGCTCGACAGCGGATGTAGGCAGTCCGGAGAGCGGATGCAAACTCAGCATGCCCCCTCCCCCCTTGTTGGGGAGGGGGTGGAGGTTAACCTAAGTCGCCGAAATCGACCCCCCTCCCTGTCCCTCCCCCACAAGGGGGGAGGGAACGATGTGGCAGCGGTAGCGAATATCGGATCGCCCTGATAAAAGGCGCGCGAATAAAGGGCGAACGCATGCGCAAGGGCACCGTCGCGCGCAAGACCAAGGAGACCGACGTCGCCGTCGAGATCGATCTCGACGGCAACGGCCGCTCGACTGTTGCGACCGGCATCGGCTTCCTCGACCACATGCTCGATCTTTTGGCGCGGCACGCGCGCATCGACATCACGGTCAAGGCCAAGGGCGATCTGCACATCGACTTTCACCACACCGCCGAGGATGTCGGCATCGCGCTCGGTCAGGCGGTCAAGCAGGCGCTCGGCGACATGAAGGGCATCACGCGCTACGCCGATGTCCACGTGCCGATGGACGAGGCGCTGACCCGCGTCGCGCTCGACATTTCGGGGCGGCCGTTTCTGGTGTTCAAGGTGGCGTTCGTGCGCGCCAAGATCGGCGAGTTCGACACCGCGCTGGTGCAGGAGTGGTTCCAGGCCTTCGCCACCAATGCCGGCATCACGCTGCACGTCGAGACGCTGTATGGCACCAACGACCACCATATCGCCGAGTCCTGCTTCAAGGCGCTGGCCCGCGCGCTGCGCGCGGCGGTGGCGATCGATCCGCGCGCCAGGGACGAAGTGCCGTCCACCAAGGGCTCGCTGGGCGGGTAATCTCGTCCTCCCCCTTGTGGGGAGGGCGGCGAGCGACCGCAGGTCGCGAGCGGGTGGGGGTGGTGAGATTCCTGGCGAGAAGACATACGTAAACTGGACCTCCACCCCGCTTGCCTCGCTTTCGCTCGGCAAGCGACCCTGCCCACAAGGGGGAGGGTAAAGAGAGCGCAGTCATGCCCACCTACACCGTGCACGCGCCGCCGCCGAAAGCCGGCGAAGCCGCAAGCGATCCGCAGCGCTTCGTGTTCGTGCGCGACGGATTCTATGTCTGGGCCTTCCTGCTGGCGCCGCTATGGCTGCTGTACCGCCGGCTGTGGCTGGTGCTGCTCGGCTATGTGGTGGCGAATGCGCTGCTCGGCGGCGTGTTCTATCTGCTCGGCGCCTCGGCGGTACTGAAGGGGCTCGGCAGCCTGCTGGTGGCGCTTCTCGTCGGTCTCGAGGCGGCGACGCTGTGGCGCTGGACGCTGCAACGCCGGCGCTGGCGGATGCTCGGCTTCGTGATCGGCGACGACGCGGAAACCGCAGAGCGGCGTTTTTTCGCGGAATGGGCGAAGGCCGTGACGCCGGCGGCGCCGGCGGCGCCGCCCGCCGCGCCTGAACCTCAATATGCCGCGCCGGTGCGGCGCGGCCCGCCGTCGGGCTCCGACGTCATCGGCCTGTTTCCGGAGCCGGGAAGCAGCCCATGAGCGTCGCCATTGTCGATTACGGTTCCGGCAATCTGCACTCGGCGGCCAAGGCCTTCGAGCGCGCCGCCCGCGACAGCGGGCATGATCAGCCGATCCTCGTCACCAACGATCCGGCCAAGGTCGCCGCGGCCTCGCGCGTCGTGCTGCCGGGCGTCGGCGCCTTCGCCGATTGCCGGCGCGGGCTCGACGCCATCGACGGCATGGTCGAGGCGCTCAATGAATGCGTATTGCAGCGCGGCCGGCCGTTCTTCGGCATCTGCGTCGGCATGCAGTTGATGGCCGAGCGCGGCCGCGAATATCAGGTGACGCCGGGGCTCGGCTGGATCGCCGGCGAGGTCGACCGCATCGCGCCCGCCGACAAGAGCCTGAAGATTCCGCACATGGGCTGGAACACGCTCGACATGCTCCAGCCGCACGCGCTGCTCGACGAGATTCCGCTCGGGCCGGACGGGCTGCACGCCTATTTCGTGCACTCCTACGAGCTCAAGCCGGCGCAGCGCAAGGACCTGGTGGCGCAGGCCGATTACGGCGGCCCGCTCACGGCAATCGTCGGCCGCGACAACATGGTCGGCACGCAGTTTCACCCGGAGAAGAGCCAGCGGCTCGGGCTGAAGCTGATCGCCAATTTTTTGAAGTGGGCGCCGTGATGATACCTAGCTTCATCGGTGCAGTCGTGTGCGCTTTGCCTTCCCCCTTGTGGGGAGGGCGGCGAGCGACCGCAGGTCGCGAGCGGGTGGGGGTCATCGCAATCACCCCCATCCCGCTCACCTCGCTAGCGCTCGGTGAGCGACCCTCCCCACAAGGGGGAGGGTAAAGTGATCCTCTTTCCTGCCATCGACCTGAAGGAAGGCCTCGCCGTGCGGCTGGAGCAGGGCGACATGGCGCGCGCCACCGTGTTCCATCGCGATCCGGCGGCGCAGGCGGGCGCCTTCGAGAGCCAAGGCTTCGAGTACCTGCACATCGTCGATCTCGACGGCGCCTTCGCCGGCAAGCCGGTGAATGCCGCGGCGGTCGACCGCATCCTGGAGAGCGTTTCGATTCCGGTGCAGCTCGGCGGCGGTATCCGCAACACCGCGACGGTCGAGGCCTGGCTGGAGAAGGGCGTCACCCGTGTCATCATTGGCACCGCCGCCGTGCGCGATCCGCCTTTTGTCAAGCAGGCGGCGCGCGATTATCCGGGGCAGGTCGCGGTCGGGCTCGACGCCCGCGACGGCAAGGTCGCGGTCGAAGGCTGGGCGCAGACCTCGGAGCTGTCCGCGCTCGATATCGCCCGCCGCTTCGAGGACGCGGGAGTGGCCGCCATCGTCTATACCGACGTCGCGCGCGACGGCATGCTCAAGGGCCTCAACCTCGACGCTACCATCGCGCTCGCCGAGGCGATCGCGATCCCGGTGATCGCGTCGGGCGGCCTCGCTTCGCTCGACGACATCAAGGCGCTGCTGGAACCGCGCGCGGCGAAGCTCGAAGGCGCCATCGCCGGCCGCGCGCTCTACGACGGGCGGCTCGACGCGGCGGAGGCGCTCGCGCTCATTCGCGCCGCGAGGACGGCAGCCTGATGTTCAAGGTCCGCGTCATCCCTTGCCTCGACGTCAAGGACGGCCGCGTCGTCAAGGGCGTCAACTTCGTCAACCTGCGCGACGCCGGCGATCCGGTCGAAGCCGCCATTGCCTATGACGCGGCCGGCGCCGACGAGCTGTGCTTTCTCGACATCACGGCGAGCCACGAGAACCGCGACACCATCTACGACGTGGTGCAGCGCACGGCGGAAGCCTGCTTCATGCCGCTCACCGTCGGCGGCGGCGTGCGTTCGATCGAGGACATCCGCAGGCTGCTCACTTGCGGCGCCGACAAGGTGTCGATCAACACCGCGGCGGTGGCGCGGCGGCAATTCGTGAAGGAAGCGGCGGAGAAGTTCGGCGACCAGTGCATCGTGGTGGCGATCGACGCCAAGAGCGTCGGCCCCGGCCGCTGGCAGATCTTCACCCATGGCGGGCGCAATCCGACCGGCCTCGATGCCGTCCATTACGCGCGCGAGGTGGTGGCGCTCGGCGCCGGTGAAATCCTGCTCACCTCGATGGACCGCGACGGCACCAAAAAGGGCTATGACATCGCGCTGACCCGCGCCATCGCCGACGCCGTTCCGGTGCCGGTGATCGCCTCGGGCGGCGTCGGCACCCTGCAGCACATGGTCGAGGGCATCCGCGACGGCCACGCCACCGCGGTGCTGGCGGCCTCGATCTTCCATTTCGGCGAGCATTCGGTGCGCGAGGCCAAGGCCTATATGGCCAAGGCCGGGCTGCCGATGCGGCTCGACCCATGATTTCTTGCCGTCACCGGGCGTGTCCCGGTGACCCGCTTAGGAAGGCGCGGTGCTCGCCTAAGCGGGATGGCCGGGACAAGCCCGGCCATGACGACTGAGCATAGAGATGCTATTGAGCCGCCCATGAGCAAATTCACCCTCGCCGACCTGGAGAAGCGGGTGCACGAGCGCGCCAGGGCGAGCGCGGCGGAATCCTATACCCGCAGTCTGCTCGACAAGGGCATCGACCACTGCGCCAAGAAGTTCGGCGAGGAGGCGGTCGAAACCGTGCTGGCAGCCTTGCAGGACGACAAGGGCCGGCTGATCGCGGAAGCCGCCGACCTGCTTTATCATCTGCTGGTCGTGCTCGAAGCGCGCGGCGTGACGCTCGCCGAGGTCGAGGCGGAGCTGGAGAAACGCACGGCGCGGTCCGGTCACGAGGAAAAGGCCTCCCGCAAGCGAACGGTGTGATGGAACAGCGCATCAACGATACGCTCTCGCCCTACCGCACCTTCACGCGCGCGGAATGGGCGGCGTTGCGCGAAGACGCGCCGATGACGCTGCGGCCGGAGGAAGTCGCGCGCCTGCGCTCGCTGCACGACCGGCTCGACATGGAGGAGGTGGAGGACATCTACCTGCCGCTGTCGCGCCTGCTGTCGATGTATGTCGCGGCGACGCAGCGCCTGTTCGACGCGCAGCAGCGCTTTCTGGCCACGCGCGATGTCAAGATGCCTTACGTCATCGGCGTCGCAGGCTCCGTGGCCGTCGGCAAGTCGACCACCGCGCGCGTGCTGCAGGCGCTCTTGGCGCGCTGGCCGAACGTGCCCAAGGTCGATCTCGTCACCACCGACGGCTTCCTCTACCCCAACGCCATCCTCGAGCGCGAAGGCCTGATGGAGAAGAAGGGCTTTCCGGAGAGCTACGACCTGCCGGCGCTGCTGCGCTTCCTGACCGACGTCAAGGCGGGCCGACGTCCGGCGCGCGCGCCGGTCTACTCGCACCTGACCTACGACGTCATGCCCAACCAGTGGGTCGAGATCGACCGCCCCGACATTCTCATCGTCGAGGGCCTCAACGTGCTACAGACCGGGCGGCTGCCGAAGGACGGCAAGGCCATCCCCTTCGTCTCGGACTTTTTCGATTTCTCGGTCTATCTCGACGCCGACGAGGACGTGCTCAAGGCCTGGTACGTCGACCGCTTCCTGACGCTGCGCGGCACCGCCTTCCGCGATCCGAAATCCTACTTCCACCGCTATTCAAATCTGTCGGACGACGAGGCCACCGAAACCGCGCTGTCGATCTGGACGCGCATCAATCTGGTCAACCTGCACGAAAACATCCTGCCGACGCGCCAGCGCGCCGACCTGATCCTGAAAAAGGTCGAGAGCCACAAGGTCGAGGAAGTGGCGCTCAGGCGGCTGTAGATCTAACGCCTCAGCTGTCATGGCAGGGCTTGTCCCGGCCATCCCGATTAGGTGAGCACAACGCGTCCCTAAGCGAGATCGCCGGGACAAGCCCGGCGATGACAAGGGAACCGAGATTTGCGTCTGACGGCTTACGCCGCGCGCCTGCTCAGATCGAAGTGCTCGAAATAGCGCTGCTTGATCTCGGACACCGGCAGCACGATCAGCACGTCGGTGGTGCCGAATTCATGGTCGACCACGGCGCCGTCGCCGATCGAGGCGCCGAGCCGCAGATAGCCCTTGATCAGCGGCGGCAGCGCGCGCAGCGCCGCCTTCGGGTCGATCGCCTCTTTCGACAGCCGGTTCATCTCGATGTAGCGGTTGGGCAGCGCGCGGGCCCGCCATGTTTCGTCCGCGCGCGCGTAGTGATGCAGGAACGACAGCGGCAGCGCCAGCCGCTTCGGATCGGTGCCGTCGAGGCTGGCGCAGCCGATCATGACGTCGCAACCGTTCTGCAAAATGTAGGCGTGGATGCCGTGCCAGAGCAGCTCGACCGTGCGCTTGTTGCGGTATTCCGCGAGCACGCAGGAGCGGCCGAGCTCGAGAAATTGCAGGTGCGCGTGGCGGCCGATCAGGGCGTCGACGTCGAACTCGTTGGCGGTGTAGAAGCCGCCGAACTCCTCGGCCAGCGGCTGGCGCAGCAGCCGATAGGTGCCGACCACCATCGGCTTGCCGCCGCCGAGCGGGTGGCTGTCGCGCTTGGCGTGGTCGATGACCAGCAGGTGATCGCAGATGGCGTCATAGGCGTCGATGTCGCGGCGCGCGATCAGGCGAGCCGGATTGGCGAGCGCCGGACCCTCTTGATAGAAGACGCGGTAGCGCAGCTTCTGCGCCAGCCGCACCTCCTGCGCCGTCTGCGCCAGCCGCACCTCGAGCGAGCCGACGCGGCCGAGGCTTTGCGCCGGGCGGTGCGCTCGCGCCGCCCAGGCCTGCAGTCCGCCGTAGGCCTGCAGCGCCGAGATGAAGCCGGGCGTGCCGGCAGGCTGCGGCCGGAAGCGTTCGAAAAATCCGAGAGGCGGTATGAGAATGTTGCCGGGGCGTGCCATGGGTCTTTGCTGCGCGCAAAAATGTCCGCGTGCCCGGTTGTGACTTGCGAATCATCGATGTCGGGCCGTTCCCCCACACAGCACGGCCGCAACACGATTTTATGACAACGTGGGGAAAGCGGCGTCAAGCCGCAAGCGAGCCGGCGGGCGCGGCCGCGATCGCCTCGCGCAGCCGCTCGGCATCGAGCGGCTTGACCAGGAAGCCGTCCATACCGGCGGCAAGCGCCGCCTCGCGGTCGTCGGGGTAGGCGTTGGCGGTGAGCGCCAGGATGCGCACGGCCTTGCCGCCGCCGGAGGCCTCGGCGGCGCGGATGCGCCGCGCCGCCTCGAGCCCGTCCATGACCGGCATCTGCACGTCCATCAGAACGAGATCGTAAGGCTGCCCGGCCGCGCGGGCGGCGGCCCAGGATTCGATCGCCGCTTCGCCGTCGCCGGCGACGCTCGGGCGGTGGCCGAGCTTGGTCAGCAGCGCCCGCATCAGCAGCGCGTTGATCTCGTTGTCCTCGGCGACCAGCACGGCGAGCCCTCGGCTTGCGGGCCTTTCGCCGGGAGCGGCGTCCTCGGCCGGCGCGTGCTCGAAGGCTAAGCCGCCGCTGAAGCGCGCGGCCAGGGACGCCGCGCGCACCGGCTTGACCAGATAGCCGGTGAAGCCCTGCGCCTTCAGCGCGGCGAGTTCGCCGCGCTCGCCCGGGCGCAGCAGCACGATGCGCCGTTCCGCATCGCTTGAATCGAGCGCCTCGCGCATGGCGCCGGCGAGCGCGTGATCGATGAGCAGCGCGTCCCAATGCCGCTCCGGCAACAGCGCGCGCGCAATCGCCGCGTCGGTGGCCGTGCAAACGCGGGCGCCCCAGCGGCCGAGCCGGCGCGCGAACAACGCCGCCTCGATCTCGGCCGGGACGGCGATCATCACCGAGCGGCCGTGCAGATCCGGCGCGGCGAAGTCGTTGACGCCGCCGGCCGCCGCCGGCAACGGCACGGTGACGCTGAAGGTCGCGCCTTCGCCGGGCGCGCTGTCGACCGCGATGCGGCCGTTCATGCGCTCGACGATGCGCCTGGAAATCGCCAGCCCAAGGCCGGTGCCGCCGTATTTGCGGGTCGAGGAGCCGTCGGCCTGCTCGAACTCGAGGAAGATGCGCGCCTGGTCCTCGGGCTTGAGGCCGATGCCGGTGTCGCGCACAGCGAAGCGCACCTCGCCACCCTGCTCCGTCGGCTCGGTAATGACGGTGACGCCGCCGCGCTCGGTGAACTTGACGGCGTTGCCGGCGAGATTGAGCAGCACCTGGCGCAGGCGCGCGGCGTCGCCGACCACCGTCGCCGGCAGCCGCTCGTCGACGAAGGACGCGATCTCGATGCCCTTGGCCTGGGCGCGCGGCGCCAGCAACTCGACGACTTCCTCGACCATCGCCGCCAGCGCGAAGGGCCGCGCCTCGAGGTCGAGCCGGCCGGCCTCGATCTTGGAGAAGTCGAGCACCTCCTCGATCAGCGACAGCAACGTTTCGCCCGACGTCCTCGCCGCCTTGGCGTAGCTGCGCTGCTCGGCAGTGAGCGGCGTATCGAGCAGCAGGTCGGTCATGCCGAGCAGGCCGTTGAGCGGGGTGCGGATCTCGTGACTGACCATGGCGAGAAAGCGCGACTTGGCGCGGCTTGCCGCTTCCGCCTGATCGCGCGCCACGCTGAGCGCGCGCTCGACCTCGACGCGGTCGGTGACGTCGCGGCCGACGCCCTGGGTCTCGCTGCCGGCGTCGCCGCGCACCGCGACCTCCCGCCAGGCGATCCAGCGCGTGCCGCCTGCGGCGGCGATCTTCTGGTCGTGCACGCGGGTGCCGTCGGCGAGCACCGCCGCTTCGCCCTGCTCGACGACGTCAAGCCCGGCCGCCCGGCCGATCAGCTGCCCGCGCGGCTTGCCGGCGAGCGCGCAGAAGGCGTCGTTGACATAGGTGATCAGCCCCTGCGCGTCACGGCGCACGATGAGGTCGCCCTGCGCCTCGAGCAGACTGCGGGCGCGCTCCTCCGCCTCGCGCAGTTCCCAGTTGCGGTCTGACAGTTCCTCGGCGCGCGCTTCGAGCGCCCGCGCCTTGTCCTTGAGCATGCGGCCGCGGATCAGCAGCACCACCATGGCGGTGCAGGCGGCGGCGAACAGCGCGCCGACGCCGCTGGCATAGGCGTATGGATCGTAGTTGTCGCTTTGCAGGCGAATGCCGGCGAAGAAGCCGATGACGCCGCAGCTGACCGCGACCGTGGTCCAGGCGGCGCGGCCGAACAGGATCAGCGCGCGCTTGTTGCGCGCGGCAATGCGGCGGCGCCGCACGAGGGATGAGGCGGGTTTCGCGGGCATGGCTTATGGCGCCATTTGGCGCGAGGACTCTTGCGAATCCATTCCCCGCGGCCGCTGCCCGCAGGCCGCTCGCGCGAACATGGTAAAGGCCGGGTTAAGGCGGCGTTACGCAGCGCGGCGCATTTCGTCGGCGAGCGCGCGGTAGGATAAAGCCTCCGCCAGATGCACGCGGCCGACACTCTCGGCGCCGTCGAGATCGGCGAGCGTGCGGGCGACGCGGAGCACGCGGTGATAGCCGCGGGCCGACAGCCGCATGGCGTCGGCGGCGTCGCGCAGCAAAGCAAGCCCGGCGCCGTCGGCGCGCGCCACCTGTTCCAGCACCGGGCCGCTGGCCTGCGCATTGGTGTGGACGCCGTCGAGCCCCATCGCCGCGTAGCGCTCGGCCTGGCAGTCGCGGGCGCGGGCGACGCGGGCGGCGACCTCGCGCGAGCCTTCCGACGGCGGCGGCAGGATGAGATCGGCGGCGGTCACCGCCGGTACCTCGATGTGCAGGTCGATGCGGTCGAGCAGCGGCCCGGACAGCCGCGTCTGGTATTCGGCGGCGCAACGCATGTTCGGCCCGCGCTTGCAGGCAAAGCCGGGATCGCTGGCGCGGCCGCAGCGGCACGGATTCATCGCCGCCACCAGCATGAAGCGCGCCGGATAGGTGATGCGGTGATTGGCGCGCGCGATCGCCACCTCGCCGGTCTCCAGCGGCTGGCGCAGCGAATCGAGCACCTGCGCGGCGAATTCCGGCAGCTCGTCGAGGAACAGAACGCCGTGATGCGCGAGCGAGATCTCGCCCGGCTTGGCGCGCAGACCGCCGCCGACCAGCGCCGGCATGGATGCGGAATGATGCGGGCTGCGGAACGGCCGCCTGTTGGTGAGCGCGCCGCCTTCGATCTCGCCGGCGACGGAGGCGATCATCGACACTTCCAGCAGTTCCGACGGCGTCAGCGGCGGCAGGATGGTCGGCAGCCGCGCCGCCAGCATCGACTTGCCGGCGCCGGGCGGCCCGATCATCAACAGGTTATGGCCGCCGGCGGCGGCGACCTCGAGCGCGCGCTTGGCGCTCTCCTGGCCCTTGATGTCGGCAAGGTCGAGCGGCACGCCGTCGAGCTCGCGCACCTTGGGCTGCGGCCGCGACAGCACCTGCGTGCCCTTGAAATGGTTGGCGAGCTGGATCAGCGAGCGCGCGGCGACGATCTCGATCTCAGGGCTCGCCCAGGCCGCTTCCGGCCCGCAAGGTTCCGGGCAGATCAGCCCTTGACCGCGCGCATTGGCGCCGATCGCCGCCGGCAATACGCCGGCCACCGCCGCGATCGAGCCGTCGAGGCCGAGCTCGCCGAGCACGGTGAAGCCGGCAATGGCGTCCTGCGGCACGGCGCCGATCGCCGCCATCAGGCCGAGCGCGATCGGCAGGTCGTAATGGCTGCCTTCCTTGGGCAGGTCGGCGGGCGCGAGATTGACGGTGATGCGGCGGGCCGGCAGCGCGAGGCCGGAGGCGATCAGCGCCGCGCGGACGCGCTCCTTGGCCTCCGATACCGCCTTGTCGGGCAGGCCGACGATATTGAAGGCGGGCAGCCCGGGCGCGACCTGCACCTGCACGTCGACGGCACGGGCCTCGATGCCCTCGAAGGCGACCGTTGCGACGCGCTGGACCATGCAGACCCCCCTCGACCCGATGCACGCAAGGGTAGCGGAAGCGCGTAACGGTCACAAGAACAATTAGCGAACAAATAGATCGCCACAAGTTGCTCGGCGCGGCCGATACTATTGTTAGTTGTAAATCAAGTGGTTATCATTGATTTTTATGAGGGCTTGTGGGGTTCGGACGCCGCTCATTGCAATCGGCTTGGTCCTGCTGTTTGCGGGCGAAGCATCCGCGTTTCACGTTCACGTACATACTTTCGAATGTTCGGAAAATTGTGTTGCTCAGACCGTTGGATTTTCCGTTCTCGGGACCGTGTTAGCGTTTGTTATGTCTGGGTACCCGCTTCGCTGGTACTTGAAACAACGAGCGCAAAAGATTTTGCAAAATAACCCGCTGGCCGACATTTCCGAACTACAACAATTTTATTCGCTCGCGCCGCTCGCAAGCATCGCGATTGTTTTTATTCTCGGCTTCATGCTCTTTTTCATTGCAACATTAATTGCTTCGTGAGTTTTGCAGTCGACCGCCCAGCCGACGGTCCTTAGCATCCCCACTCTGAGTCGGAGTGTTCATGAATAGCAAGCACATTGGCGCTCTGGTGTTTGCAGTGACAGTTGTCACAGCCGCTGTTGCGGCTTCGGCCTCGGCCCAGCAACTGAAAGCCTGGAAGCACGGCGTCATCGAGCCCAAGGGCGACGCCGGCTTCATGTGGATGGTCGGCACGCGCGACTTTGCCGCCAAGCGCGGTCTCAAGATCGACATCGTCAGCTTCAAGAACGGCGCCATCGCCCACAAGGCGCTGCTGTCGGGCGAGATCGACAGCATCGAGTCCTCGCCCGGCGCGGCGATTCTTGCCGGCAGCCGCGGCGCCGACATCAAGATCGTCGGCTGCGACTGGCCGGGCGTGCCGCACGGCCTGATGGTGCGCGCCGGCATCAATTCGGTCGCCGACTTGAAGGGCAAGACGGTGGCGGTCGCAGCCCCCGGGTCGCTGCCCAATCTGCTGCTCAAGGCCATGCTCGAGCAGGCCAAGGTGCCGGAGAGCGAGGTCAAGGTCGCAAGCCTCGGCGGCGACCTCGACCGCTTCAAGGCGGTGACGGCGGGCGTTGCCGATGCCGGCATCGTCGCGGCCGAGTTCATGGCGGTGGCGCCCAAGGACGTGCGCATGCTGGTGCGCGGCCGCGATGCGCTGCCCAATTACGTGCGGCTGTGCCTGACCTTCACCGGCAAGACGCTTGGCAGCCGGCGCGACGACGCCATCAACTTCGTCGCCGCCGAAATGGAGGCGCTGCGCTACACCGAGCGCCACCGCGACGACACCATCGCGCTGACGCGCGAGAAGACCGGCGCCAAGCCTGACGATCCGAAGCCCGCCTTTGCCTACGACGACACCATCAAGACCGGTGCCATCGACCCGGCGGTGACGCTGCCGCTCGCCAAGCTGCAATGGCTGGAGGACGAGCTGGTCAAGGCCGGTAATCTCAAGACGCCGATCGATCTTGCCAGGATGACCGACGTGTCGATCCGCGACGAAGCCGCCAGGCGCGCGGGGAAATAAGCCCTGTCATTCCGGGACGGCCCCATAAGCGCGTTCACGCGCGTCTTCGGCGCGCTGGGGCCGGACCCGGAATCCATACTCCGCAGCGCTGCGGGTTATGGATTCCGGGCTCGCTCGCTTTGCTCGCGCGCCCCGGAATGACTCTTTAAATTTTCACCGGCGCCATGATGCCGGCAGGGAAGATATCCTCCGGCGTGACGCGCTTGTGCGCAATGCCCTGCTCGTGGGTGTAGCGCAGGAACAGCTCCAGCGTCGGCCGGTTGGCCTCGATGCCGTAGGGAAACAGCTCGCCGCCGAACTGATCGCGCATGCGGCGCGCGTAATTGGTCAGCCATGGCACCGGATAGCGCGACACCGCCGGATCGAGGATGCGCTCCAGGCTGCGGCGCCTGGACTCCTCGAAGGCATTGTAAAGATTGCGCGCCAGCCACGGCCGGCCGTCGAGCACGCTCTTGCGCAGCGCGATGACGTGCATGATCGGATAGACGCCGGTCGTCTTGTAGTAGTCCTGCTCCATCGCCTCGAAGTCGGGAAACAGCCGCACCACGTCGGGATGGCCCTCGCGGAACGCGTTGGGCGGCCGCGCAATGATGGCGCAATCGAGCTCGCCCGAGGCGATCATGGCGCTCAGTGTCTTGTCCGGCATGCTCGTTAGTTTGACGCCCTTGGGCAGCGACAACTCGACCTTCTCGATGCGGCCTTTCTCGTTGGTGCCGGCCTGCACCCAGTCGATCTCCGAAAGCGGCACGCCGCCGTCATGCATCAGCCAGCCGCGCATATAGACGGCGGCGGTGTGTGCCCATTCCGGCACGCCGATGCGCTTGCCGCGCAGATCCTTGGCGCTCTTTATGCCCTTGGTGCGGTTGACGTAGAACGAGGAGAAGCGGAACAGCCGCGAGGCGTAGACCGGCAGGCCGATAATGTCGGCATCGGGCCGCGTCACCTGCGCCATGAACTTGGCGAAGGACAGCTCGGAGACGTCCCATTCGCGGTTGAAGGTGAAGCGCGAGAAGATCTCGTGATGGCCGAGCGTCAGCCAGGTCGCGTCGACGCCTTCGGCCTTGACCAGGCCGAGGCGGAAGTCGCGGAAATGGTCGTAATCGGTGGTGGCGATGGTGAGCGCGACGCTCATGGCGATTTCCGCTTCGCCTCGATCTTGTCCCAGATCAGCGCGGCGATGTCGGCGCCGCCGAGATTCTTGATGGCGCGAATTCCCGTGGGCGACGTGACGTTGATCTCGGTGAGATAGCCGTCGATGACGTCGATGCCGACGAACAGCAGGCCGCGCTGGCGCAGCGCCGGGCCGAGCCGCTTGCAGATCTCCGCCTCGCGTTTGGTGAGCTCGGTCGCCGCCGGCGCGCCGCCGCGCACCATGTTGGAGCGCAGGTCGTCGCTCGCCGGAATGCGGTTGACCGCGCCGGCATAGTCGCCGTCGACCAGGATGATGCGCTTGTCGCCCTGTTTGATCTCGGGGAGGAATTTCTGCACCACCCACGGCTCGCGGAAGGTGCTGGCGAACATGTCGTAGAGCGAGCCGAAATTGAGGTCCTGCGGCGCGATGCGGAACACCGCGCCGCCGCCGTGGCCGTAGAGCGGCTTCATCACGATGTCGCCGTGCTTGGCGCGGAACGCCTTGATCTCGGCAAGGTCGCGCGAAATCAGCGTCGGCGGCATCAGTTCGGGAAATTCGGTGACGAAGACCTTTTCCGGCGCGTTGCGCACGCTCGCCGGATCGTTGACCACCAGCGTGTTCGGATGGATGCGCTCGAGCAGATGCGTGCTGGTGATGTAGGCGAGATCGAAGGGCGGATCCTGGCGCAGCAGCACCACGTCGAATTCGGTCAGCTCGGCCCGCCGCGGCGCGGCGAGCTTGAAATGATCGCCGGCGACGTCGCGCACGCTCAGGCCCTCGACCTTGGCCGATACCTTGCCGTCGAGCAGCGCCAGCCGGTCGGGCGTGTAATAGGAGAGCGTATGGCCGCGACGTTGCGCCTCCAGCAGCAGCGCAAAGGTGGAGTCGCCCTTGATGTTGATCCGCTCGATCGGATCCATCTGTACCGCGATTTTCAGGCTCATCGACGCCCTTCCAGCGAGAGAAATTTAAGGAAAACAAATCGTTAATACATTACCGGCATTGTGCCGGGCGGGGAACCTGCACGGGGGGTGGGGGCCATAGCGTGACTTTGCCGAAGCTTTCCATAGCCGCCAAGCTTTATGTGATTTTCGCCTTGATGGCCGCCATTACCCTGGCGCTGTCGGTGGTCGCCGTGCACAACTCGCGCACCCACGCCGCGCTCACCGACGAATTCGACTCGGCCAATAACGGCAGCCTCAACGTCGAGCGGGTCAGAGGGCTGATCTTCGCCGTGCAGTCGGCCGCGCGCGGCGTCGCCATGTCGCCCGACGTCAAGGCGGCGGCGCCGTATTTGGCCGATCTCGGCCAGTTCAACGACGCCATCGATTCCGTCATCGCGGTGTGGCAGACCACGGTGCGCCAGGAGGACGCCAAGTACTTCAGCGAGTTCTCCATCCGCCTCTCCGAATTCCAGAATCTTGCCCCCGAGCTTGCACGCATCGCCAACGAATCCGGTACGGCGGCGGCGCGCGACTGGGCGGAAAAGAACTTTCCAGCCGACGCTCACAACCGGCTGACGCGCGATCTCGAGAAACTCAGCCAGCGCTATACCGAACGCGCGCGGCATACTTACGCCGCGATGAGCATCGGCATCGCCAGCACCGGCGTGCAATTGTCGCTGCTTGCCGCGTTTGCGGTGCTGCTGGCGCTCGCCGGCGTGCTCGTCATCTCGCGCGGCATCGCGCGGCCGATCAGCGAGATCACGCGCGTCACCGAGGCGGTGGCGGCCAACGAAGCGCAGATCGCGGTGCCCTATGCCGAGCGCCGCGACGAGATCGGCGCGCTGGCTCGCTCGATCGCCGTGTTCCAGCGCGCCATGCGGCACAACGAGGAGCTCAACCGCACCGTCGTCGACGATGCCGAGGCGCGCACGCGCCGCCAGGAACAGATGTCGGCCGAGATCAGTCGCTTTTCCGCCGAGGTCGAGGCGACGCTCGCCGAGCTCGGCCGCATTTCCGATCAGATGCTCGCCGCCTCGACCCAGCTCGCCGGCGTCGCCGACGACGCGTCCGCCAAGACCGCGCGCGCTTCATCGGCGTCGGCCGAGGCCTCAGCCAATGTCCGCGATATCGCCTCCGCCGCCGACGAGCTGTCGGCCTCCGTCAACGAAATCGACCGTCAGGTTGCGCAGTCCAACGCCATCGCCACCAAGGCGGTGAACGAGGCCGGCCGCACCAACATCGCCGTCAAGGAGCTCGACGAGGCGGCGGCGCGCATCGGCGACGTCGTCAAGCTCATCACCGACATCGCCGAGCAGACCAATCTGCTGGCGCTCAATGCCACCATCGAGGCGGCGCGCGCCGGCGAAGCCGGCCGCGGCTTTGCCGTGGTGGCGGGCGAGGTCAAGGCGCTCGCTGGGCAAACCAGCCGCGCCACCGAGGAGATCGCGGCGCAGATCGCCGGCATGCAGCGCGCCACCACGCGCTCGATCGACGCGATCAATGCCATTGAGGCGATCATCCGCGAGATCGGCGAGATCAGCAGCGCCATCGCCGCCGCGGTCACCGAGCAGGGCGCGGCGACGCAGGAAATCGCCCGCAGCGTCGAGACCGCGGCCAAGCGCACGGTCGAAACCGCCGGCGAGGTCACCATGGTCGACCGCGCCACCGAGGAAACCCGCGCCAGCGCCGGCGCGGTCAAGACCGTGGCCGACGATTTGGGCCTGGTCGCCGGCCGTATCCGCGCCCAGGTCGACCAGTTCTTCGAACGCCTCTCCGCCTAGGTCGTTTCGAACGCCGCCGGAATGTGCCGCGGCAGCTTGCCCGGCGCCACCAGGATCGCGTCAAACCGGATATCGCGCACGCTGTCGTCGGGATTGGCGGCGAGCCAGATCTCGGCGGCGGCGGCAATGCGGCGCTGTTGCCGCGCGTTGACGGATTCGGCGGCCTCGTCGAGATCGGCGCGCGCCTTGACCTCGACGAAGATCAGAAGCTGCCGCCGCCGCGCGACAATGTCGATTTCGCCCAGCGGCGACTTGAAACGGCGCGCCAAAATGCGGAAGCCCTTGGCGATCAGCAACGCCGCCGCGCGGCTTTCGGCGGAAAGGCCGAGATGAAAGGCCAGCTGCCGCTCCGGCCGCGGCGCGGGCTTGAGCGGCGCCGCCTTGGGCAGACCGTCACCGCGCCGCGCCATCGCTACCGTCCTTGCCGAGCGCGAGCGCGCGCTGATAGACCTCGCGGCGCGGCCTTCCGCTGGCGAGCGCGACTTCGCCGACCGCGTCCTTGAGCGAGACCCGCGTCAGCGCCCGCCGCAGCATGTCGTCGACGTCGGCGTTTGCCGTCTCGGCTTCTTCCGGCGGCGCCACCACAATGACGATCTCGCCGCGCGTCTCGCCGCCGGCGGCATAGTCGTGCGCCAGCGTTGCAAGATCGCCGCGGCGGACCTCCTCGTGCAGCTTGGTGAGCTCGCGGCAGATCGCGGCCGCGCGCGGGCCCAATCCTGCCGCCAGATCGGCGAGCGCGGCGGCCAGCCGCGGCCCGCTCTCGAACAGCACCAATGTGGCGGGAATACTTGCCAGCGCGGCGATGCGCTTCTGCCGGGCGGCCTGCTTGGCCGGCAGGAAGCCCTCGAAGAAAAAGCGGTCGGTCGGCAGACCGGCGACGCTCAAGGCCGTCAGTACCGATGACGCGCCGGGGATCGCGGTCACGGCGTGGCCGGCGTCCTGCGCCGCGCGCACCAGCTTGTAGCCCGGATCGGAGATCAGCGGCGTGCCGGCGTCAGACACCAGCGCAACGGCGGCGCCCTCGCTGAGCCGCTGCAAGATCTTCGGCCGTTGGCTTTCCGCGTTGTGCTCGTGGTACGGCACCAGCGGTGTCGTGAGCCCGTAGTGGTCGAACAGCTTGCGCGTCACGCGGGTGTCCTCGCAGCAGACGAGGTCGGCGCCAGCGAGGATTTCGAGCGCGCGCAGCGTGATGTCGCGCAGGTTCCCGATCGGGGTCGCCACCAGATGGAGCCCGCCGGCAAGTCGCGGCGCATCGATCGCCTGTCCGGCGAGCGTATAGCGGCGCGGCCGCGCGTGGTCGCGGTCGGTTGCGCGATCCTCCGCGCGGGCGGGCTTAACATGCGTCATGGGGTCACTTTACCGCTGCTGGCGTGTTCCGTCGCGCATCCACGCAAGCTTTTGACTTAATTAAGCTTAAACCGCATTATGCGACGGTTCGGTGTGGACTGGCGCCGCAGTGTGGCGTTCAGGGAGGGCTGCCTTGTCCCGCTTGAGGCCGAAGCAATTGCTGTCGCGCGCGCGGTTCCTGCGCGTCGCGGCCACGGGCGGGCTGTTCCTGCTCGTCGCCGCCTGCTCGGGGATTCCGGGCGCGGATTATTTTGGGCTGGGCTCGTCGCCTCCGCCTCCGCCAACCGCACAGCCGGCGGCGGTCGGGGCCGGCCAGGTCAAGGTTGCGCTGATCCTGCCGCTCTCGGCGCCTGGCAATGCGGGTGCGACCGCGCAGTCGATGCGCAATGCCGCCGAGATGGCGCTCGCCGAGTTCAACAATCCCGATATCCAGCTTCTGGTGAAGGACGATGGCGGCACAGCGCCCGGCGCGCAAGGCGCCGCGCAGCAGGCCGTTGCCGAAGGCGCCGAGGTGATCCTCGGGCCGCTGTTCGCGCAATCCGTCGGCGCCGCCGGCCAGGTGGCGCGCCAGCGCGGCATTCCGGTGATCGCGTTCTCGACCGATGCCGGCGTTGCTGCGCCCGGCGTCTATCTGTTGAGCTTCCTGCCGGAGTCCGAGGTCAATCGCGTGGTCGCTTATGCGGCGAGCCAAGGCAAGCGCTCATTCGCGGCCCTGATCCCGGACAATGCCTACGGCACCGTGGTGCAGGCCGCGTTCCAGCAGGCGGTCGCCGCGCATGGCGG
>DASRGB010000049.1:0-49898 GCA_035651255.1 Pseudolabrys sp.
CGTCCTTGGCAGCCATGTCTAAAACTCCTTGATGATTTGATGGAGGCGCCTACGCGTTTCACTCGTCATTGCCGGGCTTGACCCGGCAATCCATCGCGCTTGAAATCTTCTTCCGAAGATTGACGGATGTTCGGGTCAAGCCCGGGCATGACGATGTGCGTGTGGCGGCCCGTTGGATTCGTCGCGGCTTAAACCAGCACGCCCATGATGTCGGACTCCTTCATGATCAGGAGCTCTTCGCCGTCGAGCTTGACTTCGGTGCCCGACCACTTGCCGAACAGCACGCGGTCGCCGGCCTTGATGTCGATCGGAATGAGCTTGCCGTTTTCATCGCGCCCGCCGGGACCGACGGCGATGACTTCGCCTTCGCTCGGCTTCTCTTGGGCGGTGTCAGGGATGATGATGCCGCCTTTGGTCTTTTCGCTTGCCTCGATGCGGCGCACGACCACGCGGTCATGCAAGGGACGAAACTTGGTCTTGGCCATGGCTTCCTCGTCGGCGCTTCCCGCGCGGGTCTGGGACAGAAACTTTATGTTTTTCAGTCGCTTAGCACTCGTTAGCGGCGAGTGCCAGAGAACTGCCCGGGAAATATGGCTTTGGCCGCGGCAAGTCAAGCTGGGGATCGCCGACGCTGAGCCGCCAGCCGGGCCACGGTTAAGATCGGAGGAACCGTTCCTCGGCTAAGGTGCTTCACGCCATGCTTGCGCGTCCCGCCAATGCCCCGCACAGTCTGGCCTTTAACCCTGCCGGAGCTCGAATGAGTTACTCCCCCCATTATTTGGCGATTGTGCTGACCTTGGGCGCATTCGCGCTCGGCGGCTGCGAAACCAGCAACTTGGGCAATTTCGGCAATCTTGGCTCGCCGCAGCCGGCCGAGCCCGCCGGGCCCTCCACCGTGCCGCTGATGCCGCCGTCGTTCCCGGCGCAAAACCTGGTCGGGCGCTGGGGATTGACCGCCTATCACAATGAAGCCGACCGCGAGCGCACGATCACGGCTGCCGCGAACCAGTGCCGCAACCCCTATGTCATCACCATGGGTCCGACCGGCGGCGTGATGATGCATCTGGCCGACCAGTCGAACGCCACCGAGCTCGCGCTCAAGGGCGCGCCAGGCAATAAGAACTATATCGGGCCCAAGGAAGACCCGCCGGCGAGCCAGCAGGATCGCGAGGTCGTCTCCTTCGATGGCCGTGTGCTCATCCTGCGTTGGATGGATCCGGAAGTGCAGGGCCGCTACGGCACCATGGTCTATGTCCGCTGCGGCGCGGAAGGCCAGAAGCGGCCGAAGACTGCCGCCAGACCCAGGCCGCCGGCGCCCGCGGCGCCAAAACCGGTGCAGCCGCCGATCCAGCGGCAATAGCTATCCGCCGTCATTGCCGGGCTTGAGCCGGCAATCCATGATGCGCCCAAGAGGTGTGGCGCGCATGATGCCATTTCGTGAATTCGTCCAAGGCCCCTGGCGCGCCGTGCCGGTGCTCGGCGTCACGCAGATTCTGTCCTGGGGCTCGATCTACTACACGCCGGTTCTCATCCTGCCGCTGGTGGCGCAAGAGCGCGGCTGGTCGATCTCCTTTGCGATGGGCGGCTTTTCTGTCGGTCTCCTGGTCGCCGGATTGACCTCGCCTTACGTCGGTCGCGGCATCGACCGCCTCGGCGGTCATGTGATGATGTCGGCGGGTTCGCTCGTCGGCGCGCTTGGGCTTTTTCTGATCGTGCAGGCCGCGACCGAGCCCGCATACCTCGCCGCCTGGTGCGTGCTTGGCGTCGCCATGGCGGCGAATTTGTACGACGCCGCCTTCGGCAGCCTTGGTCGGATTTTCGGCAGTGCCGCGCGGCGGCCGATCACGGCGCTGACGCTTGCCGGCGGGTTCGCTTCCACGGTGAGCTGGCCGGCAACGCATTTTCTGCTCGAGGCGGTGGGCTGGCGCGGCACCTATCTCGTCTATGCCCTGCTGCTGGCGGCGATCGCGGCGCCGCTGCATGCGCTCGGCCTGCCGCGCAGCCGCGCCGAGATACAAAAGCAGGCATCGGCCGGCACCAACGAGCCCGCCAAGGTGCTGCCACCCCACGGGCTGCCGTTTATTCTGGTGGCCGCGGCCTTCGCCTCCTACGCCTTTGTGCCGTCGGGCCTGTCGGCGCATCTGCTGGCGATTTTTGCGCGCGGCGGCGTCGATGCCGGCACGGTGGTGTGGATCGGCGCGCTGTTCGGGCCGGCGCAGGTCGGCGCGCGCTTGATCGAGTTCACCTTCGGCCGCGACATCCATCCGCTGTGGGTGATCCGCTTTGCGCTGTCGACGCTGCTCTGCGCCTTCGTCATGCTGATGCTGCTCGGCGTCTCGACGCCGGCTGCGGCCGCTTTCGCGCTGATGTTCGGCGGCGCCAACGGTCTCGTCACCATCACGCGCGGTGCGGTACCGCTGGCGCTGTTCGGCGCCTCGGGCTACGGCCGGCTGATGGGGCGGCTCGCCGGCCCGTGGCTGCTCATGCAGGCGGCAGCACCCCTGGTGATGGCCTTCGTGGTCGAACGCGCATCCGATCTGGCCGCGCTGGCGCTTGCGGCCAGCTTCGGCGCGATTGCGCTCGGCTGCTTTGTAACGATCCGAAAGCCCGCCTAGCCGAACATGGCGTCGATGTCGCGCTGGTCGGCGTGGCCGACATCGCCGTCGAGCCGCGGCCCGTTGATGAGCCCGCCGCCTTTTGAATTGCGCACCGGGGTCACGGGCGCGTGGCCGTTGCAGCGCGCAAGCATCGCTGCGAGCCGTTCATCGACGGTGTTGAGCATGTCAATGACTTTGGCGATGCGCTGGCCGGCGAGGTCCTGGAAATTGCACGCTTCGTAGACCTGCGCCGTATGGTCCTGGATATCCTGGGCAAGCCCCCGCTCATAGTCGGTCCGGGCGCCGGCGGCGAGCGCACGCGCGCATTCGTCGATGGTCTCGGCCTGGTGCAGGATCTTCTGCGTCGCCTTTTCCATGCCGGCAATTGCGGCGCCGAGTTCGCCGGCGGCGCGCGTCATGCGGCGGTCCTTGCTCTGGCCGATCAGCGACGTCAGCTCGCGCTTGTTGTGCGCAATGGCTTCCTGCACCGAAGCGAGCTCGCGCCGAAGCTCGTCGCCGCCGATGTCGCGGCGGCCGAGTTCGCCAAGCGCCTTGAGCTGATCGATCGCTTCACGCGCGGGAGTCGCCGCTTTGCGCCGTTCGGCGAACATTTGTTCGACGCGGAAAACCTTGCGCTGCACGGGCCGCCCCCAACTTTCCCCGGAGAGGTTCTACCCGGCGAGCGCTTAACACCGCGTTGCGCCGTTCGATTAAACCGCGCGTTTACCATGCTGGTTCGCGTTTTACGCAAAATAAACTCTAACGCCACGAAACGCGGTGCCGGCGGTTATATGCGGGCGTGCGACAAGGCCGGTTTACCAAACGGTTGCTGTTTAAGCTTGTACTTTGCGCGTCGCGTTTGTGAGTCCTCCGATGCGCCGCATTTTCTTCGCCGCTGTCACCGCACTGCTGCCGTGTTTGGCTGCCGCACAGACGCCGGCGACGCCGCCAATGGTGGTGATGGTGCCGCCGCCGCCAGGCAATCTCGGCGGCGGCTTCATCGAATTCCTGTTCGGCGAGCACGGGCCTGCCCCGCGGGTTGCTGCGCCGCCGCCCAATCTCTACCCGGCGCCGCCGCAGCAGCCGACCTATGTCAGTGCGCCGACGCAGATCGACCCGATGCTGGAGCAGCCGGCGCAAGGCTACCGCATGGACCCGCAGTTCCTGCGTCAGGAAGTGGCCTACAGCGGCAAGGAAGCCCCTGGCACCATCGTCATCGATACGCCAAACCACTTCCTCTATCTGGTCGAAGACGGCGGCAGGGCGTTGCGCTACGGCATCGGTGTCGGCCGCCCCGGCTTCACCTGGGCCGGCACGCACGCCATCTCGGCCAAGAAGGAATGGCCGGACTGGGTGCCGCCCAAGGAGATGCTGGAGCGCCAGCCGGGCCTGCCGCATTTCATGTCCGGCGGTCCGAACAATCCGCTCGGCGCCCGCGCCATGTATCTCGGCTCGACGCTCTACCGCATCCACGGCTCGAACGAGCCGTGGACCATCGGCCACAACGTCTCGTCGGGCTGCATCCGCATGCGCAATGTCGACGTCATCGACCTCTACGACCGCGTCAAGATCGGCACCAAAGTGGTGGTGCTTTAGGGCTGCGCCAGCGCCAGTCCGTGTGCGGCGAGCACGCCGGGAAACTCATCGGAGCTGAAATAGGAAAACTCCCGCTCGCGTTGCTGCGTCAGCGGGTCGAGCGCCTCCAGTTCCCTGTCGACGTGGCCCGGATGGCACATCACCACGCCGCCTTCCGGCAGGCCTTCGAGGAAGCGCGGAAAAAGCTCGGCGAACGGCGTCTTGGTATTGAAGTCATAGGCTCCGGCAAAGGCCGGATTGGTCGCGATGCCCTTGCGACGGGCGGCGCTTCGCAAACCGAGGCTGAGTACGTCGAGCGTCAGCGCCTTGGCGTCGCGCAGCCGCCGCGCAGCCCGCGCCCGGCCGCATTGCCGCACCCACGCATTGGGTGCCGCCTCGGCGACGACCTTGAGCAGGGCGCCGCGCACCTGCGGCACCAGGTGGACGTGCTGATGGCCGTCGACGAAATCGGGTGTGTGACCGAAGGCGTCGATGAAAGCGCGCAGCTGCGTGGCGATCTCGATCGCCAGCAGTTCGGGTTCGAGCCGCTGCAGGATCGCTTTGCGCATCTTCTGCGTGTTGGGCAGAAAGCGGCCGTGGCGCAGCGGCCTGAAGCCCTCGCTCATCGGCGCAAACGGGCCGGTCAGGGTGACGTGCAGGCCGATTGCGGCGCGCTTTCTGCCCGAATTGAGCATCTCCAGGCTGTCGGCCTCGTCCGCCGACAGATGCGGCGCCGCCATCATCACCGAGGTGGCGTTGAGCCGCCCGCGCAGGATCAATTCGCGGATGCCGGCGTTCACCGCCGGCGAGATGCCGTAGTCGTCGGCGCACAGCCAGATGTGGCGGGTGGCCTCGGTCACCTGGCGCCGGCCCTTACTCGGCGGCGCGCGGGGTTTCCGTCCGCGGCTTGCCGGACGCCTCGTCCTCGGCGCTCTTGAGGCTGTGCTCGGCGACAAAATAGACCGGCCGGGCTTTGATTTCCGACAGCAGCTTGCCGACATATTCGCCGAGCACGCCGATCATGACGAGCTGCACACCGCCGAGCACCATGAGGCCGACCACCAGCGAGGGGTAACCGGGCACGTCGCCGCCGTAGATCAGCGTTTGCAGCAGCATCGCGCCGCCGAACAGCAGCGCGCTCGCCGCGAGCAGCAGGCCAAGCAGGCTTGCCGCGCGCAACGGCGCGACCGTGAACGAGGTCAGGCCCTCGATCGAAAATCCGATCAGCGTCCAGAGGTTCCACGTCGTCATGCCGTAGGCGCGCGGCGCCGGCTCGTAATCGACGCGTACCTGGCGGAAGCCGATCCAGCTCGACAGGCCCTTGAAGAAGCGGTTGCGCTCCGGCATCTGCCGCAGCGCCTGCGCCGCGCGCGGCGACAGCAGGCGGAAATCGCCGGCGTCCTCGGGAATTTTCTGTCGCTGGCCCCAATTGATCAGAGCGTAGAACCAGTGCACGCCGGTGCGGCGCAGCCAGGGCTCGTTCTCGCGATGCGCCTTGGCGGTATAGACGACGTCGTAGCCGTCGTCGAGCCAGCGCTTGACCAGGGTCTCGATCAGGCTCGGCGGATGCTGGCCGTCGCCGTCCATGAACAACACGGCGCCGAGGCGGGCGTGGTCGAGGCCGGCGAGCAGCGCCGCCTCCTTGCCGAAATTGCGCGACAAGGTGACGACCTGGACGTCGAGGCCGCCGGCGGGCAGCGACTTGGCGATGTCGCTTGTCGAGTCACGGCTGCCGTCGTCGACATAGACGATTTCGATGACCAGCCCACGCTCGGATTTGAGCCGGCCCGCTACCTCCTGGATGCGTGCATGGAGATGGGCGAGCCCGTTCGCCTCGTTGAACAGCGGCACCACGATCGAAAGCCCCGGGGCGCGTGCACGGGCGGATTTGCTCGGTTTGGCAGCCATTCGCGTTAACCTAAGGCGCTTGCCGTCAGCGCGTTCTATAGCGCAAAGCGCCAGTTCTGTCGCCTCTGCATGGAAGGCTCGTGGCGAACGTGGTAATCGAAACGCGATGATTCCAGCGCCGCTGCAAGATATTTTCGCCCGTCTCGACAAGGCCTGGCACGAGCGCGCCTTGGTGTTGAAGGCTCTGAGTTTTGGTCTGGTCGGACTCGTCAACTCGGCCGTCGATTTCGGCGTGTTTTCCTTCGCCTACTACTATTTGGTGTTGCCGATCATCGCCGCGAATACGCTGGCGTGGGTCATTGCCGTGACGGGCTCCTACGTCTTGAATTCGACCATCACCTTTGCCGCCGAATCTGGGCGCAAGCTGGGCGTCAAAAGATATATCGGCTTCGCACTGTCGCAAGTCGCCGGGTTCTTCGCCAATACGGCGACGGTCTGGTGCCTGGTCGAGCTCGCTCACGTTCCGGCTTGGGCGGCCAAAGTGGCGGCGATTGCGGTCAGCTTCGCGGTCAATTTCTCGCTGTCGCACTTCGTGGTGTTCCGCGCCCGCCCGCGCGGGGATGCCGCGCCTTGAAAAGCGGGCCGGGAGGCGCCCCGTGACGGAGACTGCGGCAAAGGCCAAACGCGTGTTGCAGATCAAACTGCGGGCGCCGTCGCCGGAGACGGTGAACGTCGCCGTCGCCATGATGAAGAACGCGATCCCGTTCTACGAGGCTTTCGGCGACGCCCAAGTCCGCCTGCTGCGCAATGTCGACGACCCGTCGGTCTTTGTGCAGGTCATCGAATACCGGACCGACGCCGCGCTCGAGATCAACCGCCAAAGGCTGTCGAGTGATCCGCTGATCCAGAGCTGGCGCGCGCTGTTTGCCGGTGTCGTCGAGGTCGACGTCTACGAGGACGTCACCGGAGCCGTGTAGGCTCGCGCGGAGGGCGCTGGCGACCGCCGCGGCGCTACAGCCCGGCCTCGAGTTTTGCGTATAGCGGATTGTCGCGCGAGAACACGTAGTCGAGGTCGGCGACCGCCACCGCCTCGGCGCCGTTCTCGCGCAGGAAGCTGGTCAGCGCATAGACGGCATCCGGCGGGCAGTGCAGCGTCAGCATGCCGGAGGAGGTCGGGCCGCCGAACGGCGTCTCGACGCCGAACTTCTGCTGTGCGGCGGTCACGAGGCGCGCGTCGCAGGCGGCAAAGCGCGCGCGCACTTCGCGGAAGGCGCGGGCGCGGGCCTGCGCCGCAATGCGGTCGAGGATGACGCGGGCAAGCTCGCGTTCGGCGGCGCCCCAATTGGCGCCGCGCGCCGCCACCAGATTGGCCTGCGAGCGCAGGATGACGCCGTCCTCGATCACCTTGAGCCCGTTCGCCGCCAAAGTGGCGCCGCTGGTGGTGATGTCGACGATCAATTCCGCGGTACCGGCCGCCGGCGCGCCTTCGGTGGCGCCGGAGCTTTCCACGATGCGGTAGTCGACGACGCCATGCCTGGCGAAGAAGTCGCGAGTCAGATTGACGTATTTGGTCGCGACCCGCATGCGGCGGTCGTGCTTGTGGCGGAACGATGTCGCGACGTCGTCGAGATCGGCCATGGTGCGTACGTCGATCCAGGCCTGCGGCACCGCGACCACGACATTGGCAAAGCCGAAGCCGAGCCCTTCGATCAGCACCACGTGCTTGTCGGCATCCGGGATCATCTCGCGCACCAGATCCTCGCCGGTGACGCCGAGGTGGGCCGCGCCTTGCGCCAGTTGCCCGGTGATTTCCGCAGCCGAAAGGTAGGCGACCTCGACGCCGTCGAGCCCGGCAATGGCGCCGCGGTAGTCGCGCACGCCGCGCGGTTTGACGAGCGCAAGGCCGGCGCGAGCGAAGAAGGTTTCGGCGTTTTCCTGCAGCCGGCCCTTCGACGGCACGGCGAGCACCAGAGATGCGCTCATGCCGTGCCTCCGTAGGCCGCGAGCCGCTCGATCCAGACGGCAAAGCCGATGGCCGGGATCGGCGCCTGCGCGCCGAGCAGCGTGAGCAAGCCGTCATAGCGCCCGCCCGCGACCAGCGGATCGCCGGTGCGCGCGGCATCGGTCAGCTCGAAGACGAAGCCGGTGTAGTAGTCGAAGCCGCGGCCGAAGGCGGTGGAGAAGCGCACGCGCTTGAGGTCGATACCCTGGGCGGCGAGGAAGCCGGCGCGGCTTTCGAACAGGTCGAGCGCCGGATTGAGCGCCGCGGTCATGTTGCCTTCGGCGGCGAGCGCGCGCAGGTCGGCGGCGGCCTCGTCGGGATCGCCGGCAATGGCGAGGAAGCGCTCGATCAGCGCGCGCACGTCGCGCGGCAGCCGGGCGCTGGCGCCGAGCGCGGACTGCTCGAGAAAGCGGTCGGCGATCTCGCCGACCGAGCGGCCGCCGACCGCGCTGATGCCCGCGATCGACAACAGATCGGTGACGAGGGCGTGCGCCGCCTTGGGATCGGAGCCGGCAAGCGCCGCCAGCACGCCCTGGTACTCCGGCCGCTCATTGGCGCCGCCAAGAACGAGCCGGTCGAGATCCTGCGCCAGGTTGGCCTTGCGGTTAAAATCTTTGATCAGCCGCCGCTTCCAGGCCGCCGGCAGGTCGAGGCCGGCGATCAGGTTGGCGAACAGCGCGACATCGCCGGTGCGGATATCGGGCATGGGCAGCCCGTAATGCGCGGTCGCCTCAAGGGCGAGCGCCAGCATCTCGGCGTCCGCCGCCGCCCGGTCGGGGCGTCCGAAGGACTCGATGCCGGCCTGCAGGAATTCGGCCGAGGCGTCGTCGCGGTGGCGGAAGACCGGACCGAGATAGCAGAAGCCGGCCGGCTTGCCGGCGAGCGCCGAGGCAAGGTAGTCGCGCGACACCGGAATGGTGAGGTCGGGCCGCAGGCAGAACTCGCCGCCGTCGGGCGCCGTGGTCAGATACATACGCTTGCGGATGTCCTCGCCGGAGAGGTCGAGGAACGGCTCGGCCGGCTGCAGGATGGCGGGCGCGACGCGGGCATAGCCCGCGCGCTCATAGGAGGCGACGAGCGCCTCCGCGCGCGGGTCGGTTGCCTTGGCTTGAATGGTCACGCTCGCGTCCATCGCGGGTTTCGAAGGCCATGCCTTATGTCGAGAGGAGGGGCCTTTAGCACGATAGTTTTAAGGATTCGACGTCGATCGGCCGCTGCGCTTAACGCGGGCGGGGGCCCAAACCGCTGGCATCGTTAACGAATTTCCTCATGGCAGGGCGGTGGTAGAACGCCACCACATGTAAGACAATTTCAACACAACTAAGCGCACACTGCCGGCGGTGGGGACACAATGACCAAGCCGGTTCCGCGCTCCGTCGTCGAGGGCTTCTACAAGGCGCTCGCGACCTCAGATTTCACGGCGCTCGCCCCTTATCTTGCCGACGACGTCACCTGGACCATCAGCGGCCCGGTCGACATTCTGCCGTTCTGCGGCCAGCGCCACGGCAAGGCGGTGGTGCTGAAACTGCTCGATCGCGACATCCCGGCCTTCCTGGAAAAGCGCCGTCTGGTGCCGAGCGTGATGCTGGTCGACGGCGACCGCGCCTCGGTGTTCGGCCGCCTGACCGCGAGCCGCGGCGATATCGGCCGCAGGATCAGCTACCGCATCGCCCAGTTCATCCGCTTCGAGAACGAGAAGGCGGTCGACTACGTCTCGCTCATCGATTCCTTCGACGCGGTCGAGCAGGTGCTCGGCCAGCAGCTCACCTTGGGCGGTGCCGGCACCGCCGGCGAACTTCTCGCCATCTAGGACGCCGCCATGACCTATGCCGTGCCGCGCACCGTCGTCGATGCCTTCTACAAGGCCTATGCCACGCGCGACGCCGCCAAGATCGCGCCCTTCATCCACGACGACGTCGAATGGACGATCAGCGGCCCGGTCGATTTTCTGCCTTTCTGCGGCACGCATCGCGGCAAGGCGGCCGTGCTCGACGTCATCGAGAACCAGGTCAAGGCCGTGCTGCGCACCACGAGCTTTGTCTGTGAGTCGATCGTCGTCGACGGCGATCAGGTGATGATGCTCAGCCGTCAGGCCGCCAGGCGCACCAAGGACAACTGCACGGTGCGTTATCGCGTCGCCAACATCATGCGGTTTTGCGACGACAAGGTGATCGAGAACCTGTCGCTGCTCGACAGCTTCGACGCGGTCGAGCAGGTCATCGGCCGGCAGCTGACCGGGATGACCCGGCGCGGGGCCCACAGCAGCGACTTCATCGCGGTCTAGAATCTCCGGCGGTCAGAGGCCGTGGCGCGCGAGCAGTGCGCGTACCGCCTCGACAAGCTCGCCTTCCGTCACCGCGGTTTGCGCCTGCGCCTGTTTCTTCAAGTATTCGTCGCGCTGCTTGACGTCGATGGGGGCTGCACCTGCGATCAGGTCACGGATCAGCACGGTGCCCTTGGCCTTCTCGTCCGGCCCCTGGATCACCGCGCAAGGCGATGAACGCCGGTCGGCATATTTGAGCTGCTGGCCGATGCCGTGCTTGGGGTTGCCGAGATAGAGCTCGGCGCGGATCTTGGCCGCGCGCAGCCTGGCGACGAGCTGCTGGGCGCTCTCGACGCTGTCGGCGCCGAACACGGTGACCAGCACCGGCCCCGCCGGCGCTTTGTCGGACAGCTTGCCGAGCGCCGAGAGCGCCGCCTGCAGCCGCGACACGCCGATGGAGAAGCCGGTCGCGGGCACCGGCTGGCCCATGAAGCGCGACACCAGGCCGTCGTAGCGCCCGCCGCCGCCGACCGAGCCGAAGCGGACGGGACGGCCTTTGTCGTCCTTGATTTCGAAGGTGAGCTCAACCTCGTAGACCGGCCCGGTGTAGTACTCGAGGCCGCGGACCACCGATGTATCGATGCGCACGCGCCCGTCGTCATAACCGCTGGCCGCGATCAATTCGTCGATGCCGCGCAATTCCATCACGCCGTCGATGCCCTGATTGGAGCCCGACACCAGAGCCTCGACGCGGCCGAACGTCTCATCATCATTGTTCACGGCCGTGCTGAGAAAGCCGAGCACGGTGTCGATTTGCTTTTCGTCGAGTTCGGCGCCTTTGGTGAAATCGCCGCTTTCGTCCTTGCGTCCCTTGCCGAGCAGCATGCGCACGGCGTCGGGCCCGAGCCGGTCGAGCTTATCGATGGCGCGCAGCACGATGAGCCGCTTGCCGGCGTTTGCTTCGCCGCCGATGCCGATCGACTCCATGATGCCGTCGAGCACCTTGCGATTGTTGACTTTCACCACATAGTCGCCGCGCTTGATGCCGAGCTCCTCCATCGTGTCGGCGGCGAGCATGCACATCTCGGCATCGGCGGCCATGCCGGCTGCGCCCACGCTATCGGCGTCGAACTGCATGAACTGGCGGAAGCGTCCCGGCCCCGGCTTCTCGTTGCGAAACACCCAGCCGTAACGATACGAGCGATAAGGCAGCGCCAGGGTCTGGTAGTTCTCGGCGACATAGCGCGCCAAGGGCGCGGTCAGGTCGTAGCGCAGGGAGAGCCACTGCTCGTCGTCGTCCTTAAACGAGAACACGCCCTCGTTCGGCCGGTCCTGGTCGGGCAGGAACTTGCCAAGCGCGTCGGTGTATTCGATCGCCGGCGTCTCCACCGGCTCAAAGCCATAGCGCTCAAACACGGCGCGGATCGCCTCCACCATGTGACGGGTGGCGGCGATTTCGGCGGGGCCGCGATCGACGAGGCCCCGCGGCAGGCGGGCTTTGAGCTTCTGCGGTTTTTTGAGCTTCTCGTTCATATTTGGTCTACATATCAGAGGCGCATTGTACAGTAACGCTGTATACGTCATGGCCGGACTTGTCCCGGCCATCCACGCCTTTATGAATTACCGAAGGCGTGGATGCCCGGCACAAGGCCGGGCATGATGGAAATGGAGAGTCCGATGGCCACAAGTAGGGCAAGTGTTGCTTCCGCCACGGTCCCCAACGACCTCGAACCCTATTGGCTGCCGTTCACGGCCAACCGCGCCTTCAAGGCCCGCCCGCGGCTGATCGCCCGCGCCAAGGACATGTTCTATTACACGCCGGACGGCCGCAAATTGATCGACGGCTCGGCCGGGCTGTGGTGCACCAATGCCGGGCATAACCGCGATCCGATCGTTGCCGCGATCCAGGCCCAGGCCGCCGAGCTCGACTACGCGCCGGCCTTCCAGTTTTCCCATCCCAAGGCCTTCGAGCTGGCCGCGCGCGTCGCTTCGCTCGCGCCCGGCGATCTCGATCACGTGTTCTTCTGCAACTCCGGTTCGGAGGCGGTCGACACCGCGCTGAAAGTGGCGCTCGCCTTTCACAAGGCGCGCGGCGAGGGCTCGCGCGTGCGTCTCATCGGCCGCGAGCGCGGCTATCACGGCGTCGGCTTCGGCGGCGTCGCCGTCGGCGGCATCGTCGCCAACCGCAAGCAGTTCGGCGCGCTGCTCGCCGGCGTCGACCATCTGCCGGCGACCTACAATCGCGAGAAACAGGCCTTCACCGTCGGCGAGCCGGAATGGGGCGCGCACCTGGCGGACGAGCTCGACCGCATCGTCGCGCTGCACGATGCCTCGACCATCGCCGCCGTCATCGTCGAGCCGGTCGCTTGCTCGACCGGCGTGCTGGCGCCGCCCAAGGGCTATCTCGAACGGCTGCGCGCGATCTGCGACAAGCACGGCATCCTGCTGATCTTCGACGAGGTCATCTCCGGTTTCGGCCGCATGGGCTATGCCTTCGCCGCCGAGCGCTACGGCGTGCAGCCGGACATGATCACTTTCGCCAAGGGCATCACCTCCGGAGCGGTGCCGATGGGTGGCGTGCTGGTGCGCAAGGGCATCTACGACGCCTTCATGAACGGGCCGCAGCACGTCATCGAGCTGTTCCACGGCTACACCTATTCGGCGCATCCGCTCGCCTGCGCGGCGGGGCTCGCCACGCTCGATCTCTACCGCGCCGAGGGCCTGTTCGAACGCGCACACAAATTGGAAAAGCCCTGGGCCGAGGCCGCGATGACGCTCAAGGGCCTGCCGAACGTGCTCGACATCCGTCCCGTCGGCATGACCGTCGGCATCGATCTCGCCAGCAAGCCTGACGCGGTCGGCAAGCGCGGCTACGAGGCGATGGAGCGCGCCTTCCACGAGCACGATCTGATGCTGCGCGCGGTCGGCGACACGCTGGCGCTGTCGCCGCCGCTGATCGTCACCGAGGCTCAGATCGGCGAAATCTTCGACAAGGTCGGCAGCATCATCAAGGCGGTGGCGTGACTTCGTAGGGTGGGCAAAGGCGCGGAGCGCCGTGCCCACCATTCATTCGCCGAATGACAATGCTGAAATGTGGTGCATATCGCCGCCCCAATCCGACGGCAAATCGCCTCGCTTCACGTAGCGATGGAAACTGCTGTGGGGCCAGTCGCAAACGCGCGACACGAGCCCGTGCTTCACCGGATTGAAATGAATATAGTCGATGTGCCGCGCCAGATCTGCCTCGTCGCGGATAGCATGCTCCCAGTAGCGTCGCTGCCAAATTCCCTTTTCACGCTTTGCGATTTTGCTCTGAGAGCGCACAGTATCGGACAATCCTCGCGAAAAACCGCCTTTGATGAGATTCCAGCGACGGGCGAAATCGGTATCGCCGGATGGCAACGACCAAATCGCGTGCAGGTGATCGGGCAGGATGCAAATCGCAACCGTGTCGAAAGGGCGCCGCTCTTGCACCTGAGCGTAGGCGCGGCGCAAACGATCGATTTCGCGCAGCAAAAGATCGCTCGAACGATCGGCAAGCGTCAGCGTGAAGAAGAATGTGCCGCCTGCTATTTTGGCGCGTCGGTAATTCGGCATACGCCTTTATAGCGTGGTGGCGCGGTGGTGGGCACTGCGCTTCGCGCCTTTGCCCACCCTACGGCCTCACCATGACGCGGCCGGTCAATTGATCGACAGGCCGAGCGCGTTGACCATCTCGCCCCACTTCTTCGCCTCCGCCCGGAAATATGCGTCGGCCTCGGCGGGCGAGCCGTGGATCGGATCGAAGCCGAGCGTGGCGAGCTTGTCCTGCATCGCCTGGTCCTTGAGCACATCTTCAACCGCGGCGTTGAGCTTGGCGATGATCTTGGGGTCGGTCTTGGCCGGCGCGAAAATGCCAACCCAGGAGGCCGCCTGGAACAGCGGGAAGCCCTGCTCGGCGTAAGTCGGCACGTCGGGGGTCACCGTCACGCGCTTGTCGGCCGCGATGCCGAGGCCGCGCAGCTTGCCGGCCTTGATCTGCGCCGCCGCGCCGCCGCCGAGCGTGGTTGCCAGGACGTCGATCTGGTTGGCGAGCAGCGCATTGATGGCTGGCGCGCCGCCCTGATAGGGGATGTGAACGGCGGAAATATTGGCGATCTTCTTGAAGAAATATTCCGCCTCGACATGCGAGCCGCTGCCGACGCCGGCGGAGCCGAAATTGATCGACTTGCCGTTCGCCGCCTTGACCAGTTCGGCGAGGTTCTTGGCCGGGTTGGCCGGATTGGCGACCAGCGCCTCCGGGCTCGAGGCGGTGATGGCGACCGTCTTGAAGTCGTCGGCGGTGAATTGATTGCGCTTGTGCAGCGTCAGGTTGATCGCGAGCGCCGTCGTCGTCAGCAGCATGGTGTAGCCGTCGGGCGCGGCGTGGGCGACGACGCCGGCCGCGACGTTGCCGCCGGCACCCGGGCGATTTTCGACGACAACGGCCTGGCCGAGCTTCGTCTCCAGACCGTGTGCAACCAGGCGCGCCAGCGTGTCGGCGACGCCGCCCGGCGCGAAAGCAACCACGAAGGTGATGCGTTGGGCCGGGTATTGCTGCGCGGAGGCTGGGCCGCAACTGATCAAAGCGAGAAGCGCCAATGCGCCGATCGCGCATCGCTGACGCCAAGATGCAGGCATGTGCATTCCCCCCAGGTGATTTTTGTTTTTCAGCACGCGAAAGCGCGCGGATTGTCCCATCGCCCCGTCACATTGACAAGGCGGTGATCATTGCGGCTTGAGGATCGCCCAGCCGGCGTAGACGCTGCCGTCGCCGCGGCGATTGCGCAGCAGGAGCGGCGCCTGCACCTCGGCGCCGCCGGCGACGGCGGCAAACTGCTTCGGCACTTTGGTCAGGTCGCCCTCGGTCCACACCACGATGGCGCCCTGGCGCTTGAGGTCGGCAGGATCGATCCACGGCGCCCGCGCCGGATTGCCGTCGACCAGAACGCGCGGCTGTACCGGCGAATAATGTGCGAGGTTGCCGCCGTCCCACATGGTGCCAACGACATAGGCCGGCGGCTTGCCGGTCGCCTTCTCGTAGAGCTGGGTGATCTGGCGGCCGAGCTCGCCGCCGGGGAAAAACACCGCGCGGTAGCGATGATCGAAGCGCGGCAGCACGTCGTAGTTGACGACGAACGCAAGCGCGAGACAGGCGAACACGATCGCCCAGGCGGTCACGATGCGTGCCAGGCGCGCCGCGTCGAGCGCGCGGCGCGCGGTCATCACCAGCCAGGTGCCGAGGAACAGCCAGAGCGGGTAGCCCCACATCGCCACCACCAGACGGCCGCTCACCGCCGACATCGCCAGCACCGTCGCCAGCGGGCCGAAGGCGAGCCAGGTGACGATGCGGTAGTCGAAGGCGTCGGCGCCATAGCCCGTTTGTCCCCGCGAAAGCGGGGACCCAGGGCCACCATTGCCGGCGCCTCGACTCAGATCCTGGATTCCCGCTTCCGCGGCAATGAGCGGAGATTGGGTCGCACGCCGCCGCCAGAACAGCGGCGCCGCAATCAGCAGCGATGGGATGAGGAAGAACAATTGGCCGGCCGCGAATTCGAAAGGCCGCCACAGGTGATCGTACCAGCCGCGCGGCAGCACGGCGCGGTGCTCGGCATAGGCGAGCGGCAGGAAATCGGTTTTCACCAGCCAGACCAGATGCGGCGCCGCCACGATCAGCGCCACGGCGGCGGCGATGTAGGGGCCGGGCGTGGCGAGCAGCTTGCGGGCGTCACGGTCGAGGAGCGCAAAGACGATGATCGGCGCCGCCAGCACCACGACGAAATATTTGGCCCACAGCGCCAGCCCGAGCGCCAGCCCAAGCAGCAGCCAGTCGGCGACCTGCCGCTCGCGCAGCGCCCGGTGCAGCGCAAGGCCGGCGAGCGCCCAGAACGGCAGCTGGATGACGTCGTGGTTGAACTTGGCAGCCGTGTAGTTGAAGTAGTGCAGGCCGTCGATGATCAAGACCGAGACGAGCGCGCCGAGCCTGCCGACAAGCGGCCGCGCCGCCAAATAAATGAGCGCGAAGGCGGCGATCACCGCGGCTTCCGCGAGCAGGTAATAGGCAAAATCGTGGCCGGCCAGCCGGTAGGCGATCTCCACAAGCCACCACGGCAGCGGCGGCAGCTTGTCGTAGCCGAGCTGCCATTCGCGGCCGTACATCAGCGCTTCGATCAGATCGAGCGGCAGATTGAGGTACAGCAGGGCCGGCAGCACCGTCCACACCGCGGCGTGCAGCGCCAGCACGGCCGCCAGCGCCCGGCCCGGATAGGCCGCGATGCCGGCGATCAGGCCCGACCGGGCCAAGGCCGCCATTGCCGGGACGCCAGGTTCCACCCGCCTCAACTCCCTGCCTAACGGGACGAATTCGCGATACCATAGCAGGTGTTCGAGGTTGCGCGGGCACGGCGTCTCGGGAACATTGGGGCCCGGCGGCGCGAATCAGATCGCCCGCCGGCGGGGGCTCAGGGAAAGCCGCATGGTTCGTATCGGCGCCATCTTCGTCGCCATCTGCATGGTGCTCATCGCCGGCTCGATCGGCGCGGTGCTCTACCTCGCCTTCCGGCTCGACGTCCGCAGCGCCGGGCTGATCGCGCTCGCCGCCCTCGTCGCCATGGCGCTCTACAACACCGTCAGCAACCGCCTCGCCGACCGCCGCACGCTCGGCGACCAGATCGCCGATCTGTCGCGCGGCACCGCCGATCTTGCCCGCCAGGTCGGCGAGATGGCGCGCAAGCTCAGCGCCATGGAGGCCAAGGTCGACAAGACGGTCGACCGCGCCCGCGCCGTCACCGAGCCGATCGCCGCCGAGATGGGCGAGCTGGGCACGCTGGTGCGGCAGATTGCCGAGACGGTCGCGGCCCACGCCGCCGCCTTGCAGAAGCAGGGCGCGGTGACGGCGCCGGCGCCGCCGCCGATGCCGGCCGGCGCGCCCGACGGCGCGCTGACGCTCACCGAGCGCGAGGCGGTCGGCGGCCCGCCGCCGTTCAAGGGCCTGACGCGCGAAGCCATCGCCGAGCTCGTCGGCAGCGCCGTCGGCGGCGACCGCATCGACCTTTACCTGCAGCCGGTCGTCACTCTGCCGCAGCGCAAGGTGCGCTACTACGAGGCGGTGTCGCGCCTGCGCACCGAGGCGGGCGACGTCGTGCCGGCCGGCGATTTCATCGACATCGCCGAAAGCGTCGGGCTGATGCCGAAGATCGACAATCTGCTGCTGTTCCGCTGCGTGCAGGTGGTGCGCCGCCTGCAATTGAAGAGCCGCGACGTCGGCCTGTTCTGCAACATCAGCGGCACCACGCTCACCGACGCGACCTTCTTCAAGCAGTTCCTCGACTTCATGGACGCCAACCGCGCGCTCAACAATGCGCTGATGTTCGAGTTCAGCCAGGGCGCCTACCGCGGCTTCGGCCCGCTCGAGCACGAGGCGCTTGCGGCGCTCGCCGAGCGCGGCTTCCGCTTCTCCATGGACCACGTCACCGACCTGCGCATGGAGCCCAAGGAGCTCGCCGACCACTGGTTCCGCTTCCTCAAGGTTCCCGCCAGCCTGCTGCTCGACAAGGCGACCGGCGCCCAGACCGACATCCATCCCGAGGACCTCGCCGACCTGCTGGCGCGGTCCGGTATCGACCTGATCGCCGAGCGCATCGAAAGCGAGGGCGTGGTGGTCGATCTGCTCGACTACGACGTGCGGTTCGGCCAGGGCTTCCTGTTCTCGCCGCCGCGCCCGGTGCGCGCCGAGGCTTTGCAATCGGCGGGCTCCGACGCCGCCAAGCCGGAAGGCGAAACGCTGGCGGCCGCGGGTTGACCGCTCGCCATCCGCCATTCCGGGACGCCGCGCGGCGGCGGGCCCGGAAATCCGGGACACAAGGAAGGCTGATGAATTTGGCCCTGGAGTGCGGACCCGCTCGCCGGAGGGCTCGCGCCCGGAACTGACGCGTGAAGACAATGACCGCCGCCCCGCCGCCGCTGATCCCGCATTTTGCCGAGCTGGCGCCGCACTACGACGTCTTGCTGTGCGACGTCTGGGGCGTCGTGCACAACGGCGTCGCGGCCTTTGCCGCGGCCTGCGACGCCTTGATGCGGGCGCGGGCGCGCGGCTCCGCCGTGGTCTTCATCACCAACTCGCCGCGGCCGAGCGAGCAGGTCGGCCGCCAGCTCGAGCGGCTGCATGTGCCGCGCCAGACCTACGATGCCATGGTGTCGTCCGGCGACGTCACCCGCGGCGTCATCGAGCAGCGCCGCGGGCAGAGCCTGTGTCACATCGGACCGGAGCGCGACCGCTCGATCTTCACCGGCCTCGACGTGCGCTTCGCGCCGCTCGACAGCGCGGACTATGTCGTCTGCTCCGGCCTCGACGACGACGATGTCGAAGAGCCCGGGGATTATCGCGCCCGGCTGGAGGTCATGCTCAAGCGCCGCCTGTTCATGGTCTGCGGCAATCCGGACGTCGTGGTCGAGCGCGGCGACCGGCTGGTCTACTGCGCCGGCGCGATCGCCGATCTCTACGCCACCATGGGCGGCGAGGTGCTCTACGCCGGCAAGCCGTACCGGCCGATCTACGACATGGCGCTGGCCAAGGCGGCAGCCGTGCGCGGCGCAGCGCCGGCGCTGACGCGCGTGCTGGCGATCGGCGATTCGATCCGCACCGATCTCAAGGGCGCGCGCACGCTCGGCATCGATTTTCTGTTCGTCACCTCGGGCATCCACGCCGAGGAACTCGGCGGCCGCGAGCGGCCCGACGCCGGCGCGCTGAAAAATGTCTTCGCCGCCGCCGGCGACATGCCGAAGGCGGTGATGCGGCAATTGGTGTGGTAGATGCCTGTCATGGCCGGGCTTGTCCCGGCCATCCCGATTCAAGAGGCACGGCGGTGCCTTCCTAAGCGAGATCACCGGGACAAGCCCGGTGATGACAGCAACAGAGGACGGAGAAGATAACCTACGCCGCCGGCTTGTCGGCGTCGGGGAACAGCGCTTCGATCTTGCTCTTGAGCGTCTGCGCGTTGAACGGCTTGACGATGTAGTTCGACACGCCGGCCTTCTTGGCGGCGATGACGTTCTCGGTCTTGGATTCGGCCGTCACCATGATGAACGGCGTCGCCGTCAGTTCCGGGTCGGAGCGGACCTGCTGCAGCAGGTCGTAGCCGGTCATCGGCTCCATGTTCCAGTCGGAGATGACGAGGCCGTAGCGGCGCTGGCGCATCTTCTCCAGCGCCTCGCTGCCGTCATTGGCGTCGTCGATGTGCTCGAAGCCGAGCTGGCGCAGCAGGTTGCGGATGATCCGCACCATCGTGTTGTAGTCGTCCACGACCAGAACCGGCGTGGTGAGATCGACGGCCATGCGCGTTTCCCCAGAATAGTCGCGGACGCTAGCAAGGCGGCTTGAATATCCGGTTAATTTGAAAGTTTGTTAACCGCGCGCTAACCAATCCGGGGCCGAAAGGGTTGTCGTGCCTTAAAAGTGAGCAGCGCTTGAGCGAAGCCGAGACATCACGAGCCGCCTTCCACGTCGCGCGCGGCCCCGGCCACGATATCGAGGCCGGGCCGTTGCGCGGCGCCGTGGTCGCGATCGGCAATTTCGACGGCGTGCATCGCGGTCACCGGGCCGTCATCGCGGCGGCGCGCCGACGCGCCGCGGCGCTCGGCCGCAAGACCGCGGCGCTCACCTTCACGCCGCACCCGCGCCTGTTTCTGCGGCCGCAGGACGCGCTGTTCCAGCTCTCCAGCGACCGCGACAAGCTGCGCCTGCTCGCCGCCACCGGCCTCGACGGCGCCATCGTCATGACCTTCGACGCCGCGCTCGCCGGCACGTCGGCCGACGACTTCATCGCCCGCATCTTGGTCGGCCGGCTCGGCATCGGCGGCGCGGCGATCGGCTTCGACTTCCATTTCGGCAAGAACCGCGCCGGCTCGCCGGCGTTTCTTGCCGACGAGGGCGCAAGGCGCGGCTTTGCCGTCGACATCGTGCCGCCGCTCGAGGACGAGGGCCGCCCGGTGTCGTCCGGCGCGATCCGCACCGCGCTCGCCCAGGGCAAGGTGGTGGAGGCCGCCGAACTGCTCGGCGCGCCCTGGTTCACCTCGGGCACGGTGATCCACGGCGACAAGCGCGGCCGCGAGCTCGGCTTCCCGACCGCCAATGTCCGGCTCGATCCGGCCTGCGGCCTCAAGCACGGCATCTATGCGGTGCGCGTGGCAGTCCCCAACTCCGTTCGCTCCCGCGCAAGCGGGAGCCCGGGGGCCGCGGGCGCAAGTGGCTCTGGGTCCCCGCTGGAGCCTGTACTCGGGCCCGCCGACGGCGGGACCCGGGTGCGGGGACGAACGGTGGAACTGATTGACGGCGTGGCGAGCTTCGGCGTGCGGCCGATGTTCGACAATGGCGGGCCGCTGCTCGAGGTCAACCTGTTCGATTTCGCGGGCGACCTTTACGGGCAGACGATCGACGTCGCCTTCATCGGCTGGATCAGGCACGAGCAGAGCTTCGACTCGGTCGACACGCTCAAGCGCGTGATGGCGGCCGACGCCGCGCAGGCGCGCGACGCGTTGTCCCGCGCCCGCGACGCCTTCCCGGTGCTGGGGCAAGTGTAGGGCAGGGACGAGCGGCATTCTCTCTTGCCCTCTCCCCTTGAGGGAGAGGGTGCCCGAGCGGAGGCGAAGCCGAGCGAGGGCGGGTGAGGGGTCCTGCCTGTCGTTTGACGCCGACCCCTCTCCCTCAAGGGAGAGGGGAAGTGAGCGTGTCGCACGGCCTTTCCGATGACCGAACCGCCTGCTAGTAACCCGCCCATGAATAAGCCCGAGCGCGATTATTCCGAGACGCTGTTCCTGCCGCAGACGGATTTCCCGATGCGCGCCGGCCTGCCGCAGAAGGAGCCGGACATCCTCAGGCGCTGGCAGGACACCGACCTCTACCGGCAGCTGCGCGCGGCGGCCAAGGGCCGCGACAAGTTCATCCTGCACGACGGCCCGCCTTACGCCAACGGCAACATCCATATCGGCCACGCGCTCAACAAGATCCTCAAGGACGTGGTGACGCGCAGCCAGCAGATGCTCGGCTACGATTCCAACTACGTGCCGGGCTGGGACTGCCACGGCCTGCCGATCGAGTGGAAGATCGAGGAGGAGAACTACCGCTCCAAGAACAAGAAGAAGCCGGACCTCACCGATCCCAAGGCGATGGTCGCGTTCCGCCAGGAGTGCCGCGCCTATGCCGAGCACTGGCTGAACGTTCAGCGCGAGGAATTCAAGCGCCTCGGCGTGACCGGCGACTGGGATCATCCCTACACGACGATGGATTTTTTCGCCGAGGCGCAGATCGCGCGCGAGCTGATGAAGTTCGCCGCCAACGGCTTGCTCTATCGCGGCAGTAAGCCGGTGATGTGGAGCGTGGTGGAAAAGACGGCGCTGGCCGAGGCCGAGGTCGAGTACGAGGATTACACCTCGGATACGGTGTGGGTGAAGTTTCCGGTGTCTTATATCCCGATGGGACCGCCGGGCGGGCGCTTAAAGCCGGACGAGCCGATGCCAATGGCTCATCCTTTGCTCCCTGAAAATACGTCGGTCGTAATTTGGACTACAACGCCCTGGACGCTACCTGGCAACCGGGCCGTCGCATTCTCGTCTCGCATTGAGTATGCCTTGTATCGCGTGATGGACGCGCCGGCGGACAATTGGGCGAAAGTCGGCGAGTATTTTATCCTCGCAAAGAAGTTGGCGGCCGACGTCTTTAAGCAAGCCCGCGTCATTGAGTACAAACAGTACAACGACATCACTCCAAGAACCCTCTCAGAATTAGTCTTGCGACATCCGCTTGCTAGCTTTCATGGCATGTATGGCTTTGACGTGCCGATGCTCGACGGCGATCACGTCACGGACGATACGGGCACCGGATTTGTCCACACTGCTCCGGGACATGGTCGGGAAGACTTCGAAATCTGGACGGAACACGCCCGAGATTTGCAAGAACGCAACATCAAGACACACATTCCATACACCGTCGACGAAAACGGCGCCTTCACCGAGGCCGCGCCGGGCTTCACGGGAAAACGTGTCATCAACGACAAAGGCGAGAAGGGCGATGCCAACGAGGCGGTGATCAAGGCGCTGATCGACGCCGGCATGCTGATCGCGCGCGGCCGCCTCAAGCACCAATATCCACACTCCTGGCGCTCGAAGAAGCCGATCATCTTCCGCAACACGCCGCAGTGGTTCATCGCGATGGATAAAGACATCGCGAAAAATGGCGACACGCTGCGTCATCGCGCGCTCGGCGCGATCAAGGTCACGCGCTGGGTGCCGGAGCAGGGCGAGAACCGCATCACCGGCATGATCGAGGGCCGCCCCGATTGGGTGATCTCGCGCCAGCGCGCCTGGGGCGTGCCGATCGCCGTCTTCATCAAGGAAAAGCCGGACGGCTCGGTCGAGATTTTGCAGGACCCGGAGGTCGAACTGCGCATCGTCGAGGCTTTCGAGAAGGGGGGCGCCGACGCCTGGTACAAGGAGGGCGCCCGCGAGCGCTTTCTCGGCAAGCGGGCGAACGAAGGCTGGCAGAAGGTCGACGACATCTGCGACGTCTGGTTCGATTCGGGCTCGACCCACGCCTTTGTGCTGGAGGACCCCAAGCATTTCCCGACGCTCGCCGGCATCAAGCGCAAGGTCGACGGCGGGCGCGACACCGTGATGTATCTCGAAGGCTCCGACCAGCACCGCGGCTGGTTCCACTCCTCGCTGCTGGAGTCCTGCGGCACGCGCGGCCGCGCGCCGTTCGACGTCGTGCTCACCCACGGCTTCGTGCTCGACGAGGACGGCCGCAAGATGTCGAAGTCGCTCGGCAACGTCACCGCACCGCAGGACGTCATCAAGCAGTCCGGCGCCGACATCCTGCGCATGTGGGTCTGCGCCTCCGATTACGCCGACGACCTGCGCATCGGGCCGGAGATCCTCAAGACCACGGTCGAGACCTACCGCAAGCTGCGCAACACCGTGCGCTGGATGCTCGGCAATCTCGCGCATTTCCACGAGGAGGACCGCGTCGCGCCGGCCAAGATGCCGGAGCTGGAGCGGCTGATGCTGCATCGCCTCGTCGAGCTCGACGTTCTGGTGCGCAAGGCCTACGCCGAGTTCGACTACAAGCGCATCTTCGCCGCGCTCAACGCCTTCATGACCGCGGACCTGTCGGCGTTCTATTTCGACATCCGCAAGGACACGCTGTACTGCGACCCGATCTCGTCGGGCAAGCGCAAGGCCTGCCTCACCGTGCTCGATCACCTGTTCCGCTGCACGGTGGTGTGGCTGGCGCCGATGCTGTGCTTCACCGCCGAGGAGGCCTGGGCCGCGCGCTACGGCGCCGCCGCCAAGTCGGTGCATCTGGAGACCTTCCCCGAGGTGCCGGCGGCCTGGCGCGACGAGGCGCTCGCCGAGAAGTGGCGCAGGATCCGCATCGTGCGCCGCGTCGTCACCGGGGCGCTGGAGATCGAGCGCGCCGGCAAGCGCATCGGCTCCTCGCTCGAGGCGCATCCGATCGTGCACGTGTCGAACGGCGAGCTCTACGAGGCGGTGATCGATTGCGACCTCGCCGAAATCTGCATCACCTCGGCGGCGACCCTGGTCGAGGACGCAGGCCCGGCCAACGCCTTCCGGCTGGCAGACGTGGCAGGCGTGGCAGTGGTGCCCAACCTCGCCGAGGGCCGCAAATGCGCCCGCTCCTGGAAGATCCTCAACACCGTCGGCGCCGATCCCGACTATCCCGACGTCAGCCCGCGCGACGCCCAGGCGCTGCGCGAATGGGACGCCGTGCGCAAGGCGGCGGAGTGATGGCGAGGCTGACCCGCTTCGGGCTTGCGGTGGCGGCGGTCACCTGCCTGATCGATCAGGCGAGCAAGCTTTACCTGCTCCGGGCAATGGACCTCGACAATCATCCGATCCGGCTCGGGCCGTTTTTCGACTTCGTGCTCACCCGCAACCCCGGCATCAGCTACGGCCTGTTCCAGACGCAGAGCGCGCTCGGACAGTGGGTGCTGCTGGCGGTGAAGGCGCTCGCCGTGGTGCTGCTCGGGGTCTGGCTGACGCGGGCGCACAGCCGGCTCACCGCCCTGTCCCTCGGCCTCATCATCGGCGGCGCCATCGGCAATGCCATCGACCGGCTGGCCTATGGCTGGGTGGCGGATTTCGTGTTTTTCCACATCGCCACGGCCACTTGGCGCTTCGACTGGTACGTTTTTAACCTCGCCGATGTCGCCATCGTTGCCGGGGTCATCGGCCTGCTGTATGAATCCCTGATCGGGGAGCGCGCCGCAAAAGCGCCCTGATCCGCAGCCATAGATCGAGCCTAACCGAACGGATTCCTTGGGGATTTAAGGGTTCTGCCGCTCATGGGCCGCACCACCAGCCGTATCCGCAGCGCCACCGGGTTGACCGGGCCTCTGGCCGCGCTCGCACTGGCAGCCGGCATCGCGATTCTGGCGACCCCCGGGCCGGCACGGGCCGAGGACAGCGACTCCTCCAAATTCTACGACCTCACCTTCGGCCGCCTGATGGAGGGCTTCGGCTTCCAGAGGTCGGACCGCAAGGACGAGATCAACTACACCGAGCGCCCGCCTTTGGTGCTCCCGGGCAGCCGCGATCTGCCGCCGCCGGAAAAGTCCTCCGCCATCAACAACCCGGCCTGGCCGAAGGACCCCGACGTCAAGCGCCGCAAGCTGATGGAGCAGATGGAAAAGAACCGCATCGTCAGCGACGAACGCGAGCGCGAGCAGAACCCGCTGCGCCAGAGCGAGCTGACGCCGGGGCCGGCGCCGAAGGGCGGCATGAGGATCAACACCGGACCGGGCCGCAACGGCGCCACCGACTACGGCGAGGTGCTGTCGCCGTCCGCGCTCGGCTTCAACGGCGGGCTGCTCGGCAAGATGTTCCGCGGCAAGGACGAGGACACCGCGCAGTTCACCGGCGAGCCGCCGCGCACCGAACTCACCGCCCCGCCGCCGGGCTATCAGACGCCGTCGCCCAACCAGCCCTACGGGGTCGGCCAGGCCAAGACCAAGGCCGAGGACGATTACATGCATCGCGGCGAATTGAAGAGCGGCTCTGAGCGTTGAGCGTAGAATTTGCGTCGCCGGCAGGCGCCGGATGCGCGCGGGGCGCATAACCTGAATTTGCAAGGTTTCAACACGTGATCTCCAAAAAAGCGGTCCTCTCTACCGCCGCGGCGGCCCTGCTCGCGGCGCTTGGCGCGTCTGCGGCCGGTGGCGCCGACGAGCCTGCGGCCAAGGTTTCCAACTTCACGCTGCCCAACGGCCTCGAACTCGTCGTCATCCCCGATCATCGCGCGCCGGTGGTCACCCACATGATCTGGTACAAGGTCGGCGCCGCCGACGAGACGCCCGGCAAGTCGGGGCTCGCGCATTTCCTCGAGCATCTGATGTTCAAGGGCACCGCCCGGCATCCGGCCGGGCAGTTCTCGCAGGCCGTCTCGCGCATCGGCGGACAGGAGAACGCCTTCACCTCCTACGACTACACCGCGTTCTTCCAGCGCGTGCCGGCCGACCAGCTCAAGACCGTGATGGACTTCGAGGCCGACCGTATGACCGGCCTGCAGCTGACCGACGAGGTCGTGCTGCCGGAACGCGACGTCATCCTCGAGGAGCAGAACCAGCGCGTCGCCAACAATCCGTCGGCGCGGCTCGGCGAGCAGATCGACGCCGCGCTCTTTCTCAACAGCCCTTACGGCAAGCCGGTGATCGGCTGGCGCCACGAAATGGAAGGCCTGACCCGCGACGACGCCATCGGCTTCTACCGCCGCTTCTACGGGCCGAACGACGCGGTCGTGGTGATCGCCGGCGATGTCGATCCGCCGGCCGCGCTCAAGCTCGCGCAGGACACCTACGGCAAGGTGGCCCGCCACAACGCCATCCCGCCGCGCCGCCGTCCGCAGGAGCCGCCGCCGGTGGCGGTGCGCTCGCTCACGCTTGCCGATCCGCGCGTCGAGCAGCCGGTCATGCAGCGCGCCTATCTCGTGCCGTCCTTCAGCACCGGCAAGAAGGGCGAGTCGAACACCCTGGAGGTGCTCGCGCATATCCTCGGCTCGGGTTCCAACAGCCGGCTCTATAACGCGCTGGTGGTCGACCAGCACGTCGCCGTTTCGGCGGGCGCCTGGTACGACGCCTCCGCCATCGACATGTCGAAGTTCGGCGTCTACGGCTCGCCGCGGCCCGGCGTGACGCTGCCGCAGCTCGAGGCCGCAATCGATGCGGTGATCGCCCAGGTCGCCGAGCATGGCGTCACGCCCGAGGAACTCGCGCGCAGCAAGACCAAGCTGATCGCCGACGCCGTCTACGCCAACGACAGTCAGGCCAGCATGGCGCGCTGGTACGGCACCTCGCTCACCACCGGCGGTTCGGTCAGCGACGTGCAGCACTGGCCGGACCGCATCCGCGCCGTCACCGCCGAGCAGGTGCAGCAGGCGGCGCGCGAGTGGCTCGACAAGCGCCGCTCGGTCACCGGCTTCCTCGTCAAGGATACCAGCCCGCAGGTGGAGAAGCGATCATGAGGCGTTTGACGGCATCGATCGCGCTGGCCCTGCTGGCGCTTTGCACCGGGTGCGGCGCAGCCTCTGCGATGACCATCGAGCAGATCGTCAGCCCGTCGGGCATCCATGCCTGGCTGGTGCGCGAGCACGCCGTGCCGCTGGTCGCGCTCAACTATTCGTTCCACGGCGGCTCCACTCAGGACGATCCGCTCAAGGCCGGCACCGCCCATCTCACCGCCGACATGCTCGACGAGGGCGCCGGCGATCTCGACAGCAAGGCCTATCATCAGCGCCTGGAAGACCATGCCATCGAGCTCAGCTTCCAGGTCGGCCGCGACTATTTTCGCGGCTCGATGCGCACGCTCAACGAGCACCGCGACGAGGCCTTCGGCCTGCTCGGCCTTGCCCTCACCAAGCCGCATTTCGACGCCGACGCGCTCGAGCGCGTGCGCGGACAGGAACTGTCCGAATTGCGGCGCGAGACCACCAATCCCAACGACCTCGCCAGCCGGCAATGGTGGAGCGCCGCGTTCCCCGACCACCCGTACGGCCGCGAGAGCCGCGGCACGCTGGAGTCGATGGCGCGCATCACCGCCGACGACCTGCGCGACTACGTGCGCCGCGTGTTCGCGCGCAACGACCTCGTGATCTCGATCGTCGGCGACATCGACGCCGACACCGCCGGCAAGCTGATCGACCGCGCCTTCGGCGCGCTGCCGGCGAAGAACGACCTCAAGCCGGTGGCGGCGGCCAAGCCGAGCAACCTCGGACGCCGCATCGTCATCGACGTCAACGTGCCGCAGGCGGTGGTGACGTTCGGCGGCGAAGGCATCGCCCGGCACGATCCCGATTTCATGGCGGGCTATATCGTCAACCACATTCTCGGCGGCGGCAGCTTCTCCTCGCGGCTCTATCGCGAGGTGCGCGAGAAGCGCGGGCTTGCCTACGGCGTGTCCGATCAGCTGGTCTGGTTCCGCAGGGCGGCGGTGGTGCTCGGCGGCACTGCCACCCGTGCCGACCGCGCCGCCGATGCCCTCAAGGTGATCGAGCAGGAGATCAAGCGCATGGCCGACAGCGGCCCGACGCAAGGCGAACTCGACGAGGCCAAGGCCTTCCTTAAGGGCTCCTACGCGCTGTCGCTCGACACCTCGAGCAAGATCGCCGCGCAATTGACGCAGATCCAGATCGACGATCTCGGCGTCGACTATATCCAGCGCCGCAACGGCCTGATCGACGCCATCACCATCGCCGACGCCAAGCGCGTGGCCAAGCGGCTCTACGGCGGCGGCCTCTTGGTGACGGTCGCCGGCCGGCCCAAGGGCCTGACCTCGGGCACGGAATAATTCAAGCTGTCATGCCCCGCGAAAGCGGGGCATCCAGTATTCCGGAAACTTGCAGTAGGCTCAGTCGTTCAAACGTTCGCCGGCGGATACTGGATCGCCCGCTTGCGCGGGCGATGACAGCCCTTAAGGTTCTCCCATGCCATTGATTCAAATCATCGACAGGGCGCTGGAGAAGAACGTCGGCAAGCACGGCGTTTCGGACAAGGCGCTCGCCGACGCGCTCGCCCGCGCCGAAGGCGCGCTCGATCACCTGCGCAAGCGTCATGCCGACGGCTCGCTGCCGCTGCTCAAGCTGCCGCAAACGCATGCCGATCTGCGTGACATCCGCGAGACCGCCAAGCGCCTCGCGCTCAATGCGACCGACATCGTCATTCTCGGCACCGGCGGTTCCTCGCTCGGCGGCCAGACCCTGGCGCAGCTTGCCCATCACGGCGTGCCGGGCGCCGGCGCCTTGCGCGAGCCGCCGCGCCTGCATTTCATCGACAACCTCGATGCCGACACGTTCGCCGCGCTGCTCGCGCGCCTGCCGCACCAGACCACGCGCTTCGTCGCCATCTCGAAGTCGGGCGGCACCGCCGAAACCCTGATGCAGACCATCGCCGCGCTGGAGGCGATGCAGGCCGAAGGCCTGGCGCAGCGCATTCCGGACAATGTCCTCGGCCTCACCGAGCCCGCCGCGCCCGGCAGGCGCAACGGGCTGCGCGAGCTGCTCGGCAAATTTCACGTGCCGATGCTCGACCACCACCCCGGCATCGGCGGGCGTTATTCGGCGCTGACCAATGTCGGCCTGCTGCCGGCGGCGCTGCTCGGGCTCGACATCGCCGCGCTGCGCGCAGGCGCCGGGCTTGCGCTTGCGCCGGTGCTCGCCGGGAAGAAGGCATCGGAGGTGCCGGCGGCGGTCGGTGCCGCGCTGGCCGTCGCGCTCGCCGGGCAGGGCAAGACCGTCAGCGTGCTGATGGCCTATTGCGACCGGCTCGAGCGCTTCACGCACTGGTACGTGCAGCTTTGGGCGGAAAGCCTCGGCAAGCACGGCAAGGGCACGACGCCGCTCGCCGCGCTCGGGCCGGTCGACCAGCACAGCCAGGTGCAATTGTTCATCGGCGGCCCGCGCGACAAGCTGTTCACCGTCGTCACCGTCGAGGCCAAGGGGCAGGGCCCGCGCATGGACGGCGAGCTTGCCAGGCTCGCCGGCGAGCCCGGCTTTGCGGGCAAGACCATCGGCGACCTCGTCGCCGCCGAGGGCCGCGCCACCGCCGAGACGCTCGCCAAGAACGGCTGCCCGGTCCGCACCATCCATCTGCCGCGGCTCGACGAGGAGACGCTCGGCGAACTGATGATGCACTTCATGCTGGAGACCGTCATCGCCGCGCACCTTCTCGGCGTCGACGCCTTCGACCAGCCGGCGGTGGAAGAAGGCAAGGTGCTGGCGAAGACGTACCTGACCGGCGGCTAGCCTCTCCGTTGTCATGGCCGGGTTTGACCCGGCCATCCCGCTTAGGATTGCAAAGTCGTGCGTCCCTAAGCGAGATCGCCGGGACGAGCCCGGCGATGACAGGTAAAATATCCCGCCATGATTCCGATCACCGACACCATCTCGATCGACGAAGCCGAGCTCATCGAATCCTTCGTGCGCGCCTCCGGCCCCGGCGGGCAGAACGTCAACAAGGTGTCGAGCGCGGTGCAGCTGCGCTTCGACGCCCGCCACTCGCCGTCGCTGCCGAACGACGTCGCGCTGCGGCTGATGCGGCTTGCCGGCAAGCGCCTGACCAAGGACGGCGTCATCGTCATCGTGGCGCAGCAGCACCGCGACCAGACGCGCAACCGCGAGGACGCGCGCCAGCGGCTGTTCGATCTGATCCGGCAGGCGGCGGTGCGCCCCAAGCCGCGCCGCGCCACCAAGGTGCCCAAGGCGCAGAAGCGGGCGCGGCTGGAGAGCAAGAAGCATCGTTCCGGCATCAAGGCGATGCGCCGCGGCGGCTGGGACTAGGTTCTTTTTGCATTGAATAGCGGGGGAAGGGCGGCGCGCCGCCTCGCTCTTGCCCTAGGTGACAGCTTAAGATTCCACACAACCGAATCGCCGCCTTTTCCCGCTCCCCGCTTGCGGGGAGCGGGTGCCGAGCGAGCTTGCGAGCGAGGCGGGTGAAGGGACGTTTCGGTATGCCCCTCACCCGGCTTCCTCGCGCCGCTCGGAAGCCGACCTCTCCCCGCAAGCGGGGAGAAGTGAAAGAAAAAGATGCCCGTCCGCCAGCTGCCCGAAACCATCGTCAACCGCATCGCCGCCGGCGAGGTGGTCGAGCGGCCGGCGAGCGTCGTCAAGGAACTGGTCGAGAACGCGCTCGACGCCGGCGCCAAGCGCATCGACGTGCTCACCGACGGCGGCGGCCGCAGGCTGATCCGCGTCACCGACGACGGCGAGGGCATGACGCGCGCCGACCTCGATCTGGCGGTCGAGCGCCACGCCACCTCCAAGCTCGACGCCGACGACCTGCTCGCCATCAGGACGCTGGGCTTCCGCGGCGAGGCGCTGCCCTCGATCGGCGCGGTGGCGCGGCTGACCATCGCCACGCGGCACAGAAACGAGCCGCATGCCTGGACGCTGACGGTCGATGCCGGCGTCAAGTCAGACGTTAAGCCGGCGGCGCTCGGCCAAGGCACCACGGTCGAGGTGCGCGACCTGTTCTACGCCACGCCGGCGCGGCTGAAGTTTCTCAAGACCGACCGCAGCGAGGCCGAAGCCGTGCGCGAGGTGGTGCGGCGCCTGGCCATGAGCCGGCCGGATGTTTCGTTCACGCTGGCCGGCGAGGAGCGCGCCCCCGTCACCTGGGGGCCGGCGGCGGACAACCTGACGCGGCTCGGCGACGTGCTCGGGGCGGACTTTCGCGCCAACGCTTTTGCCGTCGAGGCCGAGCGCGAAGGCGTGCGCGTCGAAGGCTTTGCCGGCCTGCCGACCTTGTCGCGCGCCAATTCGCTCGGGCAATATCTCTTCGTCAACGGCCGCCCGGTGCGCGACAAGCTGTTGTTCGGCGCGGTGCGCGCGGCCTATGCCGACTATCTGCCGCGCGACCGCCATCCGGTGCTGGCGCTGTTCGTCACGATCGAGGCGCGCGAGGTCGACGTCAACGTGCATCCGGCCAAGGCCGAGGTGCGCTTCCGCGACGGCGCTTTGGTGCGCGGCCTGATCGTGCGGGCGCTGAAGGAGGCGCTGGCGCGCGAGGGCGGCCGCGCCGCCTCGACCGGCGGCGGCGCAACAATCGCAGCGTTCCGGCCGCTCGCCGTGCCGCGCCGCGGCGCCTATGACTGGCGGCGCTCGCCGGCGCGGCCTGGCGGCTTTGCGCCGATACGCGGTGGTGCGGCGCTCGGCTTTGCCGAAGCCGCGCAGGCCGCATTCGACGTCGGCGAACCGTCGGCGGACGCGGCCATCGCCAGCTTCGAGCCGGCGGCTGACCAGATCGAGCGCCCGCTCGGCGCTGCCCGCGCGCAGGTGCACGAGACCTACATCGTGGCGCAGACCCGCGACGGCCTCGTCATCGTCGACCAGCACGCCGCGCACGAGCGCATTGTCTACGAGCGCATGAAGGCGGCGATCGATGCTTCCGGCATCGCGCGGCAGATCCTGCTCATTCCGGAAATCGTCGAGCTCGACGAGGCCGACGCGGCGCGGCTCGTTTCGCGCGCCGGCGAGCTCGCGCGCTTCGGCCTCATCATCGAGGACTTCGGCCCCGGCGCGGTGGCGGTGCGCGAGACGCCGTCTCTTTTGGGCGAGGTCGATGTGCGCGGCCTGCTGCGCGACCTCGCCGAGCACATGGCGGAGTGGGACGACGAGCTGCCGCTGGAGCGGCGCCTCATGCATGTGTCGGCGACGATGGCCTGCTACGGCTCGGTGCGCGCCGGACGCAGGCTCAAGCCCGACGAGATGAACGCGTTGCTGCGCGAGATGGAGGCGGTGCCGAATTCCGGCCAGTGCAACCACGGCCGGCCGACTTATGTGGAATTGAAGCTCACCGACATCGAGCGGCTGTTCGGGCGGCGGTGACCCTCTCCGCAACGCCCATAGGATCCGCTATTATCAGCCTCTCCTGCCGGACTGGCTGGCAATTTTTTGGGGGGCTTCCGTGAAAACCATCGCCGTAGCGACGTTGCTTGCGCTGTCGATTTGTTCGATGCAGGCCCTGGCGGCCGACAATGCCAGCCTGATCGGCAACTACACCGTCACCGGCACCGAAACCAGCGGCGCGCCCTATGACGGGGCCGGTACGCTCGCCATCACCATGGACAAATCCGGCGCACTCAATCTGAGCTGGGACGGCGGCAAGTATCTCGGCGTCGGCCAGAGCATCGGCGATAAGCTTGCGGTTGCCACCTTCGACGAGAAGCGCGCCGTCATCATGCTCATGGACGTGAAGGCTGACGGCTCGCTCGAAGGCAAATGGTGGAAGCGCACCGACGCCGGCACCAAGGGCACCGAGGTGTGGAAGAAGAAGTAGATCAGGTGCGGAGAAAGACGAACTCCGTATCGTCATACGTGCGTCGCTCCAGTTCCTCGAAGCCCTCCGGCGCCTTGAAGCCCGCGTCCGCCGCTTCCTCGACCACGATCAATGCCTGCGGCTTCAGCCACCCTCCCTCGCGCGCCGAGGCCAGCGCTTTTTCCGCCAGGCCCTTGCCGTAGGGCGGATCGGCAAACACCAGGTCGAACGGCTCGACCGGGTGCGCCGGCCCGAGCTTCGTTGCATCGCGGCGGAAGATGCGGGTGACGCCGCCGAGGCCCAGCGTCTCGACATTGCCGCGCAGCAGCGCGCGCGCCTCGACGCCGTCGTCGACGAACAGCGCATAGGCCGCGCCGCGCGAGATCGCCTCGATACCGAGCGCGCCGGTGCCGGCGAACAGGTCGAGCACGCGCGCGCCGGAAACCGGGTCGCCATAGGCATGGATGAGGATGTTGAACAGGGCCTCGCGCGAACGGTCGCTGGTCGGCCGCACGGCTTGCGACTTCGGCCCGGCGATGGGGCGCGAGCGCAATCTGCCGCCGACTATTCTCACGACGTCTTCCTCTTGCGCAGGATCCTGTCCGAAAACCGGATGCCGCCTTTCGGGATCATGCGCGCGGCCTCGGATATTTCGGCCGCGGCCCGCCGCGGCGGTCGCGGCGCTGTTTCTTTTTGTCATTCCGGGACCCGCGAAGCGGGGACCCGGAATCCAGACGTTCATCCCGAGCTCGCTTCTGGATTCCGGGCTCGCTGCCTTGCGGCCGCGCCCCGGAATGACGGGCAAGGGGCATCTCATGCTCCAGCGGCGATTCGAAATCGGCGTTAGCCTGCGCCGCAAGCCCCGGCCCCAGCGCCTTGCGCAGCTCCTCGGTTACGACCTCCTCGACCTCGCCGTCGTCGAGCCCGCCCAATTCGAACGGCCCGTAGCTGACGCGAATGAGCCGGTTCACCTTGAGCCCGAGGTGCTCGAGCACCTTGCGCACCTCGCGGTTCTTGCCCTCGCGAATGCCGACGGTGAGCCAGACATTGGCGCCCTGCTCGCGGTCGAGCGTCGCCTCGATCGGCCCGTAGTGGATGCCGGCGACGCTGATGCCGTGCTTCAGGCCGTCGAGCGCCTGCTGCGTGACGCGGCCGAGCGCGCGCACGCGGTAGCGCCGCAGCCAGCCGGTCGCCGGCAGCTCCAGCACCCGCGCCAGCCCGCCGTCATTGGTGAGCAGCAGCAGGCCCTCGCTGTTGATGTCGAGCCGGCCAATGCTGATGAGGCGCGGCAGCCGCTTCGGCAGGGCGCGGAAAATGGTCGGGCGCCCTTGCGGGTCGGAATGCGTCGTCACCAGCCCGCGCGGCTTGTAGTAGCGGAACAGCCGCGTGCGGGCGCGGCCCGGCAGCGGCTCGCCGTCGACCACGATGCGGTCGCGCGCCGTGACGTTGAGCGCCGGCGAGGAAATCACCGCGCCGTTGACGGCGACGCGGCCCGCCGCGATCCAGGCCTCCGCCTCGCGGCGCGACGCGAGCCCCGCCCGCGCGATCACCTTGGCGATGCGCTCGCCTTCTGGAACGGATTTGTCGGGCATCGCCTCTCCGCGTCATGGCCGGGCTTGTCCCGGCCATCCACGTCTTTCTTGGACCGTGTATAAGGCGGTGGATGCCCGGCACAAGGCCGGGCATGACGGAGACCCGATGCCGGCCCCTTCCTTCATGCAATCGGCCCTCGACGAAGCCCGCGCCGCCGAGAAGCGCGGCGAGGTGCCGGTCGGCTGCGCCATCGTGCGCGACGGCAAAATCGTCGCCCGCGCCGGCAACCGCACGCTGGCCGACAAGGATCCGACGGCGCATGCCGAGTTGCTGGCGATCCGCGCCGCCGCCGCGGCGCTCGGCACCGAGCGGCTGACCGACTGCGACCTCTACGTCACGCTCGAGCCCTGCGCCATGTGCGCGGCGGCGATGTCCTTTGCCCGCATCCGCAGGCTTTATTTCGGCGCGTCCGATCCCAAGGGCGGGGCGGTCGAGCACGGGGTGCGCTTCTTCGCGCAAGCCACGTGCCACCACCGGCCCGAGGTCTATGGCGGCATCCATGAAAGCGAAAGCGCCGCGCTGCTGAAGGATTTCTTCCAGGCGCGCCGCTAGCGGCTAGACGGTCTTGTCCACCAGCTTGCCCATGCCGGGCGGCGGCGGCGCTTGGCGCGCCACCGCGATGTCGTCATTGGCAGGCTGCGGCGGCGCCTGCCTTTGCGGTTTTGTTGCGGTCGGCATGACGGGGATGACGCTAGCAGGCACCCGTCAATATTACGCAACTTCGTTGCGTGAATTGCCGGCCCCGGATGTAAGGAATTGTTGACCGTGATCAGGCGGCTTGCGCGAAGTCCCAGGCCTTTTCGGCCAGCGGCCGGATCAGCTCGGCCTTGGCCGGCGCGAATTCGGAGGTCGCCGTGCCGTCGCGCACGCGGCCGATGATGCCCTGCAGGATGGCGGCGATACGGAAGAAATTATAGGCAAGGTAGGCGGGCAGATGCGGGCGCGGGTCGAGCCCGGTGCGCGCCACGTAATCGTCGACATAGTCTTCCATCGAGGGGATGCCGAGCGCGCCGAGATCGTGGCCGGCAAGCGTCGCCGTGCCGGCCGCGCTCTCGGAATGCGGCATGTGCCAGGCCATCAGGTGATAGGTGAAGTCGGCGAGCGGATCGCCGAGCGTCGACAGTTCCCAGTCGAGCACGGCGAGAATGTCCGGCCGCTCGCGCGCCACGATCAGGTTGTCGAGCCGGTAATCGCCGTGCACCAGCCGCGGCGGCCCGGCGGGTGGGATATGCGACGGCAGCCAGGCGATCAGCCGCTCCATCTCCTCGATCTTTTCGGTCTCGGAGGCGCGGTATTGCTTCGACCAGCGCTCGACCTGGCGCGCGACGTAGTTCTCGCCGCGGCCGAAATCGGCAAGCCCGATCTCGGCCGGATCGAACATGTGCAGGCGCGCCATGGTCGCGTTCATGGCGTCGTAGACCGCGGCGCGCTCGGCCGGGTTCGATGCCGGCATCTGCGGCTCCCAGAACACGCGGCCGTCGACGAAGCCCATCACGTAGAACGCGGTGCCGGCGACCGTCGCGTCGGCGCAATAGAGGAGCGGCTCGGCGACGGGAAAACCTTTCGCGTATAGGGCGCGGATCACCCGATATTCGCGGTCGACCGCGTGCGCCGATGGCAGCAGCTTGCCGGGCGGCTTGCGGCGCAGCACATAGCGCCGCGCCGGCGTTTCCAGCAGATAGGTCGGGTTCGATTGGCCGCCCTTGAACTGCCTGACCGTCAGCGGCCCGGCAAAGCCCGGCACCTGCGCGCTCAGGTATTGTGCCAGCCGCGCCGCATCGAGGCGCAAGGCTGCCGCCGCCTCCTTGGTGCCGGAGAACGCCTGCTGGCGGTCGATGGCGGTCATCGGCTTTGTATCCAGCAAGCGCGCCACCAGCGCTCTTTACCTCTCCCATAGGGAGAGGTCGGATCGCGAAGCGATCCGGGTGAGGGGTTACAAACTTGAGAGTCTTGGAACCCCCTCACCCCAACCCTCTCCCCGACGGGGAGAGGGAGCCCGCTGTGCCCGTGGTGATTATGCAGCGTCACTTCTTCCCCTCGAACTCGATCGGCGCGTCGGCATAGACCTTGTACGTTTGCGTTTTCTGCTTCGCCTTGTCCTCCTCTTTCACGTATTGAATCGAGCTTTTTCCGAGGAGCGCGCGCGGCAGGATCATCACCCGGATGAAGCGGCTCGGCCGGTCTTGCGCGGCTTGCGCGAACACCGGATCGGGCCCGGTCTCGTACCAGGCGCCGCCGACGCCATAGCTGGTCGAGCGCCCGCGGGTGTCGATGCGGATGCCGCCCTCGATCATGCAGCGGATGCCGGGGCCCTGGTGCACGTGGGTATAGGCGACGCCGCCGGGCGGGAAGGCGACGCTGTCGCCGCGCATCAAGAGCTCGCCCTTGGGCAGCGTCTCGAGGAAGGCGCTCAGCTTCTCCACGGTGCGCATGCCCGGCGCATTGGCGGTGGTCGAACCCTGGTCGCCGCGCGCGAGCTCCCAGCGCCAGCAGGCGACGCCCTGCGGTCCCGGCTTGACCAGGGTTTCGCCGTCGCCCTGCCAGGCCTCGCCGGCATTGACGGTCTTGCCGCCGATATCGGCGGTGCCGTGCACGACGAAAATGAAGCGCGGCAGCGGCGGCAACTGGAACGGGATGGTCTCGCTGCTCGACAGGATGTCTTCGTAGAGGCGCAGGACGGGATGCATTTTACTTTCCGATTTTACATTGTCGCTGCCGCACACCCTTTTCTCCTCTCCCCTTGTGGGAGAGGGTGGCCGAGCGGAGGCGAAGCCGAGCGAGGGCGGGTGAGGGGTGTGCCGGACATTGACCCGACCCCTCACCCGGCTCGCGCTCGCCATCGCTCCGCGCTCGCCACCCTCTCCCGCAGGGGGAGAGGGAAAGTGAGGATGCGGCTCGGCTGAATTCTATCTCTCCCGCTCCACCGCCCGCCAGCCGATGTCGCGGCGACAGAAGCCGTCCGGCCATTGGATGCGGTCGACGGCTTGATAGGCGCGGGCTTGCGCCTCGCGCACGGTTTTGCCGCGCCCGCACACGTTGAGCACGCGCCCGCCATTGGCGAGGAGGCGGCTCCCGTCCGCCACCGTGCCGGCGTGGAAAATCTCGACGCCCTCGACCTTGGCCGCCTGGTCGAGACCCTCGATCACCGAGCCCTTGCCGTAGGCGCCGGGATAGCCCTTGGTCGCCATCACCACCGTGAGCGCGGCCTCGTCATACCAGCGCAGATCGAAATTCTTCAATTGCCCGTCGCGCGCCGCGATCAGCGCCGGCACCAGGTCCGACATCAGCCGCAGCATCAGCACCTGGCATTCGGGATCGCCGAAGCGCACGTTGTATTCGATCAGCTGCGGACCCTTGTCGGTGATCATCAGCCCGGCGAACAGCACGCCCTTGAACGGCGCGCCGGCTTTCTTCAGCGCGCGTACGGTCGGCAGCACGATCTCGTCCATCACGCGCCGTTCCATCGCCGGCGTCATGATCGGCGCCGGCGAATAGGCGCCCATGCCGCCGGTGTTCGGACCCTTGTCGCCGTCGAAGACGCGCTTGTGGTCTTGTGCTGACGCCAATGCGATCGCGGTTTCGCCGTCGCACAGCGCGAAGAACGAGGCCTCCTCGCCGATGAGACAGTCCTCGATCACGATCTCCCAGGCCGGTGACCCGAGCCCGCCGCCGAACATCATGTCGATGGCGGCTTCCGCCTCGGCGACGCTGCCGGCCACCACCACGCCTTTGCCGGCGGCAAGCCCGTCCGCCTTGACCACGATCGGCGCGCCCTTGGCCCGCACATAGTCCTTGGCGGCGCCCGCCTGCTTGAAGCGCTGATAGGCCGCGGTCGGGATGTTGTTGGCCCTGCACAGGTCCTTGGTGAAGCCCTTGGACCCTTCCAGCCGCGCCGCCCATTTGGTCGGACCGAAGGCCTTGATGCCCGCTGCTTCCAGATCGTCGACGATGCCGGCGCACAGCGGCGCCTCCGGCCCGACCACCACCAAGTCGATTTTTTTGTCCCTGGCGAAGGCGATCACCGCCTTGTGGTCGGCAAGGTCGAGGCCCACGCATTCCGCCTCCTGCGCGATGCCGGCATTGCCCGGCGCGCAGTAGAGCTTGTCGGTCAGCGGGCTCGCCGCGATCTTCCAGGCCAGCGCATGCTCGCGCCCGCCGGAACCGAGGATGAGGATGTTCATGCGTGCCGCAAACTCCCTTTCCCTCTCCCTTGGGGGGAGAGGGTGCATAGCGAATGCCGTCGGCATTCGCGTTCTTTACACCAAGAACGGCCAGCGCAAAGCGCTGGCCTATGGCGGAGGCGAAGCCGAGCGAGGGCGGGTGAGGGGGCAAGTGCCTATCGAGAGGCACTCGCCCCCTCACCCCAGCCCTCTCCCCGACGGGGAGAGGGAGTCCCGCCGCATTCGTGGCGCAGTTAGCGCTTACCCACAGCCGCTGCGGCGCGGTTTTGTGTATCATCCTGGCGTTAGCCGCAAGGGATTCGGTGGATAGATGGCCAAAGACAAGAACACCGAGCAATTTTTTGCCGAACGCCGCGCGCGGGCCGCCTTCAAGGCGTTCGATCGGCTAATGCGGCGCAAGGGCGGCGAAACGCCGCGCGAGGACGACAAGGTCGGTTGAGCTGATGGCACAGCCCGCGCTCGACAACGTTGTGGAATGGACCGTCTCCGAGCTGTCGGCGGCGCTCAGGCGCACGGTCGAGGACGCCTACGGCTATGTGCGGGTGCGCGGCGAGGTGTCGGGCTTCAGGGGCGCCTCGCCCTCCGGCCACTGCTATTTCCGTCTCAAGGACGACAAGGCGGTGCTCGAGGCGGTGATCTGGAAAGGCACCCTCGCGCGCATGCGGGTCAAGCCGGAGGAGGGCCTCGATGTCATCGCCTCCGGCAAGCTCACCACTTTCGCCGGCTCCTCCAAGTACCAGATCGTCATCGATACGCTGGAGCCCGCCGGCATCGGCGCGCTGATGAAGCTGCTCGAGGAGCGCAAGAAAAAGCTCGCCGCCGAGGGCCTGTTCGACGAGGCGCGCAAGCAGCTCTTGCCCTTCCTGCCGGAGGTGATCGGCGTCGTCACCTCGCCGACCGGCGCCGTCATCCGCGACATCCTGCACCGGCTGGCCGACCGCTTTCCGCGCCGCGTGCTGGTATGGCCGGTGCGGGTGCAGGGCGAGACCAGCGCCGCGGAAGTGGCGCGCGCCATCGCCGGCTTCAACGCGCTGCCCGAGGGCGGCGCACTGCCGCGGCCGGACCTCATCATCGTCGCGCGCGGCGGCGGCTCGCTCGAGGACCTGTGGTCGTTCAACGAGGAGATCGTGGTGCGGGCGGCGGCCGCCAGCATGATCTCGCTGATCTCCGCGGTGGGCCACGAGACCGATTTCACCCTGCTCGACTTCGTCGCCGACTGGCGGGCGCCGACGCCGACCGCCGCGGCGGAAAGGGCCGTGCCGGTGCGCAGCGAGCTGATGGCGCGGCTTGCCGACCTCGGCATGCGCAAGCTTTCCTGCTGGCAGCGCGGCCTCGAGCAGCGGCGCAAGGAGCTGCGCATGCTGTCCCGCGCGCTGCCGGCGGCCAACGAGCTCTTGAGCCAGCCGCGCCAGCGGCTCGACGTCTGCGCCGGGCGGCTGCCGCGCGCGCTCATCGCCAACGCGCAGATCCATCACCGCCAGCTCGAGCGCGCCGCCTCGCGGCTGTCGAAGCGGCTGCTCGCCCAGCGCATCGAACGCGGCCGCGAGCAGGTCTCGGCCCTGCGCGCGCGCGCAAGCCGCGCCATGGAAACCCTGCTCGATCAGCGCGGCGCGCGGCTGGAGCGCGCCGACCGGCTGCTCGAGGCCTTCTCCTACCGCAACGTGCTGGAGCGCGGCTTTGCCCTGGTGCGCGACGGCGACGGCCAGCCGCTGCGCCGCGCCTCCGCGGTCAAAAGCGGCGCCCGCCTCGATATCGAATTCGCTGACGGCCGCGTCGGCGCGGTGGCCGCCGGCGAAGCGAAAATGCGGCCCATGCCGGCGCCGCGGCCGCGCCGGCGCCGCGGCTCCGGCAACGACGGGCAGGGCAGCCTGTTCGGGGCCTGACCAGGGCGGGGTATCGCCTGCGCCCGCAAAGCATTATGTTCGGGGCGTCCCGGGGGAATTGGAGACCAGCTTGCTCAACCGTTCCGACCGTCCCTCGCCGATCAACGGCGAAGCCGAGGTCAAATTTCTCGACGGCGATTTTCGCGTCGTGCGCCCCGGCGCCTATGTGCGCTGCGCCGTTACCGGCCAGGCCATCCCGCTCGAGGAGCTCAAGTACTGGAGCGTCGACCGGCAGGAAGCCTATGCCTCGCCGGAAGCCGTGCTTCAGCGCCACCGCGCCGATTACCTGAAGGCGAAGGCGTAAATTTCTTGCCGTCATTGCGGCGCCGGCCGCAGGCCGGACCCCGGACATCCAGATGCCGGCACTGAAATTTCCCGGATTTCCCGATCGGCTCGCTTTGCTCGCGCCGCGGAAATGACGGCAGTCATGGGCGGCGCAGCGCCGCCGTCACCAACTTGCGCAGGTCGTCCGCCTGCTCGACCGCCATCGTCACCGGCAGCACCTGGGCGCGCGCCGCAAGCGCGGCCAGCGCCGGATCGCCGGCCATGCGGGCGTGATCCTTTTCGGTGGTGACGAGGGTGAGCGCATCGTGCTCGGCGTCCATCACCAGCGCGGCCGCTTCCTCGGCGGTGTAGCGGTGGTGGTCGGCGAAGCTGCGCGTGGCGGCGACCGCGATGCCGGCGGCCGCGAGCGTGGCGAAGAATTTCGCCGGATCGCCGATGCCGGCGAAGGCCAGCACCTGGCGCGGCTTCAGCGCCGTCACCGCGGCCGGGTCGGGCTTGAGGCGGCCGTGCAGCACCGGCAGGCGGCGCGCCCGCGCGGCGGCCATGACGCTTTCGGCCGCCGTGCCGTCGCCGACCACCAGCAGCGCATCGGTGTGTGCAAGCTGTGTCGTGAGTGGTGCCCGCAACGGCCCGGCGGGGAAAACCGCGCCGTTGCCGATGCCGCGCCGGCCGTCGACCACGGCAAGCGTGAAGTCCTTGGCGATCGAGCCGTTTTGCAGGCCGTCATCCATGACGACGACGCTTGCGCCGGTGGCACGCGCGAGCTCCGCCCCGGCGACGCGGTCGCCGGCGACGATGGTCGGCGCCGCGCGCGCCAGCAGCAGCGCCTCGTCGCCCACCGCCGCCGCGGTATCGTTGTGAACATCCACCAGCTTCGGCCCGGCGATGTTGCCGCCATAGCCGCGGCTGAGACAAAACACGCGTTCGCCGGCCTCGCTCAACATCCTGGCGAGCGCGATCGCCGCCGGAGTCTTGCCGGCGCCGCCGAGGGTGAAATTGCCGACGCAGAGGACCGGCACGCCGGTGCGCGCGCCGGCGCGCGCCATGCGCCGCGCCGCAACCGCGCCGTAGACGGCAGCCAGCGGCGACAGCAGCGCTGCACGCAAGCCGGCCTCGTGCCACCAGAAGGCCGGGTCACGCATGGCCGTTGCGCCCGCGCAATTGCAGCTGCAGCAGATAGGGCTCGAGCGCCTGCAGCGTGCGCTCCAGCGCCCCGCCCAGCGTCTCGACGGTATTGCGCGCGGCGTCGGCCGCGCGCTGGCGTCCGGCCGCATCGGTGAGCCAGGCGGCGAAGGCCGCGGTCAGCCGGTCGGCGTCGGCGACCAGTTCGGCGCCGTGGGCGGCATCGAGCGCCTCGTAGATTTCCGCGAAATTGAAGACATGCGGCCCGTGCAGGATGGCGGCGCCGAGCTTGGCCGCCTCGATCGGGTTCTGGCCGCCGTGATTGACCAGCGAGCCGCCGATGAACACCACCGGCGTCAGGCGGTAGACGACGCCGAGTTCGCCGACGGTGTCGGCGACGTAGATTTCGGTCGCGGCATCCGGCCGCTCGCCGCGCGAGCGCAGCGCGGCTTTCAGGCCCGCGGCCGCGGCAAGCTCGACGACGCCGGGGCCGCGCTCGGGGTGGCGCGGCACGATCAGCGTCAGCAGGCCGGGAAAGTTGCCGCGCAGCCGCCGATGCGCCTCGATGACGGCGCTCTCCTCGCCGGGATGCGTGGACGCTGCCGCGATCAGCGGACGCATGGCGATGGCGTCCTTCAGTTCCAAGAGCTTCCTGTCGTCGGCCGGCGGCGCCGGACCGTCGAGCTTGAGATTGCCGACGGTTTGCAGGCGCGGTGCGCCAAGCGCGGTGAAGCGCTCGGCGTCGGCGACGGTGCTGGCAAGGCAGAGATCGAAGCGCTCCAACAGGTCGACGATCATGGCGCGCAGCCGCGTCCAGCGCCGGAACGAGCTCTCCGACAGGCGGCCGTTGATCAGGATCAGCGGCACACCGCGTGCCGAGGCTTCCACGATCATGTTCGGCCACAGATCCTGCTCGACGAACAGCGCGAGATCGGGCCGCCAGTGGTCGAGGAAACGGCGCACGAAGCGCGGCACGTCGAGCGGCACGAATTGGTGGATGACGCCGCGCGGCAGCCGCTGCTCGGCCAGTTCGCCGGACGTGACCGTGCCCGTCGTCACCAGCATCTCGACGCCGCGCGCCCGCAGCCGTTCGATCAGCGGCAGCGCGCTTGCAAGCTCGCCGACGCTCGCGGCATTCAGCCAGATCAGCGGCCCCTGCGGGCGCGCCAGGCGGGCAAAGCCCTTGCGCTCCGGCAGGCGCTCCCTGTCCTCCTTGCCGCGCCTGACGCGCCGCGCCAGCAGCAGCGGCGCCAAGGCCGCCGACACGGCCGACAGCAGCCGGTAGACGCGCAGTTCGGCGGGCAGCCCGCCGCTCACGACCGGCCCCGGCCGCGATCGGCAAGCTCGTAGGCGCGCGCGGTGATGCGATTGAGCTGCCGCTCGACCTCCTGCCGCGCCTCTTCGAGCGCGTCGTCGCCGGCATCGCGCGGCACGATAATTTCCTCGCCCGCCACCATGGCGAGCCGGCCGAAGGGCAGGTTCAGCGCGCTTCTGTCCCAGCTGTTGAATTCGACGCGCCGCTGGCTGGCGATGGCGACCGGGTAGATCGGGCGCCCGGAATGCTGCGCGAGCTTGACGACGCCGAGGCCGGCGACGCGGGCGACCTTCGGCACGTCGGCGGTGAGGGCGACGTTGAAGCCCTGTTCGAGCGCCTCGAGCATCTCGGTGAAGGCCACCGCGCCGCCTTTGCGGTAGAACTCGCCGTTATGGGCGCCGGAGCCGCGGATGGTGCCGATGCCGAGCCGCAGCGCCGCCCGCGCGTTGATCTCGCCGTCGCGGTGGCGCGAGATCAGCACCTTGGCGCGGTGGCCGAGCTCCTCGCGCTTGATGAACGGCGCCATGAAGTGCTGACCGTGCCACATGGCGATGATGGCCGGTATGCGCACTTTCTCGTAGATGTCCGGCGGCTCGAGGATGACGCGGCTGGTGTGCCAGACCAGCCGCAGATAACCGGCCGCCAGCGTTCCGACCGCTTCCTGAAACGCCGGCGAGGCTGTCAGACGCTTGAGCGGCGGCATCGACGTTCAGCGCGTCGCCCGCCCCGTGCTCTCGGGGTCGAGCAGGCGGTGCAAGTGGACGATGAAGTAGCGCATATGCGCGTTGTCGACGGTCTGCTGCGCCTTGGCCTTCCAGGCGACATAGGCACTGGCGTAATTCGGGTAGACGCCGACGATGTCGACCTTGTCGAGATCGCGGAACTCGTTGCCGCCGAGTTCGGTGAGTTCGCCGCCGAGGACCAGATGCAGCAGCTGCGGCTTTTTTCCCGGGGCTTTTTCGGACATGGCTCAATCCTTCGCAGAACACCCCGGCAGCGGCGGCAATGGTGGACTCGAGCGGCCGCCAAGTAAACTACGCGAATTCGGCCATGCGGTCGCGCACCAGCGCCAAAAGCGCGGCGTGGCGCTCGCGTCCGGCCGCGATCAGCGGACCGTGCTCGACATGCGCTCGGTTATAAACCAGTCCCCGCCCGGAAAAATCGGTCATGACGCCGCCGGCTTCGTGCACCAAAAGATCGGCGGCTGCAAGGTCCCAATCGTGGCTGCCGCCGGAGGCGAAGGCGGCGTCGAGGCCGCCCTGGGCGACGCGCGTCAGGCGCAGCGCCAGCGAATGGATCTTGGGCTGGGCGTCGATTTGCGGGTGAAGGTCGCTCAGCCGGGCGAGATAGCGCTTGGGGCCGGCGAGCCGCGCGCCGGTGAGCCCGTCGCCGGCATTGGCCATGATGCGCGCGCCGTTCCACGTCGCGCCCTGTCCGCGCGCCGCCACGAACATCTCGTCCGTAACCGGCGCGTAAATTGCGGCGAGCTGCGGCACGCCGTCCTCGACCAGCGCCACCGCGACCGCCCAGTCGGCGCGGCCGGAAATGAAGGCGCGCGTGCCGTCGATCGGGTCGACGATCCAGGCGAACGGCACGGTGCGATCCGGCTGGTCCTCGGTTTCCTCCGACAGCCAGGCCGCGTGCGGCGCAAGTTCGGCGAGCCGCGGGCGCAGGAAGTCGTTGACGGCGATGTCGGCCTCGCTCACCGGCGAGTTGTCGTGGCCTTTGGTCCAGCGCCGGTAGGTCCGGCGCGCGGTGGCGCGTGCGATCTCGCCGGCCTCGCGCATGACGGCTTCGAGCGGCGCGCGCAGGTGTTCGGGGCGCATGACCTTATCCGAAAACCGGTTGCCGCTGTTCGGGGTCATGCGCGTCATTGGCCGGCAACGGTCAGGCCCTCCAGGCGCAGCGTCGGTGCATTGGTGCCGTAGCGGAATTCAAGGTCGTCGGCCGGGGTGAGCGTGCGGAACATGTCGATGAGGTTGCCGGCGATGGTGACCTCGCTCACCGCATAGGTGCGCCGGCCGTTCTCGATCCAGAAGCCGGACGCGCCGCGGCTGTAGTCGCCGGTCACCATGTTGACGCCCATGCCGATGAGATCGGTGACGTAGAAGCCGTCCTTGATGTCGGCGATCAAGTCGCCGGGCGATACGCCGCCGGCTTCGAGATGCAGATTGGTGTAGCCCGGCGATGGCGGCGACGAGGTGCCGCGCTGGGCGTGCCCGGTCGTCGTCAGACCGAGTTCGCGCGCCGTGGCGCAGTCGAGCAGCCAGGACCGCAGCACGCCGTCCTCGACCAGCTTGAGCGTCCTGCAGGCGACGCCCTCGCCGTCGAACGGCCGCGAGCGGATGCCGCGCTTGCGCAGGGGATCGTCGACGATGCAGATGCCGCCGGCGAACAGCTTTTGCCCCATCTTGTCGCGCAGGAAGCTGGTCTTGCGCGCGATCGCGGCGCCGTTGGCGGCGCTCGCCAGATGGCCGACCAGCGAGCCCGACACGCGCGGGTCGAACACCACCGGCACCTTGCGGGTCGAGACCTTGCGCGGGTTGAGGCGCGCGACGGCGCGCTCGCCGGCGCTGCGGCCGATCGCCTCGGCGCTGTCGAGATCGGCGGCGTGGCGCACGCTCGAATAGTCGTAGTCGCGCTCCATGGCGGTGCCCGTGCCGGCGATCGCCGTCATCGACAGCGCGTGGCTCGAACCGAGATAGGCGCCGCGAAAGCCGTGGCTGGTCACCAGCACCATGCCGCCGACCGAAGCCGAAGCCGAGGCGCCGCCCGATTTGGCGACGCCCTTGACCGCAAGCCCCGCCGCTTCCGCCGCGCGCGCCAGGCTCTCGAGCTTCTGCACCGTCGGCAGTTCGTTGTCGCTGAGATCGAGATCGGGGAAATCGTGCGCCAGCAAGGCGTCGTCGGCGAGACCGGCGAATTTGTCCTCGGGCGCGGCTTTGGCCATGGCGACGGCGCGCGCGGCGAAGGCGGCAATGTCGCCGGCGGCGTCGTTGCTCGACACCACCGCCTGGCGCCTGCCGACCAGCACGCGCAGGCCGAAGTCGTCGCCTTCGGCGTGCTCGGACTCTTCCACGGCGCCGTCGCGCACCTCGACGCCCATGGAGAGCGAGCGCAGCGCCACCGCGTCGGCGGCATCGGCTCCCGCGGCGCGGGCAGCCTTTACCAGGCGGTCGGCGCGGTCGAGAAGGGCGGTTTGATCGAACAAGGACGGGGTGGGGGAACGCATGATGGGCTTCATACCTGATTTGTCATTCCGGGGCGCGGCCTTTGGGCCGCCAACCCGGACTCCATAACCAGGTGCTGCGGCATAGGGATTCCGGGTTGGGCGTTGCGCACCGTCCCGGAATGACGGGGAGATGGCGCTATTTGCGCGCCCGCGCAACGGCCGCTCGCCAAGATTTTGCGCCAATGCGGCAACATCTCGTCAAGCATTCCCGGCAACACCCCGTCAATCATGGCGCGCAAAGCGCCAGCCGCTACCATCGATTAACCCCGAACATTAAGCGGATTCGGACGCGTTTCTGCCATTCTCGCCGTGCGCGACCGGGCGGATAAGCCCGGCGCCGGGAGAGTTTGAGGCGTCAAATGCGAAGTGGCGGATGCCCGGCGGGGTCGGGCCGCGCGCTGCGGCTCGACCCGTTTGCCCTGCCGGTGCGCTATGCGGCGGGCGATGCGGCGGCCGACGGCGGCTCGCGCGAAATCGAGCTGACCCGCGACCGCGTCGTGGTGCGCCGCCAGCTTGCCGGCATGCGCATGGCGCTCAACCTGCCGGTCGGCGCCTTCGCGGGGGTGGGCCTGCGCCTGACGGCCAACGAGGCCGCCGTCGTTCTGGCGCACCAGGATCCCGGTCTCGCGCTGCCGCTGTTCCTGTCCGACGAGCCCGACGATGTCACCGCCGCCTGGCGCAGCTGGGGCGCCGTGCTTGGCCTGCCTTTGCTGGTCGAGGACGAGGACGGCTGGCGCGAGCCGTTCGACTATGTCGGCAGCTTGCGCGTCGCCCGTCCGTGTCCGCGCCGGCGCCGCCGCAGCGCCCTGAAGCGCCGCCGGCCCTCGATCCTGATGCGCCGGGAACGCGGTGTTTTGACCGCGGCGGCGCCGATCCACCGCGGCGAAGCCGAGATCATCGCGCGCAATTAGTTCTTGCAGCGTTGCAGCTTGAGCGTGCCGCCCTGCGTCTGCATGACGATATGGTCGGGATCGCTCTGCGTCAGCGTGTAGCTGGTGCTGCCGTTACGAATCTGGCCGGTGGTGAACTCGTCGGTGATCCGGTAGGCGGAACCGGTGGTGCTGATCGATTTGAGCCGGTAGCCGGGCACGCCGCCGTCGCTGTCGGTGCGGGTTTGGCCGTTGAAGCCGATGACGCGTCCGGTGCAGTCGATCGGGCCTTTCTTGCCTGGGACCGCCGGCCCCCAGTTGCCCGACACCGGATAGTTCTGCGCCAGCGCCGGAGCGGCGAGCGCCGCGCCGAACAGAATTGCAAAAAATTTGACCGGTATTTTCATAGGGCTGCGCCCCTGTTCCCGGCATTAGCCGCCGCCGCTTGGGCCAAATCAAGTCACGAGCGCGTGGATGCTTAATAGTTCATGCAGGAACGGGCCTGCGATCACGACGTTAACCTGCGATGGGTCCGCTGCGTCGCCTTATCCGGTCATCCATGAGCTGAGCGCCCGGATTCGCGCGGATATCGCCGCCGGCACAGCGGCGCATCGCCGGGCGGCGTGAGCTTTATGCCTTGCCGTATCCCCCCGCGGTCGGCGTCTGGATGATGACGGCCTCGCCTTCGTCGATCACGGTTTCGTCGCAGCCCTGCAGGCGCTCCATGCGGCCGTCCTTGCGCCGCACCCAGTTCTCGCCGACCTGCCCCGGCTCGCCGCCCGCCAGCCCGAAGGGCGGCACGCGGCGGTGGCCGGAGAGAATGGTGCACTCCATCTTCTCCAGGAAACGGATGGTCCTGCGGATGCCGTCGCCGGCGTGCCACTGGCCGCGCCCGCCCGAGCCTTTGCGGATGTGGAAGTCCTCGAGCACCACCGGATAGCGGAATTCGAGCACTTCCGGATCGGTCAGCCGCGTGTTGGTCATGTGGGTATGCACCGCGTCGGTGCCGTTGAAGCCGGGACCGGCCGGCGAGCCCGAGCAGATCGTCTCATAATACTGGTAGCGCGCATTGCCGAAATTGAGATTGTTCATGGTGCCTTGCGCGCCGGCCAGCGCACCGAGCGCGCCGAACAACGTGTCGGTCACGGCTTGCGAGGTCTCGACGTTGCCGGCGACCACGGCGGCGGGATATTCCGGCGACAGCATCGAGCGCTTGGGGATGACGATGTTGATCGGCCTGAGGCAGCCGGCGTTCATCGGGATGTCGTCGTCGACCATCACCCGGAACACGTAGAGCACCGCCGCCCGCGCCACCGGCTCCGGCGCGTTGAAGTTGGTCGGCTGCTGCGGCGAAGTGCCGGTGAAATCGACGGTCGCCTCGCGCTTGTGCTTGTCGACGGTGATCTTCACCCTGATGTGCGTGCCTTGGTCCATCTCGTAGTCGAATTCCGAATCATGGATTCGGTCGATCACGCGCCGCACGCTTTCAGCGGCGTTATCCTGCACGTGCTGCATGTAGGCTTTGACTACCGGCAGCGTGAAATGCGTCACCATCTTGCGCAGCTCGGCGACGCCTTTCTCGTTCGCGGCGATCTGCGCCTTGATGTCGTTGACGTTCTGCACCGGGTTTCGCGCCGGATATTTCGCGCCGGTAAGCGCGGCCATCAGCTCCTTCTCGCGGAAGCGGCCGCGGTCGATGAGCTTGAAGTTGTCGAACAGTACGCCTTCCTGCTCGATCGTCGTTGCGTTCGGCGACATTGAGCCGGGCGAGATGCCGCCGACATCGGCGTGATGCCCGCGTGAGGCGACCCAGAACAGTATCTTCTTCTTGTTGTCGTCGAACACCGGCGTGCACACTGTGATGTCCGGCAGATGCGTGCCGCCGTTGTAAGGCGCGTTGATCGCGTAGACGTCGCCCGGCGCGATCCGCCCCTTGTTCTCGCGGATGATCGTCTCGACCGCGCGATCCATCGAGCCGAGATGCACCGGCATGTGCGGTGCATTGGCGACCAGTGTGCCATCGGCTGAAAACACCGCGCAGGAGAAATCGAGTCGCTCCTTGATGTTCACCGAGTAGGCGGTGTTCTGCAACGATACGCCCATCTGCTCGGCGATCGACATGAACAGGTTGTTGAACACTTCGAGCATCACCGGATCGGCGTGCGTGCCGATCGCGTGCGTGCGCTTGAGCGGTACGGCGCGCGTGAGCACGAGATGGTTCTTCGGCGTGAGCTCGGCCTGCCAGCCGGGCTCGATCACGATGGTCTGGTGCGGCTCGATGACGATCGCCGCGCCTTTCACCCTTGCGCCGGGTTTGAGTTGGTCGCGCGTATAGACGACGGCGTTGTGCCACTTGCCGGCGGAGAAGAATTTCGTGCGCCGCGCCGGCTTCGGCAACTTTACTCGGCTCGCCCTGCCGGCCTTCTCGTTGAAGCGCGCGCCGCCGCCGACCGCCTCGACGGAAACCGCCTCGACCACGAGCTGCTTGTCGCGGTCAATGAAGCCGAAGCGCGATTTGTGCGCCTTCTCGAAGGCGCGCTTCATCGCCGCGAGCGGACCGGCGTTCACGATCAGCGCGGTATCGGTTCCGGCGTAGCGGATGTGCGCGCGGGTGATGACGTTGATTTTGGCGGGCCGAACACCCTGGCTTGCGACCTCGCGCTTGGTCGTCGCGCCGAGCCGCTTGCCGATGCGGTTGATCGCGGCGAGCGACTTGCCGCCGAACGCCTGTTCGATCGCTTGCTGGCGCGTGGCGCGGATGTCGGCAAGGCCCATGCCGTAGGCCGAGAGCAGCGACGA
>DASRGB010000050.1:0-97282 GCA_035651255.1 Pseudolabrys sp.
TGGCGGAGCCGCGGCTCGGTGCGGCCGGTCGCCATTTGGTGGTGGCCGGCGGCGTCGCCGCCAACCGGACCCTGCGCAAAGTCTTGGCGGCCGTAGCGGCCGGCGCGGGCTATGCCCTGCACGTGCCACCGCCCGCGCTCTGCACCGACAATGCGGCGATGGTGGCCTGGGCCGGCGCCGAGCGCCTCGCACGCGGCTGGACCGACGGCCTCGACCTCGCCGCCCGCGCCCGCTGGCCGCTCGACCCGGACGCCCTGCCCGCCCTCGGTGCGGGGCGGCTGGGGGCGAAGGCTTGAGGGGATGCCACTGACGTCATCCCGGCGCCGCGTAGGCCAGTCTTATGGGCGGAGCGACTGCCTGGACGCAGCACCGCGAATTCGCCGCTCGAGACCTGCCCTACCCCGAGGCCTTCTGCGTCATGGGGATGACGTTGTGCAGGCTGTCGCGGGAGCGGGAGAGGAACTTCTTGATGTTGCGTGCGGCCTGGCGGATGCGGTGCTCGTTCTCGACCAGGGCGATGCGCACGAAGCCCTCCCCGTACTCGCCGAAGCCCAGGCCCGGCGAGACGGCAACGTCGGCCTTCTCCACCAGGAGCTTGGCGAACTCCACCGACCCCACCTCGCGATAGGGCTCGGGGATCGGCGCCCAGGCGAACATGGAGGCTGCCGGCGACGGCACCGGGAAGCCGGCGCGGGCGAAGCTCTCCACCAGGCAGTCGCGGCGGCTCTTGTAGGTGGCGCGGATCTCCGCCACGCACTCCTGCGGGCCGTTGAGCGCGGCGGCGGCCGCCACCTGCACAGGCGTGAAGGCGCCGTAGTCGAGGTAGGACTTGACGCGCGCCAGCGCCGCGATGATGCGCTCGTTGCCCACGGCAAAGCCCATGCGCCAGCCCGGCATCGAGAAGGTCTTCGACATCGAGGTGAATTCCACCGTGATGTCCATCGCGCCCGGCACCTGCAGCACCGACGGCGGCGGGTTGTTCTCGAAATAGACCTCGGCATAGGCCAGATCCGACAGGATCAGGATCTCGTGCTTCTTGGCGAAGGCGACGAGGTCTTTGTAGAAATCGAGGCTCGCGACATAGGCGGTCGGATTGGCCGGATAGCAGACCACGACCGCGGTCGGCTTCGGGATCGAATGCACGATCGCGCGCTCGAGCGTGTGGAAGAAGTTCGGCGTCGGCTCCGAGGGCACGCCGCGGATGGCGCCGCCCGCCATCAGGAAGCCGAAGGCATGGATCGGGTAGCTCGGATTGGGCACCAGCACGACGTCGCCCGGCGCGGTGATCGCCTGCGCGACGTTGGCAAAGCCTTCCTTCGAGCCGAGCGTGGCGACGATCTGGGTCTCGGGGTTGAGTTTGACGCCGAAGCGGCGCTGGTAATAGGCGGCCTGGGCGCGGCGCAGGCCGGCGATGCCGCGCGATGACGAATAGCGGTCGGTGCGCGGCTTGCCCAAGGTCTCCTTGAGCTTGTCGATGACATGGGGCGGCGCCGGCAGATCCGGGTTGCCCATGCCGAGATCGATGATGTCGGCCCCCGCATTGCGGGCACGCGCCTTGGCCTTGTTGACCTCTTCGAAGACGTAAGGCGGCAAGCGGCGGATGCGGTAGAACTCTTCCATCGTCTCAAACCTTGATGACCGCCCGTTCCTCTCCTTGGGCGGCGTGACCCCGGCAGGCTTTTATCACGGGTTGGTCTTGGCGCCAGTATTGGCGCCAGCATTGACGCCGGCATTCTGGCCGGACGCTGCGGTGGCGGGCTTCTTTTTAGGCGGCTTTTTCGCCGGCTCGGCCGCCTTTTTGGCGTTCGGATTGGCCGCTTCCTGGCGGTCGCGAATTGCCTTGAGCTCGTTTTCCAGCCGGTATTGCTGGTCTTCGCTCATCGGCTCGGTCGAGCGCGGCGGCGGCATGTCGTGCACCGCCGGATACTGATACTGCATGGCGGGCGCCTTGGGCGCATCGGGCGGCAGACCGCCCAGGCTTTCCGGCATGGTTTTGAGCTGATCGCCGATCTCCTTGGAGGCATCGCCGAGCGGGCCTGCCGAACATCCAGTCAGCGAAGCCGCGACCGCCAAAGCGGCCAGAAGCGATCGGATGATTGTGCGCTGCATGGCGTCGGAAATCCAAGCCGTGTCAATGCATTGTATCATAATCGCCCTAGCCGGTTAATGTGGCGGCAGCAAGATCGGCGCGTTTGGTGAACAGCGGTCCGCCGCAACGAAACCATGCCGTAAACTGGCGCCTTGCAGTCCGCCCCGGTCCGGGCCACTTGTGGCTTCTGGAAACGCCTCATGCGTATGGAAAAACCGCAGACCGAGCCGGCCAAGATCGGCAGCGTCGACATCGAGGTCTTTTCGCGCAATCTCGCCCGCCTCATCGAGGAGGGCGGCAAGGCGCTCGCCGCCTATTTGAAGCCGCGCGAGGAAGGCAAGATCGACGGCGATCTGGCCCAGGACATCACCGACGTGGTGCGCACCATCGGCCAGGTGGCGGAATACTGGCTCTCCGACCCCAAGCGCGCGCTCGAATTGCAGACCAATCTGGGGCGCGCCTATCTCGATCTGTGGGCGGGCGCCGTCAAACGCATGGCCGGCGAGCCCGCAGCCCCGGTCGCAAGTCCCGATGCCAAGGACAAGCGCTTCGCCGATCCGGAATGGACGCAGAACCAGTTCTTCGATTTCCTCAAGCAGGCCTATCTGCTCACCGCCAACTGGGCCGACCATCTGGTCAAGGACGCCGAAGGCGTCGACGAGCACACGCGCGCCAAGGCCGCCTTCTACGTCAAGCAGATCGCCAACGCGATCTCGCCGTCGAACTTCGTGCTGACCAATCCCGAATTGCTGCGCGAGACGCTGTCGTCGAACGCCGAGAACCTGGTGCGCGGCATGCATATGCTCAGCGAGGACATCCAGGCCGGGCACGGCAACCTGCGCATCCGCCAGTCCGATCCGACGGTGTTCGAGATCGGCAAGAACCTGGCGCTGTCGCCCGGCAAGGTCGTGTTCCAGGACGATCTCATGCAGCTCGTCCAGTACGAGGCGACCACCAAAGAGGTGCTCAAGGTCCCGTTGCTGATCGTGCCGCCCTGGATCAACAAGTTCTACATTCTCGACCTGACGCCGGAGAAATCCCTCATCAAGTGGCTGGTCGACCAGGGCGTCACCGTGTTCGTGGTGTCGTGGGTCAATCCGGACGCCCATCTGGCGAAAAAAAGCTTCGAGCAATACATGCGCGAAGGCGTGATCGCCGCGCTCGACGCCGTCAGGGAGATCACCGGCGAGGACAAGGCCCATGTCGCCGGCTACTGTGTCGGCGGCACGCTGCTTGCCATCACGCTCGCCTATCTCGCTGCCACCAAACAGGATCGCGCGGTGTCGGCCACCTTCTTCGCGGCCCAAGTCGACTTCACCTATGCCGGCGATTTGCTGGTGTTCGTCGATGAGGAGCGCATCAAGCAGCTCGAAGAGCACATGAACAAGCAGGGCTATCTCGAAGCTTCAAGCATGGCGAATGCCTTCAACATGCTGCGCTCCAACGACCTGATCTGGCCCTACGTCGTGAACAACTATCTGCGCGGCAAGCAGCCCTTCGCCTTCGACATCCTGTACTGGAATTCGGACGCCACGCGCATGCCGGCGGCCAATCATTCGTTCTATTTGCGCAACTGCTATCTCGACAACCGCCTGACCAAAGGCGAGATGGAAATTGCCGGCACCACGCTCGATCTGCGCCGGGTCAAGGTGCCGGTGTACAATCTCGCCACGCGCGAGGACCATATCGCGCCGGCCAAATCCGTGCTGTTCGGCTCGCAATATTTCGGCGGGCCGGTGAAATTCGTGCTGACCGGCTCCGGTCACATTGCCGGCGTCATCAACCCGCCCGGCAAGCCGAAATATCAATACTGGACCGGCGGCAAGCCGGTCGGCAGCGACCTCGACGCATGGCTCAAGGACGCCGAGGAGCATCCCGGCTCCTGGTGGCCGGATTGGCTCGATTGGCTCAAAACGCAGAACGCCGACATGGTGCCGGCGCGCGCCATCGGCGGCGGCAAGCTCAAGGCCATCGAGGACGCGCCAGGCAGCTACGTCAAGGTCAAGAGCTGGACCTAGCCGAGGCCGCAGCTGGCGTCCTGATCGCTGTACGCCACCGGCACCGTGAATTCGCGCACGCCGTTGTGGTCGAGTATGTAAAGCGGAACGTAGCGTTTCAGAATCTCTTCGCCGTCGACCAAAGCGAGCGACCGGTTGTCGAGCATCAGCCAGCGGCCCTCGTGCCGGACCGTGGCGATCGCATGCGCCTCGCGCACAAAACGCGACGCCATGACGATGATGCGGACGTCGGCGGCGGCGTAACCGGCATCGCGCAGCGCGGAATATTTCAACACCGAATATTGCTTGCAGTCGCCGGCGCCCGCCGACAAGGCGGCGAGCGGCGCCGTCCAGCGATTGTCGGCGATATTCTGACCGGCGCCGATGGCGAAATTGGCGGCGCGGTTGATGTGGCCGATCCGGGCAAGACCAGCCTGCTCCAGACCGGCATCGACGATCGCCAGATAAAGCAGCGCCGCATCGGAGGGGCAGGTCTCCCGGTCGGCGCGGCAGCGCAGGATCAGCGGCCGCTCGGCCGCCATCTCCGCCCGCAGCGCCTCCCAGGTCGCGGCCATAAAGCTTGCGCGCGCCGGCAGGCTTTGCAGGCCGAAGGGCTCATCGCCCGGCGCTTGGGCGCCGAGCAGCAGCAGCGACAAGGCCGCAACAATCCGCGCCACCCGTTTGATTCGGTCGAACATGGCGGTCTTCTTGCCGGCGCGGCCCGCGCGGCACCTTGACTTCGATCAAGCTGGAGTATGCCTGTACCGAACCGCCGGCCATTCAGCGCCGCCACCTGTCAGGCGAGCTTCACCGGCACCTTCAGATAGCGCACGCCGTTGGCCTCCGCCGGCGGCAGCTTGCCGGCGCGGATATTGACCTGGATCGAGGGAATGAGCAGCAGCGGCGTCGCCAGCGTCTTGTCGCGCGCCTCGCGCATCTTGACGAACTCCTCCTCGCTGACGCCCTCGCGGACGTGGACGTTGCGGGCGCGCTCCTCGGCGACCGTGGTTTCCCAGGCGTATTGATCGCGGCCGGGCGCCTTATAGTCGTGGCACATGAACAGCCGCGTTTCCGGCGGCAGCGACAGGATGCGGCGGATCGAGCGGTAGAGCGCGTGCGCATCGCCGCCGGGAAAGTCGGCGCGCGCGGTGCCGAAATCGGGCATGAACAGCGTATCGCCGACGAACACCGCGTCGCCGATCTTGTAGGACACGCAGGCCGGCGTATGGCCCGGCGTATACATCGCCTCGGCGTCGAGCTTGCCGATGGCGAAGCGCTCGCCGTCCTTGAACAAATGGTCGAACTCGGAGCCGTCGCCCGAGACGTCGGTGGCGTTGAACACCGGGCGGAAGATCTTCTGCACGTCCTTGATGTGCTCGCCGATCGCCACCTTGGCGCCGGTCTTGAGCTTGATGTAGGGCGCCCCCGACAGATGGTCGGCGTGCGCGTGCGTCTCCAGCACCGTGCCGATCTTGACGCCGAGCCTGCCCGCCTCCGCCAGCACGGCGTCGGCGGAATGCACGGTCGCCTCGCCGCTGCGATGGTCGAAATTCAGCACCGGGTCGATCACCACCCCGTCCTTGGTCGCCGGATCCCAGACGAGATAGCTCACGGTATTGGTCGGCTCGTCGAAGAAGCCGCGAATCTCAGGCTTGCCGGGCATCGCCGTTGCTCCCTTCGCTGCTTGCGCTTGACTTATATATTAGCAGTACCTAATTTAGCAACATCTAATTTATGGAGACCGCAATGGCCGTTCAGACCGCCCGCCGCTCGCGGGACAGCGATGGTGGCATGGCCGCGCTCGAGCGCAAGGCCTCGCAGGCGGCCGGCCTGTTGAAGCTGCTGGCCAACGAGAACCGGCTGCTGATCCTGTGCCAATTGGTCAAGGCGCGCGAAGTCTCGGTCGGCGAGCTTGCCGGCAGCGTCGGCCTGAGCCAATCGGCGCTGTCGCAGCACCTCGCCAAGATGCGCGAAGAGGGCCTGGTCGCCACAAGGCGCGACGCGCAGACCATCTACTACCGCATCGCCAATGCCGACGCCGCGCGCCTGCTGTCGCACCTGAAGGACATCTACTGCCCGTAACGGAGCCGAAAAATGAGCAGCCTGAAAACCATCTCCCCCGCCCGCGCCGCCGAACTCGTCGGCAAGGGCGCGGTGCTGGTCGATATCCGCGAGGCCGACGAGCACGCCCGCGAGCATATTCCGGGGGCGCGCCATCACGCGCTGAGCCGCATCGACACGGAAAGCCCGGTGCGCGACGGCGACAGCATCCTGGTCTTTCACTGCCGCTCGGGCGCACGCACCAGGTCGAACGCGCCAAAACTTGCCGCCGCCGCGCGCTGCGAAACCTACATCCTCGAGGGCGGCCTCGACGCCTGGAAGAAGGCCGGCCTGCCGGTTAAGCTCGACCGCAGCCAGCCGATCGACATCATGCGCCAGGTGCAGATCGCAGCCGGCAGCTTGATCCTCATCGGCGCCGCGCTCGGCTTCTGGCTGGCGCCCGGCTTCTACGCGCTGTCCGCCTTCGTCGGTGCCGGCCTGCTGTTTGCCGGCGTCACCGGCTTCTGCGGCATGGCGCATCTCCTGGCGCTGATGCCCTGGAACCGCCGCGTGCGCGCGTGAGCGCCGCGCAGGCGCTGCTGTCGATCGCCTCCGGCAGTCTGGTCGGCTTCTCGCTCGGCCTTGTCGGCGGCGGCGGCTCGATCCTGGCCGTGCCGCTTCTGGTCTATGTCGTCGGTGTTCCCGACCCCCATGTCGCCATCGGCACCAGCGCCATTGCGGTCGCCGCCAGCGCCGCCGCCAACCTGCTCGGCCACGCCCGCACCGGCAGCGTCAAATGGCCCTGCGCGCTGGTGTTCGCCGCAGCCGGCATCGTCGGCGCCGCCGCGGGCGCCCAGCTCGGCAAGATGATGGACGGCCACCGCCTGCTGATGCTGTTCGGCCTGCTGATGGTCGCCATCGGGCTCTTGATGCTGCGGCCGCGCAAATCGGGCGGCAATGCCGGTGTCGAGCTCACGCGGCAGACGATGCCGAAGCTGCTGCCGCTGCTGATCGGCATCGGCTTTGCGGTCGGCGCGCTGTCCGGTTTCTTCGGCATTGGCGGCGGCTTTCTCATCGTGCCCGGCCTGATCGGGGCAACGGCGATGCCGATGCTCAACGCCGTCGGCTCCTCCCTGGTCGCCGTCACCGCCTTCGGCCTTACCACCGCGGCAAGCTACGCAGCCTCCGGCCTGGTCGACTGGGGCCTGGCGCTCCTGTTCGTGGTCGGCGGCGCGTTCGGCGGCCTCCTCGGCATCCGGCTCGCCCATCGCCTTGCCGGACACAAATACGCGCTGACGCGGGTCTTCTCGGCCATCGTCATCGCCGTCGGCATTTACGTCGTCATCCGCTCGCTCCTGGGCCATTGAGCGGGCGACAAGCGCCGGGCCATTGGCTACCATTCGCCCCCCGAATTTCACTTGGGAGATGGCGATGTCGGGCGAGTTGCAATGGCTGACGCTGACGGTGATCCTGACCGGGATCCTCTGGATCCCCTATATTCTCGATCGCATCATGGTGCGCGGCCTGATGGGCGCGATGGCAAATCCCACACGCAACGACAAGCCGCAATCGGCCTGGGCGCAGCGGCTTTATTTCGCCCACACCAATGCCGTCGAAAATCTCGTCATTTTCGCGACCCTGGTGCTGATCCTCGATGCGACGAACCATTCGACGCAGAGCACGCTGATCGCCTGCGCGGTCTATTTCTGGGCCCGGCTGGCGCACGCCATCGTCTACACCCTCGGCATTCCGGTGCTGCGCACGCTCGCCTTCGCCGTCGGCTTCGCCGCGCAGGTGGTGCTGGCGATTGCCGCGTTCGGCAAGCTCTAGGCCGGCCCGGCGCGCGCCGCAATTCCGCGCAGATCGAGGCCGCGCGGCAAGAGGCCGAAGGCCGCGCCGTCGCCCGACAGCCGCGAGGCGCAGAAGGCATCGGCGACCGTCGGCGGCGCGCATTTGACCAACAGCGCCGCCTGCAAGGCCAGCACCAGGTCGCGCGTCAACACGCGCGCCTGCGCCTCGTCGTTGCGCTCGGGCGCCGTGAGCCGCTGCATCAGCCTGGCGGCAAAGCTTTTGACGCGCGTATCGCCGCAATCGAGCACGGCGCGCAGCACCTCGACGATGTTCGCGGTGCGGCCGATGGCGCGCAGCACGTCGAGACACATCACGTTGCCGGAGCCCTCCCAGATCGAATTGACCGGCGCCTCGCGGTAGAGCCGCGGCATGATGCTGTCCTCGATGTAGCCGGAGCCGCCCAGCACCTCCATCGCCTCGGCGGTGACGACGGGGGCGCGCTTGCAGATCCAGAATTTCGCCGCCGGCGTCACCACGCGGCGGATGGCGAGCGACGCCTCGTCCGCCTCGTCATAGGCGCGCGCCAGGCGGAACGTCAGCGCGGTCGCCGCCTCGCATTCGAGCGCAAGATCGGCCAGCACGTTCTCCATCAGCGGCTGGTCGATCAGCTTTTTCTGGAACGCGGTGCGGTGGCGCGCATGGTGGGTGGCCTGCGCCAGCGCCTGACGCATCAGCCCCGCCGAGCCGATGCAGCAGTCGAGCCGCGTGTAGTTCGCCATCTCGATCACGGTCGGAATGCCGCGTCCCTCCTCGCCGACCAGGCGCGCATAAGCGCCGTCGAATTCGACTTCGCTTGAGGCGTTCGATTTGTTGCCGAGCTTGTCCTTGAGGCGATTGATGCGCACGGCATTGCGCTCGCCGGCGTCGGTCCAGCGCGGCATGAAGAAGCACGACAGGCCCTTCGGCGACTGCGCCAGGACGAGGAAGCCGTCGCACATCGGCGCCGACATGAACCATTTGTGGCCGTGGAGCCGAAACCCGCCGTCACCGGCGGGCTCGGCGCGCGTCGTATTGGTGCGCAGGTCGGAGCCGCCCTGGTTCTCGGTCATGCCCATGCCGATGAGGGCGCCGGTCTTGTCCTTGATCGGCGCAAAGCGCGGGTCGTAACGCGGGGCAAAAATCTTCGGCAGCCAGGCCTTGGCGACATCGGGCGCCTGCCTGAGCGTCGGCACCGAGCCGTATGTCATGGCGATCGGGCAATACACGCCGCTCTCGATTTGCGTGAGCATGTAGGTGCCGGCGGCGCGCGCGACATGCGCACCCGGTTTCGGCTCGGCCCAGGGGCTCGAATGCAGCCCGGCGGCAAGCGCAATGTCCATCAGCGCGTGCCAGGCCGGGTGGAACTCGACTTCGTCGAGGCGATGGCCGTAGCGGTCGAAGCTCTTCAGGACCGGCGGGTTTTTGTTGGCATCGAAGCCGAGCTTGATCGTTTCCGGCTTGCCGAGCGTGGCGCCGAGCGCGGTCAGGGCGTTGGCAGCCCAGCCGGCCTTCTCGCGCTTGACCGCTTCGCCCAGCACGCGGTCGCCGGCGAACAGATTGTACGGCTCGAGCGGCGGCGGCTGGTTTGCGACCTCGAACATAGGCGGCCTCCGGCAGGGACCGGCATTGTACCAGCCGAATCAGGGGAACAGCGCCACCTGCTCGAGCCCCATGGTTTCGGCCCAGCCCATGACCAGGTTCATGTTCTGGATGGCCTGGCCCGAGGCGCCCTTCACCAGATTATCGAGCGCGGAGACGATGATGGCCCGGCCCGGGATACGGTCCTTGGCGACGCCGATAAAGGTCATGTTCGAGCCGCGCACGTGTCGGGTATGCGGCGTCTCGCCGAACGGCAGCACGTGCACGAAAGGCTCCTTCATGTAGGACTTTAAAAGTATCGCATGAAGATCTTCCGGGGTGCGGCCGCGCCGGCCCCGCACATAGATGGTCGAGAGGATGCCCCGGTTCATCGGCACCAGATGCGGCGTGAAGGTGGGGATGACCTCGCGTCCGGCGGCAAGCGACAGTTCCTGGTCGATCTCGGCCATATGCCGGTGATGGCCGACGCCATAGGCGTTGAAGCCCTCCGACACCTCCGAGAACAGCATGGCCTCTTTGGCGGCCCTGCCCGCCCCGGTCATGCCCGACTTGGCATCGATAACGATCTCGGTGAGCTCGATCGCCTTGTTCCTGATCAACGGGATGAGCGGCAGCTGCGCGCAGGTCGTGTAGCAGCCCGGATTGGCGACCAGCCGCGCCCGCTTGATCTCGCGCCGGTGCACCTCGGTCAGGCCGTAGACCGCCTCCTTCTGCAAGTCGGGCGCATGATGCTCATGGCCGTACCATTTGGCATAGGCTGCGGTGTCCGACAGGCGGAAATCCGCCGACAGGTCGATGACCTTGGTCGCCGGCGCATCGGCCAGGAGCGCCTTGATCACCTTCTGCGTGGTCGCGTGCGGCAACGCGCAGAAAGCGACGTGCAGCTGCTCCTTCGACCAGTTGAGCCCATCGATGGCGGTGAGCGTCGGCAGATTGTACGGCGAGAATTGCGGAAACACCTCGCGCATCGCCTTGCCGGCGCTGCGCTCGGCGGTCAGCAGCACGATCTCGCAGCGCGGATGGCGCAGCAGCATGCGCACCAGTTCGCCCCCGGTGTAGCCGGAGGCGCCGAGAATACCGATCCTTGCTTTCATCGCCATGGCGCGATCCTCATCCAGAGTCTTAATGGACTACCGGAGCAAGGCCAACAGCGCGGATATCGGAGAACAGTGTGCCGCGGGCCTGATCCGGCGGCACGGAAATGACGATCGTCAGCCCCGTGCCCTTCCGGCACGGCGGCGGCGCAGCATGATGCTTGCGGCGGACATCGTCATGGGGCGCGATATAGGCCCCGCTCCCGGGGCCGTCAAGCAGCCGGGCGGCCCAACGGCAATGGCTGATCGGCCAGCATCACCTTGACGACGATATCGCGCGCCAGCGCCGGGTCGACCTTGTTCTCGGCAATGAGGTCCTTGCAGTCGGCGACGATGGCGTCGGCGTCCTGCATGATCTTGAGCCGCTTGAACACGTCGGCATGGCTCAAGCCCATGCTCTCGCCGACAATGTCGAGAATATTGACGATTTTGAACGGCCAATCGCGCTCGTGCGCGCAGAGGTCGCGGTGGTCGGGGTGATAGATCGCCACCAGCGCATCGACCCCGGCCGCTTCCGCCGCCTGCAATTCGGCCAGATGCAGGCCGCGCTTATACTCCGGCAGCGCGTTGAGAAAATTGCTCATCAGCCCGACCGCCGGCTGGCCGAGCTCGACCACCTCGACGCCCGGCACCATGCGCAGGAGCTCGGTGCCGGCCTCGACCACGCCTTTGATGCCGGGATGCTTGTGCAGCGCGACCTTCAGCGGCACCGGCTTCTTGAGCAGCGGCCTCAGGTCCGCAAAGCGCGTGCGCAGGAACAGCATGAACGGCGTCATCTCGAAGGGCCGCGCGCCGCGCACCTTCTCGATGGTCGGTAGCGTGGTCTCGGTGAACTGCACGTGACAGCTCGCGCACCAGGAAATGACGCCGGTCCTGCCTGCGGCGAGCTTGTCGAGCGTGTTGGTCGCCATGCGGCCGGACACTTCGAAGTCGCCGGTGCGTCCCTGGACGATGCCGCAGCAATGCGTCGGGCCGCCCATCACCGTGTAGGTGACGCCGAGCGCATCCATGATGTCGAGCGCGAGCAGCGCCATGTGCGGCGTCTTGAGGACGTTGCAGCCGGTGTAGAACACGAAGTCGGGCCGTGCGCCCGGTTTGACGGTGGAGCCTGATTGCAGGCGCGCGCCGACGGCCTGGCCGAGCCGCGTCAATTCATCGGGACCGAGCTGCATGCGCGCCAGCACGTTGCTGCCGTCGGCGACCAGGCGGAAATTCTCGACGCCTTTCTTGCGCCGCTCGCGGGGATCGTTGGCGGCGCGCGCCATGGCCGAGCGCGCCATGGCGAGCAGGAAGCGCGGATTGACGCCGTAGTCGCAGGCGGTGATGCAATCGCCGGTGAGCGCGCAGCCCTTCGCCCAGGCCTTCGACGCCGCCGGGCCGTCGCCGCTGCGCACGATGTCGAGGACGCCGGCGATCACGTCCCTGGGCGCGGCATCGCCGACGCCGGCCGGCGCCGTCACCGGGCAGACCTCGACGCATTTGCCGCAGCGCGTGCAGGCGTCGAGCATCTCGGCCGTGCGCGCCGACAGCGCCTGTTCGAACGCGGTTTCAGCCATGCGAAAAGCCTTTGCCCGCCCCCGCCTCTTTTACCGCGCAGACCGTGCGCCCGCCAGCGAGCCACGACGAACACCGCACCGGCCGGACATATTCCCGAAAGCGAATTGTCGCTACCGCCGGCCCCCGTATAGGCGAAGGCCGGCCAGTTGGCTAAGCTTGCCTGGGACCTGCGCCACATCGGCCAGGCACCAAGGCCGGCAACGTCCGGCACACACCCGGGAGGAAATTCCATGCATCGTTTGATGATGATGGCGGGCGCTCTTGGCGTCGCGCTGCTGATGGGCACGGGCGCCTTTGCGCAGGTGCCACCGGATCCGAACAATCCGAATGAGGCCGTGCCCGACAAGTACGTCTACACGCCCTACGGCGAGAACATCAAACTCGATATGGCCAAGAAGGTCGCCGACGCCGCCATGGCCGAAGCCACCAAGCGCGGCTGGCCGATGTGCATCACCGTCGTCGATACCAGCGGCGAACTCGTGTTCTTCGAAAAGATGGACGAGTGCCAGTACGCGTCCATCGTGATCTCGCAGAACAAGGCGCGCGCCGCCGCCCGCTTCCGCCGCCCGACCCTGGTGTTCGAGCGGCTGATGGGCAAGGGCCAGTTCTTCGCCTATCTGCCGACGCTGGGCGACGCCTTCATCGGCTCGCGCGGCGGCAACCCGCTCGTCGTCGGCGGCAAGATCGTCGGCGCCATCGGCGTTTCCGGCGGCACCGGCTCGCAGGACGACACGATCTCGCAGGCCGGCGCCAAGGCCGTCCAGTAAGTTCTGTCGGGACGACGACATCAATTCCGCCGGGATGAAAATCCCGGCGGCTTTGACCGTTGCATGGGGAGGAATGTCATGAAGCTGGGTTTCATTGCGAGCTTGACGCTGGCCGGCGCCCTCGCCGTCCTTCAAGTCCCGACCGGCGCCGCCGCCAAGGAATTGAAAGTCATCTCGGACAAGACCGTGACCGGCTTCGGCCACGTCGAATCCGTCGCCTACGATCCGCGCGAGAAGGTGTTCTACACCGGCGACTTCGGGCCCGATCTCAAGCCGGGCGACAAGGACGGCAAAGGCTTCATCACCAAGGTCTCGCTCGACGGCAAGATTCTCGACAAGCGCTTCTTCCCGCCGGAAGGGCAGACGATGAACAAGCCGAAGGGCATCTGGATCAGGGGCAACCGGCTGTGGGTCACCGACATCGACGCCGTCTGGCTGATCGATCTCAAGACCAAGCAAAGCAAGAAACTCGATCTGCCCGGCATCCAATTTGCCAACGACCCCGCGGTCGTCGGCAATGCGCTCTATGTCAGCGACAACCGCGCCGACCAGCTGTTCAAGGTCGAGCCGGCCGATTTTCTGAAATCGAAGGACGCGCCCAAGATCACGGTGGTGTTCAAGGGCAAGGGCGTGTTTCCGAACGGACTCTATCCGGGCCCGGACGGCAAGCTCTACATGGTCGGCTTCGAAGGCAAGGACAAACCGCACGGCATCTATTCGATGGTGCCGGGCCACGATCCGACGCTGTTGTCCGACAATATCGGCATGCTCGACGGCCTCTACCGCCTGACGAACGGCGACATCCTGGCGACCGACTGGGTCTCGGGCTCGCTGTTCCGCTGGACCAAGAAGGACGGCATGCAGAAACTCGCCGGCGATTTCAAAGGCCCGGCCGATTTCTGCGTGGTGCCGAACAAGGACGGCTACCTGGTGGCGGTGCCCGACCTGGTCAAAGGCGAAATCCGCATGATCCAGCTCGGCGCCAAATAGCCCGCGCCCGCGTATCGGACGAACCGCCGGGGCCGGCTGGCCCCGGTGGTTTTTGTCACCACACCGACAGCCAGGCGATCATGATCGAGATGACGTCGCCGAGCGTCAAAAGCGCCGCCGCCCAGATGAAGGCGGAGACGAAATTGGCGAACTGAAACCGCCAATAGGGCATCTCGAAAATCCCGGCGACCAGCGGCACCGAGGCGCGCAACGGGCCGAAGAAGCGGCCGATGAAAATGGCGAGGATGCCCCACTTCTTCACGAAGGCTTCGCCGCGCGGGATGATCTCGGGATGGCGCGACAGCGGCCAGATGTTGGCGACGCCGCGCTCGAGCTTGAGGCCCACCCAATAAGACAGCCAGTCGCCGCAGGCCGCGCCCAGCGAGCCGCCGATCCAGACCGGCCAGAAGTCGATGCCACCGGATTTGATCAGCGCGCCCATCGCCACCAGCGCGCCCCAGGCCGGCACCAGCAGCGAGATGAAGGCAAGCGACTCGGCAAAGGCCAGCACGAACACGATCGGCGCCGCCCATTGCCCATGCGCGCGCACGAAGTCGATGGTCGTCTGGACGATGTCGTGGAAATGCATCGAGGTCGACCGGCGGTACTCTGGTCTAGCGCAGGCGAAGCCCCCGCGCCATGGCCTAGTCCGGCAGCTCCGGCGCGTCCTTGGGGAAGAGATGCGCCACCGCCACGGTGCCGATGATCAAAAGCGGCACGGCCAGAAAGGCGCCGGCCGGGCCCCATAGCCAGGCCCAGAACACCAGCGACAGAAACACCGTCAGCGGACTGAGGGTGAAATGCCGCCCGAGGATGCCGGGCGTGAGGAATTGCCCCTCGACGAGCCCCATGGCGACGTAGAGCAGCGGCGCCACCAGCGCATGCGTCAGCGACGGGAACGTCACGATGCCGACCAGAAACATGCCGAGCTCCATGACGCCGGCGCCGATATAGGGGATGAAATTCAGCACGAAGCCGAGCACGCCCCAGGCCGCCGGGCTCGGCAAACCGACCAACGCCGCAATGATGCCGGCGCCGAGACCGACCCCGGCATTGATGACGGCCATGACGCTGAGATAGCCGGTCAGGTTGCGCTCGACGTCGCTGAGGATGCGCAGCGAAGCCAGCCGCGCCTCGTGGTGGCTGAAGAAACGCACCGCGACATGACGCAGCCGCCGGCGGCCGAGCAGCATGAAGAACAGCGTCACGAAAAAGATCAGGGTCTGCCCGAGCGCGGGCGAGGCGAAGGACAGCGTCTGCTGCACGATCGCCACCACGTCGACGTTGACGCCCTTGTCGGCCTGCGCCGGCAGCAGCGCGTCGCGAATGCCGCGCAGACCGGACAAGGGCTGCGCCAATACCTGCAATTTGTCCTGGATGCTGCGGCCGATGTCCGGCGCCTTGTGCACCCAGTCGATGACCGGCGCCGAGACCAGGTCGATCACCCCGAAGGCCGCGGCAACCGCCGCCAGCCACAACGTCGCTGCCGTCAACCAGGCCGGCACGCGATACCGGTCGGCACGCTCCGACACCGGGCTCAGCATCATGGTGACGACGAAGGCCGCCGCCACCGGCAGCACGATCGCCTTGGCCAGGCTGAGCGCGGCAACGAACACAATGATGAAGATGCCGATGGTCGCAGCCTGCGCCGCGCCGCGCCAGGCGCGCGGCAAGGCCGGCGGCGGCGCGTCCTCGATCGTCAAAGCAAACGGCCGGCGCGCCTCGCCCGCATCGTTCGCCTTTGCCGGTTTCTTGTCTGCCGCCTTGAGGCTGCGCGCGTCCATGAGGCAGATAACGGCGCACCCCGGGAATGGTTGCCGCCGCCGTGCCGTCCACAGCCGAGGGATTTGCGGTTTGTCGGGGCGCCGCTACGGCCTTAAAGCACCGTCACGCCGAAGCCATTGTCATGGCATAGTGGCTGGCGGACGAATCGCCTCATCCCTATCTAGGGCGCGCAATCGCGAAAAGCGGCACCGGTTTTCGCATCGGATTGCGCGCAAATACAAGAAATCTCATGGCCAAAACCGCGACCAAGAAGAAATCTCCGGCTCAGCGCGACCTGTTCGATACCCCGCCGCGAGCCGGCAAAGCGGCCGCCCGCAAGCCGGCCGCGCGCAAGCCCGCCAAGGAGGCTGTCCGCAAGGCCGCGCGCTCGGCCTCCGCCGAAAGCGGCTACACCGCCAAGCACATCGAGGTGCTGGAAGGGCTCGAGCCGGTCCGCCGCCGCCCCGGCATGTATATCGGCGGCACCGACGAGAAGGCGCTGCATCATCTGTTCGCCGAAGTCATCGACAACGCCATGGACGAAGCGCTGGCCGGCCACGCCGACTGGATCGAGGTGGAGATGGAGGCCAACGGCTTCGTCTCCGTCACCGATAACGGCCGCGGCATTCCGGTCGATCCGCACCCCAAGTTCAAGAACAAGTCGGCGCTGGAAGTGATCATGTGCACGCTGCACGCCGGCGGCAAATTCGACTCCAAGGTCTACGAGACGAGCGGCGGCCTGCACGGCGTCGGCGTGTCGGTGGCCAATGCGCTCTCCGAACGCATGGAAGTCGAAGTCTGGCGCGAGCAGACGCATTACCGCATGGCCTTCGAACGCGGCAAGCCGAAGGGCAAGCTCGAGAAGGTCGGCCGCGCGCCGAACAAGCGCGGCACCAAGGTGCGCTTCAAGCCCGATCCGCAGATCTTCGGGCCCAAGGCCGCCTTCAAGCCCGAGCGCGTCTTCAAGATGACGCGCTCCAAGGCCTATCTGTTCGGCGGCGTCGAGATCCGCTGGCACTGCGACAAGGCGCTGATCAAGGGCGTCGAGGATGTGCCGGAGAAAGCGACGTTCCACTTCGAGCAGGGCTTGCGTGACTACCTGTCCGACCAGCTCAAAGACGCCACCCTCGTGCATCCCGACATCTTCACCGGGTCGTCCGGAAAGACCGGCGCGCACGGCGCGGTGCAATGGGCGGTGGCCTGGACCGCCGACACCGACGGCTTCCTCAACTCCTACTGCAACACCATTCCGACGCCGGACGGCGGCACCCATGAATCCGGCCTGCGCTCGGCGCTGTTGCGCGGGCTCAAAGATCACGCCGCGCGCGTCAATCAGGAAAAGCGCGCCGCGCCCGTCACCAGCGAGGACCTGATGACCGGCGCCGGCTGCATGCTGTCGGTGTTCATCCGCGAGCCGGAATTCCAGGGCCAGACCAAGGACCGCCTCGCCACCGCCGAAGCCCAGCGCATCGTCGAGCAGGCGGTGAAGGACCCGTTCGACCATTGGCTCGCCGCCAATCCGCTGCAAGCCAACAAGCTCCTCGACTTCGTCATCGACCGCGCTGAGGAACGCCTGCGCCGCCGCGCCGAAAAGGACATCGCGCGCAAGACCGCGGTGCGAAAGCTGAGGCTTCCCGGCAAGCTCGCCGACTGCACCAGTTCGGCCTCGGAAGGCTCCGAGATCTTCATCGTCGAAGGCGATTCAGCCGGCGGCTCGGCCAAGCAGGCGCGCGACCGCCGCACCCAAGCGGTGCTGCCGCTGCGCGGCAAGATCCTCAACGTCGCTTCCGCCGGCAAGGACAAGCTGGCGCAGAACGCCCAGCTCGCCGATCTCATCCAGGCGCTCGGCGTCGGCACCGGCGCCCATTTCCACGAGAAGGATCTGCGCTACGAGAAGGTCATCATCATGACCGACGCCGACGTCGACGGCGCCCATATCGCGTCCCTTCTGATCACGTTCTTCTTCCGCCAGATGCGCGGGCTGATCGACGCCGGCAGGCTCTATCTTGCGGTGCCGCCGCTCTACCGCCTCAGCCACGGCGGCAAGATCGTCTATGCCCGCAACGACAAGCACAAAGACGAGCTGCTGAAGAAGGAGTTCCATGCCAACGCCAAGCCGGAAGTGTCGCGCTTCAAGGGGCTCGGCGAGATGATGGCGCAGCAGCTCAAGGAAACCACCATGGATCCGGCCAAGCGCACGCTGCTGCGGGTGGTGCTGGTCGACAAGGAGCGCAAGCCGGCGGAGAAATCGGTCGAACGCCTGATGGGCAACAGGCCCGAGGCGCGCTTCGAGTTCATCCAGGAAAACGCGCAGTTCGCCAAGGAAGAGCTGCTCGACGTCTAGCCTCAGGCGGCATCACGCGCATCGGAGGCGGCGCCGATGCGATAGCGCCGCTCCAGCGCCCGGCGCGAGCAATAGAACAAGGCGCGGCCGCGGCGCAGGACGTCGCCGCGCAACGCCGCCGGGTTGACCGCCCAGACGATGAACATCATCAGGATGTTTTCGCCGAGCGAGCGCAGCCGGCCGACCGGCCCCGCGGCCACCGCTTCGAAGCCGTAATGCTCGACCAGCAGCGCCAGTTTGTCGCGCCGCTCGGGCGTGGCAATGCGCATGTCGGCGCGGATGGCGGCGATGTCGCGGAACTCGTCGTTGCCGGCAAGGTAGGACGCGAGCTGCCGCAGCGAGTAGTCCATCGCCCGGCTTGTCCGCCGCGCCCATTGCAGGGTGACGCCCTGCGCCGGGATCGCCGGGATATGCTCGTTCCACAAATGCAGATCGAGCGTCGGCGCGCCGAGCGCGATCCGTGTGCCGTCGGCCAGCACCAGGCTTCGCTCCGCCCGGCCGCGGGCGAGCCGGAAGATGCAGTCCGGGCTGTCGGCGTATTCGAAAATGCCCTGGTGGCGGCGCAGCCAGCGGTCGAGCGCGAACACTGCGTCGGCGACAAAGGGCAAGTGCTGAGGCGAAGCGAGCGCAGCCACCTCCGACCCCCCGGGTCAAAGCGTTGCGACCGCCGCCCCTGTCGTAAGGACGCGAGCCGGCCGCACTCCGGTTCCCATGGCGGATGGCCTCTGCCTATCGGCCGTCGATGGCACGACGATGGCAAAAAAAATGGCAGCGCCGCCGGACGGCGGCGGCCCTAGGACGGGGGGCCGGCCAGAAGCCGGCGGACGGCGGCCCGCAGGAAGCGCGGCTCGTGGGCAAAGCGCGGCCCGGTGCCGAGCACGCCGCATGGCTGTTTGACAATTGAACGGACGGCTACTGGCACTTGTGCAGCAGCGGCGTTTTCACGCCATAGGCCACCGCCACGCCATCCTTCACCCGCACCGGCCCGCCCTGCGGCTGATTGAACAGGGTGCGCAGCGTGCCGTCGTGCACCGCCCAGACCAGCTGCTGGCGCTCCTCGGTGTCCTTGCCCGGCTGGAAGATCACCTGCACCGACAGCCGCGTGTCGGACAGCTTTTCCGCCGCCGTGATGCTGTAGCGGTTGACCGCATTCTCATTGCCGAGGTCGTGGTCCTCCAGGATGAGGCCGGGGCTCGGCGTCGAAATGGTGACGTGGACATTGTCGGGCGAGGCCTGCGCCTTGCAGTCGACCGCCCAGGTGCCGAACAGGCCGAACTGCGTGAACAGGTCCTCGGCCGAGGTCGGCGCGGCATCCGCGGCCGACATCGTCGCCGCCAGAAAAAAAGCCGCCACCAGCCGCATGGTCACACCGACTTCAACGCAACGCCCGGACCGCCAAACCATAGCAGAGCGCCGCGCCACGGCAACGCCGGCGCGCGGCAGGCTGCCATGCGCCGGATATGTGTTGCCTTATTGCGGAAACTGCAGATGCGCCGCCGCCACCACCTCGGCGAAGGTCTTGATGTCGTCGTCGATGATCTTCTTGAACGCATCCCCGGTCGGCCCGCCCGGCGTCACCGCCATCTTCTTCAGGCCGTCCTGCACGCCCGGATCGGCGAGCGCCTTGCCCAGTTCCGCAATCAGCTTCTTCACGATCGGCTCCGGCGTTCCGGCCGGCACGAAGAACCCGCTCCACAGATGGGTATTGACCTCGGGAAAGCCGGCCTCGGCCATGCTCGGCACGTCGGGCAGTTCGGGCGAGCGCTCCGCGCCGGTCACCGCCAGCGCCCGGGTCTTGCCGCCCTTCACCAGCGGGATCGCCGGCGGGCCGTCGGAAATGGTGAAGGTCGTCTGCCCCGCCACCACGCTCAGGTTCGACTCGTTGCTGCTTTTGTAGGGAATCTGCACCGCCGGCATGCCGGTCTTGAGCTTGAACAGCTCGGTGGGGATGGTGAAGGCGGGCGAGGAGGTTGCGTAGTTCGACTTGTCGGCATGCGCCTTGCCCCAGGCCACCAGTTCCTTGACCGTCTTGGGTCCGTCCGCCGCGACCACCAGCACCAGCGGGAACGATGCGATCATGTTGAGCGGGATGAAGCTCTTGGTCGCGTGATAGGCGAGCTTGGGATAGATCGCGGTGGCGACCGCCATCTGCCCGGTGGCGCCGACCAGGACGGTGTAGCCGTCGGGCGGCGAGTTGGCGACGAGCTGGCTGGAAATGCGGCCGCCCGCGCCGGGCTTGTTCTCGACCACCACCGTCCAGCCGGTGTCCTGCTGCAGTTTCTGCGTCACCAGCCGGGCGAACAGGTCGTTGCCGCCGCCGGCGGCGAAGCCGACGATGAAATGGATCGGCTTGTTGGGAAAATCGCTCTGCGCCTGCGCCGGGCCCGCGGCGGCGACAGCCGCCATCGCCGCACAGGCAAACAAGGTGCGAATTCTCGTCATTGTTGTCCTCCCAGACTGTGCACGGTTGATTGCCGGCTTGTGAGGCAAAGGCTACACCGCCCCATTGCAATGGCCAATATGAGCGCCCCCGGAAAATCCCCAGCCGACCTGTTCGGTCATCCGCGCGCTTTGGCCTTCTTGTTCGCGACCGAGATGTGGGAGCGCTTCTCCTATTACGGGATGCGCGCGCTGCTCGTGCTCTACATGGTCAAATACCTGCTGCTGCCGGCGCAGGCCGGCAATGTCGCCGGACTGGCTGCGTTCAAGCACGTGCTGGAACTGGTATTCGGGCCGCTCGCCTTGCAGCCTTTGGCCTCGCAGATCTACGGCTTCTATACCGGGCTCGTTTATCTCACGCCGATTTTCGGCGGGCTGCTCGCCGACCGCGTGCTCGGCCAGCGCCGCACCGTCATTCTCGGCGCCGCGCTGATGGCGGCCGGCCATTTCATGATGGCCTTCGAGCGGCTGTTTCTGCTGGCGCTCCTGGTCCTCATTCTCGGCAACGGCTGCTTCAAGTCGAACATTTCGACCCAGGTCGGCTCGCTTTATCCGCCCGGCGACCGGCGCCGCGACCGCGCCTTTTCGATCTTCTACGTCGGCATCAATCTCGGCGCGTTTCTTGCGCCGCTCGTCTGCGGCACGCTCGGCGAGACCTACGGCTGGCATTACGGTTTCGGCGCCGCCGGCGTCGGCATGACCATCGGCCTTGCGATCTATCTCGTGGCCACGCCGCATCTGCCGAAAGACGCCTTCGCCCGGCGGGCGGCGCCGGGGCCCCTCTCCCGCCATGACTGGCGCGCCATCGGCGCGCTGTTGTTGGTGTTCATGCCGGTCAGCCTGTTCTGGGCCACCTACGAGCAGCAGGGCAACACCATCGCGCTGTGGGCGAGCGATTTCACCGACCGCCAGGTGCTCGGCGCGGAAATTCCGGTGACCTGGTTCCAGGCCTTCAACCCGTTCATGATCTTCGCCTTCACGCCCTTCATCGTGGCGCTGTGGCGGCGGCAGGGCGCGCGTGAGCCGTCGACCGTGATGAAGATGGCGATCGGGCTTTTTCTCAACGCCGCGGCCTACTTGGTTCTGGTCGCCGCCGCGCACTTCGCCGGCGGACAGGCGAGCTGGCTGTGGCTGTTCGGCTATTTCGTGGTTCTCACCGTCGGCGAGCTCTACCTGTCGCCGACCAGCCTCTCGCTGGTGACCAAGGTCGCACCGGTCTCGCTGCTGTCGATGATGATGGGGCTGTGGCTGTCGACCAGCTTCGTCGGCGGCTTTCTCGCCGGCTACATCGGCACTTTCTGGTCGAGCATGGCCAAGGGCGACTTCTTTTTGATGGTGGCGCTGATTTCGGCCGGCGCCGGCGCAATCGTCGCGCTGCTGCACCGGCCGCTGCGCGGCGTGCTGCAGGACTAGTCGATCGGCAGCCCGGCGTAGTTCTCCGCCAGCGACACCGCGGCGGCATGGGAGCTGGCGACGTAGTCGAGCTCCGCCAGTTGCCGCTTCATGTCGAAATCGGCGTAGTCGCCGCCGCGCTGGCGATGGAACATCTGCGTCATCCAATAGGAGAAGCGCTGCCCCTTCCAGACGCGGCGCAGGCAGGTGGCCGAATAGCTCTCGAGGCCGTCGCTTTGCTTGCCGCGGTAGAAGCGCTCCAGCGCCCGCGACAGATAGACGACGTCGGCGATGGCAAGGTTCATGCCCTTGGCGCCGGTCGGCGGCACGATATGGGCGCTGTCGCCGGCAAGAAACAGCCGTCCGACCCGCATCGGCTCGGCGACGTAGCTGCGCATCGCGGTGACGCCCTTCTGCAGGATCTTGCCCTGCTTGAGCGGCCGCACGCCGCCAAGCCGGATGGTCAGCTCGTCCCAGATGCGCGCATCGGACCAGTGGTCGATCTCCTCGTCCGGGGCGCATTGGAAATAGAGCCGCGACAAATCCGGGCCGCGCATCGAATAAAGCGCGAAGCCGCGCTCGTGATAGGAGTAGATCAGCTCCTGCGCCGGCGGCGGCGATTCCGACAAAATGCCGAGCCAGCCGTAGGGGTAGACGCGGTCATAGCCGCGCCAGGAACCTTCCGGCAGGCTCGGCCGGCAAATGCCGTGAAAGCCGTCGCAGCCGGCGACGAAGTCGCAATCGATGGTCTCGGCGCGGCCCTGGTGGGTGAAGCGGATCTTGGGCCGATTGCCTGCGAAGTCGTGAACGCTCACGTCCCCGACCTCGAACAGGATCTGGCCGCCGTCGGCAAGGCGCTGCGCGATGAGGTCGGTGACCACTTCCTTCTGGTCGTAGATGTAGACGTGCTTGCCGATCAGCTTGACGAAATCGATCTTGTGCGCGGCGCCGTTGAAGCCGAGATAGATGCCGTCGTGCACCATGGCCTCGCGGGCAAGCCGGGTGCCGACGCCGGTCTGCTTCAGCATCTCGGCAACCCAGTTTTCCATCAGGCCGGCGCGCACGCGCGCCTCGCAGTATTCGCGGCTGCGGTTCTCGATGACGATCGAGGCGATGCCGGCAAGATGCAGCAGATGCGACAGCATCAGGCCGGCGGGCCCGGCGCCGATTATGCCGACTTGGGTACGCATGGCTTACAGCTCCGATCAGCGAGCGGCCTCTATAGGAGGCCGCGCGGGCGCCGGCAAAGGGACGAAGCCCGGATTTGCTGGAACAATTCTCAGTCCGAAGGCCAGCCGTAACGCGTCACGCGCTGCCGGTAACTGCGGTAGGCATCGCCGAACTTGGCGTCGAGATAGCGCTCCTCGCGCTTGACCACGCCGAAATGCAGCACCAGAGTAGAGATGACGGTCATCACCAGCACCCAGTCGGAGGCCAGCACGAAGGCAAGGCCGACGAGCGCGGCCGTGCCGCCGACATACATCGGGTTGCGCATCCAGCCGTAGACGCCGTTGCCGACGATGGCGGTGGTCGGCTTCCACGGCTCCGGGTTGGTGCCGGCGCGGGCAAAGGCGCGCGTCGCCGCGATCACCAGCGCCAAGCCGGCCGCCATCAAGAGGACGCCAAGCGCGATGCGGAAGGGGCGGTTGAGCAGCACGACAAGCACGTAGGCGGGAAACAGCCACTCGAGCAGCAGGCCAAGAATTACGGCGGCCGCCGCCAGCAGCGGTGGCGGCGCGATGACGCCCGCATTGTCAGTCGTCCCGGTCATGGCTTTCACTTTCGATTATCCGCCGGCGAGCCAGCGCGTGAGAGCGGCATTCACCGCCTCGGGCTGTTCGACAGTCGAAAGATGGCCGCAATGCGGCACCACGACAAATCGAGAACCGGGAATGCCGTCGGCGATTTCCTTGTTGAGATCGGGCGGCGTCGCCAGGTCGCCGTCGCCGACCAGCACCAGCGTCGGGCACCGAATCGACGGCAGCAGCGGCCGCGAATCGGGCCGCGACATGATCGCCTTCACCTGGCGCACGAAAGCCTCCGGTCCGGTGGCGGCGATCATCTGGCGCACGATCCCGGTGAGCGCCGGGTCGGTTTGATTGTCGCGATGCAGGTAGCGCTGGATCGCGAAGTCGACGAGCTCGCCGTAGCGGCCGGTCTTTGCCATCTCGATCTGGGTGTTGCGCGTCGCGGTCTGCTCGGGCGTGTCGGGCCGGGCCGAGGTATCGAGCAGCGCCAGCCTGGCGACGCGCGGGGCCGCTTGCCGGACGATTTCGAAGGCGATGTAGCCGCCATAGGACAGGCCGGCGAGCGCGAATTGCGGCGGCGCCACCTTGAGAATGCGCGCCGCCACCGCCTTGATGTCGTCGTCGCGGCGGTGGTCGGCAACCATGACCGGGCCGCACGACCACAGCGCCTCGATCTGCGGCTGCCAAAGCCGCGCGGTGCACGTCAAACCGGGAACCAAAACAAGCGGCAAAGCCTCGGTCATGTGACCCCCAAAACGTCGAAAACCCTAATTAATTATATGGCTTATCGCACCGGCGAAGCATTGACTTTGCGGCGGTTAATCCCCATGTTCCGGCCAACCGGTTCGAACGAAGATTCGGACCCTCCCCGCGCATCGCAACTGGTTTTCATGTCCGGCGCGGCTGTCGGATGGTCCTGACTGAGGCTCTATGCCCTTTTCCCATCTCGGTTTATCCGAAAAAGTTCTCGGCGCCATCCAGGCCGCCGGCTACAAGACCCCCACCCCGATCCAAGACCAGGCCATCCCGCACGTCCTGCAACGGCGCGACGTGCTCGGCATCGCGCAGACCGGCACCGGCAAGACCGCCGCCTTCGTGCTGCCGATGCTCACCATGCTGGAGCAGGGCCGCGCCCGCGCGCGCATGCCGCGCACGCTCATTCTTGAGCCGACGCGCGAGCTCGCGGCCCAGGTCGCCGACCACTTCGAGAAGTACGGCAAAAACCACAAGCTCAACGTCGCGCTGATCATCGGCGGCGTCTCGTTCGACGATCAGGACGCCAAGCTGATCCGCGGCGTCGACGTGCTGATCGCAACGCCGGGCCGCCTGCTCGACCATTTCGAGCGCGGGCGGCTGTTGCTGTCCGGCGTCGAGCTCTTGGTGATCGACGAGGCCGACCGCATGCTCGACATGGGCTTCATTCCCGACATCGAGCGCATCGGCAAACTGGTGCCCTTCACCCGGCAGACCTTGTTCTTCACGGCGACGATGCCGCCGGAAATCCAGCGCATCGCCGATACGTTTTTGCACAATCCGGTGCGCGTCGAAGTGTCGAAGCCCGCCACCACCGCCGCGACCATCACCCAGCAGCTCGTCGCCACCGGCCGCGATCCGCACGACAAGCGCGAGACGCTGCGCCGCCTGATTAACTCGGCGGAGGACTTCAAGAACGCCATCATCTTCTGCAACCGCAAGCGCGAGGTCGCTCATCTGCACCGCTCGCTGCTGCGCCATAAATTCAACGCCGTTGCCCTGCACGGCGACATGGACCAGCCGGCGCGCATGGCCGCGCTCGACGCCTTCCGCCGCGGCGAGGCCAAGCTCCTGGTTGCTTCCGACGTCGCCGCCCGCGGCCTCGACATCCCCGAAGTCAGCCACGTCTTCAATTTCGACGTCCCGCATCACCCCGACGACTACGTCCACCGCATCGGCCGCACCGGCCGCGCCGGCAGAAGCGGCACCGCCATCACCATCGTCGCCCCGATCGACCAGAAAGCCGTGGGGGCCATCGAGCGGCTGATCGGTCAGACCATTCCGTGGCTGGGCGAACTGCCGGCCCCTGCCGAACCGCGCGAGGGCCGCTCCGGCGGCGACCATCGCGGACGCGGCGAGCGCCATCGCGGCGGCCGCCAGCCGCAGCGCCGCCAGGACGGCCATCATCCCGGCAGGCCCGCCCGTGCCGAAGCGCCGCCGCGTCCGGCGCGTGGCGAAGCGCCCCGTCCCGCCGCGCAAGCGGCCGCGCCCGAGGAGGCCGACGGCAGCCATTTGCCGGCCTTCCTGCTGCGCCCGGTTCCCGCCAAAGCTTAACGCCAAGGCCTCCGCAACCGCCTTTGGCGCGGTAAATCGGCCTTGCGGCAGTTAATTTAGCGCGGATTTACCGGCGATTCATAACCCTCGCATACCGTCGCCTTCGCACGCGCGGCCAGGATGGCCAAGCGAGGGGGATAGCCATGTCCGGGCAGGCCGACGAACACGAACGCACCATGGCGTTCGCCGAAATCGCGCTTGGCCAGCTCAAAGCGCTGCGCCAGCCGGCAACCCCGCGCAATTATGAAATCTGGTACGCCTACGCCACCGGCTACCACCCCTCGCTCAATCAGCGCATCAACGAGACGCTCAAGCAGAACGGCGCGCTGACCGAAGCCGATCTCGAGCAGATCTACGAGACCTTCCTGTCGCCGACGCGGCTGTCCGAGCGGATCGACAATGTCGGCAGCCAGGTGATGGGCGAGATCGAGCAGGTCATGGCGATGATCGACGCCGCCGCCGGTTCCGCCTCGAACTACAGCGAAAGCCTCGCCGGCATGACCGAGAAGCTCGGCCAGTCGAAGGACCGCGAAGGCCTGCGCGCCATCGTCGAGGGCCTGGTGCACACCGCCAAGGAGATGGAGGCGTCCAATCAGAAGCTCGAGGCGCGGCTCAACGCCTCGAAGCAGGAAATCAACCAGCTGCAGGAAAATCTCGAAGCGGTGCGCAACGAGAGCCTGACCGATCCCCTCACCCAGCTCGCCAACCGCAAGTTCTTCGACACCGCGCTCGCCGCCGCAATTGCCGACGCCCACGCCAAGAACGAGCCGCTGTCCTTGATGATGACGGACATCGACCACTTCAAGACATTCAACGACAATTTCGGCCATCTGACCGGCGACCAGGTGCTGCGGCTGGTCGCGACCTCGGTGAAGCAGAACGTCAAGGGCCAGGACACGGCCGCGCGTTACGGCGGCGAGGAATTCGCCATCATCCTGCCCAACACCGTGCTGCGCTCGGCGATCGTGGTCGCCGACCATATCCGCCGGGCGGTGATGACCAAGGAACTGATGAAGCGCTCGACCGGCGAGCATCTCGGCCGCGTCACGGTGTCGATCGGCGTCGCCACCTTGAAGAAAGGCGACACCGTCCAGAGCTTCATCGAGCGCACCGACGTCTGCCTCTATGCCGCCAAGCGGCACGGCCGCAACCGGGTGATGTCGGAAACCGATCCGGAAGTCACCGCCAGCGGCACGCCGGTGACGCAGGTCGCCTGATTATCCGGCGGCGTCCTTGGCCGGCGTCAGCTGCACGCTCTCGCCGCAACCGCAGGCCGAAGTCTGGTTCGGATTGTTGAAGACGAACTGCGCCGACAGCTTCTCGGCCTTGTAGTCCATCTCGGTGCCGAGCAGGAACAGGACCGCCTTGGGGTCGATCAGGATCTTGACGCCCTTGTCCTCGACCACCTCGTCGTTCGGCTTCACCGCCTCGGCGTATTCCATGGTGTATTCCATGCCGGCGCAGCCGCCGTTCTTGACGCCGACGCGGACGCCGGCCACGGGTTTCTCGGCCCGCGCCATCACGTCTTTGATGCGCGCAGCCGCGGCTTCGGTGAGCCGCATCACCTGGGGTCGGGGTCGTGGAGTAGCCATCGTCGAATCCTATCTAGTGTCGCCTGCAAAGATTACCACATGTTGAGCACGAGCCGGGCTTCGTCCGACATGCGGCTCGGGTCCCAGGGCGGGTCCCAGACCACGTTGACCTTGGCGTCCTTGACGCCGGCCACGCTCGACACCGCGTTTTCCACCTGCGTCGGCAGGTCCTGCGCCGCCGGGCAGTTGGGCGAGGTCAGCGACATATCCACCTTGACGGCGCGGTCGTCGGCGATGTCGATCTTGTAGATCAGGCCGAGCTCGTAGATGTCGGCCGGGATTTCCGGGTCATAGACGGTCTTGAGCGCGCCGATGATGTCGTCGGTGAGCCGGTCGAGTTCATCCTGCGGCAAGCCCGACGGCCGGTTGATGGCGGCGTTCTCCGCGGGCCTCTCGGCGACGGGGGTCGGCGTCTGGGAGTCTTCGGTCATGCGAACATGTCCTGCGCCTTGCTGAGGGACGCGGCCAGCACGTCCACTTCGTCCTTGGTGTTGTAGAGGGCAAACGACGCCCGGCAGGTCGCCGTCAGTCCGTAACGCGCGAGCAGCGGCATCACGCAATGCGTTCCCGCGCGCACGGCGACGCCCTGGCGGTCGATGACGGTGGCGACATCGTGCGGATGCGCGCCCTTCATCTCGAACGACACCACCGGCCCCTTGGTCCTGGCGTTGCCGATGATGAGCAGCGAGTTGATCGAGCCGAGCCTGTCGTGGGCGTATTTCAGCAGCGCGCTCTCATGGGCGCGGATGCGGCTCTTGCCGATCGCGTTGACGTAGTCGATCGCCGCGGCAAGCCCGATGGCCTGCACGATCGCCGGCGTGCCGGCCTCGAAGCGGTACGGCGGCTCGCCGTAGGTGATGCGGTCCTGCGCCACGTCCTGGATCATCTCGCCGCCGCCGTTGAACGGCGGCATCGCCGCGAGGTGTTCGTATTTGCCGTAAAGCGCGCCGATCCCGGTCGGCCCGTAGAGCTTGTGGCCGGTCAAGACGTAGAAGTCGCAGCCGATATCGCGCACGTCGACGTCGAGATGCACCGCGCCTTGCGCGCCGTCGACCAGCACCGGGATGCCGCGGGCGTGGGCGATACGCGTCACCTCCTTGACCGGCACCACGGTGCCGAGCGCGTTCGACATGTGCGTGATCGCCACCATCTTGGTGCGCGGGGTCAGCAGCTTCTCGAATTCGTCGAGCAGAAAATTGCCGTCGTCGTCGACCGGCGCCCATTTGATCACCGCGCCCTGCCGCTCGCGCAGGAAATGCCAGGGCACGATGTTGGAATGGTGCTCCATGATCGACAGCACGATCTCGTCGCCCGCCTTGATGCGCTCGCGGCCGAAGGTATAGGCGACGAGGTTGACCGCCTCGGTGGCGTTGCGCGTGAAGATGATCTCTTCCTTGCGCGCGGCGCCGAGAAAGCGCTGCACGGTTTCGCGCGCCGCCTCGTAGGCCTCGGTCGCCTCGTTGGCGAGGTAATGCAGGCCGCGGTGCACGTTGGCGTATTGCTCGGTGTAGGCCTTGTGCAGGCGCTCGAGCACGGCCGTCGGCTTCTGCGCCGAGGCGGCGTTGTCGAGGTAGACCAGCGGCTTGCCGTAGACCTGCATGGCGAGCGCCGGAAAATCGGCGCGAATGCGGGCGACGTCATAGGAACCATTGGTCACGGCCGGGTGGGTCATGCCGCCGCCCCCATCCATTTCCGCGCGGCAAACATCAGGGCATCGCGAATGCCCTCATGCGCGATCTCCTCGATCGCCTCGCCGATGAAGGCCTGGATCAGCAGCGCCTCGGCCTCCTGCTCCGGGATGCCGCGCGACATCAGATAGAACTTGAGCCCCTCGTCGGGCGCCGACGCCGTCGCGCCGTGGCCGCAGACCACGTCATCGGCAAAGATCTCGAGTTCCGGCTTGTTGTCGGCTTCCGCCTCGTCCGACAGCAGCAAGGCCCGCGTCATCATCTTGGCGTCGGTCTTCTGCGCGTGCGGCTTGACCACGATCTTGCCCTGGAACACGCCATGCGCCTGTTCGTCGAGCACCGACTTGAAGACCTCCCGGCTTTCGCAGCCGCCGGCGGCATGCTCGATCAGCAGTGTCGTGTCGGCGTGCTGCTTGCCGCGCAGCAGCGACACGCCGCGGATGCCGGCCTTGGTGCCTGCGCCGGCAAAGCGGATGAAGCTCTGGTTGCGCAGCACATCGACGTCGCTGACGAAGGCGAAGGCATTGAATGCCGCGTCCGCGCCGACCGAGGCGAGAAGGCTTCCGACATGCAGGCCGCGGCCGCGCGTGATCTTGACGTAATCGACCTGCGCCCCGTCGCCGACCGCCAGATCGAGTGCGGCATTGACCTGCGCCAAGCCGCTGTCGTGGTCGTCGACGATCGTTGCCCTGGCGCCGCTTTCCACCACGATCAGCGAGCGGATGAAAACCGAGTTCGGCTTGTCGCTGCCGGCGGCAAAGACCAGGTGGATCGGCCGCTTGATGTCGGCGCCCGCGGCGATGCGGATCACGGCGCCGTCGCCCATCAGCGCGGTGTTGAGCGCAACCGCAGCGTCGTCAGTGGCGAAGGTCTTGCCGACATGGTTGGCGACCATCGGATCGCCTTTGCCCAGCGCCGCGGCCATCGACCCGATCGTCAAGCCCGGCTCCGGCGTCACATCCGAGAGCTCCGGGGCGAAGGCGCCGTCGACAAAGACCAGACGGCGGCACGCCAGGCCCGACAACAGATCGCCGGCGGCCTTGGCGCGCGCTTTCGCCGCCTGCCCGGGCGGCGCGGCCCGCGGATAGGCTTCGCGCATCAGCGCCCGCAGGTCGGTGTATTTCCATTCCTCGACGCGGCGGTGCGGCAGGCCCTGGCTTTCGAACTGCCGGAAGGCGTCCGCGCGCAGCCGTTCGAGCGCGCCGGCGCCCGGCAGCGTGCCGCGCGCCGCCGTGAAGGCCGCGCTCAAGGCCTTCTCCGCCTCCGTCTTCATGGTGCGGACCTCGGCGTTCACCTAAGCCGCCTCCTCCTGGAATTGCGCGTAGCCCTTGGCCTCGAGTTCGAGCGCAAGCTCCTTGCCGCCGCTCTTCACCACGCGGCCCCTGGCCAGCACGTGCACCACGTCGGGCACGATGTAGTCGAGCAGCCGCTGGTAATGCGTGATGACGATCATGGCGCGCTCTTTCGAGCGCAGCCGGTTGACGCCGTCGGCGACGACCTTGAGCGCGTCGATATCGAGGCCGGAATCGGTCTCGTCGAGCACCGCGAGCCGCGGCGCGAGCACCGCCATCTGCAGGATTTCGTTGCGCTTCTTCTCGCCGCCGGAAAAGCCGACATTGACCGCGCGCCGCAGCATGTCCTGGCTGATGCCGAGTTGGGCGGCGGTGTCGCGCACGATCTTCATGAACTCCGGCGTCGACGCTTCCGGCTCGCCGCGGCTCTTGCGCTGCGCGTTGAGCGCGGTGCGCAGGAACGTCATGGTGGCGACGCCCGGCACCTCGACCGGATACTGGAAGGCGAGGAACAGCCCCTTGGCCGCGCGCTCGTCGGGGCTCATCGACAGGATGCTTTCACCGTCAAGCAGAACGTCGCCCTCGGTGACGCGGTAATTGTCCTTGCCGGCCAGCACATAGGCGAGCGTCGACTTGCCGGAGCCGTTCGGCCCCATGATCGCCGCGACCTGCCCGTTCTCGACAGCGAGCGTCAGGCCGTTGAGGATTTTCTTGCCCTCGACCTCGACGTGCAGATTTTTGACTTCAAGCAGCATTCCAGCTCCGATCAGTTCGCCAGCACCGAGATTTCATGCAGCAGGTGCTCGAGATTGCGCTCGGCGCCGCCGCCGTGGTCGACCAGGCTGGTCGAGGGGATCTGCACGTTCTCGGCGACGTGAAACTTGTCCGGCCCGATGCGCTTGACCACGATGTAGCGTTCGCCGCCGCGCACGACGAGGTCGTCCTCCTCCGCGTAGGCGCGGACATCCTCGAAACTTTCATTGATGAAGTCGGCCAGGGCGCTCGCCGGCTTGTCCTGGCCGATGCGCGCCAGCGCCCCCGCCTTGAGCTTCTTGATGTCGTCGCTCATCCCACGCTCCCCTCCAGACTGATTGAAATGAGTTTCTGCGCCTCGACCGCGAATTCCATCGGCAATTGCTGCAGCACGTCCTTGACGAAGCCGTTGACGACGAGCGCGGTTGCCTCTTCCGCCGACATGCCGCGCTGCCGGCAATAGAACAGCATGTCCTCGGAAATTTTCGACGTCGTCGCCTCGTGCTCGAACACGGCGGAGGAGTTCTTCGCCTCGATATAGGGCACGGTGTGGGCGCCGCAGTCGTGACCGATCAGCAGCGAGTCGCAATTGGTGAAGTTGCGCGCGTTCACCGCCTTGCGGTGCGCGGTGACGAGCCCGCGATAGGTGTTGTTGGATTTGCCGGCGGCGATGCCCTTGGAGATGATGCGGCTGGTCGTGTTCTTGCCGAGGTGCAGCATCTTGGTGCCCGAATCGACCTGCTGGCGGCCGTTGGAGATGGCGATCGAGTAGAACTCGCCGCGCGAATTGTCGCCGCGCAGGATGCAGCTCGGATATTTCCAGGTGATGGCCGAGCCGGTCTCGACCTGGGTCCAGGAGATCTTCGAGCGCGGCCCACGGCAGTCGCCGCGCTTGGTGACGAAATTGAAGATGCCGCCTTTGCCCTCGGCGTCGCCCGGATACCAGTTCTGCACCGTCGAATACTTGATCTCGGCGTCGTCGAGCGCGACGAGCTCGACCACGGCGGCGTGCAGCTGGTTCTCGTCGCGCATCGGCGCGGTGCAGCCTTCGAGATAGGAGACGTAGGCGCCCTTGTCGGCGATGATCAGCGTGCGCTCGAACTGGCCGGTGTTGCGCTCATTGATGCGGAAATAGGTCGACAGCTCCATCGGGCAGCGCACGCCCTCCGGCACGTAGACGAACGAGCCGTCGGAAAACACCGCCGAGTTGAGCGTGGCGAAGAAATTGTCCGAGGTCGGCACCACCGAGCCGAGATATTTCTTCACCAGTTCGGGGTGCTCGCGGATCGCCTCCGAGATCGGCATGAAGATAACGCCGGCCTTGGCCAATTCCGCCTTGAAGGTGGTGGCGACCGACACCGAGTCGAACACCGCATCGACGGCGACGCGGCCGCGCGCCTCGCCGCCCGTCATCTCGTCATCGTCGAGCTGCGAGGGTTCACCCTGCTGGCGCACGCCGGCGAGGATCTCCTGCTCCTTGAGCGGAATGCCGAGCTTCTCGTAGGTGCGCAGGATTTCCGGGTCGACGTCGGCGAGCGACTTCGGCGCTTTGAACGCCTTCGGCGCCGCGTAGTAGTAGATGTTCTGATAGTCGATCTTGGGATACTGCACGCGCGCCCAGGTCGGCTCGCGCATGGTGAGCCAGCGGCGATAGGCCTCGAGCCGCCAGTCGAGCATCCATTGCGGCTCGCTCTTTTTAGCCGAAATGAAACGGACGGTGTCTTCGGACAGGCCCTTCGGGGCCCTTTCGGATTCGATCTTGGTCTCGAACCCATATTTGTATTGATCAACGTCGATGCGTCGGACCTGCTCGACGGTCTCTTGTACGGCCGGCATTCTTCCCTCCGCTCACGGTTGCAAGGACCGCGGGTTGGATTTGTCGGTTATGGTGGCTAGCGGTGCTGTCGCTGAGCTCGTCCCTGATGCGATGGTTGATGGCTTGGCGGCCGCCGCCTTAGGCAGCGATGCCGGCTCGCTCCTTAAGTAGTGATCCTGAAAGCTTTATCCAAGTTCCGAGGAACCGCTCCACATCGGCGGCGGTGCTCGTGCGGCCGAGGCTGACGCGCACCGCGCCGCGCGCCAGCGCCGGCGAAACGCCCATCGCCGCAAGCACATGCGAGGCCTGCACCTTGCCGGACGAGCAGGCGGAACCCGAGGAAACCGCAATGCCGTCGAGATCAAAGGCGATGAGCGCGGTTTCCGCCTTGATGCCGGGAACCGCGAACATCGTCGTATTGGGCAGACGTAGCGCGCCTTCGCCGAAGATCACGACCTCGGGCGTCGTGGCCTTCAGGCCGGCTTCCAGCGCATCGCGCAGCTTGGCCATGTGCGCAGCGTCAGCCTGCTGTGCGGCGAGGGCGGCGGCGCCGAGGCCGGCAATAGCGGCCACAGATTCCGTACCGGCACGGGTTGCGCGCTCCTGGCCGCCGCCCTTGATCAGCGGCTCGGCGATGTGGATGTCGCCAAATACGCTACTTCGGCGGATCAGCGCGCCGGCGCCCTGCGGGCCGCCGAGCTTGTGCGCCGACAGGGTCATCAGGTCGGCGCCGAGCGCGGCCATGTCGCAACCGATGCGGCCCGGCGCCTGGACCGCGTCGACATGCAGCAAGCCATTGGCGGCATGGACGATTTCGGCGGCCTCGCGGACCGGCTGGACGACCCCGGTCTCGTTATTGGCGAGCATCAGCGACACCAGCGGCCGCTCGCAGCGGGCAAGCGCGCGCCTAAGCGCAGCGAGATCGACGACGCCGTCGCCATTGACCGGAATGTGCTCGACCGCCGCGGCGTCAAAGCGGCCGCCGCAAAGCACCGAAGGGTGTTCGATGGCCGACACCAGCAGCCTGTCGCGCCGGCGCTTGTCGCCGGCGGTTTCCAGCGCCGGCGTCAAAGCGAGCGTGTTGGCCTCGGTCGCACCGCTGGTGAAGGTGACGTTGCGCGCCTCGGCGCCGACCAGCCGGGCCACTTCGGTGCGCGCAGCCTCGATCAGGGCGCGGGCCGCCCGACCCTCAGCATGGACCGAGGAGGCATTGCCGGTCAGTTCGAGCGCCCGCAACACCGCCTGCCGCGCCTCATCCCGTAAGGGGGCGCTGGCGTTCCAGTCGAAATAGAGCCGTGCACTCATGGTATTTCGGTACTTTCAGGGCCCAGGCCGCGCAAAATCCTTGCTTTTTGCCCCGCGGGTCGTGTTAGAAGCCCGGCGCGCGCCACGCTTATAAACGCGCCGCGCGGCGCTGCACAGCAAAATCACTATAATTAGAATAGTTCTAAACTAGACGATCAGCCCCATGCCAGAGGTCATTTTCACCGGTCCGGCCGGCCGCATCGAGGGCCGCTATCACCCGGCGCGGCAGAAAAACGCGCCGATTGCCATCGTCCTGCACCCGCATCCGCAGTTCGGCGGCACCATGAACCACCCGATCATCTACCAGCTCTACTATGCCTTCGTGCATCGGGGCTTTTCGGCGCTGCGCTTCAATTTCCGCGGCGTCGGCCGAAGCCAGGGCGCCTTCGACCACGGCCAGGGCGAATTGTCGGATGCCGCGGCCGCGCTCGACTGGGCGCAGACCATCAACCCGGAGGCCAAGAGCTGCTGGATCGCCGGCTTCTCCTTCGGCGCCTGGATCGGCATGCAGCTTCTGATGCGCCGCCCGGAGATCGAGGGCTTCATCTCGATCTGCCCGCCGGCCAACCTCTACGACTTCTCGTTCCTCGCCCCCTGCCCGTCCTCGGGTCTCATCATCCACGGCGACAAGGACGCCGTGGTGCCGGCCAAGGACGTCAACACGCTGGTCGAGAAGCTCAAGACGCAGAAGGGCATCGTCATCGAGCAGAAGGTGGTGCAAGGCGCCAACCACTTCTTCGACGGCAAGGTCGAGCCGCTCTTGACCTCGATCGGCGCCTATCTCGACAAGCGCCTCAAGACCGACCGCAAGCCGACCGCGGCGTAGGCGATCAGCGCGCAACGGCGATGCTGCTGGTCAAGACCTACCTCGGCAAAAGCAAGATCCACGGCCTCGGCGTCTTCGCGGATCAATTCATCCGCAAGGACACCAAGATCTGGCGCTTCGTCATCGGCTTCGACCAATACTACTCGCTTAAGAAATTCAGGCGGCTACCGAGGCCGGCGCGGGAGTATCTCAAGCGCTACGGCTACCGCTGGGAAAACGAAGTGCTCTTGTCGGTCGACCACGACGCCCACACCAACCATTCCGACAATCCCAACACCTATCTGAAGAACGGCTACGCCATCGCCCGGCGCAACATCCGCAAGGGTGAGGAGATCACCTACGACTACCGCGAGTTCGGCAAGGGCTTCTGCGCGGCGTTCCTCAAGGAGCCGAAACGTAAGCGCGCCAAATCAAACTACGTTCGTTCCCGCCCAAGTAAGTAGCCCGGGTGAAGCGCAGCGAAACCCGGGGCAGCCTGCCAATCGTTCCCCGGGTTACGCTTCGCTCCACCCGGGCTACACGACTATACGGCTCAAGCCTGAATCGAATAGCCGCCGTCGATCGGGATCGCCGCGCCGGTGACGAAATCGGAAGCGGGCGAGGCCAGGAACACCGCGATGCCGGCGAAGTCGTCCGGCGCGCCCCAGCGCGCCGCCGGCGTGCGCGTCAGTACCCGCTCGTTCAGGCCGGCCACCTGTTCGCGCGCGCGGCGGGTCAGGTCGGTGTCGATCCAGCCCGGCAGGATGGCGTTGACCTGGATGTTGTCCTTGGCCCAGGCGATCGCCAGCGCCCGGCCCATCTGCACGATGCCGCCTTTGCTCGCCGAATAGGGCGCGGCGTAGGGCGCGGCGAAAATCGACATCATCGAGCCGACATTGATGATCTTGCCACCGCCGCCGCGCACCATGTGCGGATAGGCCGCCTGCGCGCAGATGAAGGCGCCGGTCAGGTTGGTGTCCATCACCTGGCGCCATTCCTCGGCGCTCAGGTCCTGCGGCTGCTTGCGCACGGTGGTGCCGGCATTGTTGACCAGGATGTCGAGGCGGCCGAAGCGTTCGGCGGTCTGCCCCACCGCGCGGCGGCACGACTCCTCGTCGAGCACGTCGATGGCGATGAAGTCCGCCGTGGCGCCGAGCGCGCGCAGTTCGGTTAGCGCTTTTTGCGCCTTGGCCTGGTTGCGGCCGGCGATCGCGATCGCCGCCCCCGCCCCGGCCAGGCCCTTGGCCATGCCGAGCCCGATGCCGCCATTGCCGCCGGTGACGAGCGCGACGCGCCCCGTCAAGTCGAAACTGGGTTTCACGCTCGTGGTCCCTTGATCGCTACAATCCGCTTTGCCCGATGCGAGCTACGGAGGCAACCTTCACGTCCCCTCCCGCACCGCAAATTGCTCCTCGATATCCTGCCGCCCATCGAGCACACGCACAATTTCCGACGTGTCATTGACGACGCGATAGAAAACGACGTGAGGCGCGGCGGCAAACGAGCGCAGCCCCGGACGCACCTCGTTTCGCTCGCGCCCCGCAAACGGATGATCTTCGATCAGTGCGATCACTCCAGCGATTTCGCGCAGGACCTTCTCCGCGGTATTCCGGCCGGCGACCCGGACGTAGTAATCCCAGATCCTCTCGCGATCGTCGAGCGCCTCCGGCGACCAGAGGGCCGCGCGCTTGGCTTCGGCCATCTACCGGGTCTTTTGTCGGATGAAATCCTCGATGCCGGACTCTCGTCCCTGTCCCGCATCGAGCGAGCGGATGCCCTTGTCGATTTCGGCCCGTAAGGCGCGCAGTTTTTCGACATGGGAAAGCAGTGTCCGCCCGATCTGTTCCTGATCTTCGGCGGGCAGGCGTTCCACTTCGGCAATGGCTTGTTCGAGCGTCTTGACCATGGCGGCAGTATATCAAATCGCACGATTCAATGTAGAGGCCCGATCAATCGTTAGCCTCGCTCACCCGGGTTGCCGGCTGGATGGTCCGCCGGCGTCGACTGGATGGCTCGGCTGCACGGGTCATGACGGCGTCATGGCCGCGCGATGACGCCGCCCGTCATCGGCGTCTTGACCCCGGTCGTGGTGGGATAAGTGTACGGCAGCTTGTTGAGCGTGCGCACCGCGAGGAAGGCAAAGGCCTGCGCTTCCAGCGCGTCGGCCGACCAGCCGACCTCGTCGGCGGTTTGCACCGTCGCCGGCGCCATGCACTCGCCGAGCATCTTCATCAAGGTGCGGTTGCGCGCGCCGCCGCCCGCCACCACCCAGGCTTTCGGCCTCGCCGGCAGGAACGGCAGGATGCGGCCGACCGCCTGCACCGTCAGCGCCGACAAGGTCGCCGCGCCGTCCGGCACCGAGTAATCCGGCAGGCCGATATTGGCGAAGGCGAAGCTGTTGCGGTCGAGCGACTTCGGCGGCTTGAGGGCAAAGAAGCGGTCCTTGAGCACATCGGCGACAAAGGCCGCATCCGGCCTGCCGGTCGCCGCCACGTCGCCGAAATTGTCGTAAGGCGCGCCGACGCGGGCGCGCATGAAATCGTCGATCAGCGCATTGCCGGGCCCGGTGTCGCAGGCGATGGGGTCGCCGCCGTCGACATAGGTGACGTTGGCGACGCCGCCGATATTGAGCACGGCGATGGGATGCGGATGATCGAGCGCCCGCGCCAGCGCCTGGTGGAACACCGGCACCAGCGGCGCGCCCTGCCCGCCCGCGGCGATATCGGCCTGGCGGAAATCGTGCGCCACCGGCAGCTTGAGCCGTCGCGCCAGCGCTGCGCCGTCGCCGATCTGCACCGTCAGCCGCGCCGCCGGCTTGTGGATCACGGTCTGGCCGTGAAAGCCGACGATGGCGACGGCGGCGCGGTCGATGCCCTCCCGGGCGATGAAATTCTCGACCGTCTCGGCGTGCACCGCGGTGACGAATGCGTCGGCTTCCTTCAGCACGCCCGGACGCGACGTGCGATCGGCGAGCGCCGCGCCCGCGGCCAGCGCCTGGCGCAGCAGCGCGCGCTCGGCCTCCGAATAGGGCCGGTAGCCGGTCGGGCCGAAGGCCAAAACGCGCGTCCCGTCGGTGTCGATGAGCGCGACGTCCACGCCGTCGAGCGAGGTGCCGCTCATCAAGCCGATCGCCCGTACCACCCCCAACGTCAGCGCCCCTTCATTTATTTGCCGAACCTGTTACACCACGCGCCGACCAACTTACAGCGTCATGCCCGGCCTTGTGCCGGGCATCCACGGCTTGGTTACCAGGCACGACGCGGATGGCCGGGACAGGCCCGGCCATGACGAAGCGGACACGTCATGAGCGCCTATAAATCCGAATTCCTTAACACTTTGGCCGAGCGCGGCTTCATCCATCAGGTGTCGGAACCGGAGGCGCTCGACGCCGCGGCCAAGGCCGGGCCGATCACCGGCTATATCGGCTTCGACTGCACCGCGCCCTCGCTGCACGTCGGCTCGCTGTTGCCGATCATGATGCTGTACTGGATGCAGCAGACCGGCCACCGCCCGATCGCGCTGATGGGCGGCGGCACCACGCGCGTCGGCGACCCCTCCGGCAAGGACGAGAGCCGGCGCATCCTGAGCGAACAGGCGATCGGCGACAACCTCAAGGGCATCCGCGCCATCTTCTCGAAGTTCCTGAAATTCGAAGGCGCCGGCGGCAACGCGGTGATGGCCAACAATGCCGACTGGCTCAACACGCTCAACTATATCGACTTCCTGCGCGACGTCGGCCGGCACTTTTCGGTCAACCGCATGCTGTCCTTCGATTCCGTGAAACTGCGGCTCGACCGCCAGCAGGAGCTGTCGTTCCTCGAATTCAACTACATGGTGTTGCAGGCCTACGACTTCGTCGAGCTCTACCAGCGCGAGAAATGCATCTTGCAGATGGGCGGCTCCGACCAGTGGGGCAACATCGTCAACGGCATCGATCTCGGCCGGCGCATGATGAACGCCCAGCTGTTCGCGCTGACCTCGCCGCTGATCACCACCTCCTCCGGCGCCAAGATGGGCAAGACCGCGGCCGGCGCCGTCTGGCTCAACGCCGACATGGTGAGCCCCTACGATTACTGGCAGTACTGGCGCAACACCGAGGACGGCGACGTCGCCCGCTTCCTCAAGCTGTTCACGGTGCTGCCGCTCGCCGAGATCGCAAAGCTCGCGGCGCTCAAAGGCCAGGAGATCAACGAGGCCAAGAAGGTGCTGGCCAACGAGGCGACCGCGCTGGTGCACGGCCGCGCCGCGGCGCAGGCCGCCGCCGAGACCGCGCGCAAGACCTTCGAGGAAGGCGCGCTCGCCGAGACGCTGCCGACGGTCGCGGTGCCGCGCGCGCATCTCGACGCCGGCGTCGGCGTGCTCAACGCCTTCGTGCTCGCGGGGCTTGCCGCCTCGAACGGCGAAGTGCGCCGCGCCATCGCCAACAACGCCATCGCGGTCAACGACCGGCGCATCACCAGCGACAAGCACACCATCGGGCAAGGCGATCTGACGCCCGAGGGCGTCATCAAGCTGTCGCTCGGCAAGAAGCGCCACGTGCTGCTGCGGCCGGAATAGCCCTCAGCGCGGCGCAAAGGCCGGCGCCGGCGCCGGCACGAAATTCGGGTCGAACGCCCCCGGCGACGGCACGAATTTGCGCAGCAGCCCGGGCGTGATCGCGCTCACCGGATTGACCAGGATGCGCGGCGAGCCCGGCGGGCCGGTCGCCTCGTAGGTGATGCCGAGCAGGCCCTCGTTGCTGCCGCCGCCGAGGAACATGCCGACGATCGGGATCTGCCCGAACATGTTGTTGAGGCCGTAGAACGGCACGAAAGTGCCGCGCAAATGCGAGTCGTTCTTGATGGTGTCGATCTGGCCTTCGACGGTGGCGCCGACCGCGGGCCCCCGCACCACGCCGTCGCGGATCGACAGCTTGCCGGCAAAGCGCGTGAAGTCGGCGTGCATCTCGGTGAACTGCACGCTGCCCTGCGGCTGGCCCGGGGCGCCGGCGACGACGCGGTCGAGCGTCGGCTCGCCGCGCACGGTGAAATTGCGGATCGACAGCGTGCCGACCTGCGGCTTCTGCTCCTGCGTCGGCGGGTCGAGCGCCACCCACATGTTGCCGCCGAACATGCGCGGATACATGTCGGTGAAGCGGAACAGCGCGCCGGCGTCCTCGGTCTCGAAATAGATGACCTGGTGACGGTCGCTGGCGCGCAGCCGCAGGTCGCCGTCGAGCTCGGTGTCGCGGCCGATCTTGGATTTCATCGTGAAGCTGCGGATCTGGCCGCCGCGCCGCGACAGCCGCAGATCGAGGCCGCGCAGCGTCTCGCCGTTGTGGCCGGTCACCGTGCCGAGCTTGATGTCGAGGTCGAGATCGGTCTGCGGCTTGTGCTTGCCCTGATCCGGCGGTTCGCCGGCGAGCGAGGACTTGACGAAATTGCGCCCGTCATAGACGTCGCCGCGCATGGCGACGCGCAGCACGCCGTCGCTGCCGCGGTCGGCCTTGAGCGCCACCTTGTCGACCGCCGACAGCGCAAAGGTCGGCAGATTGGCGGACTGGATGTCGCCGTCGTTGTCGAATTCGATCAGGCCTTTGACGTCGGCGCCCGAGCCGTCGATCTTGAGGTCCTCGAAGCGCACCGACTTCGGCGTCTTGACCAGCGTGTAGGTGGCGCGCGCGGGCAGCCCGGCCGGCTTCTGCCAGCCCGGCAGCAGGTTGTCGATCCTGGCCGGCGTCAGGTCGGCCTCGACGCTGAGCCGGTCGTCCTTGGTGTCGTCGCCGACGGCGCCGGCGACGCTGACCGGGATGGTGCCGGTGACGGCGTTGCCGAAGTCGATGCCGAGCCGGTGGCGGGCGGTTTCGTCGAGCTTGGTCTGCAGCTGCAGCTCCGCCTCGCTGTCCTTCTTCTTCTCGACGTCGATGGTCGCTGGCGTGCCGTTGACCTTGACGTCGCCCTTGATCTGGTAGCCCTCGTTGGAGGCGTTGACGCGCAGGGTCGAGGCCTCGACGCGGCGGCCGAGCAACAGCTTGTCGGCGGCGAAATTGGTCAGATCGGCGACCAGCGTGTAGCTCGAGGAGTCCTTCGGCACGTGCTTGCCGACCAGCAGTTCGACGTTGACGCGGGCGCCGACCGTGCCGCGCGAGGTCGACGGATCGAGCGTCAGGCCGACGATGTCGCGCAGGCCCTCGCTCGACAAGACCGCGGCGGCGGCCGGCACCGCGCCGTCGATGCGGAAGCGGACATGCGCCGGCGCCGGCTTGGGATGGGTGTCCGGCACCTCGAAGATGCCGTTGGCGACGTTGAGCTTGCGCGTCGCGTCGACGTCCACCGTGCCGCGGCCGAGGCTGACGGTCGCCACGCGTCCGGAGATGCGCACGGTCAGGTCGGCATCGTGGATTTCCGGCAGCGAGTCGACCGGCCGCAGGCTGGTGCCGCTGGTCTCGACGTCGACCGAGAGGCCGTCGTCCGGCATCGGCGGTCCGCCGGCGCGGAAATACGAGATCGGCGCATTGCCGGCGACCACGACGCGCTCGACGGTGCCGCCGAAGACGTGCTTCTCGACCCAGTCGCGCACCGAATTGGCGACGAAGACCGGCCAGATGCGCTTGAGCACCGAGCCCGGCATGCGCGTGCAGGCGACGCCGAAGGCGAGCCGCGGCTCGGTGCCGGAATAATCGAGGCTGCCGGTGATGGCGAGGCCGACATTGTACAGCGGCCGGGTATCGACGCGCGACAGATCGCCCTTGTCGAGATCGATGCGGTGGCGCGTCGTGTCGATGCGCCCCTCCATGCTGACGCGATTGATGGCAAAGCCGTCCGCCTCCAGCGCGCCGGTGGCGGCCAGGATGATCGGGTCGATGACGGCGTCGTCGCGCGTCACGGTGAAGCGCCAGACGCCGCTGTCGTCCGACGGCGCCTGCAGATTGGCGCGCATGGTGAACTGGTTGCCGCCGGCCTGGATCTGGAACGGCACGACCAGGGCGTGGGTGCGCGGGTCCCAGGTGAAGCGGATGTCGGCGCGCTCGACGTCGACGCCGTATTTGTCCTCGCCGGTGTCGGTGATGCGGCCGCGGCCGGCGACGACCTGGCCCTGCAGGCGCTGCAGGGCGCCGGCCGAGGACAGCTCCGCGCGCACGCTCGCCGAGACCGGCAGACTGGCCTCGACCGGACTCTGGTTGAGCCGCAGCGCCAGCAGGATATCGGCCGCGGACACGTCGCGCGCCTCGATGCCGAGCGCGCGCACGCCGTCGCTCAGCGGCCGCATCGCCGCGCTCAGCACCCAGGGGTGGCTCTTGTCGTCCGAGGCGAGACGGAAGATCAGGCCGCCCTGGGAAGGGCGCGTCAGGCTGACGTTGATCTGGTTGAACGTCCAACGCTTGCCGTTGCGCTGGTCGTCGACGATGAGGTTGCCGTTCTTGAGGCCGAGCTGGCGCAGGTCGTGACCGTCGAGGCCGGTGGCGCCGAGGCCGTCGATCCATGCCAATAGCCCGGCGATGTTCTCGACGCCGGCGCGCAGCGGCGCCGGCACCGTCGACTCGATGACGGCGTTGGCGCCGGCGATCGGATGCGCCGGCGCGGCGGTGGCGATCGGACGCTTGTTGGCGCCGGCGAACACGGTGACGTTGCCGTTGTTCTCGATACGCACCGACATTTCGGCGCCGACCAGATTGAGGCTGCGCGCGCGCACGGTGCCGGTGAGCAGGCTGGCGCCGGCAAGCCCAACTTCCGCCTTCGGCGCGCTCGCCACCACCGAGCCGTCGGCGTCGCGCACCGTGATGTCGCGCAGCCGCAGCGACATGCGGCCGCTCTCGTCGCGCTCGAGCTGGGTGCCGCCGACCGAGACGGTATGCTTGCCGCCGAAATTCTCCTCGATCGCGGCCTTGAGCCAGGGCGTGGCGATGTCGAGCTCGATCGGCCCGCGGGACAGCCGCCACCACAGCGCGGCGATCGCCACCGCGACCAGACCGATGGCGAGGGTGGTGCCCCAGAAGATCCGCCGCACCAACGGCCGGCGCAGACCCCGCACCGCGGCGCGCCGCAGCCGGCCCCATTTGCGGCGCGGCCCGTCCTGCTCGAGCAGACTGTGCAGGCTGCTCAGCTGCGCGTGCTCGGGGGCTGCGCCATGCTCGTGCTTGGGGTGATGATGGATCGGGTGGTGCGACGTATGATGCCCATGGCGGCGGGCATGTGCCGCATGGTGCAACGGGTGCTTAGGGTTATGTTCGTTCGCTGTCATGCCCTGGCGGGCGCCCCTCGTCTGGCGCTCATCGCGCATCCCGAATCCACAATCCGCGGAACCGCTTGCGCCCACCCGACGCAAATGGCAGGTGCGACTTTGACGGCTGGAAAGCGACGAAAGGAAGGCATATGGCGCGCGAATTAACCGTGGGTGACAAGGCGCCTTTGTTCACCCTGCCCGCCGACGGCGGCGCGACGGTGGCGTTGAAGGACTTCATGGGGCGCAACTTGGTCCTTTATTTCTACCCGAAGGCCGACACGCCGGGCTGCACCAGGGAGGCTATCGCATTCTCGCGGCTGCGCGGCGCATTTGCCAAGGCCGGAACCGAGGTTCTGGGCGTATCGGCGGATCCGGTCGCCAAACAGGACAAATTCAAAGCCAAGCACAAACTCAAGGTCGCCCTCGCCTCCGACGAAACCAAGAGGATGCTCGCCGCCTACGGCGCCTGGGGCGAGAAATCGCTGTACGGCCGCAAGTTCATGGGCGTCATCCGCAAGACCTTTCTGATCGACGGCAAAGGCCGCATCGCCCGCATCTGGCCGAAAGTCACCGTGGACGGACACGCCGAAGAGGTCCTGGCCGCCGCCAAGGACCTGTAATCCCCCGAATTTCCATGCGAATCGGGCTCGGCACCGGCGAGTTTAGCGGGTTTTTAACCATATCGGACTGATATCGGCGACGAGTTGAGCGGTCCACCGGCGCTTCCGCGTGGGCGGCGGGAGCGTCAATGTCGTCCACGTCCACGTCCTATCCCACCGCCGAGCACTATCACGGCCACTACGCGCAGGCTCAGCCGCGCGGCCACGCCCATTCCGCCGCCACCATGTCGCGCCATGTGCAGCAGCGCAGCCGCAACGGCTACACGCTGCAGCACGGCGGCCGGCAGGTCCGCATCGGCCCGGTCGCTTTCTGGATCGTGGTCGGCACGCTGGTCGTCATGGCGATCTGGTCGATCGCCACCGGCACCTACTTCGCCTTCCGCGAAGACGTTCTCACCCGCTTGATCGGACGCCAGGCGCAGATGCAGTTCGCCTACGAGGATCGCATCGCCGAATTGCGCGCCCAGGTCGACCGCATCACCAGCCGGCAATTGCTCGATCAGGAGCAGTTCGAGCAGAAGCTCAAGGAGCTCTTGCAGCGCCAGGCGACGCTCGAGCAGCGCACCAATGCGCTCACCGGCGATGTCGCGACCACCGGATCGGTGCGCCCGACGCATCACGTTGCGCCGCCTTCGCTGCCGGTCGAACAGCCCAAGCCCTCGCCGATCAGCGACACCGTCATCTTCAGTGCGCCGCCGGACCGCGAGGCGCGGCTGCAATCCCGCGAACTGGCGGCGAGCCCGACCCGGCTCGCGGCGCGCGGCGACGGTACCGGACTCAACGGCATCCTCGCCCGCGTCGAGGGCGCGCTCGACAAGATCGCAGAACGGCAGGCCGCCGCCCTCACCGACATCGAGGAAAAGGTCGACACCAAATCGCGCCGGATGCAGAGCGTGCTCGCCGATCTTGGCGTTGCCGCAACGCCAATGCCCGCGACGCGCGCCTCGGGCGGCCCCTTCGTGCCGCTCAAGCCGCCGCGACCCGGCGCCAGCGCCTTCGACCACCAGCTCTACCGCATCAACGTCGCGCGCGCCGAGATCGATCACCTCAACCACGTCCTCATCGCCGTGCCGGTGCGCAAGCCGGTCGCCGGCGAGGTCGACATGAGCTCGCCCTTCGGCGTGCGCACCGATCCGTTCCTCGGCCGTCCCGCCATGCACACCGGCATCGACATGCGCGGCGACACCGGCGAGCCGGTGCACGCCACCGCCGCCGGCAAAGTCTCGATCGCCGGGCGCGACGGCGGCTATGGCAACATGGTCGAGCTCGATCACGGCAACGGGCTTGCCACGCGCTACGGCCATCTGTCCGAGATCGACGTCAAGGTCGGCGACCACGTGCGCATCGGCCAGGTCATCGGCAAGATCGGCTCGACCGGGCGCTCCACCGGCCCGCATTTGCATTACGAGACGCGCGTCAACGGCGAGGCGGTCAACCCGCAGAAATTTCTGCGCGCGGGATTAAGGCTGGGCAATGTCTGAGCACTCCGCAGCGTAACTGCTTGAGCATAATCCTGGTATGGTTTGGGTGCCCAGAGGTCCGAACTCAACTTGCTGCTAATGCGTTCAATGGCGATGTATGCCTCGCTTGCCTCATATACATCGTGCAGTGGTCCCCGAGGCCAAGATCGTGAACTATTTGTTAAGTGCCCGCCACTCCGGCGGGCGGGCGAAGGCACGATGAACTGGACCTCGTCGTCTTAAAGCGCGATCTACCCAAGGAGCGTCTTGCCGCTGGAGATGTTGGCACTGTCGTCCTCGTGCACCCGGATGCGGGCTACGAGGTCGAATTTACCACGCTCTCTGGCGACACCGTTGCCGTCGTGAGCCTCGACGCGGCCGACGTGCGCCCAGTTCAGGCGCGCGAGATCGTTCATGCACGTGCGGTCATTTGAGCCGCAGGTTCCTCAAGCTTTTCGGAAGCGACCCAGCCATTGGGCGACCGTGAATTCGCTATAGGTTGCATATCGGCGGTCAATCCACCGATTCCGGCACGGGCCTAAACCTCGGCAACGTTTGAGCAGCCGCCCCACCTGCGTATAAATAACGCGACACGCTGCCTGACTTTTCAGGGGGAACGCCGCCTCATGCGGATCGGGCCACGCCACCCATGGCTCGGCGCGGCCGGATTCCGGCTCGCACTGCCTTTGCTCGAGGGCTTCTATCGGCGGCGCCACATTCACCGCGCCGGCAGCCGCTTCGCGCGCCAGCGCATTGCCGCGATCACTAACAAGATCGCGCGCGGCGACACCGCCTATCTCGCCGGCGTCTCGGCGGCCGGCGTCCACAATGCCGGCGTCGCACTCATCGAAGTCGATCGCAACGGCCCGCGCCTGATCGTCAACAACGAGGAAGAGCGCTTCTCCGCCGTCAAGCACACCAACGCCTATCCCGAACATTCGATCGCGGCGCTGCAAGACTGGCTATCCGCGCGCGGCCACGGCCCTGAGCGCATCGATGGCTGGTTCACGACCTGGGACTACGCCGCCTTCGGCGCCACGCTGATCCGCACCCTGCTGGAGGAAGCGCCGCAAAGCTTCTCGATGGTGCGCGGGCCAGCGACGCCGTTGTTCAACCTGCGCGACCTCGACCGCGGCATGCGCGCCGCGCGCCATATCGGGCGGCAGCTCGGTCTCGGTACGGTCGATCTGATCGGCACGCCGCACCACGACAACCACGCCTGGTTTTCCTTCGCGGTGTCACCCTTCGCCCGCGAGCAGAAGCCGGTGATGGTCGCCGTGCTCGACGGGCTCGGCGACATGGGCGCGATTTCGCTTTACGTCGTCGAGCGCGGCCGGCTTCGGCTGCATGACGCCAATAACAGCGTGTTCGACTCGCTCGGCATTTTCTACGCGGTGATCTCCTCGACCCAGGGCGGCTGGACCTGGCTGTCGAGCGAAGGCCGCTACATGGGCGCCACCGCCTATGGCAACAATGACCGCAAGAGTAACCGCTACTACGCCGCGCTGAAGGATATTTTCGTTCTGGCGCCGGACGGCCGGATTTTCATCAACCGCGACCTCGCCAACTGGCCGCGCGATATCCTGCACGCGCCCTACACCGCGGCGCTGAAAGCGATTCTCGGCGAGCCGATCGCGCTCAAGGACATGTGGAACCCGGACGCGGTGCTGCGCGTCGAGGACATCCGACACAAGGAGAACACGCAAGATCGCCTCGACATCGCGGCGGCGACGCAGCTCGTGTTCGAGGACGCGCTCAACCACGTCATCGAGCACTTCATCATCGCCACCGGCAGCGACCGGCTGGTGCTGACCGGCGGCATCGGCCTCAATGCGCTCGGCAATATGCGGCTGCTCGAGCGCTTCGACGAGAGTTTCTACCGGCGCGAATTCGGCAGGCCGCTCAGGCTGCATCTCTGGGTGCCGCCGACGCCGAACGATGCCGGTGTCACCATGGGCGCCGCCTATATGGGCGCCTATCTCGCCGGCTACGGCCTCGGGCCGCCGATCGAGCACGCCTTCTATTGCGGCGTGCCGCCGCGCGAGAAGGACATTCGCGATGCGCTCGGCGCCGGCGCGGACCTCGAATGGATCGAGCTTGCGCCGGCGAGCGGCGAGACGCGCGCGCTGTATGCCGACTTCATGGCCTACCTGACCGCGCAGGATGCGATCTTCGCGCTCTACCAGGGCGCGGCCGAGACCGGCCCGCGCGCCCTCGGCCACCGCTCGATCCTCGCCAATCCGTGCAACCCGGCGACCCGCGACAATCTCAATGCCAAGGTGAAATACCGCGAGGCCATCCGGCCGCTGGCGCCGATGATGACGCTGGAAGCCGCCAAAGAATATTTTGAGTTGTCGGACGGCGCGAGCGACGCCGACTACAACGCCTACAATTACATGGTGCTGACCGCGCCTGCGCGGCCGCGCGCGAAGACGCTCATCCCCTCGGTGGTGCATGCCGATGGCACCGGCCGCCTGCAGATCGTGCGCGAGGCGACCGACCCGCTGACGTATGCCTATCTCAAGGCGCTCGGCCGCCGTATCGGCGTCGAGGTCGCGGTCAACACCTCGTTCAACGTGGCGGGGCCGATCGCGCAGACGCCGGCGCAGGCGCTCGACACGCTTGCCCGCTCCAAGGGGCTCGATGCGGTGCTGATGTTTGCCGCGGAAGGGCCGGTATTTGCGGCGCTGCATAAGACCGCGGCGCAAGACGGCGCCCGCTTCCGCGCCTGGCTCAAGGCCTGGCAGGCGGAAACGGGGCAAAGCCTGGAGCGCACGGCGCCGGCTTGAAGCGCGCGGGCGCTACTCGACGTCTTCCACGTCCGCGGGCTCGCCGCCGAACGCCTTCTGCGCCAGCGCCGCCTGCATGAACTCGTCGAGATCGCCGTCGAGCACCGCACCCGTATTCGACGTCGACACGCCGGTGCGCAGGTCCTTCACCATCTGATAGGGCTGCAACACGTAGCTCCTGATCTGGTGGCCCCAGCCGATATCGGTCTTGGCGGCCTGCTCGGCGGCGGCCTTGTCCTCGCGCTTCTTGACCTCGATTTCGAACAGCTTGGCGCGCAGCATGTCCCAGGCCATGGCGCGGTTCCTGTGCTGGGAGCGGTCCTGCTGGCACTTCACCACGATATTGGTCGGGATGTGCGTCAGGCGCACCGCCGACTCGGTCTTGTTGACGTGCTGGCCGCCGGCGCCGCCCGACCGCATCACGTCGGTGCGCACGTCGTTCTCGTTGATCTCGATCTTGATGCGCTCGTCGACCACCGGATAGACGCTGACGCTGGCGAACGAGGTGTGGCGGCGCGCATTGGCGTCGAACGGCGAGATGCGCACCAGGCGGTGCACGCCGTTCTCGCTCTTGAGCCAGCCATAGGCGTTGTGGCCGTGCACGACGACGGTCGCCGACTTGATGCCGGCGCCCTCGCCTTCGGTCTCTTCCAGCCACTCGACCTTGTAGCCGTGCGCCTCGGCCCAGCGCACGTACATGCGCATCAGCATGCTGGCCCAATCCTGGCTCTCGGTGCCGCCGGCGCCGGCGTGCACTTCGAGATAGCAGTCGTTGGCGTCGGCCTCGCCCGACAACAGCGCCTCGAGCTCGCGGCGCGCAAGCTCGGCGCGCAGGCGCTTGAGCGCGGCTTCCGCCTCGGTGACGGTCTTGTCGTCCTTTTCGGATTCGCCGAGCTCGATCAAAGTGAGCTGGTCGTCGAGCTCCTGCTCGATACGGCCGATCGCGGTCAGGCTGTCCTCGAGCGCGTCGCGCTCGCGCATCACGCGCTGGGCGCGGGCCTGGTCGCTCCACAGATTGGGGTCTTCGGCGTCCTTGTTCAGCTCGGCGAGGCGGCGCTTGGCGGCGTCGACGTCAAAGATGCCTCCTCAGCAGCCCAAGCGACTGCTTGATCTCGCCGACCAGCTTTTCCGTTTCCGCGCGCATCGAAGTCCACCGCCGAGGCGGCCTTTCCATTCAGGTGAAGGGATTTAGCGTCGCGCCCGCGCGCCTGCAAGGATCAATAGAGCCCGCCGGTGCCCGAGCGCACCGCGCGTCCGGCGTCCGGCGGCACGTTGCCGAAGAACGGCGCGCGGCTGCGATTGTCCTGGCTGTCGCCATAGCCGACCACGGAATAGTCGCCGGGCGGAGCGGTGCCGGGCTTGAAGGCTTCGAGGATGACGCGGGCGCTGTCGGGAGCGGCGCGCGCGCCGGTCTTGAGGTCGACGCGCACCAGCTTGATGCCGGGCGGCACGCGGAACGGCACCGGCGGCTTGCCGGCCAGCGCCACCTTCATGAAATTCTTCACCACCGGCGCCGCCAGCGCGCCGCCGGTCTCGCCGCGGCCGAGCGAGCGCGGCTTGTCGTAGCCCATGTAGACGCCGACGACGACGTCCGGCGTGAAGCCGATGAACCAGGCGTCCTTGTAGTCGCTGGTGGTGCCGGTCTTGCCGGCGACCGGCTTGCCGACCTCTTTCTGGAACCCGGCGCCGGCGGCGGTGCCGCGCAGCACCACGCCTTCCATGATCGAGGTGATCTGGTAGGCGGTCATCGGATCGAGCACCTGCTCGCGCCGGTCGACCAGCGAGGGCTCCGGTTGATTGTCCCACTTCTTGGCGTCGCAGCCGATGCATTCGCGCTGGTCGTGCTTGTAGACCGTGTGTCCGTAGCGGTCCTGGATGCGGTCGATCAGCGTCGGCTTCACGCGGCGGCCGCCATTGTCGATCATGCCGTAGGCGGTGACCATGCGCAGCAGCGTGGTTTCGCCCGCGCCCAGGGCAAAGGACAGATACGGCGGCAGGTTGTCGTAGACGCCGAAGCGCTTGGCGTAGTCGGCGATCAGCGGCATGCCGATGTCCTGCGCCAGCCGCACCGTCATGACGTTGCGCGAATGCTCGATGCCGAAGCGCAGCGTCGAGGGCCCGAAGAAGTCGTGCTCGTAGTTCTCCGGCTTCCACACGCCCATGCCGGGGCCCTGGTCGATCTCCACCGGCGCGTCGAGGATGAGCGAGGACGGCGTGTAGCCGTTGTCGAGCGCCGCCGAATAGACGATCGGCTTGAACGAGGAGCCGGGCTGGCGCAGCGCCTGGGTGGCGCGGTTGAACTGGCTCTGGTCGTAGGAGAAGCCGCCGACCATGGCGAGCACGCGCCCGGTCGCCGGGTCTTCGACCACGAGGGCGCCCGACACTTCCGGGATCTGGCGCAGCGTGTACTGGCCCTGATCGTTGGCCGGCTCGACGTAGACGACGTCGCCGGCCGACAGCACCTGGTCGACGCGCTTGGGCGCCACGCCCTTGACGCGCGCCCATTTCACGCCGTCGAGCGGCACGATGCCGACGTCGCGCTCCTTGGTGACGGCGCCGCCGGGCTCGCGTCCCGGCTGCAGGCCGATGCGCGCCGATTTTTCGCCGGTCTCGAGCACGACGGCGAGCCGCCACGGCGCGATGTCGCTCGGGCCTCTGACGTCGGCGAGCTTGGGGCCCCAATCGCCGCCGACGTCGATCTTGGCGACGGCGCCGCGATAGCCGTGCGTCTCGTCATATTTGACCAGCCCGTCGATCAACACCTTGCGCGCCAGCACCTGCAGCTTGGTGTCGAGCGTGGTGCGCACCGACAGGCCGCCCTCGTAGAGCTTCTTCTCGCCGTAGCGGTCGTAGAGCTCGCGGCGCACCTCCTCGGCGAAATACTCGGCGGCGAAGATATGCGTGGTCGGCGGCTTGGTGATGACGCCGAGCGGGGCGCGCTTGGCGGCGTCCGCCTCGGCCTGCCGGATGAAGCCGTCGGTCGCCATCTGGTCGATCACCCAGTTGCGGCGCTCGAGCGCGCGCTCGCGCTGGCGGAACGGGTGGTAGTTGTTCGGCGCCTTGGGCAGCGCCGCGAGATAGGCGGCCTCCGAGACCGACAGCTCGTTCACCGCCTTGTCGAAATAGACGAGCGAGGCCGCGGCGATGCCGTAGGCGCCGAGGCCGAGATAGATCTCGTTCAGGTAAAGCTCGAGGATCTTGTCCTTCGAGTAGGTGCGCTCGATCTTCATCGCCAGCAGCGCTTCCTTGATCTTGCGCGCGAAGGTGCGCTCGTTGGTCAACAGGAAGTTCTTGGCGACCTGCTGGGTGATGGTGGAGGCGCCCTGCAAGTGCCCGCCGCTGCCGAAGTTCTGCGCGTAAATCAGGGCGGCGCGGGCGATGCCGGTGAAGTCGAGCCCGCCGTGCTCGTAGAAGTTCTTGTCCTCGGCCGCCATGAAGGCGTGGATGACGCGTTTGGGCACCGCCTGGATCGGGATATAGAGCCGCCGCTCCTTGGCGAACTCGGCGACCAGCGAGCCGTCGGCGGCGTGTACCCGCGTCGTCACCGGCGGCTCATAGTCCTGGAGCTGGGAATAGTCCGGCAGGTCCTTGGAGAAGTGCCACAGCAGGCCGGCGACCGCGGCAACCCCCACCACGAACAGGATGGTGCCCGCCGCGAACAGGAAGCCGAAGAAGCGCAGGATAAGCTTCATGCCATGGTCCTGGCGGCCACTATGGCAACGCCGAAAGCGCCCGTCCATGCGGCGCTAAGGGCCTGTCCTGACCGGGTTTTATGTTGAAAGTGGGGCTGCAAGAGCATCACCTTACGCCGACATTGGCGCCGGCCAGGCGCTTGTTGAAGTAGTCGTCGACGGCGCGGGCCATGGCCTGCGCGGTATGGGCCTGCCAATCGGCCGAAACCAGGTTCTTGAGGTCGCGCCGGGTCGACATGTAGCCCAGTTCGACCAAAACCGACGGCACATCCGGCGCCTTCAGCACAACAAAGCCCGCCGATTTGAGCGGCCGGACGTGCAAGGCCGCGACCGGCTTGATGTCGCCGACCAGCGTCTGGGCAAATTGCAGGGAAAACGTCTTGGTCTCGCGCTGGGCGAGATCGATCAGGATATTGGCGACGTCGTCGGGCTCGGCCGACAGGTCGACGCCGGCGATGATGTCGGACTTGTTTTCGGTCTCGGCCAGACGCCCGGCTTCGGCGTCGGAGGCGTGCTCGGACAGGGTATAGACGCTCGCGCCTTCGGCGAAACCCTCGCTGCGCGGCACCGAATCGGCATGCACCGAGATGAACAGCGCGGCCTTGAGCTGGCGGGCAATGCGCACGCGCTCGGTCAGCGGGATGAAGGTGTCGTCCTTGCGCGTCAGCGCCACCCGGTATTTGCCGCTCTTCTCCAGCGCCTCGCGCAGCTTGAGGCCGAAGGCCAGCACGACGTCCTTCTCGTCCTGGCCGTCGAGCCCCTTGGTGCCGTTATCGGGCCCGCCATGACCGGGATCGATCACCACCAGCGGACGCGGATCGTCGCTCGGCGGCGCGGCGGCCTCATTCTGGCGAGGGCTGCGCGTCGGCCGCGCCGCAAGCTGGATGTCGCGCAGGAAACTGGCGCGGTCGGCGGCGGCAAGATCGAGCACCAGCCGCGCCGGCTGACCGTCGACTGCGGCCAGCGTGAAGGCCTTCTCCACCCGCACCGGTCCGGTGACGTCGAGCACGATGCGCGAGCCGCCTTGCATGATCAGGCCGTAGCGGAACGCCTTCACCAGGCCGCGCCCCTGCTCGCCGGCGCGCGGCGGCAGCTTGAAGGTGATCTGCGGCAGGTCGATCACCACGCGGTAAGGGTCGGCCAGCGTGAAGGTGGCGATGTCGATCTTGCGCGTCAGGTCGAGCACGAAGCGGGTCTGCCTGGCGTCGCCGCCGAGACGGACATCGGTCGCCTCGGGCGTCGATTCCACCGGCGCCGGCAGCGTCTCGACGGCAATGCGCTGCTCGGCGGCCAAAGCCGGGGGGCCGAGCACGACGATTCCGAGAACGCTGAAGAGAACGAACGGGCGGAATGGCACGATTCTGACCCTTTCCGGCTCTTTCTACTCCAATAAAGTGCGTCGGGTTAACGGAACTTGAGCTTTGGCGGGCGTTCGCCACACCGGTGTGGCCAGCCTGCACAGGTGCCTTGCCATCAAGGGCTTAGGGCCGTATGTAGGTCGCACTGACGGTTAAAGTTCCGGTTGTGCCGCGTTCGGGTGCCCGGCACGCTCTGATCCAGGACCGCCCCCTCGAGGAAGGCCGGCGGACGGACGGGCGAAACGAGCCGAAACCCTTGTGAAGGACGATCGGATCAGCGCGCGGCCTCCGCGCCGCCCGCATTTTAAGCCGCCGGTGACGAGAAACCTGGGCTCGCGCTCGAGATATGCGCGGCCACAGCGCTACGGGTTGCAGTTTCATGCTGCTGGTGATGCAGCAAAGACATTTCGAGGCCCCCCGCTCTCGCGACGCAATCGTGACGGCGCGCCTCGTGACGGCTGAAAACGCAGCCCACCCCATCAACACATATCCGGCGGCCCGCCCTCCGCGCCTGCTTGCGCCAATGTTCGCGCGCCAACCCGCGCTCGGCCCCGCCCCAGTGAGATTTATCCATGGCCGACAAAATGCTGATCGACGCGGCCCACCCCGAAGAAACCCGGGTCGTGGTGCTGCGTGGCAACCGCGTCGAGGAATTCGACTTCGAGAGCGCCAACCGCAGGCAGCTTCGCGGTAACATCTATCTCGCCAAAGTCACGCGGGTCGAGCCGTCCTTGCAGGCGGCGTTCGTCGATTACGGCGGCAACCGACACGGCTTCCTGGCCTTCTCGGAAATCCACCCCGACTATTATCAAATTCCCGTCGCCGACCGGCAGGCGCTGCTGGCGGAAGAAGCGCGCCAGCAGAGCGAGGCCGACGCCGAAGCCGATCATCGCGGCGGCCGCCGCGGCCGCCGGCACCGCCATCGCGGCCATCGCCAGCGCGAGGACGTGCAGCGCAGCGAACCGGTTGCCGACGAGCATCTGGTACAAGATGCCGGCGCCATCCCAGCGGACGAAACCGCCATCAGCGAACCCTCCGCCGCCGAAGCCGTCGAGGCCGCCGCGGCGATGACCGAGCACGCGCCGGCCGATGTCGTCGCCGGCGAGGCACCGAGCGAGACCGCCGAGCATCACGACGCCGAAGACGCCGCCGAGCATGACGCTTCCGCCGCCGACCACCAGCCCGACGCCGAAGGTCACGAGCATGGGTTCGGCGAAGCCGCGAGCGACGCCCAGCCCGCCGAAACCGACGCTGCGGCCGCCCCGGACGCCGGCAATGGCGAGGACCATCACGAGGACGAGGCGGTCGAATCCGTCGGCGGCGCCGACGCGCTCGAGGAAGTGCAGGAGCGCCTGCCGCGCTTCCGCCGCCAGTACAAGATCCAGGAAGTCATCAAGCGTCGCCAGGTCATGCTGGTGCAGGTGGTCAAGGAAGAGCGCGGCACCAAGGGCGCGGCGCTGACCACCTACCTGTCACTCGCCGGCCGCTATTCGGTGCTGATGCCGAACACCGCGCGCGGCGGCGGCATCTCGCGCAAGATCACCTCCGCCGAGGACCGCAGCCGCCTCAAGGAGATCGCGCAGGAGCTGGAAGTGCCCGAAGGCATGGGCGTCATCCTGCGCACCGCTGGGGCCTCGCGCACCAAGACCGAAGTCAAGCGCGACTTCGAATATCTGCTGCGGCTGTGGGAGACGGTGCGCGATCTCACGCTCAAATCGACGGCGCCCAAGCTCGTCTACGAGGAAGGCTCGCTGGTCAAGCGCTCGATCCGCGACCTCTACAACAAGGACATCGACGAGATCATCGTCGCCGGCGAGCACGGCCACGAGGAAGCGCGCGATTTCATGCGCATGCTGATGCCGAGCCACGTCAAGCACGTCAAGCTGTACAAGGACACGCAGCCGCTGTTCACGCGCTACGGCATCGAGAGCCAGCTCGACGCCATGTTCTCGCCGGTGGTGCAGCTGCGCTCCGGCGGCTACATCGTCATCAACCAGGCCGAAGCGCTGGTGGCGATCGACGTCAACTCGGGACGGGCGACGCGCGAGCACCACATCGAGGACACCGCGCTCAAGACCAACTGCGAGGCGGCCGAGGAAATCGCCCGCCAGCTGCGCCTGCGCGATCTCGCCGGCCTCATCGTCATCGACTTCATCGACATGGACGAGACGCGCAACAACCGCACCGTCGAGCGCCGGCTGAAAGACGCCCTCAAGTACGACCGGGCGCGCATCCAGGTCGGCCGCATTTCGCATTTCGGCCTCCTGGAAATGTCGCGCCAGCGCATCCGCTCCTCGGTGTTGGAGAGCTCGACCGAGAAGTGCCCGGTGTGCGGCGGCTCCGGCCACGTCCGCTCGGTGTCCTCGGTGGCGCTGCAGTTGCTGCGCGCGCTCGAGGAAATGCTGATCAAGGGCGCCACCCATAATCTGATCGTGCGCACGCGCTCGGAAGTGGCGCTCTACGTGCTCAACCACAAGCGCGCGCACCTTCGCGCCCTCGAGGAGCGCTTCCAGGTGACGCTCACCATCTCGGCCGACCCCGCCGTCACCGGCCAGCAGTCCTACATCATCGACCGCGGCGAGCAGGTGCATTCGGTCGAGGCGGCACGATCGCTCGCCGAAGCCGCGCGCAGCGCGCAGCCGATCGAGGAGACCGTCGAGGACGACGAGGCCGCGACGGCCGAGGAGCCGGCGGAAGCCGAACTCGATGCCGCGGAAGAGCCTGCGCCGGCCGCGCCCGAGGCTGCGCCTGAGGGCGAGCATCGCGACGGCGGACATCGCAGGCGGCGCAGGCGCCGCGGCGGCCGCGGTCGCGGCGGCGGCGAGCCGCGTCCCTATCGCGAGGGCCAGCAGTTCACGCACGACACCGTGCCCGAGCATGCCGTCGCCCACGAAGACCACGACGGCGGCGCAGCCGAAGAAGATTTCGGCGGCGAGCCGCAGGGCGAGCCGCGTCCGCCGATGCAGGGCTCCGGCGAAGGCGGCGGCGAGCATCGGCATCGGCGCCGGCGCGGCCGCCGCGGCGGCAGGCGCAATCGGCGCCGCGGCAACGGCAATGGCGAGCGGCCTTTTGACGGCGAGCGCGCCCCGCACGAGCTTCATGTCGGCGCCGACTTCCCGCCGGTCAGCGACGAGGACGCCTCCGCCGTTTCGCCGCGCTTCGACGAGCGGCCCGACGAACCCGTCGCCGAAACGCCGCCACCGCCGCCGCCGCCGGCCGCGCCCGAATTCGCCCCGCCCGCCCCGCATGCCGAAGAAGCGCCGCGCCGCCGCTCGACCGTGCGCGAATCCGCCTTCGGCAGCGAAGGTCCCTCGCCCGCTCTGCCGCCGCCGACGCCGGTGGTGTCCAGCACCGCCGAGGAACCCGCCACGCCCAAGCGCGGCTGGTGGGCCAAGCGCTTCTCCGGCGACAAAAGCTGACGCCTGAGGCGGCGGGCGCACGATGAAATCCGCCTGGGTCGAGCGCGAGGCGAAGGCCGCGGTCGACCGCTACGGCCGCGCCGGCGTTGCGCCCGAGCTGGCGCTGCGCGTCTATTCGAGCCGCCTGCTCGGCCGCGATCCCGCACTGGTGCTGCACGGCGGCGGCAACACCTCGGTGAAGGCGCGCACGCGCGACCTCGCCGGCCGCGACACCGACGTGCTCTACGTCAAGGGCTCCGGCTGGGACATGGCCAGCATCGAGCCGGCCGGATTTCCCGCGGTGCAGCTTGGGCCGCTGCTCAAACAGCGCGCGGTGAAGGCGATGACCGACATCGAGATGGCGCGCCTGCTGCGCGCCTTCCTCATCGATCCGACCGCGCCCTCGCCGTCGGTCGAGACGCTGCTGCACGCCTTCCTGCCGGCGACCTTCATCGACCACAGCCACGCCACCGCCGTGCTCAGCCTGATCGATCAGCCGAACGCGGCACAGCTTTGCGCCGAGGTCTACGGCAGGCGGCTCGGCTTCGTGCCCTACGTGATGCCGGGCTTTGCGCTGTCGAAGCGGGCCGCCGACGTGTTCGAGCGCGATCCGCGCGTCGAGGGTCTGATCCTCGACAAGCACGGCATCTTCACGTTCGGCGCCACGGCGCGCGAGGCCTACGAGCGCATGATCGAGTTCGTCACGCTCGCCGAGCAGCGCCTCAAGAAGAACCGCAAGAGCTTCGCCGCGGCCAGGCTGCCCGCCCGCATCGCGCCGCTTGCCGAGGTCGCGCCCATCGTGCGCGGCGCCTGCACGCTGCGCGACGCTTTCGGCGAGGGCGCCCACCAGCGGCCGATCATGGCGTTCCGGACGAGCGAGGCGATCCTGAAATTCGTGGGCGGCAGGCATGCCGCGCGCTACGCCCGCGCCGGCGTGCTGACGCCCGACCATGTGCTGCGCGTCAAGCCGTGGCCGTTGATCCTGCCGGCGCCGCGAGCGGGCAAGCTCGCCGAATTCAAGGCGGCGGCGCAGAAAGCGGCGGCGACATTCATCGACGATTACCGCGCCTATTTCGCCCGCCACAAGGCGCGCGCAAACGGCGCGGCGATGCATGACCCGGCGCCGCGGCTCGTGCTGGTGCCGGGGCTCGGCCTGTTCGGCCTCGGCGCCAGCGCCAAGGACGCGGCGATCGCCGCCGACATCGCCGAAGCCGCCGTCGCGGGCATCACCGACGCCGAGGCCATCGGCCGCTACACGCCGATCGGCGAAAAGGACATGTTCGACGTCGATTATTGGCCGCTCGAACTCGCCAAGCTCGGACAGCGCAAGGCGGCCCCGCTTGCCGGCCAGGTCGCCGTCATCACCGGCGCTGCTGGCGCCATCGGCGCCGCCGCCGCGCGCGCCTTCGCCCAGGCGGGCGCCGCGGTGGCGCTGCTCGATATCGATCTGGCGGCGGCGCAGGATCAAGCCAAGGCGGTCGGCGGGCTCGCTATCGCCTGCGACGTCACCAAGACCGCCTCGGTCGCCGCCGCCTTCGAGCAGGTCGTCGGCACATTCGGCGGCGTCGATATCGTGGTCTCGAATGCGGGCGCCGCCTGGCAGGGCAGGATCGGCGAGGTCGACGAGAGCATCCTGCGCCAAAGCTTCGAACTGAATTTCTTCGCGCACCAGAAGGTCGCCCAGGCCGCCGTCAAGATCATGCTGGCGCAATCGACCGGCGGCTGCCTGCTGTTTAACGTCTCCAAGCAGGCGGTCAATCCGGGACCCGATTTCGGCCCCTACGGACTGCCCAAGGCGGCGACGCTTTTCCTGGTGCGGCAATACGCGCTCGACTACGGCGCCGACGGCATCCGTGCCAATGGTGTCAACGCTGACCGCATCCGCTCCGGCATCTTGACCGACGATTTCATCAAGGCGCGGGCCAAGGCGCGCGGCTTCGGCGCGCGGGATTACATGACCAGCAACCTGCTGCGCCGCGAGGTCACCGCCGACGACGTGGCGCAGGCCTTCCTGGCGCAGGCGCTGGCGCTGAAGACGACGGCCGACGTCACCACCGTCGACGGCGGCAACATCGCTGCGGCGCTGCGCTAGGAGCGCACGGCGCGCAGCATATGCAGCGCGAACAAGCTTAGCGGCACGAGGTCCATCAGCATGGCCGCGACGAGCAGCGCGCGCGTGAGGCGCCCGCGCACCAGCAGGAACGTCGCCGCCTCGACGACCAGCAGCACCGGGCCGAGCACCATGCGCGGGATGGCGACAAACGCGACGACCAGGCCGAGCAGTCCGCTCACAGCTTCCGGCAGCGTCATCGGCCCGGCGTTGCGCGACAGCGCGAGCATCGTCAGCCAGCTCGCCGGCCCGGCCGCCGCCGCCACGAGCACCGCCGCCAGCAAGGCCCGCGGCGCCTTGTCGAGGGCAAGCGTCAGCAGGAACCAGGTCGGGGCAAGACCGACGATCCCGGCGACGACGACGAACAGAATCATATCGCCGAAGGCGACCATGCCGCCCGAAGTCTGCGAAATGTCGGCCGGCATCAGCGCCTCGTTGACGGCGGCAGCCGCGATCCCCGCGACGACGGCGAGCCCGTAGCCCGCGGCGATCAAACCGAGTTTTTTCGCGATGCTCATGGCCCCCTGCCGCCGCCGACCGAGATTTGCGATTGCGCTCTTTGAGTCGGGTGATGGCAGCCAGTCTAGCCGAACCTGCCGGCGCGGGAATTGCGGTGCGTCCCGGCGGCTGCGCGCCGCTTTTTTGCCCTGCTTATGCCCGCCGGAAACATGCTATGCTCGCGGCCACGGAAAACGAATAAGGAGCTTGTGACATGCTGCGCACCCTCGGCCTGATCGCTCTGCCGCTCGTGCTCGTGGCGAGCCCGGCCGCCGCCGTCACCAACAACGAAAAAATGGAGACCTGCAAGGTCGGAGCCGAAGCGCAGAACCTCGAAGGCGCCAAGGCGCAGGCGTTCATCAAGAAGTGCATGGCCAAGGGCAATTACGAGCCGGCCGCGCGCAAGGAAGCCAAGAAGAAAGGCGCCGCCAAGAAGCCGGCCGCCAAGCCCGCCGTGGCGCCGCCGCCCGCCGATACGCAGCCCGCCGAGAAAGACTAAAGGCTCACGGCGGGAAGACGGCCTCGGCGCTCGCCGTGCCGAGCACCTTGCCCGTCGGGTCGAGCGCCTCGACCGTCCAGCGATAGCGATGACGTTGCCCGGCCGGCGGACAGGGGCCGACATAGGCGATCGCGCCCTGCCGCACGCTGTTGCGCTCATAGGCGATGGTCGAGCCGCCGTGACGAAAGCCCGGCACGTCGAGATCCTTCATCTCGAAGCGCAGCCGCTTGCTGCCCGCCGGCACGCCGGCCAGTTCGAAGGCCGGCGACAGCGTCTGGCACGCAGGGATGCCCGCCCAGGAAAAGCGAAGGCTGAAGTCCGCCGCGCTGGCCGCCGGGGCGGCGAGCGCAAGCGCCGCCAGTGCCGCAAGCCAAGGCCAAAAGGCAGTCCGCATCATGGTCCTCCCTTTTGCGAGTCGGTCGCGGGCAATGTAGGGCCGAAAGCCGGATTATGTTAGGCTCAACCGTCACCGACCGAGGCATCATGGCACTCGAACACGAGGCGCCCCCTGCGCGGCCGGCGCGGCGGCCGGCGGCATTCGTCGATGTGGCGCTCGCGCTCGATCTCGCCGAACGCGCCGCAGTGCTGCTGCTGTTCCTGCTGTTCGTCCATCGCATGCTGCCGCGGCTCCTGGCCTTGGTGCTGGCCGAGCGCGAGCACCCCGAGCTGATCCTGCTCGCCGCCGGCATCAATGCGCAGGCGCTGCTGCTGGTGACCGCCGAAGCGCTCGGCGTCGTTCTGATCCTGATCCGCCGCCGCTCGGCGTCGCTGTCGAGCCACCCGTTCGATTGGGCGCTGAGCTTTTCCGCGGTCAGCGCGCCGCTGCTCCTGACCACGCCGGCGGCGCCGAGCGCCGTCATTCCGGCAACGCTTGCCACCACGGTGATGCTCGCCGGCCTGTTGATGCAGATCTCCGCCAAGCTGTCGCTGTGGCGCAGCTTCGGCCTGGTGCCGGCCAATCGCGGCGTGAAAACGCGCGGCCTTTATCGCGTGGTGCGCCACCCCGTCTATGCCGGCTATACGCTCACGCATCTGGGCTTCCTGCTCGGCTTTCCGTCGCTGCTGAATGCGCTGCTCTATGCCGGCATTTTCCTGCTCGAGGTGCTGCGCATGCTGCGCGAGGAGGCGCTGCTTGGCCGCGATCCGGCCTACGCCGCCTACGCCGCGCGCGTGCGGTATCGGGTGCTGCCGGGGGTGTTCTAGGCGGGACGCAGTTTTGCGCCTTGTGCTACAAGATCGACAGGGGCCGATTCCGGCCTCGCATCACACGAGGGGCCGCCATGACCGCCAGGACGTGCTTCGCCTTCTTTGCCGCCGCTGCAATCGCCATCGGCGCAACCATCGCCGCGCATGCACAGGCCTCTTCCAACACCGCGACCGCCATCGACCTGTCGGCGCAGAGCAACAACAGCAACAGCAAGAACAAGAAAGGCGGCGGCGGAGGCGGGGGCGGCGGACAGAAACAGGGCAACGTCCAGCGCAACACCAACGTCCAGCGCAACGTCACCATTCAAAAAGGCGGCCAGAACAAGACCACCATCAAGAAGACCACGACGATCAAGACGACGACGCCCAAGCAACTCAAGACCACGACGACGACCGTGAACAAGCCGCCGCGCGTCATCACGCCGAGCGGGCCGCGCGTCGTCACCGCGGCGCGCATCCGCGGCATCTCCGCGCGCGGCGCCGGGCGCATGTCGATCCACGGCCGCAACTACTCGACCTGGCGCGGCGGCGGCTACCGCGTGCGCTACCGCAATGCCTGGGTCACTTTCGTGCCCGTCGCCGTGCTCGCCGGTATCGTCATCGGCGGCGCCAGCTACTATCCCTACGCCTATATTTCGGCGCCGCGCGACTACTGCGACGGCCTGACCGAGGACGGCTGCCAGATGATGTGGGACGACGTGCAGACTGTCGAAGGCGACGTGGTCAGCCAGTGTGTCGCCTATTGCCCGTGGCAGGATTGAAGCGGCCCGAACCGGCGGCGCAGCAGGCGGGAAGCGCGCGATGACAAAATTGTCGGGCGGCTGCGCCTGCGGCGCCGTGCGTTATGAAACCGATGCCGCGCCGGCCGCGATGCTCAAGTGCCATTGCCGTGACTGCCAGCGCGCCGGCGGCTCGGGCTATGCGCCGGTGCTGGCGGTGCCGGCAAGCGCGCTCAAAATCACCGGCTCGCCGCGCTACTACCGGACCGTCGGCGGCGCCGGCAAGGCCGTCGAGCGCGGCTTTTGCCCGACCTGCGGCAGCCAGCTGCTGGTCAAGCTCGAGCGCCTGCCCGCCCTCATCGGCATCCAGGCGGCGAGCCTCGACGATCCCTCAGTATTCAAGCCGGCACTCGATATTTTCACGGCGAGCGCCTGGGCCTGGGATGAGCTCTCGCCGTCGACCGAGAAGCGCACGCACGGCATGGTCTAGCCGGCGATCGGCTTGAAGGCGCGCATTGGCCTCACCGATAGGCGACGCAGCGCTCGCAGGCGGTGCCTGTGACGTCCTTCTTCAGGTGCGCGGCGCGCAGGTGCTGAAAGTGCTCGGAATTCCACGCCGCCATGAACGGCGTGGTCGTCAGATCGCCCATGTGGAAGCGGCCGTCGTGATCGAAGCAGCACGCCGACAGTTTGCCGTCCCAGGTGATGTGGCCTTCGGTGAACACCGCCCAGCACGGCAGAGGATCGCGCAGCGCGCCGAGGCGGCCGCGGTTGCCGGCGGTCGGTTTCCAACCGGCCTGCGCCTCCGTTTCCGTCACCAGATCGGCCTGGCTGTAGAGCGGCAGCGCATAGACCTCGTCGACGCAATCCGTAATCTGCGCCAGGGCTTCGAGCATGCGCCCGCGCTGCTCGCCGTCATATTCAATATAGGATGCGTACAGGCCGCAGCGGTGCCCGGTTTCGTTCTCGACCTTGTCGCGCACCCGCCGGGCGTGACGGATATTGTCGATCATGTCGTGGAAGAATTTCGGCTTGACGCGCGCGATCGCCTCGAATTGCGCCTCGTCGGCGTAGTTGAACGAGAATTTCAGGCTGTCGAGCCCGGCGGCGAAGCAGGCCTCCATGCGGTCCGGTCTGGCGAGCGAGCCGTTGGTGGTGAGGAACACGTAAGGATAGCCGCAGTCTTTCTTGGCGAAGGCGATCGCCTCCTCGAGCCAGCGGCACAGGAAACTCTCGCCGAGATAAAACAGCCCGATCTCCTCGACGCCGGCCTGCCGCATTTCGCGCAGCAGCCGCTCGAACAACTCGCGCGGCATGTCCTTCTGGTCGCGCAGCACCATCGAGCGGGCGCAAAAGCTGCACGCATAATTGCAGCGGCCGGTGAGCTCGATCTTGACTGAGCGCGGCGCCGGCAGGACCGTTCCGCGATAGGCCGGCCGGATGGCGGTGATGGCGTCAATGCGCTCGGTGATCATGGCGGTCTTGCCCTTTACGCGTTGCTGCTGGTTGCAGCCACGTAACCGGCCGGGCGCCGATCTATCCTTGCGATGGATCAAAGAAGGCTGCGACGAGATGTGCCAGCCTTGCTCCGTTCTTTAATAGGAAGCATTCGCAAGCGGCGGCCGCTCAGTCGCTTTGCAGAATGACGTTCTTCACCATCGGATAGATCTGGTTCGCCCAAGCGCGGCCGCTGAAGACGCCGTAATGCCCGGCGCCGGCCTGCATGTGGTGACGCTTGCGGTAGGGGCGCAGGCCCGTGCACAGATCGTGGGCGGCCAGCGTCTGCCCGACAGCGCAGATGTCGTCCTTCTCGCCCTCGACGGTGAACAACATGGTGCGCTTGATCGCTTTCGGCTCGACCGTGCGGTTCTGATAGGTGAGCCGGCCGAGCGGCAGCAGGTGATCCTGAAAGACCAGCTTCACCGTCTCCAGATAAAATTCCGCGGTCAGATCGAGCACGGCGAAATATTCGTCGTAGAAGGCCTTGGTCTGCGCCGCCTTGGCCTCGTCCCCCTTGCGCAGGTTCTCGTAGAGTTCCTGATGTGCCTTCAGGTGGCGGTCGATGTTCATGCTCATGAAGGCGGCAAGCTGCACGAAGCCGGGATAGACCTTGCGCCCCGCCCCCTCATAGCGCCCCGGCACGCGCGCAATCAGCGTCCTCTCGAACCAGGCAATGTCCTTCGACTTGGCGAGCGCGTTGACCTTGGTCGGATTGATGCGGGTGTCGATCGGCCCCGCCATCAGCGTCATCGAGCGCGGCTGCGCCGGCGAGCCTGCCTGCGCCATCACGCTTGCCGCAACCAGCGCGGCGACGCAGGGCTGGCAGACGGCGACCATGTGGGCGCCGGGCCCGATCGTGTCCAGGAAACGGATGAGGTGGGCGATGTAATCGTCGAAGCCGAAGCGCCCGGCATCGAGCGGCACGTCGCGCGCGTTATGCCAGTCGGTGATGTAAACGTCGTGTTCGGGCAGCATGGTGCGCACCGTGGTGCGCAAAAGCGTCGCGAAGTGCCCGGACAGCGGCGCGATCAACAGCACGCGCGGCTGCGCCTCATCGATGTCCTTCTTGAAGTGCAAGAGCGTGCCGAACGGCGTGCGGTCGGCAACCTCCTCGGTCACCGCGACCTCGCGATGACCGATGGTGACGCTGCCGATGCCGTAAGGCGGCCGCCGATGGCTGAGCCCGGTGCGCGCGATCAGCTCATAGGCCGCGGTTAGATTGGACAGCGCCGACGGCTTCGCCGAGCCGTTGAGGCGTGCGCGGCCGTGGTCGGCCGCGAGGCCCGCGACCATCCGCACCGGCACCATGATGTCCGTATGGGCCTGATAGGCCTGATACAGCACGCCAACCCCCGGCGGTCCCGGCGAACCGCCCGCTGACGCTAGAGCATTTTATGTTGCACTGCGAGATAAAACTCCAGGCGCCCCTGCCTGGGGAAAAGGCACCGGACCGGCTTTTTTGCACCACGGGAAAATATTGATTGGTAACAACTTTCGTCTAAGCTTCGGGCTGCCGGGCCGTGATGCATTGGGACAAGTGACCCCATGGCCAAGGCTGCCCCCAGCAAGGCGACGCTGACGATCGCCAGCAAGAACTACGGCTCCTGGTCGCTGCGCGGCTGGCTGCTGTGCAAGATGGCGGGGCTCGAATTCGAGGAGCAGACGGTCGCCAGCGACGACCCTTCGACGCGCGCCGAGTTGTTGTTGTTGTCGCCGTCGTTTCTGGTGCCCTGCCTCAGCCATAACGGCATCAAGGTCTGGGACACGCTGGCGATCGCCGAATACCTCAACGAGATCCTGCCGGACGCCGGGCTGCTGCCGCAGGCGCGCACGGCGCGGGCGCATTGCCGCTCGGTCTCCGGCGAGATGCATTCCGGCTTTTCCAACCTGCGCTCGGCGCTGCCGATGAACGTGAAGGCGCACCACCCGGACTTCAAGGTCTGGGCCGGCGCGCAGGCCGACATCGACCGCATCCTGTTCATCTGGCGCGAATGCTTCGACGCCTATGGCGGCACCTTCCTGTTCGGGCCGAGCCCGTGCATGGCGGACGCCATGTTCGCGCCGGTGGTGACGCGCTTCATCACCTACGACGTGCCGCTCGATGCCGACTGCGCCGCCTATTCGAAGGCGATCATGGCGATGCCGGCGATGCAGGAATGGATCGCGGCGGCCAAAGCGGAGCCGGACGAGGTCGTGGAGCTCGACGTCGAGTTCTAGCGATAGACGTCGACCGTCAGAATGACCGGGTCGAGCGCAATCCCCGTGAGCCAGCTCTTGAGCGCGGCGTCCTCGTCGCGCCCGGCGGCAAAACTCGCCAGCTTGCGCCGCCCCGCCGTCAGTTCGCCGACCCGCGCATCGACGCGGCGCAAAACGGCGGCATTGCCGGACTTGTCGTTGTAGCCGCGGACGATGACGAGGCTGTCGTAGGTGCGGCCGCCTGCAAGGCACGGGCGCACCGCCGGCAATTCGCCGCCGCAGCCGTCATGGCCGCGGCGATTGACGAGCCAGGGCAGCACCGGATCGGTCGTCGCCACCAGCACGCGGCCGGTTGCATTGGCGTCGATGAAGTCGAGAATCGCCTGATAGGGAATGACGGCGTTGCGTTTGAACGGATGGGTGTTGTGCGCGACATTGGCGATGGCGGCAACGCTCGCCGCCGTCATCATCGCCAGGCCGGCAAGCGCTCCCCTGACCTCACCGCGCCGCAGCAGGGCGTCGAGATAAAGCACGACGAACAGGGTCATCACCGGCGCGAGATAAAGAAACGAGCGCGGCTTGGCAAAGCCCGGCAGGATCGTCAGCGCGGCGGCGGCGAGCATCAGCAGCAACAGATGGAGCGCTGCGGCGACGCGCGTGCGCTCGAGGCTCGCCGCAAGCGCCAGCGCACAGACGACGAGCACCGGCACGACGATCCAGCTCTGGCTGACGCCGAGCGCGGCGCCGCCGAAAAAGCCGAGCGCGTCGGTCAGGGCGGCGCGGGCGATGCCGTTGCCCAACTGCGTGGCGATTTCGGCGGAGCGCGCCACAATCAGGCCGCCGGCGGAATAGAGCCCGAGGCCGCCGCTTGCGAGCGCGATCAGCCAGAACGCCGCGTCGAAACGCCACGCAAAGCGCTTCTCCAGGGCGTAGCGATGCAGCGCCAAGGCGAGCGCAACCGGCGCCGCCAGCAGATTGGTGGCGCCGGCAAGGCCGAGCGCCGCCGCCGCCCATAACCGCGTCGCGTCATTGGCGGCGGTGAGATAGAGCGTGATGAAAATCGCAAACAATGCGGCGAACAGCGGATACCAGCGCAGCGCATCGCCCTGGCTCACCGCCAGCGGGCAGAGGCCGAACAAGACGACGGCGATAAGCCGGCTCGCCGGCCGCATATCGCCGCGCCGCCGCTCGGCGAGCAGCATCAGCGTCAGCAGGTGAAACAGCGCCACCGCGAGCGCCGTCAGCGACAGGCTTGCAAGCCGCATGCCGGCCTCGCCGACGCCCAGATGCGAAAGCGCGCTGAACAGCAGGTACGATAACGGCGGATGCACGTCGAAGCGCGCCGGATAGAGCGTCAGCAGCTGCAGCGGCGACAGCCGGTCGATGATCGTGAGCGTGTAGATCTCGTCGTCGAAGGGAAAGCGCCAGACGCGGCCCGCCATCAGGCTCGCCGCCGCGAACACAAAGACCGATGCGCCGAGGTCGGCGGCATGCGCGCGCGCAGCCGCGGCAAAGCCTCCCGCCAAAGCGGCGCGCCGCGCGCTTATGCTAGCGGCCGCCAAGAGCTGCCCCCGCGAGCGCGCTCAGCGCCACGACCAGCCACGGCGGCGCCTGCCACATGAACAGCAGGAGGAAGGCGGCGACGGCGAGGGCAAAGTCGTAAGGCCCGGCGATGCCCGACGTCCACACCGGATTGTAGAGCGCCGCCAGCAGCAGCCCGACCACCGCCGCATTGACGCCGCGCAGCGCCGACTGCGCGCCGGCGCGCCGGCGCAGGTCGTCCCAGAACGGCAGCGTGCCGATCACCAGCAGAAAGGACGGCAGGAACACCGCGACCAGGCACAGCAAGGCGCCGGCCCAGCCGTTCGGCTGCGGCCCCATCACGGCGCCGAGATAGGCGGCGAAGGTGAACAGCGGGCCCGGCACCGCCTGCGCCGCGCCGTAGCCGGCGAGGAAGGCATCGTTGCTCACCCAGCCCGGCGGCACGACAGAGGCTTGCAGCAGCGGCAGCACGACATGGCCGCCGCCGAACACCAGCGCGCCGGCGCGGTAGAACGCTTCGAACACGACCAGCGCATGCGCCGGATAAAATGCAATGAGCAGCGGCAGGCCGAGCAGAATGGCAAAGAACACCGCGAGCAGAACGGCGCCCGTCGTGCGGCCGACCGGCATCGGCAGCGACACGTGATCCTGCGGCGCCTCGACATGCAGCACGCCGACGCCGGCAATGACGCCGAACACGATCGCCGCGATCTGGCCCCAGGCACCCGGGAACGCCAGCACGATCGCCGCGGCGATGACCGCCACCGTGGCGCGGGCGCGGTCCGGCGCGAGCGAGCGCATCATGCCGAGCACGGCCTGCGCCACCACCGCGACCGCCACCACTTTCAGGCCGTGCAGCCAGCCGCCGCCGAGGGCGCCGCCGAGCGCATCGACGCCATAGGCGAACAGCGTGAGCGCGATCGCCGACGGCAGCGTGAAGCCGACCCAGGCGGCGAGCGCGCCGGGTAGCCCCGCGCGCAATTGGCCGACCGCAATGCCGACCTGGCTGCTCGCCGGCCCGGGCAGAAACTGACACAGCGCCACCAGGTCGGCGTAAGTTCTCTCATCGAGCCATTGCCGGCGCGCCACATATTCGGCGCGGAAATAGCCGAGATGCGCGATCGGGCCGCCGAACGAGGTGAGGCCGAGCCGCAGACTGACGGCCAGCACCTCGCGCCAATGTGCCGCCCCCGCCCCCGTCATCGCCGCTCTCACAGCCTGTGCAGCCACTGGCCGATGCGCTCCACCGCCTCACGCATCTCCTCGGCCGAGCCGGCGTAGCAGAAGCGCAGGAAGTGGCGGCCGTCGACCGGATCGAAATCGATGCCCGGAGTCGCCGCCACGCCCGCCTCGTTGAGCATGCGCTTAGCGAAGTCGAGGCTGTCGTCGGAGAAGCGCGCGATATTGGCGTAGAGATAGAAAGCGCCGTCGACTGGCAGGAACTGGTCGAGCCCGGCCTTCGGCAGCCCTTCCGTCAGGATACGGCGGTTGACCTCGTAGCCGTGCTTGACCTCTTCCATCTCGGCACGCCCGTCGAAGGCGGCAGCGGCGGCGACCTGCGCCAGCGTCGGCACCGAGATGGCGAGATTGCCCTGCAGGCGGTCGACGGTGCGCACCAGATTGTCCGGCACCACCATCCAGCCGACGCGCCAGCCGGTCATGCAGAAATATTTCGAGAACGAATTGATCACCACCGCGCGCTCCGACACGTTGGCCGCGGTCTCGGCGGCGAAGGCGTAGTCGAGGCCGTGGTAGATCTCGTCGGAGATGACGCGGATGCCCTCGGCCTCCGCGATCGAGATCAGCCGCGACAGCGCATCCGCCTCCATCATGGTGCCGGTCGGATTGGCCGGGCTTGCCACCACCACGCCCTGCAACGGCTTGCGCTTGTGCTCGTCGAGCAGCGAGGCGGGGGTCAGCGCCCACCGCGTCTGCGGCGCGGTGGCGATCAGCACCGGCTCGCAGCCGAGCGCGGACAGAATGTGCCGGTACGGCGGATAGCCGGGATTGGCGAGGGCAACGCGGTCGCCCGCCTCGAACAAGGCGAGAAAGGCGAGGATAAACCCACCCGAGGAGCCGGTCGTCACTACGACGCGCGAGGGATCGAGCGCGAGGTCGTAGGTCTCCTGGTAATGGCGGGCGATGGCCGCGCGCAGCGCGGGAATGCCGAGCGATTCGGTATAGGAGATGCGCCCGCCCGCGAGCGCGGCCTGCGCCGCCGTGATCGCCGTCCGCGGCGCCGGCGCCGCCGGCTGACCGACCTCCATGTGGATGACGCGGGCGCCGGCGGCCTCGCGCTTGGCCGCCGCCGCCATGACATCCATGACGATGAACGGCGGCACCTCGCTGCGCCGGGAGGGCGTCAAAAGCCGTTTTGCCGCGTCCAGCATCATGACCGACCCTTAAAGCCGCCGCGAAGCGGCCGGAATGCCCCGCTGTTGCCGCATTCCCCGGTTTGCTTGCCGCCTCAGGGCCGAAAACAGCGGGTCCGGGCCGCGTTGACCCCGTACCGGCGCGTTACTAGTTTCACCCCAATCCGGTGGCATGCAGCGCATGATCGAGACGGCGAGACCTATCAGGGCACGGCGCCGGGCGCCAGCAGCCCGCGCGCTGGCCTTGCTCACCGCCGCCGCGCTGATCGCCGGCCCGGCCGCGCCGCCGGCGCGCGCCCAGGCACCGCAGCTGCCGATCATCCGCGACACCGAGATCGAGAACCTGCTGCGCGACTACGCCCGCCCGGTGCTCAACGCCGCCGGGCTCGCCCAGCAGAACGTCAAGGTGGTCGTGCTCAACGACCGCTCGTTCAACGCCTTCGTGATGGACGGCCGCCACATCTTCGTCAACGCCGGCGCCCTGTTCGACGCCAAGACGCCGAATGAGATCATCGGCGTGCTGGCGCACGAAACCGGCCACCTTGCCGGCGGCCACCTGATGCGCTTCCGCGAGAAACTGGCGCAGGCGCAGACCCAGTCCATCGTCGCCATGCTGCTCGGCGTCGGCGCGGTGGTGGCGGGGGCCACCGCCGGCCGCAACACCAGCGTCGGCGAGCTTGGCGGCGCCGCGATCATGGCGCCGCAGTCGGCGATCATGCACTCGTTGCTCGCCTATGCGCGCACCCAGGAAGACCAGGCCGACCATGCCGGTATCAAGTTCCTCGACGCCACGCACCAGTCGCCCAAGGGCATGGTCGATCTGTTCAAGCGCCTGAGCAACGAAACGATGTACAACTCGCGCTATGTCGATCCCTATATGCAGACGCATCCGATGCCGGCCGAACGCGTGGCGACGCTCGAGACGCTGGCCAAGCAGAGCCCCTATTGGGACGTGAAAGATTCGCCGCAACTGCAGCAGCGCCACGACATGATGCGCGCCAAATTGTCCGGCTTCCTGGAGCCTGCCGACACGGTGGCGCGACGCTATCCGGCGGGCGATCAAAGCCTGGCGGCGCGCTATGCCCGCGCCATCTCGGCCTACCGGCACTCCGATTTGCGCGGCGCGATCGCGCAGATGGATGGCCTCATCCGCTCCGAGCCGAACAACCCCTATTTCTACGAGCTCAAGGGCCAGGCGCTGCTGGAAGGCGGCCATGGCCCCGAAGCCGTGGCGCCGCTGCGCAGCGCCGTACAGCTGTCGCATCACGCCGCCCTGATCGAGATCATGCTCGGCCAGGCGCTCATCTCGACCAACAATCCCAAACTCGCCGACGAGGCGGTGGCGCTGCTGAACGAGGCGCTGCGCACGGAGCCGGAGACGCCGGCCGCCTATATGCAGCTCGCCATGGCCTATGGCCGCAAGGGCGACATCCCCCATGCCGACCTCGCCTCGGCCCAGGCCGCTTTCGCCCGCGGCGACGTCAAAACCGCCAAACAGCTGGCGGAACGGGCCAAACGCGGCCTGGCGGTGGGTTCGCCCGCCTGGGTTCGGGCCGACGATCTCGTCAATGTGAAGATTCCTAAACCACAATGAAGCTACACTGACGCCGATTCAGACAAGGACTAGACCAATGACTTTCAGCCTGCGCCTCGCCGCCGCGTTTGCCGCCGTCCTCGCCTTCGCGCTGCCGCAATCCGGCCGCGCCGCCGAGGTGTCCGCTGCCCAGCGCGGCGAGATCGAGAAGATCGTGCACGATTACCTGGTCGCCCACCCCGAGGTGCTGCAAGAGGCGATGACCGAGCTCGAGAAGCGGCAGGCCGCCGCCGACGAGCAAAAACACAAGGTCGCGGTGAAAGAGCACAGCGAGGCGCTGTTCTCCTCGCCCGACCAGGTCACCCTCGGCAACCCGAAGGGCAACGTCACCTTCGTCGAGTTCTTCGACTACAACTGCGGCTACTGCAAGCACGCCATGAGCGACATGCTCACGCTGATGAAGAGCGACCCGAATCTGAAGGTCGTGCTCAAGGAATTCCCGGTGCTCGGCCCGGGCTCGGTGGAAGCGGCGCGCGTCGCGGTCGCGGTGCGCATGCAGGATCCCAAGAAATATCTCGACTTCCACACCAAGCTGCTCGGCGGCCGCGGCGCCGCCGACGCCGCCCGCGCCATCGCCGTCGCCAAGGAAGTCGGCCTCGACGTCGACCGCCTGCAGAAGGACATGAAGAGCCCGGAGGTGGAGAAGACCTTGCAGCAGGACTTCAAGCTTGCCGATGCACTGGGGCTCAACGGCACGCCGAGCTACGTCATCGGCGAGAGCGTGGTCGTCGGCGCCATCGGGCTGAAGGGCCTGCAGGAGAAGATCAACGGCGCCCGCTGCGGCAAGGCGACCTGCTGACGCGCTGCACATAGAGTCTTGCAAACGGCCGCCCTCCGGGGCGGCCGTTTTGCGTTGCGGCCATGCGCGCGGAACCGTAGCTTCGCGGTCGCGTTGTCGCAGCCTATGTACACGATCGGCATGGAAGAGGAATTCTTCGTGTTCGACGCGACAACGCGCCGGGCCGTGCAGCGCGTCGACAAGGGCTTCTTCAGGGGCGCGCGCGAGCGGCTCGGCGACCGCGTCATGACGGAAATGCTGCAATCGCAAATCGAGGTGGCGACGCCGCCCTGCGCGGCCCTGCCCGAAGCGCGCGCACACCTTGCCGGTTACCGCCGGGCGCTCGGTGCAGCCGCGCGCGAGCACGGCCTCGGCATCGCCGCCATGGGCACCTTCCCGCTCGCCTTCTGGCCCGAGCAGCAGATGACGCCGAAGAGCCGCTACGGCGAAATCATGGACGACCTGCAGATGATCGGCCACCGCAACATGCTGTGCGGCATGCACGTGCACGTCGAGGTGCCCGACGTCGATACGCGCATCAACCTGATCATGCGGCTGACGCCCTACCTGCCGCTGCTGCTCGCGCTGTCGACCTCCTCGCCGTTCTGGCAGGGCAATCTCACCGGCCTCGTCGGCTACCGGCTCGCCGCCTATGACGAGCTGCCGCGCACCGGGCTGCCCGAGCTGTTCCGCACCAACGACGACTACAACGAATTCGTCGCCGCCCTGGTCGGCGCCAACATCATCCCGGACGCGAGCTATATCTGGTGGGCGCTGCGGCCGTCGCTGCCGAACCCGACCATCGAGCTGCGCGTCGCCGACAGCTGCACGCGGCTCGACGACGCGGTGGCGATCGCCGCGCTGTTCCGCTGCCTGGTCCGTGCCCTCGATCGCGACCGCGACATCAATGCCGGCTTCGACCGCGTCGGCCGCGCCGTCACCGCCGAGAACAAATGGCACGCGCAGCGCTACGGCATCGCCGCGACCTTCATCGACCCGTTCTCGCGGCAACCGCTCGAGGCCCGCGACTGGCTCGACGACGTGCTCGCCCTGGTCGCCGCGGACGTCGCCGCCTTCGGCTGCGCCGGCGAAATCGGCCGGCTCGGCGCCATCATGGAGCGCGGCACCAGCGCCAGCGAGCAGGTCAACCTGTTCGCGCGGTCCCGGGCCGCCGGCCGCGAAAGGTTAACGGCGATCCACGACGTCATCGACTGGGCGGCGGCCGAGACCCATGCGGTCGGCTGAATCAAGGCCTTAAGCGTGAACGCGCGCCGGGCTTCCCCTTCCCGGCGCGGCCACCTATAAAGCGGCGGGATCGGCGGCCACATGTCACAGACCATCTTCGTCCTCAACGGCCCGAACATGAACCTGCTCGGCACGCGCGAGCCGGAAAAGTACGGCCGCGCCACGCTTGCCGACGTCGAGAAGCTCTGCGCCGCCACCGCCAGGCGCTTCGGCCTTGCGGTCGACTTCCGCCAATCGAATATCGAGGGCGAGATCGTCACCTGGATCCAGGAGGCGCACGCCAAGAAGGCCGCCGGCATCGTCATCAACCCGGCGGGCTACACCACCACCTCGATCGCCATTCTCGACGCTTTGCTCGCGGTCAGCGCCACCGTGCCGGCGATCGAAGTGCACATCACCAACATCCACACGCGCGAAAGCTTCCGGCATAACTCCTATGTGTCGAAGGCGGCCAAAGCCGTGATCGCCGGCTTCGGCATCGAGGGCTACGCGCTGGCGATCACCGGCCTTGCCGGCCTGGTCGGCGCCAAAGAGAAAGCCTGATGGCAAAGACGCCGAAATCGCCGCTCGTCAATCACGAGCTGATCCACGAGCTCACCAAGCTGCTCGACGAGACCGGCCTCACCGAAATCGAGATCGAGCAGGACGGCCAGCGCGTGCGCGTGGCGCGCGGCGCCGCCGTCGCGCCGACCACGGTGATCGCCGCCGCGCGCGCCACGCCGGCGCCGCAGCCGGTCGGCGAGTCCGCGGCCGCCCCGCTCGACGCCGCCAAACATCCGGGCGTGGTGGCCTCCCCCATGGTCGGCACCGCCTACGTCGCCGCCGAGCCGGGCGCCAAGCCCTTCATCGAGGTCGGCAGCAAAGTGAAGGCCGGCGACACGCTGCTGATCATCGAGGCGATGAAGACCATGAACCAGATTCCGGCGCCGCGCGCCGGCACCGTGATCCAGATTCTGTTCGAGGACGGCCAGCCGGTCGAGTTTGGCGAGCCGTTGGTGATCATCGAGTAGTCTTCTTCTGTCATCGCCCGCGAAGGCGGGCGATCCAGTAAACGACGATGCGAATGTGCAAAACCGAATCCACACGGCGTACTGGATGCCCCGCTTGCGCGGGGCATGACGTCTGAAAATGTTCGATAAAATCCTCATCGCCAACCGCGGCGAGATCGCCCTGCGCGTGCTGCGCGCCTGCAAGGAGCTCGGCATACCGACGGTCGCGGTACATTCCACCGCAGACGCCGACGCCATGCATGTGCGCTTCGCCGACGAAAGCGTGTGCATCGGGCCGCCGCCGGCCAAGGACAGCTACCTCAACATTCCCGCCATCCTGTCGGCCTGCGAGATCACCGGCGCCGACGCCGTGCATCCCGGCTACGGCTTCCTGTCGGAGAACGCGCGCTTCGCCGAAATTCTCGCCAGCCACGGCGTGCAGTTCATCGGCCCCAAGCCCGAACACATCCGCATCATGGGCGACAAGATCGAGGCCAAGCGAACCGCCAAGCGCCTGGGCATTCCGGTGGTGCCGGGCTCGGAGGGCGGCGTCGCTTCCGACGCGGAAGCGAGCAGGATCGCCAAAGAGATCGGCTTTCCGGTGCTGATCAAGGCCGCGGCCGGCGGCGGCGGGCGCGGCATGAAGGTCGCGCGCACGGCCGGCGAGCTGTCGACCGCGCTTGCCACCGCGCGCAGCGAGGCCAAGGCCGCCTTCGGCGACGACGCCGTCTATATCGAGAAATATCTGGAGAAGCCGCGCCACATCGAAATCCAGGTGCTCGGCGACGGCAAGGGCAAGGCCATCCATCTCGGCGAGCGCGACTGCTCGCTGCAGCGCCGCCATCAGAAGGTGCTGGAGGAGAGCCCCTCGCCCGCCCTCAATGCCGCCGCGCGCGGCGAGATCGGCGAGACGGTCGCCAAGGCCATGCGCGACATCCAGTATCTCGGCGTCGGCACCGTCGAGTTCCTGTACGAAGACGGCAAGTTCTACTTCATCGAGATGAACACCCGCATCCAGGTCGAGCACCCGGTGACCGAGATGATCACCGACATCGACCTGATCTTCGAGCAGATCCGCGTCGCCGCCGGTCAGGAGTTGACGCTCAAGCAGGACGACGTGCGCTTCCACGGTCACGCCATCGAATGCCGCATCAATGCCGAGAACCCGGTGTCGTTCCGCCCCTCGCCCGGCAAGATCCTGCACTACCACCCGCCGGGGGGCTTGGGCGTGCGCATCGATTCGGCGGTCTACGAGGGCTACACCATCCCGCCCTACTACGACTCCCTCGTCGGCAAGCTGATCGTGCACGGCAAGACCCGCACCGAATGCCTGATGCGGCTGTCGCGCGCGCTCGACGAGGTGGTGGTCGACGGCATCGAGACGACGCTGCCGCTGTTCCGCGCGCTGGTGCGCGAGAAGGACATCATCGACGGCAATTATCACATCCACTGGCTCGAGCAGTTCCTCGCCAAAGGCGGCGTGCAGAGCGAGCCGCTCGGCTCGTGACGCGGCTGCGGGCTCAGTCCGGTCAGCGCCGGCCGCCGGTCAGCCGCTCCAGGAGCGTGCAGACATCGGCCGGATCGTAGGGCTTGGCCACGAACACCGAGCGCGGCACCAGCGGCGCGATCTCGTCCGAGGTGTAGCGCCCCGAGGCATAGACGATCGGCAGCTCGGGGCGCCGGGCGCGTACGCGCGCCGCAAGCTCGGCGCCGTCGATGCTGCCGGGCAGGTTGACGTCAGTGAACATGGCGTCGACCGGACCGCCGCGATCGATGTAGGCGAGCGCCTCGTCCCCGCTCGCCGCCTCATGCACAAAGAAGCCGTGGTCATTGAGCCAATCGGCGACCAGGCGGCTGATGAGAGCCTCGTCCTCGACGATGAGGACGGTCGGCGGTAAGGCGGCGCGGCCCATTGGAACCCCGCTTGCTTGTCCGGTGGCGTCGGCCTAGCAACGCGCGACACGTCGAGGCAGTTCGCCTTTTCAGAAATTTGCCGCCACTATGGTAAGCTGGCGGTTAACCGTGACGTCTAGCAAAGTCACATTCGGGCCATGGCCAGCCGCGAGAACGCATTCATCGAGATCACGCCGGAAGTGCTGCTGAAGGCCTATGCCTGCGGCATCTTCCCGATGGCGGAGAGCGCCGACGATCCCGCGCTCTACTGGATCGAGCCGGAGCTGCGCGGCATCATTCCGCTCGACACCTTCCACGTGCCGGGGCGGCTTGCCCGCACCGTGCGCACCACGAACCTGGTGGTGCGCGTCGACCGTGACTTCGAGGGCGTCATCGAAGGCTGCGCCGAGCCCAAGCGCGACCGTGCCCGCACCTGGATCAACGGCCGCATCCGCCGCATCTATCGCGCGCTCTACGCCCACGGCCATTGCCACAGCGTCGAGGTCTATGACGGCGCCGAATTGGTGGGCGGGCTCTACGGCGTCTCGCTCGGCCGCGCCTTCTTCGGCGAGAGTATGTTCCACCGCGTGCGCGACGCCTCCAAGATCGCGCTGGTGCATCTGATCGCGCGACTGAAAGCCGGCGGCTACCGCCTGCTCGACACCCAGTTCGTCACCGACCACCTGCGCACCTTCGGCGCCATCGAGGTGCCCAAGCGCCGCTATCACCGGCTGCTGGAAGAGGCGCTGATCGGCGAGGCCGACTTCGGCGCGCTGCCGCTCGACAAGCCGGTGAGCGGCGAAGAGGCGCTGGCGCTGATCGGCAGGTCTTGATGTCGTTCCGGGCGCTCGCGCGATTCGCGCGGCCGGAATGGCGAACGGCTATTAGCGCAGCGGCCCGAAGCCCGGCTGCTGCGGCCGTGGCGGCGGCGGACGGCGTTGCGGCTGCGGCTTGGCGGCGGGCTTTGGCTGCTGCTGATCGTCCGGCACTTCGGCGACCGTCGGCAGGCTGCCGCCTTTGCAGTCGGTCAGCCACACGTCGTAGATCGGGTGCTCGACGGCGTGCAGGCCGGGGCTCGCCGCGAACATCCAGCCGGTGAAGATGCGCTGGATCTTGCCCTGCAGCGTGACCTCGTCGACTTCGACAAAGGAGTCGGTCTGCGGCGTCTCCGTCGGCGGCCGCGAATAGCAGGCGCGCGGCGTCACCTGCAGCGCGCCGAACTGCACCGTCTCGTTGATGGCGACGTCGAAGGACGTGATGCGGCCGGTGATCTTGTCGAGGCCGGAGAACACCGCGGTCGGATTGGCGATGCGCTGCGGCGGCGGCGCCACCACGATTTCATTCTGCGGCGGGGCAGCCGGCGGCGCATTGGCGGCGGGCTGCTGGTCAGGCTGCTGTTGTTGCTGCTGCGGTTGCTGCTGCGGCTGCTGTTGCCGCGGCTGCAGCGGAATAGCCGGCTGCTGCGGCGGCCGCACCGCCTGCTGCGCCCCCGGGGGCGGCGGCAAAGTTTGCTGCTCGATGCCTGCGGCGCCCGGACGGTTTTGCGGCGGCAGGTTCATCGGCGCCGGCAGCGGCTGCTCGGGCGGCTCGTCGCGGTAGATCGGCGGCGGCTCGCGGCTCGGGTAATAAGGCGGTGGCGCCCGCCGCTCGGCCGGCGGCGCGCTCGGCACGTCCGCGGGCGGCCGCGGCGGCGGTTGGTTGAAGATCGAGCCGAATTGCGCGGCGGCGGGCCACGCGGTCAAAGCCACGGCCAGCGCCAGCAATACCCGTGAGGTCGTCGGTCGCGCCATCAATGCGGCTGTTCCGCCCAGGGGCTTACCCGTCAGTCGCCCTGTCCGGGCGGGGCCCGGTTAACACGGAGAATGCGGCGGCGGAAGGGCGGCCGCCCTCGCCCTGCGACCGGCCAATTATGCTAACCAACGGCCGCCAAAGAGAGATTGTCGATGCGCGCCGCACCGATCGCCTGTGTCGTCCTGGCCCTGGCCGTCCTCGGCGGCATGCCGCGCCATCTCGCCCAGGCTGAAGGCCGCACGGTCAAAATCAAAGGCGGCGAGACCGTGACCTTCGAGGCGGCCTCCGGCGGGCGCTATGCCCTGACCTTCGTCGCTGTCGTCAGCGACGAGCGCTGCCCGGCGCGCGTCACCTGCGTCTGGGCCAATCCACCGGTGATTGCGCTTGAGGCCGTGACGCAGGGCCGGCCGAAGCAGGCCTTCCAGCTCAGCACCTCGGCGCACCGGGCGCCGCAGCAGATCGAAATTGAGGGTGCGTCGATCAGGTTCGTCGACCTGTTGCCGGTGCCGCAGATGCCGCGTGAATTTTCCAAGCTCAAGCCGACCGGCGCCTATACTGCGGTGCTGGCAATTGGCGGCGGGCGCTGACCCGGGTCTTTAGCCTTCCGGCGTCCAGGCCTTGTAGTCGCCGGTTGCCTTGGCGCGGCGGCCGGCGCCGAGCGTCGAGCCCGGCGGCCGATAGGCGGCGGGGGTGCCGGTCATGTTCGGCCGATGCGGCTTCTGCCAGGGCCGCGGCTGGTAGTTCTCCTGCACGGGCGGCACGTCCACGGTATGATGCAGCCAGCCGTGCCAGGACGGCGGCACCGACGAGGCTTCCGCATAGCCGCTGTAGATCACCCAGCGCCGCTCGAAGCCCAGCGTCGGATCGACCTTGCCGCCGCGGGTGCGGTAATAGCGATTGCCGAATTCGTCGTCGCCGACAAACTCCCCGTACATCCAGGTCCAGAACTGGGTGCCGAAGGTCTGCGAATTCCACCAGGTGAACAGTTTCAGCAGGAAACTTTTCATTGCGCTTGCGCATTTCCTTGATCTTATAGAGGCGGCGTTCTGCCACCTCCCTGGGCCCCTGTCCAGCCGCGCCGATCGCCCCCGTAACCAACACGGCAGGTTGTCATGGACGAACTGCGATCCGGCTTGGCCACCATCACGAACTGGCTCGATTGGCTGCCCGATCCGCTGGTCGCGATTGTCATCATCGCGCTCGCCGGCGCCATCGCGCTCGCGCTGCATCGCTGGGCGCGCAAGCTGACGAACCGATTGCTGAACGGCCGCTATCCGGCGGTGGTGGCCTTTGCCACCCAGTTGCGCGGCGTCTCGCAGCTCGCCGTCCTGATCGTCGCAATGATAATCGCCATTCCGGTGGCGCCGATCCCGGCGGATGTCGCAGGAGTTCTGGCGCGCCTGCTGGTGATGGCGGTCATCGGCGTCGTCGGCTGGGCCGCGATCGTGGCGCTCCACATCGCCGCCGACGTCTACCTGCTGCGCTTCCGGCTCGACACCGAGGACAACCTTTTGGCGCGCAAGCACACCACGCAAATTCGCGTGCTGCAGCGTGCCACCGATGTGCTGATCGCGCTGTTCACCGTCGGCGCCGCGCTGATGACCTTCGATGCCGTGCGCCAATATGGCATCAGCCTATTCGCGTCCGCCGGCGTTGCCGGCCTCGTCGTCGGCCTTGCCGCGCGCCCGGTGCTGTCGAATTTGATGGCCGGCGTACAACTGGCGATGACCCAACCGATCCGGCTCGAAGATGCCGTCATCGTCGAGGGCGAAGCGGGTCATATCGAAGAGATCACCGCGACCTATGTGGTCGTGCGGCTGTGGGACCTGCGCCGCATGATCGTGCCCTTGTCCTATTTCATCGAGAAGCCATTCCAGAACTGGACGCGCGAAAGCTCGGCCATCCTCGGCACCGCGATGTTCTACCTCGATTACCGCGCCCCGGTGGCGACGATCCGCGAGAAGCTCAAGGAAATCTGCCAGAATTCCAAGAACTGGAACGGCCAGACCGTGGCGCTTCAGGTCACCGACACGCGCGAAGGCTGCATCGAATTGCGCGCCCTGATGAGCGCCAACTCGGCGAGCCAGGCCTTCGAGCTGCGCTGCGAGGTGCGGGAGAAGATCATCGACTTCCTGCAGCGCGAGCACCCCGAGGCGCTGCCGACATCGCGCCAGATCAGCATTGGCGATGCCACGGCGGGGCGCCAGCCTGCGGCGGCGCCTGAAAAACTGGCGGCGCGCCGCTAAAACCGCCTCCGGCCGGTTGCCATGACCCGCCCGAGGCCGCTATCGTGCCCAGGAAATCGGCAATGTGCTGGCCTTGTCGGCGAGCAGCATCGCCAGAGATGACAGTGCCGGGACTTCAGGCGGGCTCGTTCGCGGGCCCGCCTTTTCCGTTTCGCTTGCGGTTTGCGCATCCGTTGCCGCCTTGCTGCGGCGCGGGCGGGTGAATTCACAGGCTTGGGCATCGCCGCCACCTTCGCGCAAGGGCCCGGCCTTGCCGCTAACGTACTGACAGGCTTTCGAGAATCAGCGTGCGGGGGGAATCCATTCCGGCGCTTTTCCAAGCTCTGTCCCCGCCTTCACCCCATGGCGGCGGCGGCCGATGGGTGAGCGCAAGCGCGGTTTTTCCGTCATTTTTCTGTCACGGCCGCAGGGAAATAAACCTACCTGGCCCGGCGAAGAAAAGTGCTTCCCGGAACCCGCCGATCGCTCGATACTCGTTGCGGGTTTGCTGTCGGTGCCGTTGCGTCAGAGGCCTTTACCACAAGATTTAGTGTTTGATTCAGATTTGGCCTCTATCTGTTGTTGACGACGGCAGCGAGTCCACCTAGCTTTCGTGTGTTCGGTGTGCGTAGCGTTCAGGTTCCTCCGAACCTCCAAAACGACTGCTGAGGTCGTGAGCCGCCCGCGCCACCAGACGGTGTTTCGGGCAGCGGGGGAGCTTTGTGCCGGGCGGTCAAACGTCCGGGAGTAACCGGTGACGATGCGATCGCCGGACATAAATGAGGTGGTGTCGAACGACAGACGCGGACGGGAGCAAGCGGGTGGAGAAATCCCCCGCCTGTGCAATCGTCGGCGGCGCGACGCACCGCCCGGCAATTTAGGGGCTTGAGACGACAATGCGGATCGAACGGCGCTACACCAAGGACGGACAATCGGCTTACGCGGACATTGCGTTCCGCCTCACCACTTCCGAGATCCGCAATCCCGACGGCTCGGTGGTGTTCAAGCTCGACAATGTCGAGGTGCCGGACTTCTGGTCGCAGGTCGCCTCCGACGTCCTGGCGCAGAAATATTTCCGCAAGGCCGGCGTGCCGGCCCGCCTCAAGAAGGTGGAAGAGAATTCGGTGCCCTCGTTCCTGTGGCGCTCGGTCGCCGACGAGGAGGCGCTTGAGCAGCTGCCCGAGAAGGAGCGCTATGTCGGCGAAACCAGCAGCAAGCAGGTGTTCGATCGTCTGGCTGGCACCTGGACCTATTGGGGCTTCAAGGGCGGCTATTTCGACTCGGAAGCCGACGCGCAGGCCTTCTTCGACGAATTGCGCTTCATGCTGGCGACCCAGATGTGCGCGCCGAACTCGCCGCAATGGTTCAACACCGGCCTGCATTGGGCCTACGGCATCGACGGGCCGAGCCAGGGCCACTATTACGTCGACCCCTTCACCGGCAAGCTGACGAAATCGAAAAGCTCCTACGAGCATCCGCAGCCGCACGCCTGCTTCATCCAGGGCATCAATGACGACCTGGTGAACGAAGGCGGCATTATGGATTTGTGGGTGCGCGAGGCGCGGCTGTTCAAATACGGCTCGGGCACCGGCTCGAACTTCTCCAACCTGCGCGGCGAGGGCGAGCGGCTGTCGGGCGGCGGCAAGTCGTCGGGCCTGATGAGCTTCCTCAAGATCGGCGACCGCGCCGCCGGCGCCATCAAATCGGGCGGCACCACGCGCCGCGCGGCCAAGATGGTGATCGTCGACGCCGATCACCCCGACATCGAGACCTATATCGACTGGAAGGTGATCGAGGAGCAGAAGGTCGCCGCGCTGGTCACCGGTTCCAAGATCAACCAGAAGCACCTCAAAGCGGTGCTCAAAGCCTGCGTCAACTGCGAGGGCTCGGGCGACGACTGCTTCTCGCCGGAGAAGAACCCGGCGCTCAAGCGCGAGATCAAGCTCGCGCGGCGCGCCATGGTGCCGGACAATTTCATCAAGCGGGTGATCCAGTTCGCCAAGCAGGGCTACAAGGACATCCACTTCCCGACCTACGACACCGATTGGGACTCGGACGCCTATCTCACGGTGTCGGGCCAGAACTCGAACAATTCGGTGCGCGTCACCGACAATTTCCTCAAGGCGGTGGAAGCCGACGGCAACTGGGATCTGACCTATCGCCGCACCGGCAAGATCGCCAAGACGCTGAAGGCGCGTGAGCTGTGGGAGAAGATCGGCTACGCCGCCTGGGCCTCGGCCGATCCGGGCCTGCAATACCACACCACGATCAACGACTGGCACACCTGCCCGGCCTCGGGGCCGATCCGCGCCAGCAATCCGTGCTCGGAATACATGTTCCTCGACGATACGGCCTGCAATCTCGCTTCGCTCAATCTGCTCACCTTCCGCGACGACAAGACCGGCGCGTTCAAGGTGGAAGACTATGAGCACGCGGTGCGGCTGTGGACCATCGTGCTGGAAATTTCCGTGATGATGGCGCAGTTCCCGTCGAAGCAGATCGCGCAGCTGTCCTACGAATTCCGCACGCTGGGCTTGGGCTACGCCAATATCGGCGGCCTGTTGATGACGAGCGGCATTCCCTACGACTCGGATGCCGGCCGGGCGATTGCCGGCGCGCTCACCGCCATCATGACCGGCGTCGCCTATGCGACCTCGGCGGAAATGGCCAAACAGCTCGGGGCGTTCCCCGGCTACCGGAAGAACCGTGAACACATGCTGCGCGTGATGCGCAATCACCGCCGCGCCGCCCACGGCGAACGCTCGGGCTATGAGAGCGTGTCGCAGCCGCCGGTGCCGCTCGACCACGCCGCCTGCCCCGATCCGGCGCTGATCGCCCACGCCAGGAAGGCCTGGGACGAGGCGCTGCGCCTGGGCGAAGCGCACGGCTACCGCAACGCGCAGGCGACCGTGATCGCGCCGACCGGCACCATCGGCCTGGTCATGGACTGCGACACCACCGGCATCGAGCCCGACTTCGCCCTGGTGAAGTTCAAGAAGCTCGCCGGCGGCGGCTACTTCAAGATCATCAACCGCGCCGTGCCGGAAGCCTTGCGCACCCTCGGCTATTCCGAGAGCCAGATCGCCGAGATCGAGGCCTACGCCGTCGGCCACGGCAACCTGGCGCAGGCCCCCGCCATCAATCACACCACGCTGAAGGCCAAGGGCTTCACCGACGAGGCCATTGCCAAGGTCGAGAAGCAGCTGCCGACCGCCTTCGACATCAAATTTGCCTTCAACAAGTGGACGCTGGGCGAGGACTTCTGCCGCGACACGCTCGGCATTGCCGCGGAGGACCTGGCTTCGCCGACCTTCGACCTCTTGGCCGCGCTCGGCTTCTCCAAGCGCGAGATCGAGGCCGCCAATATCCACGTCTGCGGCGCCATGACGGTGGAAGGCGCGCCGCACTTGAAGCCCACGCATTACCCGGTGTTCGACTGCGCCAACCCCTGCGGCCGCACCGGCAAGCGCTTCCTGTCGGTCGAGAGCCACATCAAGATGATGGCGGCGGCGCAGCCCTTCATCTCGGGCGCGATCTCCAAGACCATCAACATGCCGAACGAGGCCACGGTCGAGGACTGCAAGGCGGCCTACATGCTGTCGTGGAAGCTCGGCCTCAAGGCCAATGCGCTCTACCGCGACGGCTCGAAGCTCAGCCAGCCGCTCAACGCCCAGCTCATCGCCGACGAGGACGACGAGGAGGATCAGGTCGAGGCCTTCCTCGAGCGTCCGGCGGCGGCGCGCGCCACGGGGCTTGCCGAGAAGGTGGTGGAGAAGATCGTCGAGCGCGTCACCGTGCTGCGCGAGCGCGAGAAGCTGCCCGACCGCCGCAAGGGCTACACCCAGAAGGCCGTGGTCGGCGGCCACAAGGTCTATCTGCGCACCGGCGAATACGACGACGGCCGGCTGGGCGAGATCTTCATCGACATGCACAAGGAAGGCGCGGCGCTGCGCTCGATCATCAACAACTTCGCCATCGCGGTGTCGCTCGGCCTGCAATACGGCGTGCCGCTCGAGGAATATGTCGACGCCTTCACCTTCACCCGCTTCGAGCCGCAGGGCCCGGTGCAGGGCAACGACTCGATCAAATACGCCACCTCGATCCTCGACTACGTGTTCCGCGAGCTCGCGGTCTCCTACCTGGAGCGCTTCGATCTCGCCCATGTCGATCCGTCGGAGTCGGGCTTTGACGCGCTCGGCAAGGGCGTCGGCGAAGGCAAGCCGCAGCCGGCCTCGCAATACGTCTCCAAGGGCCTCACGCGTTCGCGCACCGACCGGCTGAGCGTGGTGAGCGGCGGCTCGTCACCCTCCCCTGCCGGGGGAGGGTCGGCCGGCGACGCCGGCCGGGCTGGGGTGAGCAACGTCACCGCCTTTTCCGGCGCCGCCACCGCGCTCAAAGCCGAGCCGGAGGCCAAGTTGTCGCCGGCGCAGGCGCTGGAGATCCACAACGCCACCGACGCCCGCCTGCACGCCAAGGCGGCGGCCTCCGAGAAGCGCGCCGAAGCCCGCGCCAAGGGCTACGAGGGCGAGGCCTGCGGCGAATGCGGCAACTTCACCTTGGTGAGGAACGGCACCTGCATGAAGTGCGATACGTGCGGGTCGACGACGGGGTGTTCGTAAGTATCAGAGCGTGCGATTAACGCGCGCGCTCTGACGAGATCGAATGACTCAATGGCCTGTAGATTCAGGCCATTAGGTTGTTTTTTCACGCTTGAAAAAATGGGAGCAGACGTAAACTAAAAGCTTGCGGCAGTGATTCGCCGCTAGAAATGCCAACGCCGAGCAATCGCCCGGCGTTGGTCCCTGGAGCCCGCCAAGGCTCGCAGGATTTCAGAAAGCGGAATCGCTTTCCTCTGGCGAGGTCAATTAAGCGACTTTCCTTTCTAACGTCCAGCGCCGCCTTGGCGTTCTCCATAGCCCAGTGGGCTAAGTAGAAGGCCAGATGGCGAAGCTTTTTATTTCTTACTCACACCGAGATGAGAAGGCGCTTTCGCGTCTGCATACGCATCTAGCCATGCTGCGGCGGGATGGCACGGTTATCGTTTGGCATGATCGGGAAATATTGGTGGGCGACGAAATCGATAAGCAGGTCGATGACAATTTAAGTGACAGCGACATCTTCCTTGCGCTCGTAAGCCCCGATTTTCTTGCTTCGAAGTACTGTTACGAGCGTGAAATGACCGAAGCCCTCAAGCGGCACAGTGACGGCGCACTTAGAATCGTTCCGATTATTTTGGAGCCGTGCGACTGGCAATCCTCACCGCTGGCAAAACTCAAGGCCCTCCCGAAGGACGGCAAGCCCATTTCAATTTGGACCAATGAGAATACGGCTTACTTGGACGTCATCACGGAGTTGCGTCGCATTCTGGCCGCAGCACATAAGCCAGAAGATCGGAATGCAATTACTGATGTTAGCGGGATCCACCGACAACCCGCTAAGCGGTATCGCATCAGGAAAGAGTTCGACTCAATCGATCGAGACGACTTCCGCGAGAAGGCTTTTGCAATTATCCGCGATTACTTCAGGCGATCGATCGAAGAATTGAACGAAATCGGCGACCCGCTCCGCGCTCGTTTTGAGGCAATGAGTGACCATGCCTTCAGTTGCACCGTCTTAAACAAAGCAAAGCGTGGACAGGAAGCACATATTACGGTCCACGCGGATAGCTCCACTACATTCGGAGGTGATATCTCCTATTCCTTCTCCAGGAGGGCACCGAATAACACCGCTAATGGATTTATTCGGATCGTCGCCGACGAGTACGAATTATACCTAAGGCTCGACAATTTTTCGTTCATGGGTTCCAGAAATGAAGAGCCCCGGTCGCCGGAAGAGGCTGCCGAAGCTCTTTGGCACGAATTCATCTCACATGCAGGAATCGATCATGACTGAACGTGTGCGCTTCCATTGCGAGAATTGTGGCTACGAGTTCGAAGAAGAGGTGCTAACTGAACGAGAACGCGAAGAATATCGTCGCCAGCGCCGGCCGTGGGGTTCTGTTCGCTGTCCGCGTTGCCAGCGAACAACAGTACGTCGCGAAGGCATCAATCTTCGCCGAGCAAGCTGAGAGGCCCACGATGGTCGAAGTTTTTCCAAAAATGACGGCTACGGTGGTGGACAAAGCTAAGCCTGGCAGTATTTTAAAAATTCCAAGGTCATCTGGCGTCCTAATTGGATTAGTTACGAATGAGGTATCAGACAATGGAGCCCGCTCTGTTGTTCTCCTAAACTCGATGATGTCGGATCGCCCGCCCGTAATTTTTGCCCGTAAGTGGCGGTTCGCTACTGCCCTATGCTTTGATGATCCGGGTGAGTTTGAACTAAAAGTCGACGATAAGCATATCGACTGGCGCAACAGTAGGCGTTGGGAGACTTCCGGTTGCATCATTGTCGCGGATAACCAGCTATTTATTCGAGCTGCACTTGCCGATGAAATGGCCGGCGGCCATGAGTATGTGAACATTCAGACTGGATCTCTGTATTCAGGCACAATGCCAGGCGACGTACCGGCAATTTGTGGCTGGTCTCTGCGCATACCAGATAAGAAAAAACACCGGCACATCCCCTTGTGTAGCTTCGATGCTCCAGTAGAGCAGTGAGCCCGTAGGGCGGATTAGCAAAAGCGTAATCCGCCACTGAAGCAAGCATAGCCCGGATGAGCGTTAGCAAGCGTAGCCCTGTAGCCCGGATGGAGCGAAGCGAAATCCGGGGCCCATCTACGCGGCGACGTTTTCCCCGGATGACGCGAGCGCGTCATCCGGGCTACAGTAGCTATCGCATGAGCATTTCGGCAACGGCCGTCCGCTTCGACGACAACACAAATGTGGGTCGATCTGACCGACGGCCGCACGCTCGGCGTGCCACTGGCGTGGTTCCCGCGTTTGCTGAATGCCACTCCAGCGCAACGCGCCCGCGTCGAATTGAGCAGCACCGGCCTGCATTGGGAAGACCTTGACGAGGACATTCCATCGCAGGGCTGATCGCGGGTCGCGGCGACATGACGCGGCAGCCGGAGCGAATTGCGTAGCCGTGGGAGCCGGCAGCGAGCGTAGCCCGGATGGAGCGTTAGCGAAATCCGGGGCCTGACATCGCGACATCGGATCCCGCATTGCGCTGCGCTCCATGCGGGCTACGGGCTACGCCCCTCAACACTCCACCACGCTCACATGCCCCTGCGCGCCGTACGCCAACAGCGTGCGGTCGCGCGTGATCAGCGTGGCGCCGAGCTCGCGCGCGGTCGCGACGATGATGCGGTCGAATGGATCGCGCGGCGGCTTGCCTGGCAGATAGGATGACGCGATCAGCAGGTCCGGCGACAGGTCGGCGAGCTTCACGCCCGGTATCTCGAACAGATTGGCGAACCAGCGCTCCGGCCGGATCAGCAATTGCAGCCTGTTGCGGGACGCAAGCATGCCGACTTCGAAGGCCGTGATCGGCGAGATATAGGATGGAGCGCCCTCGCGATCCGCAGCGGCAAGAATGTCGATGGCCGGCTGCGCGATCGGGATCTTGCCGTAGATCCAGATCGCCGCGTGCGTGTCCCACACCAGCGGCTGCATCTAGCTCTCCCGCTGTTCGGGACCGTATTTGGCATCCAGGTAATCGGCCAAGTCAGGATCGGCCGGCTGCGTCAGATCGACGCCGGGCACAAAGCGGATCAGCCCCTCCATCGCGCCCCAGGCGGGATGAAACGGCTTCTCTTTCGCGCCCTCGCCGCCTGCCTTCGGCGCGCGCACGCGGCGGAACACCAACTTGCGCTTTGCCATGTCGACCTGCTCGCTTTCGTAGCCGGCATCGAGCCAGACCTTGGTCATGACGCTGTTCTTGGCGTTGTTGCTCCACCACGGTCGATGTTTTGTCGCCGAAGGCGGCAGCTTCACGCCGGTCACGCGCTCGATCTCGGCAAAGGTCATCGGCACCTGGTCTTTGCCTTGCTTCTTTAGGTACTCTCCGAGCGGCGCGTATTTCGACATGCGCTTTGTCTCACCAGTTATTTGCATTCTCGTTGAACATATTTCTACATTTTTTTCCTAAATGTCAATATGTACTTATAGGTACAGATGCCGTCGCGGTGCAGCGGTCCCCAGAGCCGCCCAACGCCTTGCCATTGCCTCACCCTCCCGAATCGCGCATCCATCGCAGGACCTGCGCGGCCCGCTTCTAGGCCCGCGCCGCGTGACGTTGCGTGGAATTTGCCACCGCGGCGGCCGATTGCCGCCGTTTCCTGGGCCGCATCGTTTTCAAGGCCCGTCAACGTGACGCGTGAGCCGCGGCCGGCCGCGGCCAAGCGTCTTTCAGCCGAGGGGACCGCCCATGGCCAAGAAAGCCCGCCGCCGCAAGACCGCCCGCAAGGCCGCCAAGCCCGCGCGCCGCCGCGCCTCGCGCAAATCGCGCGACACCGAGGAGACCATGAACATCATCGCCGGCATCCTGGTGGTGATCCTCATCGGCCTCGGCATCTATTTCTACCAGGCGCAGCAGAAGACCGGCGCCATCGAGGCGCCGACGCAGGTGGCGATGCTGGCGCGCTAGCCAAAGCGGCCGCCGCAAACGCAAAGCGTGTCATCGCCGGGCTTGGCCCGGCGATCCCGCTTATTGGGGGCACAGTGCGTCCCTCAGCGGGATGGCCGGGACAAGCCCGGCCATGACGACTACGGTGCTTGGCATGAGCACTTCGGCGACGGCCGTCCGGTTTGACGAAAGCGTCGCCTAATTGGCCGCTTGACGGGGCACACCGTCGCCAAGGACGGTGCCCGCAACGCTCGCCCTCATTGCGAATGCTGAAACAGGCCGAGCGCCGCGATCACGGCCATGCCGATCAGCACCAGCACCCAGATGTGGACGTGGATGCCGAGGATGGTGGCGTTCTCGCCGAGCAGGACGGTGAGCTTGTCCATGGCGCAAACCTAGCGGGCGGCGCGTAAAGACCGCGTACAAAAGCGCCCCAATCAAATCAGCCTTGCATCAATCCGCCCATATTGGACGGCCGCGGCCTTGTCTCACGCCCGCTGCCGGTCGTTGTCGATCGGGATCACCTGCCCCGAGATCGACTTCGCCGCGTCGCTTGCCAGAAACACCGCAAGCTGGGCGATGTCCTTGGGGTCGATGAAGCCGTCGATCGACTGCGCGGCAAAGGCCTCCTTCTGCACCTCGTCCATGGTGCGCCCGGAAATCTGCGCCCGGCCGCGGAACACGCGCAGAATGCGGTCGCCTTCGACCGCGCCCGGCGCAATGGCGTTGGCGCGGATGCCATGCGGCCCAAGCTCCATCGCCAGCGTCTTGGTGAAGCCGATCACGCCCCATTTGGTCGCCGCGTAGGGCGAGCGGTTGGCAAAGCCGTAGCGGCCGGCAATCGAGCTCATGTTGATGATGCAGCCGGCCTTGGACTGCTTGAGATGCGGAATGGCGAGCCGCGACACGTCGAACATCGCGGTCAGGTTGACGGCCACCACCTTGTCCCAGTCGTCGGGCGGATATTGCTCGACCGGCAGCGTCAGCCCGGCGATGCCGGCATTGTTGATCAGCACGTCGAGGCCGCCCAGCGCTGCGACCGCCTCCGGCACGAGCGCCTCGATCTCGGCGCGTTGGCTCATGTCGCAGCGTCTGGCGATCAGGCCCGGGATCTCTCCGGCGAGCGCGGCAAGCGCCTTGTCGTCGATGTCACAGACGAACACCTTGGCGCCGGTGGCGGCGAAAGCACGGGCGAACTCCCGGCCGATGCCGGCGGCCCCGGCGGTGATCAGGACTTTTTGCGGCATTTGCTTCCCTATCCGTTGTCATGGCCGGGCTTGACCCGGCCATCCCGCTTAGGCGGGCACGGCCTTGCGTCCCTGATCGGGATCACCGGGACAAGCCCGGTGATGACAATAATAGGGGCCGTGAGCGAAAGGCTACTCCTCCGGTTCGGTCGTGAAATAAAGCGGGTAGCCCCTGCTCTTGCCGAGCTCGGTCGCCTCCTTCGCCTTGGTGTCGGCGACGTCCTTGGTGAACACGGCGATGACGCAGGCGCCCTTTTGGTGCGCCGTCATCATGACGTTATAGGCCTGCGTCTCGTTCATGCGGAACACGGCCTTGAGCACCTCGACGACGAACTCGCGCGGCGTGTAGTCGTCGTTGAGCAGGATGACCTTCCACAGCTTCGGCCGCTCGGTCTTGGTCTTCGTCTTGGTGCGCGGCTTGACGACGGTCTGCTCGGGCATCGCGGGCTCCGCAAGGGCCGCGATTATATCGCCCCGCGCTGCGGCAGCCTACTACGCCCGGCGCGTGCCGGAGGGCAGCCGGCCGTTCTCGAAGACGCGGCCCTTGAGCCAGTGATCGAGGCTGCACGGCCCGCCGCCGGCAAAGGCCAGATAGAAGAAGATGAAGCAATACAGGATCGCCGCGTCGCCGCGATTGATCAGCGGGAAAAAGCTCGCCGGCGCGTGGCTGAGAAAATAGGCGAAGGCCATTTCGCCGGAGGCGACGAAAGCCGCCGCCCGCGTGCCGAGGCCCGCCGTCAGCAGCGCCCCGGTCATGAACTCGATGACGCCGGAATACCAGCTCAGCGTGAACAATTCGCGCACCTCCCCGGCGGGAAAGCCGAACAGCTTGGACAGGCCGTGCTCGAAGAACAGCAGCCCGACGACGATGCGCACCAGGCTGAGCACGTAAGGCGCCGCGCGCCGGATACGCTCTTCCCAGGAGATCGGACGGTCGCTCATCGAAGTCCTCTTCGGGTTGAATCTGAACCCACCATCGCGGGTTCCGTGGCCAAAATGTGGAACCCCGCAACCGCCGCGTTGATGCCCGGCAAAAATGCATGTCAGAGTGTCGCACCTTGCCGCGCAGCGTTAACGGAGGCCCACCAATGCTTTATTTAACGATCAAAGCCGCGCTTTCCGGCGTCATCATCGCCGTAGTCTCGGAGGTCGCACGCCGCTCGCCCACGCTCGGCGCGCTGATCGTGTCGCTGCCGCTGGTGTCGATCCTCGGCATCCTCTGGCTGTGGCGCGACACCGGCGACGCCGAGCGCATCGCCGCGCACGCGCAATCGACCTTCTGGTACGTGCTGCCGACGCTGCCGATGTTTCTGCTGATGCCGGCATTGCTGCGCGCCGGGGCCAACTTCTGGCTGACGCTCACCGCCTGCTGCGCGCTGACCTTCGTGCTCTATCTCGTCACGGTGTGGCTGCTCGGAAAATTCGGCATCGCGCTCTGACGGATCGCCCGGGTTACGTCAGGCTTGCTGCTTCATTGTCGCGCGCGCGAGCGCTACGATCAAAAAATAAGAAACGGGGCGGGGCCAATCTCGTGGGAGGAAAGGCCCTATGGAACTTGGCCGCGATGCCGGACGATTTGCGCGCTCGCGTCCGGTGGTCGAATGCGCCCAGTGCGGCGAGCGCCTCTATGTCCCGGAATGGACCGAATACCGCGACCGCGGACGCATCCTGCATCTGTGGGCCTGCGAGGCCTGCGGCTATTCGTTCGAAACCATGGTCCGCTTGCTGCCGCCTGACGCTTGGGGAGAGCCTCTAACGCGGAGCAAACAAGGAGCCGGCTTAAGCACACGCGCCCTCACCCATCCGTCGCGTAACGAGCGGGCGACGCCGTGTTAAGCCGGCTCCCGACCTGTCGGCCGCCGCCAGAGTGGTATCCGGCTGCGGAACTCCGCGGCACCGCGGCCACAGCGCCGCAAATAACGGCGCGAATCGGCAGCCTCGCAATTGACGAATCAGCCGGCCCATGACGGATTCATGACCGAGATTATCGCTCACGCTTGGCCGGCATTTTTTTAATGCCCGGCCGTTACGAGGTTCCTCCCGCGTGGCGTTTAGACTGGGCGGCCGCAATTGGCCGCCCATTTTTCGTCACCCCGGGCCACCGCTCCATCAATAACAATAGCTGCGACGCGTCGGATAGTAATTGCCGTCGGCGTGCCGACGGTAGCAGCGGCCATTGTACCAATAGTAGCCGGCGCGGCGCGGCTCGAGCTGGGAGCCGAGCACGGCGCCGGCAGCGGCGCCGATGATGCCGCCGGCGACGGCACCGCCAGCCCTGCCGGTGGCGGCGCCACCGATGATGGCGCCGGTCGCACCGCCGATAATCGCGCCGCCGAGCACGTTGTCTTGCGCCGCGGCCTGCCGCTCCGGCCCGACGAGCAGCGCAAGCAGCGCCAAAACGCCCAAAATTCGCAGCATGATGATTTCCTCCGTCGACCCTTATCGCGGAATCTTCTAGGCAAGATATTGACGCCGATCAATCGCGGCGCCCCACGGGCGGGATCAGGCGGCGTCGACGGCGGGCTTTGCCGGCGCTGCGGCGCTCGGCGGGTCGATCGCTTCGACCAGCTGCAAGAACGCCCCGCCCGGCAGCGGCGGGGCAAAGACGTAGCCCTGCGCCGAGCGCACGCCGAGCTCGCGCAGGTGCATGACCTGCTCGAAGTTCTCCACGCCTTCCGCAACCACGTCCATGCGCATGTTGTGCGCGAGGTCGATCAAGGTCTCGACGATGGTGGTCGAATTGCGGTCGGTGCCGATGGCGTCGACGAACATCTTGTCGATCTTGATGATGTCGACGCCGAGCTTGAGGATGTAGGACAGCCCGCTGTGGCCGGTGCCGACGTCGTCGATGGCGATGCGTACGCCGAGACCCTGCAGCGCAGCGATGACCTGCCGGGTCTCGGTCAGGTTCTCGATCGGATCGCGCTCGGTCAGCTCCAGCACCACCTGCGACAGTTTCAGCGGCGAGGCGGCGAAGATCTTGCGCACGTCCTTGACGATGGTCTGATCGCCAAACAGCTTGCTGGCAAAATTGAACGATACCTTGAGCGCGGGCCGCGACCCGATCGCCGCGCCGGCTTCGGCGCAGACCCGCCGCATCAGGTCGCAGGTCATGTCGCGGATCAGACCGCTTGATTCCGCGAGCGGAATGAAGGCGCCGGGCAGGACCAGCGTGCCGTCGGGCTTCTTCCAGCGCACCAGCACCTCGGCGCCGCGCAGCTGGCCGGAGCGGATGTCCACGATCGGCTGGTAGTACGGCACGAATTCGCCCGCCGCCAACGCCCGCTCGATCTCGGCCACCGGATTGTCGCCGCCGCGGCGCTGCAGCAACATCGTCACGATACCGACGATCAGAACGATCGAGCCGCTCGCATAGATGCCGAGCCACTTCAGATCGGCCTGGCCGGGCGCCAGCTGGCCGCGCGGCGTGGCGATTTCGGCGACAAAGCCGAAACGATCGGATTTTGTCGTTGCCGCAAAGGATCGATGCGAGCCGTCACCCGACCTGGCGCCGAACTGACCGATCACGGTGCCGGCGGCGGTGACGATATGGGCATAACCGTTGAACGGACCGCCGTGGGTGGAAACCTGCGGCAGGAAAAACAGCGCCGGGATGCAGGCTGCGATTTCATTGGCGCCGACCTGACGGCGCAACCGCACCATCATTTGCCCTTCGGCCAGACGCAGAACGTCGAGGGAATAGCCGCTGGTGCCGGCGAGCGGTTCGGATGAGACAAGCGTGCGCCTGGGCGTCGGCATGCCGAGGTGAGCGCACAGGCGCTCGCCGTTCGGCGCCAGGATTTCGATCTCTTTCACCGGCCCGGTGCGGAAAACCGCCACCCGCATCTTGTCGAGATTGGCGGGGGTACAGGAGTCCACGCCCTGCCCCGCCAGGCCATCGAGCGCATTGACGGCGTCGCTGACCCGCGACTCGGCAAGCGAAATCGCGCGCTTGGCCGAGGTTTCCACCTCGTCCTGGCCCTGGCGGTCGATGACCCCGCCGAGCCAGAAGTCGAACCCGACCAAGGGGGCGCCGGCCAGCACCATGCCGACGACGATCGCAACGATGTTCCGGCGCGTGAACGCGCGCAAAGACCAACCCATCCTGGCGTTGGGCCGCAACCCCTCCTCGTGTCCTGATAAGGAGCCACGTGCGCGTAAAGGTCCGCTTAAGCTTAAAGCCGCGTAAGCCTGGGAAACCGGCCAAACCCTCCGGTGCCCGGCGCTATGGTTAAGCCAAGGTTAACGCTAGACTGCCGCTGACCCCGCCACACCCCGTTTCAAGGCAGACTGCCTCGCCAAGCAGGAGGAAAAAGCGATGAAGCTCTATATGCACCCGGTTTCGATGACGTCGCGTCCCGTGCGGCTGTTCGCCGCCGACAACAAGATCGCCATGGACGAGGAGATCGTCGACCTGTTCACCGGCGCGCACATGCAGCCGCCCTACGCCACCATCAATCCGAACTGCCTGGTGCCCATGCTCGAGGATGGCGACCTCAGGCTGACCGAGAGCTCGGCGATCCTGAAATACCTCGCCGACAAGATCGGCTCGCCGGCCTATCCCAAGGACTTGAAGCAGCGCGCCAAGGTCAACGAGATGATGGACTGGCTCAACACCAATTTCTACCGCGAATGGGGCTACAACCTCTGCTACCCGCAGCTGTTCCCCAATCTGAAACGGCGCAGCGAGGAGGCACAAGCCGCGACGCTGGAATTCGGCAAGGAAAACGCCAAGCGTTGGCTCAAAGTGCTCAACGACCATTGGCTCGGGCAAAACAAGCCCTATCTATGCGGCGATCAGATCACCATCGCCGACTATCTCGGCGCCGGCCTCGTTTCACTCGGCGAAGTCATCGGGGTGGATTTCTCGCCCTATCCGAACGTCAAACGCTGGCTCGATCGCCTGAAGAAGCTGCCGAACTGGGACAAGATCAACGAGGCATTCTACGGCCTGGTGCAGTCGGTGAAAGGACAGAAATTCGTCACGCTCGCCTGATCCGCCGCGGGCGCGACAAAGGAGGACGAGCCATGAGTTTCTTCCGCGGCAAGGATCCGCAGGCCGGCGACGCCTATGCCTGCGACGCCATCGACCAGGTCATCGTGCCGCGCACGGTCGACCTCGGCGATTTCGCCGTGCGGCGGGCGCTGCCCTCGGCGCGCACGCGCATGGTCGGGCCTTTCATCTTCTTCGACCATTTCGGGCCGGCGGAATTCCGCGCCGGCCAGGGCCTCGACGTGCGGCCGCATCCGCATATCGGTCTCGCCACCGTCACCTACCTGTTCGGCGGCGAGATCATGCACCGCGACAGCCTCGGCACCGCAGCGGCGATTAAGCCGGGCGAGGTCAACTGGATGACGGCCGGGCGCGGCATCGTGCATTCCGAACGGACCGGCCCTGAGTTGCGCGCGACCGGCAGCCCGATCCACGGCCTGCAGATGTGGGTGGCGCTGCCGGCGGCGAAAGAGGAAATGGACGCCGGCTTTGCCCATCACGAGGTCGCCGAGTTTCCGATGGTGCAGGACAACGGCAAGAGCGTGCGCGTCGTCGTCGGCTCGCTCTACGGCGCGTCATCCCCGGTGCCGACCGTGCACGAGACGATGTTTGCCGACGTGCATCTGGCGGCAGGCAGCGCGCTGCCGATCGATGCCGGCCACGAGGAGCGCGGCCTCTATGTCGTCGACGGCACGATCGACATTGCCGGCGACACATTCGAGCCGGGGCGGCTGCTGGTATTCAAGCCGGGCGACACGATTACCGTGACGGCGGCAACCAACGCGCATGTCGTGCTGCTCGGCGGCGCGGCGATGGATGGGCCACGCCACATCTGGTGGAATTTCGTGTCCTCGCGCAAGGAACGCATCGAGCAGGCCAAGGCCGACTGGAAGGCCGGCCATTTCGGCAAGGTGCCGGGCGACGAGATCGAGTTCATTCCGCTGCCGGAGACATGAGCGTCAGGCGACGCCCGGCACCACCAAAAACAGGTCGGTATCGCCGGTTTTCTCGCCGCACGCCGTGATCAGGCCATGGGCATGACCGCGGTGATGCGTCTGATGATTGAAGAAGTGGGTGACGCAGAACGCCACCGGCTTGCTCATCTGCGCATTGGCGGACGGGCTGAACCAGGTCAGATCGCTCGCCAGCCACGCATCGGTCACCCGCGCGGCCCAGTCTGAAATTCTGGCGTCGGCGTCGGAACGCAGCCGCTGCAACTCGTCGAAACTCTCGACCAAGCTCGCGCTGTCCTTCTGTGCCACGGCCGGCTTGGGCCAGCCGTCGAAGCGCGACATCCAAATCTGGTCGGCCCATAGCAGATGGCACAACGTGCCGTGCAGCGAGCCCCAGAACACGCCGCGATCCTTGCGGCGTTCGGCGTCCGAAATGCGCGCGGAGGCCGCGTAGAGCCGCCGGTTCATCTCGGCGTTATAGGCCGCCATGGTGCGGACGTAGGCCGAGGTGATCATCGCGCCCATGGCCTTCGTCCCCGCTACTTTTTCGGCACGTCCAGCCTGATGTGCAGCTCCTTGAGCTGCTTGGCCGTCGCTTCCGACGGCGCGCCCATCATCAGATCTTCCGCCTTCTGGTTCATCGGGAACAGCACCACCTCGCGCAGGTTCTCCTCGCCGGCCAGCAGCATGACGATGCGGTCGATGCCGGGAGCGATGCCGCCGTGCGGCGGCGCGCCGAGCGAGAGCGCGTGCAGCATGCCGCCGAATTTCTTCTCCAGCACGTCCTCGCCATAGCCGGCGATGGCGAAGGCCTTCTTCATCACCTCGGGGCGATGATTGCGGATGGCGCCGGAGGACAGTTCGACGCCGTTGCAGACGATGTCGTACTGAAAGGCCTTGATGCCGAGCAGCTTGTCGTTGTCCTTGGCATCGAGCGCCAGGAATTCATCGACGCTCATATTCGGCATCGAGAACGGATTGTGCGAGAAGTCGATTTTCTTCTCCTCCTCGTTCCATTCGTACATGGGAAAATCGACGATCCAGCAGAATTTATATTCCCCATCCGGAATCAAATTCAGCTCGCGGCCGATGCGGGTACGGGCCATGCCCGCCAGATTGGCGGCGCGCGCCTCTTTGTCGGCGGCGAAGAACAGGGCATCGCCAGCTTTCACCTTGGCCGCCTTGGCCATGTCGGCCAGCGCGCTTTCGGGAATGAATTTGGCGATGGGACCCTTGCCCACCACATTGCTTCCCTCCTGCTCGAACACGATATAGCCCAGGCCCGGCGCCCCCTCGCCGCGCGCCCATTCGTTCAGCTTGTCGAAAAAGCTGCGCGGCTGGGTGGCGGCGCCCGGCGCCGGAATGGCGCGCACGGTCTTGTTCTTGAACGCTTTGAATTCCACTTCGGCGCGGCCGAAAATATCGCTGACATCGGCGATCTCGATCGGGTTGCGCAGATCAGGCTTGTCGGTGCCGTATTTCAGCATCGCTTCGGCGAAGGGAATGCGCACGAAAGGCGGCTTGGTCACGGTCTTGCCGTTCGCGAATTCCTCAAACACCCCCGCCAGCACCGGCTCGACCGCGGCAAAGACATCGTCCTGGGTGACAAAGCTCATCTCCAGATCGAGCTGGTAGAACTCGCCGGGCGAGCGGTCGGCGCGGCCATCCTCGTCGCGAAAGCATGGCGCGATCTG
>DASRGB010000051.1:0-29987 GCA_035651255.1 Pseudolabrys sp.
GAGTGCCGGGGCCGAAACGGTGGAGTGTCATGGCCCCTGAAGATGGGGTTGAACGTGACGAACGGACCACCACCGGGGACACTGCGGAGCAAACCTAAAAACACCGCGCGCGGGACGCCTTGGGACTGGCGGACTTGCGGACTGAAAAATCCTCCGAAGCGCGTAAGAGCGCGACGGAGGTCGACGAAGCCTCGACGTCGCGAGGTGTCGAGGCCCGTGGGTCCGAGCACCCTGTTTGCGCACACTGCGTAAACTTGTGTGCGCCCCGGACCCCTGGCGTCCCGCGCGCCCTCGGTACTTTCAAGGGCGATGCGGAAACTGGCAATGCGGCTCACCCCGGGCCGAGCAAAGAACAGGGGCGATGACGCATGTCTGCTGTTTGACAACGATATCGGAAGCGCGATTTTTCACCCTCCCCTTTCAGGGGGAGGGTCGACCGCCGAGCGTCAGCGAAGGCGGTCGGGGTGGGGTGAACTTCGGCGCAAGCATTTCACCCCACCCCGCTCGCAGCTTGCTTCGATCCACCCTGAGGGGAGGGTGGAGCGCCGGCTCCTCACCATGTTCGCGGGCCGCCCGGGACGACAGGAGGAGGACGCGCGCCCTTGTCACGGCGAAAGCAATTTACGCCAGCGTCACCGTCTCGAAGCCGGCCGGCAGCACGATCTCCAGCAACTCGCAGTCGTCGGAATAGCCGCGCACGGTGTGCTTGATTTTCGGCGGCTGGATCCAGCACGAGCCGGCGTAAAAGCGGTGGCGGCCTTCGCCCTCGAACTCGCTCTCGAACCAGCCCTTGAGCACATAGACCATCTGGAAGTCGACATCGTGATAGTGCGGGATGTCGACTTCGCCGGGCGTGAACGGCTTGGTCATGCGGATGACATGGGCCTGCACCATGCCGCCGGTCGCCGGCGCCAGCCCGAGATCGCGATAGGCCGAATAGGGCCGCAAGCCCGCGTCGAAATCCTCATCGCGATGATGGCTGACGGTGAATGTCTGCTTGGGCCACGGCTTGGCGGATTTTGCGGCCGTCTTTGCGGCGGTCTTCTTCTTTGCCGGCTTGGCCTTGCGTTTTGCCCTGGTTGCCTTCGCCTTGCGCTTTGCCTTCGCCATGACAACCTCCCGTTTTTCCCCGTCATCCTGAGGTGCGAGCGAAGCGAGCCTCGAAGGATGAAGGCCAAGGTCTACGAGCCTTTGGCCGTCGCCCTTCGAGGCTCGACGCTTCGCGCCGAACGCCTCAGGGTGACGGCTCACTCCGCGGCGCTGGCCGCGCCGCCATGGGCCTTCGACCAGCCGGCCGGATCGTGCATGAATTTCTCGACCTCGGCCAGCATTTTGGCGTCGAACTTGCCGCTCGCTTTGGCGACCGCCAGCACGTCCCACCAGGTCGTCAGCGCGTGCAGGGTGACGCCGAGATCGGCCAGGATCTTCCTGCCTTCCGGATAGATGTCATAGAAGAAAATCACAAAGCAGTGCGCGCACCGGCCGCCGGCGTCGCGGATCGCCTTGACGAAATTGACCTTGCTGCGGCCGTCGGTGGTCAGGTCCTCGACCAGCAGCACGCGCTGGCCGGCATCGAGCTTGCCCTCGATCTGCGCATTGCGGCCGAAGCCTTTTGGCTTCTTGCGCACGTATTGCATCGGCAGATGCATGCGGTCGGCGACCCAGGCGGCGAAAGGAATGCCGGCGGTTTCACCGCCCGCCACCGCGTCGATCTCGCCGCGGCCGATGTCGCGGTCGATGGTGGCGATGGCGAAATCCATCATGGTCGAGCGCAGGTCCGGGAACGAAATCAGCCAGCGCGAGTCGTTGTAGACGGGGCTCGCCCAGCCCGAGGTGAAGATGAAGGGCTTGTCCTGCATGAAGCGCACCGCGCCGCACTCGAGATACATCCGCGCGGTCAGTTCGGCGATGGTCTTCTTGTCGAGGAAGTCGGCAGCCATGCGCTTGTCAAAGCACAAAACGCCCTAGGCCGCCATCCCGCAGTGGCGCGACAATTCACAGGCGAGATCGAGCAGCACCTCGTCGCCGCCCGGCCAGCCGATGAAGGAGAGCCCGACCGGGCAGCCATTGAGCGTGCCGATCGGCAGGTTGAGCTGCGGCAGCCCGGCCATGCCGGCGGTGCAGGTCAGGCGCATCACCCGCGTGCGGAAATGATCCATCTCCTCCGCCGTACCGTCGATCGGCGGCGCGATGCAGGGCGCCGTCGGCAGCGCCAGGATGGTGCCCGGCTGGACCGTCTGCAGGATGTGGTCGCGCGCCTGCGCCTGCACGCGGCGGGCGGCCTGCGCCTCCGCCTCGCTGACGCGCGCGGAAAATTCGATGCGCTCGCGCACGCCGGGGCCGATCTGCGGGCGATAGCGGGCCACGAAGGCGCCGAAGGTCTGCCACACCTCATAGCCCTGGATGGTGCGGAACGCCTCGCGCCACGGATCGAAGCCCTCGAGCGAGATGCGGGCGTGGGCCACCGGCGGCAGGTCGTCGGTCATGAATTCGAGCGCCGAGCGCAAAAGGTCGGCGACGTCGTCATCGGCTTCGGCGAAGGCGTCCTCCAGCACGATCATGCGGTCGAGGCGCGCCGCGACCCGCCGCTGGTCGAGCAGCACGGCGCCGACCTTGCGGAAGATGCCCGGGCTCGCCGCGAACCAGCCGGGCACGTCGAACGAGGGCGCCATCGCCTGCACGCCGGACAGATCGATGCGGTCGAGCGTCGGCCGCAGGCCGTAGAGCCCGTTGAACGAAGCGGGGATGCGCACCGAGCCGCCGGTGTCGCTGCCCAGCGCGAAATCGCAGGCCCCGGACGCCACCGCCGAGGCCGAACCGCTCGACGAGCCGCCCGGCAGCCGGCCCGGCGCCCGCGGATTGGCCGGCGTGCCGTAATGGGCATTGGCGCCGGTGACGCTGAAGAAGAATTCGTCGCAGACCGTCTTGCCGATGATGGTCGCGCCGGCGTCGAGGATGCGCTGGATGGCGCCGGCATTTTTCGCGGCAATCGGGCAGGTTTCGAGAAACGTCGGGTTGCCGCTGCCGACGCGGTAGCCGGCGATGTCGTACATGTCCTTGACCGCGGCGGTCAGCCCCGCGAGCGGCCCGCCGGCGGCGCCCGCGATCGGCGCGGCCAGATCGTGCGGCACGAAGGCCGAGCGGTAGAGCGGGGCGATCACGTCGGACATCTAGAGCCTGCTTCGGTTTGGCCGAGACATTGCCGCGAGCACAGCCTGCTCCCTTCCCCTTGTGGGGAGGGGTTGGGGGTCCCGGGGGTCAGATGACAGTCATCAGTAATCAGATCGCGCGCTTGTTGCTCTGATTACTGATGACTGACTACTGATACCTGCCACCCCCTCCCTAACCCTCCCCGGGGAGGGAACAGGCTTGCGATCGCCGCGCGGCCGAATGTCAAATCGCTCGATCTTAATACCGCTGTCCCAAATACCAATCCAAAATCTTATCGCCGCTCCAGGCGACGACGCCGTCGCGCGACAGCAGCTCCTTGAACATGCGCTGAATGTGGCCGATGCGGTGCGGCACGCCGCACAGGAAGGGATGCGTGCAGATCGCCATCACCTTCGGCCGTTCGGCGGCTTCGGCGTAAAGCCACGCGAAGTGATCGCGCGCCCGCTCGTGCATGGCATCCGACATTTGATACTGCAGTGCCCACAGCACGATGTCGTGGACCTCGAAATTATACGGCAACGCCACCACCGGCTTGTGCGTGGTCTTCAGCGTCACCGGCTCGTCGTCCAGCACCCAGTCGCCGACATATTCGACGCCGGCCTCGGAGAGATAGTCGAGCGTGTCGAAGGTCTGCGTCAGGCCGGGGCCGAACCAGCCGCGCGGCCGCTTGCCGGAGAAGCGCTCGATCAAGTCCATCGACTTCATGATGACGGCGCGCTGGTCGTCGACCTTGTGCATCGGCACCTGGTCGTAGCCGTGCGCGGCGAGTTCCCAGCCGCTGTCGATGCAGGTTTTCACCACCGTCGGATAGGTCTCACAGACCCGGGCGTTGATCGGCACGGTCGGCGAGATGCCGAGCTCCATGAACACCTTGCGCAGCCGCCAGAAGCCGACGCGCATGCCGTATTCGTGCCAGGTCCAGTTCGGGTGGTCGGGCTGCTGCGGCTGGCCTTGCGGCGGCGAGATCACCATGCGCGCCATCGGCCGCGACATGTCCCATTCCTCCAGCGTCAGCACCGGCCAGATCACCAGGCGCACGCCCTTGGGGAATTTCAGCGGCGGGCGGCCTTCGATCGGCGAATAGGCGAGACGTTCGCGTGGGTGCATGGGTGCGGCCTTTTGAATCGGTTGTGGGCGTGCGGCAATTCGCAGCCTGTTCCCTCCCCCCTTGTGGGGGAGGGTTAGGGAGGGGGTGGCAGGTATCAGTAGTCAGTCATCAGTAATCAGTCATCAGTAATCAGCGCAACAAGAGCGCGATCTGATTACTGATGACTGTCGTCTGACCCCCCGGACCCCCACCCCCAACCCCTCCCCACAAGGGGGAGGGGAGTACGCTCTGCTTTGTGGTCCGGGTTGTCCGGCTCACTCGGGCGCCTGCGGCCCAACCTTCTTGTACCAGTCCGCGATCTGCGCGCCGGTCCAGAACAGCACGTCGCGCTTCTTGCGGATCTTCTCGTAGATCTTGCGGAAATATTTGGCGCGGTGCGGCGCGCCCATGATGTAGGGATGCACCGAAATCGCCATGACGCGGGCCGAGCCCTTGGCGTCCTTGTAGATCTGCTCGAACTGGTCCATCGCCCGTTCGTAGAACTCGCTCGCCTTGTGATGCTGGATCAGCATCATGGCGACGTCATTGCATTCCTGGGTGTAAGGGATGTTGAGGATCGGTTTGCCGCGGGTCTTCAGCCACACCGGTTGATCGTCCAGCACCCAGTCGGCGACATAGTCATAGCCTTCCTCGGCCAGCACGTCCGGCGTTTCCCAGGTCTCGGTGAGGCCGGGGCCGAGCCAGCCGCGCGGCCGTTTGCCGGTCGCGCGCTCCAGCACCTCGGCGCTCTTTCTGATGTCGGCGCGCTCGTTCTCGACCTTCTGCATGTTGCGCTGGGTGTAGCCGTGGCCGACGAACTCCCAGTTACGCTCGACGCAAGCCTTGACGATGTCCGGGAAGGCCTCGACGGCCGAGCCGTTGATGTTCATGACGCCGGGGATCTTGAACTCGTCGTAGACCTGCAACAGCCGCCAGAAGCCGACGCGGTTGCCGTATTCGTGCCAGCACCAGTTCGGGATGTCCGGCATCGGCGAGCCGCCGGCCGGCGGGGTGAGCACCGTGCGCGGCATGGTCTGCGTCGGGTCCCATTCCTCGACATTGGTGACGGTCCACACCACCATGCGCGCGCCCTTCGGCAGCTTGAGCGGCTTGCGGTTGACGATCGGCGAATAGGCGAGGCGGTCGTTCGGCAGCATGCCGACATTCGGCTTGGGAAAGTTCACGGGCGGGTCCTTTTTTCTCGTCATTCCGGGGCGCGGCCAACGGCCGCGAGCCCGGAATCCAGACACAAAGCGCGGTCAATCGTTCTGGATTCCGGGCCCCGCGCTTCGCGCGGTCCCGGAATGACGTGGGCCAGTTTTGCAGGCGCTTATGATCTTGTACAGGGTAGGCCGGTGAGACCGAGGCGGAGTTCGATGCAATGAAAATGGTGCGGCATACACGCGATGCGCGCACGCCGCTTGGCGGCGACGTGTTCGACTTGGCGCAAGTCGGCAAGATCATCGGCGTCGGCCTCAACTATCGCGATCATGCCGAGGAGACCGGGCTCGCCTTGCCGAAAGAGCCGACGCTGTTTCTCAAGGCGACGAGTGCGCTGTGTGGGCCGAATGACGATGTTGTCATCCCGCGCGATTCCAAGGGCATCGACTGGGAGGTTGAGCTCGGCGTCGTGATCGGCAAGCCGGGCGCCGATATCGCGGAGCGCGATGCCTTGGACCATGTGTTCGGCTACGTGCTCGGCATCGATTTCTCCGAGCGCGACTTCCAGTTCAACCGCGGCGGTCAGGGCTTCAAGGGCAAGAGCTGCGACAGCTTCGCGCCGCTCGGGCCCTGGGTTGCAACGCGCGCGGAAATCCCCGATCCGCACGGTCTGGCGCTGCGCCTTTCCGTCAACGGCGTCGTCAAGCAGAACGGCAACACGCGCGACATGATCTTCGGCGTGCCGGCGCTGGTGGCGTACATCAGCCGCTTCATGAGTCTGCAGCCGGGCGACGTCATCCTGACCGGCACGCCGGCGGGCGTCGGCTTCGGGCAAAAGCCGCCGGTCTATCTGCAAGCCGGCGACGTGGTGACGGCGTCGATCGACGGGTTAGGCGAGCAGCGGCACAAGGTGGTGGCGAGCCGGTAGCGGTCGTCATGCCCGCGCTTGTCGCGGGCATCCACGTCCCACAGCCTTGCCAAAGGAAGGCGTGGATGGCCGGGACAAGCCCGGCCATGACGAGAAAGTCAGCTTCCCTTCTCGCCGTGGATCTCCGGGAAGAAGTAATCCTGCCACGACGCCGGCTTGTTCTTGAGCGTGCCGACGCTTGCCATGAAGTCGGCATATTTCATGGTGTGTTCCGGCACCATGGTCCAATGCACTTGCGGGCCGGCGACGATCTTGCCGACCATGTCGGGCGACAGCTTGGAATGCGAATCCTCGATCCATAGCCTGGCGGCCGCCTGCTTGTCCTTGTTGACGATGTCGGTCGCTTCCTTCAGCGCTTCGACCAGCGCCTTGTAGAGCTTGGGGTTCTTGTCGCGGAACGCGGCGAAGCACCAGGCCACCGTGAAGGTATGCGAGCCGCCCATGACGTCGAAGGAATTGAGCACCGTGTGAATGTCGGGGCTTTCGAGCTGCTGATACTGAAACGGCGGTACGCTGAACGCCGCGGTGACCTCCGAGCCGCCCTTCATCAGCGCGACGGTGGCGTCCGGCGGCGACATCGATACGGTCTGCGAGTCGAGCTTGCTGAATTCCTTGTCGCCGAAGACCTTGGCCGCCGCCATCTGCAGCGTGATCGCCTGCACCGAGACTTTGACCGCCGGCACGGCGATGCGGTCGCTGTCCTTGAAATCCTTGATGGTCTTGACGTTCGGGTTGCGGCTGTTGAGCAGGAAGGGCTGCGAGGACAGCGCCGAGATGCCGCGCACCTCCTGCGGCGTTCCCTTGGTGCGCGACCACAGCACCAGGAGGCCCGGCACGCCGCCCGAGGCGATATCGATATTGCCGGAGATCAGCGCCTCGTTGACCGCGGCGGGGCCGTTGAAGGTGAGCCAGCTCACCTTGACTTCGGGAATGCCGAGCGCCTTGGCGTGCTTCTCGATCAGGTTCTGGTGCTCCATGACGTTGAGCTGCAGGTAGCCCATGGAGAACTGCCGGGCGAGGCGGATTTCCGGCACCTGCGCTTGAGCCGGCAGCGCCAGCAAAGTTGCGGCGGCGATGCCGAGCAGCGTCTGCGTTATCGATCTGACGAACATGGTTTCCTCCGCCCTTGTTCTTGACTTATCTCTGCATGCCCCAGAGCTTGACCGTGCGCGCCTCGATCGCCCGGAAGATCACCGCCTCGACCAGAAGGCCGATCACGATCACCGCCAGCAGCCCGGCGAAGACCCGGGCGGTGTCGAGCTCCGAGCGCGCGGCGAATATATACCAGCCCAGCCCACCCGAGCGGGATGATGCCCCAAACACGAGTTCGGCGGCAATCAGCGTCCGCCAGGCGAACGCCCAGCCGATCTTCAATCCGGCCAATATCGAGGGAAACGCCGCCGGGATCAGGATCAGCAGCACATAGCGCACGCCTTTCAGGCCGAGATTGCGCCCACTCATGCGCAGCGTCTCCGGCACGGCGCGGAAGCCGGTCAGCGTGTTGAGGGCCACGGCCCACAGCACCGAGTGCACGATGACGAAGACCAGCGAGGGCGTGCCCAGCCCGAACCAGATCAGCGCCAGCGGCAGCAGGGCGATGGCGGGGAGCGGATTGAACATCGCGGTCAGTGTCGACAGAAAGCGCGCGCCGAAATCGCTTGCCACCGCAAGCGTCGTCAGCACCGCGGCGCAGGCGAGGCCGGCGGCGTAGCCGATGAGCAGGGCGCGCATGGTGGCGGCGATCCGCATCGACAGTTCGCCGAAATCCGTCCAGGCGACGCGGATGGTTTCGGTGAAGGTCGGGAACAGCAGCGCGTAGTCGAGCCAGCGCGCATAAGCCTCCCAGGCCGCGATCAGCAGCAGGATGATGGCGATGCGCTGCACCGCGTCGTTGCGCAAAATGCGTTCGCCGAGCGGCAGCGGGCGCTCGATATCGCCGATGTGGCCGGCATCGATCGGCGGCCGCTCGAATTCGGGCCGTGGCGTGCTCATGCCGGCACCGCGGTTCGATCATCGAACAGCAGGCCGTGGATGCGCTTGGCCATGCGGCCGAAGTCCGGGGAGTCGATATTGGAAAAGTCGAACATCGAGGTGTCGAGCTCGGCGCGGACGCGGCCCGGATGCGGCGTCAGGATGAGGATGCGCGAGCCGACGAGCATGGCCTCCTCGATGGAATGAGTGACGAACAGCATGCTGAAGCGCAGCTGCTTCCACAGCGTCAACAGCTCCTGCTGCATCGACCGCCGCGTCAGCGCGTCGAGCGCCGCGAACGGTTCGTCCATCAGCAGGATGTCCGGCTCGAGCGCCATGGCGCGGGCGATGGCGACGCGCATCTTCATGCCGCCCGACAGCATGTGCGGGTAGACGTCGCGGAACGGACTGAGCTGCACCTTGTCGATTGCCGCCAGCGCCCGCTTCTCCACCTCGTCGCGCGGAAACTTGCCGGTCACCTTCATCGGGAACAGCACGTTCTGCTCGACCGTCTTCCAGGGCATCAGCTGCTCGAATTCCTGGAACACCATCATGCGGTCCGGGCCCGGCTCCGTCACGGGGCGGTCCCGCATGCGGATGGTGCCCTCGACCGGCGCCATGAAGCCGCCGACGGCTTTGAGCAGGGTCGACTTGCCGCAGCCGGAGGGGCCGAGGATCACATAGCGGTCGGCTTGACGGACTTCGAAATCGACCTTGTAGGCCGCGGTGACGAGATGGCGCGCGGTCTTGTACTGCAGCGTGACGCCGCTGACCTCGAGCAGGCTCAACGGCGCGGCATTCACTCCGCGGCCTTCAACTGCTTGGCGGCGACGGACTGATACCAGTCGAGGATCTGCGCGCCGTTCCAGTGCAGCACGCCTTTGTGCTTGTTGACGTATTTGTAGATGGCTTCGAGGTATTTGATGCGATGCGGCTGGCCGCTGATGTAGGGGTGGATCGCCAAAGCGCAGATTTTCGCGCGCTTCTTGCTCTCGGCGTAGAGCCGGTCGAACTGGTCGACGGTGCGTTTGAAAAGGTAATCGCTCTCATGATGCTGGATCAGCATCATCGGGATGTCGTTGCACTCGATGGTGTAGGGCAGCGTGACGAGCGGCCCCCTGGCGGTGCGGATCACGGTCGGCTCGTCGTCATAGACCCAGTCGCCGATATATTTGACGCCGGCCGCGGCGAGCAATTCCGGCGTCTCGAGCGTCTGCGTCAGGCCGGGGCCGAGCCAGCCGACCGGCTTCTTGCCGCTGAATTTCGTCAGGATGTCCATGGTGCGATTGATCATCGCCGCCTGGTCGGCCTCTTTGTGGATCGGCCCCTGCTCGTAGGCGTGGCCCATGAATTCCCAGCCGTCACGCTTGGCCTCTTCGGCGACGCGTGGATAGTCCTCGCAGATGCGCGCATTGGCGGCGAGCGTCGGCTTGATCTTGAGCTTCTTGAACAGCTCGTGGAACCGCCAGCAGCCGACCCGCATGCCGTATTCGTGGAAAGCCCAGTGCACCACATCCGGCATCAGCTGCACGCCGGTCGGCGCGGGGAGCAATTGCCGGGCCATCGGCTTGCCGATGTCCCAGACCTCGTAATTGACGATGGTCCAGAACACGATGCGGGCGTTGCCCGGCAGTTTGAGCGGCGGACGGTCGACGATCGCCGAATAATCGGCGCGCTCGCGCGGGATCATGGGGTTGGGCATGCAATTTTCCTTGTCATTCCGGGGCGCAAGCGCCGCGAGCGAGCCCGGAATCCACAGCCTTTTGAAAGGCCTATCCGTGTTGCTCTGGATTCCGGGCTCGCGGCCTGGCGGCCGCGCCAATGGCAATTACTCTGTCATGCCGTCGCGGCGACGCGCAACCCGACCAGCCGCTCCAGCGTCGGCAGGTCCTTGGCAAGCGCCGGCGAGGCCGCCCGGTGCACAACCGCGCCGCGCTCCAGCACGATCGCGTCGCGGGTCAATTCCAGCGCGATTTCGGTGTGTTGCTCGACCAGGACGATGGCGATGCTGCGGCCGGACAGCATCTGCTTGATGGCGCCGATCAGCTCCTCGACGATCACCGGCGCCAGTCCCTCGAACGGCTCGTCCAGCAGCACCAGCGCCGGATTGGTCATCAGCGCGCGCGCGATCGCCAGCATCTGCTGCTCGCCGCCGGAGAGCTGGTTGCCGCGATTGTTGCGGCGCTCGTTCAGGCGCGGAAACAGCTTGTAGACGCCTTGCAGATCCCAGGCGCCGCGGCGGGCGGCGACGGTGAGGTTCTCTTCCACGCTGAGCGAGGGAAAAATCTCCCGCTCCTGCGCCACCCAGCCGATGCCGCCCGCGGCGCGGCGGTGCGGCGCCAGGCGCGAAATGTCCTCGCCGCGCCAGCCGATGCGGCCGCCGCGCAATTGCGTGTAACCCATGATCGTCAGCAGGAGCGTCGATTTGCCGACGCCGTTGCGGCCGAGCACGGCGAGGCTGCCGTGCTCGGGCAATTCCAGCGAGACGTCGTGCAGCACCACCGCGTCGCCGTAGCCGGCGGTCACCTTGTCGAGCTTGATGAGCGCCTCAGCCATGCTTGCGGGTCCCGAGATAGACTTCGCGCACGCCCGGGTCGGCGGCGATCTCCTTGGGCGACCCTTGCGTGAATACGCCGCCGCCGACCAGCACGATGATGTGGGTGGCAAAGCGGAAGACGACGTGCATGTCGTGCTCGATGAACAGCAGCGTCAAGTTGTTGGACAATCCGGCGACCACCTCGAAAATTTCGCCGCTCTCCTCGTGCGGTACGCCGGCCGCCGGCTCGTCGAGCAGCAGCACGCGCGGACGGGTGGCGAGGGCGAGCGCGATCTCGAGCAGCCGTTGGCGGCCGTAGGGCAGCTCGCGCGTCGGCTGATAGCATGAATCGCCGAGCCTGAGCTTGACCAGGATGTCGTAGGCTTCGTCGACGGCTTCGCCGTGCGCGGCGACGTTGCGCCAGAATTCGCCGGAGATGCCGCGCCGTTCGCAGACGGCGAGCGTCACGGCCTCGAGCGCGTTGAGGCCGGCGAACAGCGTGTTGATCTGGAAAGTGCGGGCAAGGCCGCGCCGCACCCGGTCCTGCGGCTCGAGCGCGGTGATGTCCTCCTCGCCGAGAAAAATCCGGCCGGCATTGGGCGCCAGCATGCCGGTCATCAGGTTGATCAGCGTGGTTTTGCCGGCGCCGTTCGGTCCGATCAGGGCATAGCGCGCGCCGACCGGCAGTTCGAGCTCGATATCGCGCGCCACCACCAGCGAGCCGAAGCTCTTGGACAGGCCGCGCGTCGAAAGGGCGATGGCGCTCACCGGTATCCCCACCGCGCCAGGATTTTCGACAAGCCGCCAAGGATGCCGTTCGGCAGGAACATCACCACCGCCACCAGCAGCGCGCCGATCCAGAAATACCAGTACTGCGGCGCGATGCCGGAGAACTGGTCGCGCGCCACCATGAAGATGGCGGCGCCGATCAAGCCGCCGTAGAGCCGTCCGGCGCCGCCGAGCACCAGCATCACGACCACCTCGGCCGAACGCTCGAAGCCGAGCGAATCGAGCGACACCGTCTCGGTGGTCTGCGCCAGCAGCGCGCCGGCGACGCCGGCGATTGCCGCAGCGATGGTATAGATGGTGCGGATATGCGCGCGGCTGTCGGCGCCGATGGCCGGCATGCGCAGCCAGTTCTCGCGGATGCCGCGCAGCGCCAGCCCGAACGGCGAATGGATCAGCCGCCGCGCGCCGAGGAAGACCACGAACAACACGGCCAGACCGTAGGAATAGGCGGTGTAGCCGTAAAGGTCGAACTTGAAGACGCCGAGCAGCGGCCACATGCGGATGCCCTGCAGGCCGTCGACGCCGCCGGTCAGCCAACCCGCGCTATTGGCAAGCTCCGCCAGCAACAGACCGAAGCCGAGCGTCAGCATGATCAGCGCGAGATGGCGGAAGCGCGCGATGATGAAACTGGTGGCGTAGCCGGCGAGGCCGGCGATCAACGCCGCGGCGAGGAGCCCGGTGAGCGGCTCGCCCCAGCCCAATTTTGCCGAGATCAGGCCCGCGGTGTAGGCGCCGATGCCGAAAAACGCCGCGTGGCCGAGCGAGACGATGCCGGCATAGCCGAGAATGAGATCGAGCGACAGCGCAAACAGCGCCGTGATGGCGATCTGACTGGCGAGCGAGAGATAGTTCGGCAGCAGGATGAACGGCACCAATGTCGCCAGCCAGAAGGCGATCTCGATGCCGCGCCAGCGGCTCAGATGCCGCAGGTAAACCCGGGGGCTCTGCGCGGTGTCGGCGACGGCCATGGCTAGCGTCTCCCGAACAGGCCGGTCGGCCGCCACATCAGCAGGCTGATCATCACCAGATAGATCAGGAAGGCGCCGACCTGCGGCACGTAGTATTTGCCGGCGATGTCGCTGATGCCGAGCACGGCGGCGGCCGCGAATGAGCCGCGGATGGAGCCGAGGCCGCCGACCGAGACGACGATCAGCACGTACACCAGATACGTGAAGGCGAAGGAGGGATCGAGGCCGACGATTTCGATCGCCAGCGCGCCGCCGAGGCCGGCGAGCCCCGAGCCGAGCGCGAAGGTGATGGCGAAGGTGCGGTCGACGTCGATGCCGAGCCCGCGCGCCATGCGCGCGTTGTCGACCGAAGCGCGCACCTGGGCGCCGAAGCGCGTGTATTCGAGCGCGGCGACCAGAACGCCGGTGATGACCAGCGACATCGCGATCAGGATCAGGCGGTAGACGGCGAGCCGCAGGCCCAGCACCTCGATCGACTGCCGCAGATAGGACGGCAGCTGGATCGGCTGCTGCGCGGTGGTGAAGACATAGGCGGCGACCGCGACCGACATGAAGGTAATGCCGATGGTCAGCAGCACCTGGTCGAGGTCGGTGGCCTTGTACAGCGGCCGGTAAAGCGCGCGCTCGAAGCCGATGCTGACGACGGCCGCGGCGGCGAACGCGACCGGCAGCACGGCGAAGAACGGCCAGCCGAAATCGTTGACCAGGATCACGGCGACATAGCCGCCGAGCATGGCGAAGGCGCAGTGCGCGAGGTTGATGAAATTCATCATGCCGAGCGTCACCGACTGCCCGACCGACAGCAGGAACAGCAGCATGCCGTAGGCGAAGCCGTCGAACAGGACGCCGACAACGGGGGGAAGCATGGCCGAAGGCCCCTATGGAGCGCTCACAAACCTAACGGAACAAGCGACGGCGGGCCAGAACGAGGATCGTCCCCGGTCCGGCCCGCCCTGCCGATCGAAGCCTTGCGCGCTGCGCCCGTTATTTCGGGCTCTTGACGTTGTCGAACTTGGCAATCTCGACGTTGACCAGCTTGCCATCCACCTTCTGGACCTTGCGGATGTAGACGGTCTGGATGACGTCGCGGGTTTCCGGGTCGATCGACATCGGGCCGCGCGGGCTGTCCCATTTCAGGCCCTTGGCGGCGGCGATCAGCGAGTCGCCGTCGGTCTTGCCCTTGGTCTTCTTCAGCGCTTCGTAAATCACGTGCATGCCGTCGTAGCCGCCGACCGAGAAGAAGTCGGGGTTGCGCTTGTACTCGGCGTTGTATGCCTTGACGAAGTCTTGGTTGGTCTTGTTCTTGAGGTTGTAGTCGTAGTGCGCGACGGTGATCATGCCGATGGCGACGTCGCCCATGCTGGCCAGGGCGTGCTCGTCGGTGATCTCCATCTGGCCCATGACCTTGGTCTTGTTGGGGTCGATGCCGCGTTCGGCGAGCGCCTTGCCGAAGGCGCCGGGCATGGCGCCGCCCGGGATCATGACGAAGATGCCCTCCGGATTGAGGTCCTTGGCGCGCGACACGTAGGCCGAGAAGTCCGGGTTGGCGACCGCCATGCGCACCGAACCGGCCACCTGGCCGCCGGCGGCGGTGAAGCCCTTGGTGAAGGCGCCTTCGGCGTCGATGCCGGGGCCGAAGTCGGCGACCATGGTGTAGGCCTTCTTGACGCCGTTCTTTTCGGCCCAGGTGCCCAGCGTCTGGTTGAGCTGCGGGATCGTCATCGACGTGCGCACCATATAGGGCGACTTGGTGATGACGACCGCGGTCGCGGCGTTCATGTCGACCATGAACTTCTTGGCCTCGGCGGATACGTCGGCGGCCGCCAGCGCGTTCGGCGTCAGGTCGAAGCCGGCGATGATGTCGACGTTATCGCGGGTCACCAGTTCCTGGGCGAGCCGCTTGGCCACCGGCGGATTGATGCCGCCATTGTCCTTGACGATGAGCTCGATCTTCTTGCCGGCGACGGTGTCGCCGTGCTGCTTGATGTACAGCTTGGCGCCGTTCAGGATCTGGGCGCCGGTGTCCGCGAATTGGCCGGACAGCGAGATCAGCATCCCGACCTTGACGGTATCCTGCGCGCCGGCGGTGCCGCCGGACAGGCCGGCGGCGAGCAGGGCTGCGCCTGCGATGATGAAGCGCTTCATTCTCATCCTCCCTGGATCACTGCTGTTATTGCATGCCGGTAGAATGCCTTAGCTCGTCGGCAAAGAAAAGCGCCGCGAGGCTTAAAGCCCACGCGGCGCGAGATTCTGCCCACCGGTCCGCAAGCGGGGATAATGCCGTTTTCCCCGCCTCTTTGGCTATTGATTGGGCGCCAAACCAATCCGTCACATGACGGAGACGGTGGCCTCCTCGTAGCGCTGAGCCCCCAGATTGCCGTCGGGGTAGATGCCGTGCGCGGCGATCCAGTTGCGGGCTTCCTGGTAGACCTCCTGGGTATAGGGCTCGAACACCAGGCGCTCGCCAGGCCCCCAGCGGCGGGTGTCCATGCGGGCGTGATAGCGCTCGGGAAATTCCTTCGTGTAGTAGTGCGTGTAGAGGTCCGGGCGCAGGTCGAGGTCGCGCTGCGCCCGCCTGAGCGCGCGGAAGAACTTGCGCAGGTCTTCCGGGTCCGGATTGCCGTGGATCATCATGCCGATCATGAAGGTGGCGTCGAGGATCTTCCGGAAGCCGAGCTGCTCGGCGAAATAATAGGGCCCGCTGAACAGGTGGACGGCCGGCGCCTTGCCCTCGATCAGCTTGTCCATGCGCGCAAACAGCATGCCGTCGGAGTAGACGAGGTTCATCTTGTCCTGCGGGATGAATTGCTCGAGCGACTGGATGGTGGCGTAGTGGCTGCCGGACTGGTAGCCGACCGAGATCGGCACGCCGGCAAGGTCCTCCGGCGTTTTGATCTTGGAATCGGGCTGCACGAAGATGCCGGCCGGCGACACCGAATAGACCTCGTTGGCCATGCGGCCGTGGCCCTTGGCCGCCGCGACGTTGACGGTCCAGTGGCAGGCGCAGGAGACGTCGGCCTTGCGGCCGGCCTCGAAGGATTGCATGGCGCCGACCTTGTCGCCCTTGTCGTGGTGCTTGCCGTCGCTCGACTTGATCAGCTCGCGGAATTCATAGTCGAGCCCTTCGTCCTTGAAATAACCCTTGTCGTGGGCAATCCACTCTTGCAGCCGGAAGTGCGGTTCGATGATGAATTTCGCCATGTTTCTCTCCCTTTTGAACTGTCAGCAGCAGGATTGATCGTCGTGGCTGTGCTCGGCGACGCGCCGGGCGCGGATCATCTTGACGTGGTCGTCCATCAGCGCGCGCGCCGCGGCGGCGTCGCGCAACTCGATGAGGTCGGCAAGCTTGCTGTGAATCTCCAGGATGTGCTGCGCGAGCTTGGCCGTGGCGGTGACGTTGCGGCGCGGCCAGGAGACGTGCTCGAGCGAAATGAGCTGCACCACCAGCACGCGGTTATGCGAGGCCTCGGCGACGGCGAGATGGAAATCGCGCGACAGCCGGGTGAACAGGTCGAGGTCGTCGATGGCGGCCTGCGCTTCGGCAAGCAGCCCGCGCAGTCTGGCGACGTCGGCGGCGGTGGCGTTCTCGGCGGCGAGCTCGGCGCCGAGCGTCTCGATGGCGCGCTGCGCATCCATGATCTCGGCGGCGGAGACGCCGGTGAGGTCGAGCTGCACGGCGAGCGCCTCGGCGAACAGCCGCGGATTGCCCTGCGCGATGCGGGCGCCGCCGCCCTTGCCCATGCGGATCTCGACGATGCCGAGCGCCTCCAGCGTGCGCAGGGCGTCGCGCGCGACGATGCGGCTGCTGCCGAAACGGGCCGCCAGATCCTTCTCGGTGCCGAGGAAGTCGCCGGGCTTGAGCCGCTTGGCGAACAGCTCGTCGCGCACATGGCCGACGATCCGCGCCGACAGCGAGGAGGCGCGGCCGGCGAACATGATCCGCGCCGTCAGGTCGCCGCTCATCTGCACCGGCTGCCGCAAGGCTCGCGTCATGGTTCGCGTGATGGCTCGCGCCCGTGATTGGGAGCGGCAGTATGGCGCGGCTTTTATAATAGTAAAGATACTATCTTTAAGAATTTCGTTTCAGGTGCAACGAGTTGACCAAGACTCAGTGCATCGGGACATGCGCCTCCTTGATGACATTGCCCCAGGTCAGCGTCTCCTGCTTGATGAAAGCGGCCGCCTCAGCCGGGGTGCCGCCGCCGGCTTCGAGGTTGAGGTTGTTGAAGTGCGACTTGACCTCGGGCTCCTGCAGCACCTCGCCGATCGCCTTGTTGAGCTTGTCGACGATGGCCTTGGGCGTGCCGGGCGGCGCGCTGATGGCGTTCCAGGTCCCCGATTCGAAGTTTTTCACGCCGACTTCGGCAAAGGTCGGGATGTCCTTGAGCGTCGCGATCCGTTCCCGGGTCGCCACCGCCAGGATGCGCGCCTTGCCGCCCTGGTGCAGCCGCATGGCGGAGGCGAGCTCCATGAAGATCATGTCGACATGGCTGGCGATGATGTCGTTGAGCGCCGGCGCCGTGCCCTTGTAGGGCACGTGCACGAGCTTGGTGTCGGTGACCTTCTCGAACAGCGCCGCCGTCAGATGCGACGTCGTGCCGATGCCCTGCGAGGCGTAGTTGACCTTGCCGGGATTGGCTTTGACGTAGGCGATGAACTCCTTGGCGTCCTTGGCCGGGAAATCCGGGCGCACCAGCAGCACATTGGCGATCTTGGTCATGATCGCGACCGGCTCGAACTTGGCCGGGTCGAAGGCGATGTTCTTGTAGAGCAGGGGGTTGACCGTGATCGGCGAGGGTTGCGAGGCGAGCAGCGTGTAGCCGTCGGGCGGCGATTTGAACACGAATTCGGCGCCGATATTGCCGCCGGCGCCGGCGTGGTTCTCCACCACCACCGGCTGGCCGAGCTTGCGGTGCAGCCCGTCGGCGATGATGCGCGTCACGGTGTCGACGCCGCCGCCGGCCGGCACCGAGACGATGATCTTGATCGGCCTCGCCGGATAGGCGTCCTGCGCGGCGGCGCCCGCGCTCAGCAGCATCAGTGCAGCGACCGCTGCCGGCAATGCACGCATGTTATCCTCCCTCTCGTCCTCCGCTCCGCCCGCCCCTTGTTATATTACCTGACGCGGGCGCTCGGCACTCCACAAATTATTTCGAAAGCCGCGCGCCTTTCCTGGGCTTGTTCTTGCCGACCGCCGGCCGCGGATCGTGCAGGCGCGGATCGGGCCTGTTGCTCTGCAGCGTCGCCTGGATGGCCTCGCGCAACACGCCGTATTTTGACTTCGGCCAGGTCTTGACGTGAATGTCGGCGAGCAGTTTTGCCGACTTGCCGAACACCACGATGCGGTCGCCGACGCCGATGGCCTCTTCGAGCTGGTGCGTAATCAGGATGGCGGTCGAGCCGCATTCGCGCGCCAGCTTGAGGAAGGTCTCGCGCAGCTCCGCCGCCGTGACCTCGTCGAGATGGCCGAAGGCCTCGTCGGCCAGCAGGATGTCCGGCTCGACGGCGAAGGCGCGGGCGATAGCGACGCGCTGGCGCATGCCGCCGGACAATTCATGCGGATAGGCATTGGTGAAATTGCCAAGGCCGAGCCGGTTGAGCCAGGCGAGCGCGCGCTCGCGCTGCTGGTCCTCCGGCAGGCCGATGAGCTCGAGCGGCAGCCTTGCATTGTCGAGCGCGGAGCGCCACGGCAGCAGGCGGTCCTGCTGGAACACGGTGGCGATGCGGCCGCGGAAGAAATCGAAGTTGCCGTGCGGGCTCCTGCCGCCGATGGTGAGCGTGCCCTCGCTCGGCGCTTCCAGCCCGATCATCAGATCGAAGAAGGTGGATTTGCCGCAGCCGGTCTGGCCGACGATCGCCACCACCTCGCGCGGCGCAATGTCGAGATCGAGCCGGTCGATGGCGACCACTGCCTGCCCGGACGTCGCCTGGCGGAACACCTTGCGTAACCCGCGCGCTTCGATCGGCGGCGGCCCGCCGCTGCTCCCCTTCCCCTTGTGGGGAGGAGTTGGGGGTGGGGCTGGACGCATTTTTATGAAGACCCCCACCCCGACGCACTTCGTGCGTCGGCCCTCCCCACAAGGGGGAGGGTAAGAAAGAGAGTGCGGCAAGCGCTCATGTCCGCCACCGCAACAGCCGCGCTTCGACGCGCGCGACCAGCGCCTCGAGCAGGAACAACAGCGCCACCAGCACGATGGTCCAGGCGAACACGTCGGACACCGAGAACAATTCCTGCGCCACCGACAGCTGGTGGCCGATGCCGGTCACCGCGCCGACCAGCTCGGCGATGGTGACGACGCGGATCGCCAGGCTGATGTTGACTTTCCAGCTGGTGAAGATGGTCGGCACGATCGCCGGCAGGATCAGCTTGCGGAAATATTGCAAGGTGGTCGGCCGGAACGACTGCATCATCTGGCGCAGTTCGCGCGGCACGCCGCGCATGGCGTCGAGCGTATCGACCAGGAACACCGGACCGCACACCACCACCAGCACGAAGCCGATGCGGAATTCGACGCCGGGAAACCACAGCACGGCAAACAGGATCCACGACACCACCGGCACCGCCATCAGGATGCGGATCATCGGATGCAGATAGTTGTCGAGCGTTGCCGAGCGGTACATGGCCATTGCCAGCGACACGCCGAGCACGAAAGACGCGATCAGCGCGCCGATCACGCGCGCCAGCGTCACGGCGATGTCGACCGGCGTGATGTGCGCGATGGCCTGCGCGATCTTGACGAAGCTCGGGATGGCGAAAGGCGGGATGCCGAAATAGGGTGCTGCGTGCGACAGCGCCTCCCAGCAGACGGCGAAGACGAGAAGCGAGACGAGGGTCTGCCGCGGAAAATTCAGGTCAATGACCGCGCCGCGCTGCTCCTCAGTCGAAGTCATCGTCGGTTTCCAGGTTTGTCATCACCGGGCTTGTCCCGGCGATCCCGCTTCGGCAGGCGATTGCGCCCCTGATCGAGATGGCCGGGACAAGCCCGGCCATGACAAGCTTTCGCTACGGCGCGTAGATGATCTTGCTGTCCGGCATGGCCTGATAGAAGCCGGCCTTGACCGCCCGCTCCATCATGTCGGTGATCGACTTGCGGGTGGCGGGCTCCCAGGCCGGCTGGATGATCATCTGCAGGCGCTTGCTCTCGACCGCGGCGGTCAAAATGCCCGGCGGCAGCTTGAGCGTGTCATTGGCGATTTTGTCGCCCTCGGCGGTCTGCTTCATCATCACGTCGGCGGTGTCCTTGAGCGCCGCCAGCAGCATTTCCGGCGCCTTGGGATTCTTGGCGATGGCGTCGGCGCGCATCGCGGTCACGATCTCCCAGCCGTCGGTGCCGGTGATCTCCTTCCAGCCCTGGGCGCCGTTGAAGATGACGTGCCAGTCGGGATGCGCCTTGGCGGTGATGCTGGCGAGCGGCTCGATGACCAGCGCGGCGTCGACGCGGCCGGCTTCGAGCTGCGCCCGCGCCACGGCAAAATTGGCGTTGACGACGATGACGTCCTTGCCGAGGTCGATGCCCTTGGCATTGGCGTAGATTTTGGTGACCTGGAATTGCGAGCCGCCCATGTCGATGGCGAGTTGCTTGCCCTTGAGGTCGGCGAGCGACTTGATCGCCGGGTCGCTGGCGAAGATGACGAGGTCGGCGAGGGTGAAGCCGGTGCCGACGATGCGCACCGGCACGCCTTCCTGGTAGAGCTTCTGCAGGATGGTGGGGCCGCCGATCAGCACGTCGGTCTCGCCGGTGGCGAAGGCGGCATAGAAGGCCGAGATCGAGGGATAGGCCTTGGCGTCGAGCTCGAAGCCGTGTTTGGCGTCGAAGCCCTTGGCCTTCATAATGTTCCACACCAGCGGATTGAACACCGGCAGCGTCAGGCTGGAGACCTTGATGACCGGCTTCTGCTGCGCCTGGGCCGGGCCTGAACAAAATGCGGCAAGCGCCAAGGCCAGCGCTGCGGCAAAGGCGAAACCGCGCCGAGACAAGTTGGACATCTGCTCTCCCCCTCTGGTTTTCCTGCACCCGGAACAATGCAAAGTATGGCACTGATCGGCGGCGGGCGGCAACGAAGCGCATTTTGCCTTCGTGAAAATGCAAGCCAGGCTCGCTGTCTGCCGCATTGTCTGCGTGCGCCCGCTCGCCCAGGTTTGGGCGCGCACAACCCGGGCCCGTCATGGACTCGCTTCCGGCCGTTGCCGAAATCTTTGGCGTCTTTCTGCTCGCCGGCTTTGTCAAAGGCGTGATCGGCCTCGGTCTGCCGACGGTCGCGATCGGGCTGCTCGGCTTGCTGATGGCGCCGGCGCAGGCGGCGGCGCTTCTGGTCGTGCCGTCGCTCGTCACCAATGTCTGGCAGGCGGTCGCGGGACCGGGCCTGCGCCGTCTGTCGCGGCGGCTCTGGCCCATGCTCGCCGGTATCTGCCTGGGCACCTGGGCCGGCGCCGGCATCATCGCCGGCGCCAACAGCGCCATCGCCAGCGGCGCGCTCGGCATGGCGCTGGTGCTTTATGCCGCGCTCGGGTTGAGCAAGGTCCGCTTCTCGGTGCCGGCGGGCGGCGAGGCCTGGCTGGCGCCGCCGGTCGGCATCGCCACCGGGATCGTCACCGGCGCAACCGGCATCTTCACCTTGCCGGCGGTCGCTTATGTCGAGGCGATCGGCCTGGAAAAGGACGATCTGGTGCAGGCGCTCGGCATGTCCTTCACGGTTTCGACGATCGCGCTTGGCCTTGCGCTGATGGACAGCGGCGTGTTGCGGCTCTCGCACATGGGCCTTTCGGCGGTTTCCCTCGCCGCGGCGCTCGCCGGCATGGGACTTGGCCAGCTCGTGCGCGCGCGGGTGAAGCCCGAGCGCTTCCGCGTCTTCTTCTTCGCCGGCCTGATGCTGCTCGGCGCCCATCTCGCGCTGCGCGCCGTGATTTAGACGCGGCTTTACTCGGCTTTCATTGGCGTGCCAATAATCGCCCAGACGGGAGGCCGGCCATGCCGCACATCACCGCACAAGACGGCACGCGGCTTTATTACGAGGAGGCCGGCCAAGGCACGCCCATCGTCTTCGTGCATGAATATGCCGGTGACTGGCGCAGCTGGGAGTGGCAGGTGCGCCATTTTTCCCGTCTGCATCGCTGCATCACCTACAGCCAGCGCGGCTATCCGCCGTCCGACGTGCCGAAAGAAGCCTCGCGCTACGGCCAGGACATCGCGCGCGACGACGTGCTTGCGCTGATGGATGCGCTGAGCATCGACAAGGCCCATGTCGTCGGCCATTCGATGGGCGCCTATACCGCGCTGCACGTCGGCATCAAGGCGCCGCAGCGCTGCCTCTCGGTGGTGGCGGCGGGCTGCGGCTGGGGCTCGACGCCCGATGCCAAGCAGCGCGAGGCGATGAAGGCGCTCGCCGCCGAAACCGGCAAGATGTTCGCCGAGGAGGGCATCGCCGCGGCGGCGGCGAAATACGCCGATGCGCCGATGCGCCATCCGCAGAAATACAAGGATCCGCGCGGCCATGCCGAGTTCGCGGCCATGCTGGCGGAGCATTCGGCCGAGGGCCACGCCCAGACCATGTTCAACCTCCAGCTCAAGCGGCCGACGCTGTGGGAAATGGCGGCGGCGCTGAAGACATTTTCCGTGCCGCTGCTGGTGATCGTGGGCGACGAGGATGAGCCCTGCATCGACGGCAGCGTGTTCCTGAAGCGCACGGTGCCGACCGCCGGGCTTCTGGTGATCCCGCGCTCCGGCCACAACGTGCCGTCGGAAGAGCCGGCGCAATTCAACACGGCGCTCGCCGGGCTGTTCGCGTCCGCCGAGGCGGGCCGCTGGCTGGCGCATCGGCCAAGAACCTAATCCAGGGAGAAAATGCGATGGACCTCAAGCTCAAGGGCAGGACGGCGCTGGTCACCGGCGGATCGGAAGGCATCGGCCGCGGCATCGCGCTCGGGCTGGCGCGCGAGGGCGTCGACGTCGCCATCTGCGCGCGGCGCAAGGAACCGCTGGAGGCCGCCGCCGCCGCCATCGCCAAGGAAACCGGGCGCAAGATCGTCGCCATCCCCGCCGACCTGCGGCAGGACAAGGACGCCAGGACCTTCATCGAACAGGGCCACAAGGCGCTGGGGCGCGTCGACATCATGGTCAACAATGCCGGCTCCGCCGCCGGCGGCGTCATCGAGCACCTCTCCGAAGACGACTGGGAGAAGGGGCTGCAGCTCAAGTTCATGGGCTATGTGCGCTGCCTGCGCTACGTGCTGCCCATCATGCGCGCGCAAGGCGGCGGCCGCGTCGTCAACTTGATCGGCAATGACGGCGTCAAACCGTCCTACTGGGAGATCTGCCCGGGCGCCGCCAACGCCGCGGGGCAGAACCTGACGCTGTCGCTCGCCGGCCAATACGGCAAGGACGGCATCAGCTTCGTCGCGGTCAATCCCGGCCCGGTGCGCACCGAGCGCTGGGCCGGCCTCGTCAAGGCGATGTCGCGCGACATGAAGATTTCCTACGAGGAGGCCGACCGACTGGCGCCGGCCTCGATCCCGATGGGCCGCATCGCCGAAGTCGAGGAGGTCGCCAACCTGGTCGTCATGCTGGCGTCGCCGCTGATGACCATGGTCAACGGCACCATGATCGAAATCGACGGCGGCCAGGACAAGCCGCTGATGGATCGCTTCCGCGACCGGCCGCGCGGCTGACCGATGGGGCTTTCGCCGCGCCGCGATCCTCGTCATTATTTGATTTGGTGACGGGCGCCGCCGCCGGCGCGGGTGAAGAGCCATGCGACGCGACAAGCCGAAATCGATGGCCGCGCCCGAGGAGCCGTCGCGCTACGTGCTCGACGATCAGGTCGGCTTCCTGATGCGCGTCGCCATGCAGCGGCACACCGCCATCTTCATGGCGCGCATGATCGAGGATCTGACACAGACGCAGTTCGCGGCGCTTGCCAAGCTTCACGAAGTCGGACCGTGCTCGCAGAACCAGCTCGGCCGGCTGATCTACCTCGATGCCGCGACCATCAAAGGCGTGGTCGACCGGCTGAGCGCGCGCGGCTTCGTCACCGCGCTCAACGATCCGAAGGACCGCCGCCGCCGCGCCGTCGCCCTGACCGGGCGCGGCCAGGACGTCACCGCCTCGGCCATCAAGGTGGCGGCCGCGATCACCGCCGCCACGCTCAAGCCGCTGACGCCGGAGGAACAACGGCAGGTGACGCGGCTTCTCAAGAAGCTAGGATAAACGCGTTTTGAGGGACGGACAGCACATGCCGGTGTTCACAGTTGGCGAAGCCACCATCACGCGGGTCGAGGAGACCAATCTGCCGAGCTACCCGCTGCGCGACATCTTCCCGGAATTCACCGACGCCCACATGGCCGAGCACAGGCATTGGCTGGCGCCGCATCACTACGAGGCCGAGACCGGCAAGATCAGGCTTGCGGTGCACAGCTGGCTGCTCAAGGTCGGCGGCAAGACCATCCTCATCGACAGCTGCTGCGGCAATCAGAAGAACAAGCCCGGCCGGCCGTTCTGGCACATGCTCAACGAGCCCTATCTCGAGCGCCTCGCCGCCGCCGGCGCCAGGCCCGAGGACGTCGACCTCGTGATGTGCACCCATCTGCACCACGACCACGTCGGCTGGAACACGCGGCAGAAGGACGGCAAATGGGTGCCGACCTTCCCCAATGCGCGCTACGTGTTCTCCAAGCCCGACGTCGAGTATTTCTCCAAGATCGATGCCGATCCGAAGGAGGGCCCGGCCGAGCTCGGCACCTTCCGCGAATGCGTGGTGCCGATCCTGGAATACGGCAAGGCCGATCTGGTCAGCGCCGGCGCCGGGCCGTACCGGCTCAACGATTTCATCGAGATCGATTCGGCGCCCGGCCACTCGCCCGGCCACGTCTTCTTCAAGCTCGACAGCAAGGGCGAGAAGGCCGCCTTCATCGGCGATATCTGGCACCACCTGCTCCAGGTCTATTACCCGGACTGGAATTTCCCCAAGAACTCCGATGCCGCGCAGGCCAGGGTGTCGCGGCGCAAGGTGCTCGACTATTGCGCGGCGTCGGGCGCGCTGGTGTTCCCGGGCCATGTCGGGCTGCCGTTCGCCGGCCGGGTCGAGAAGGCGCAGAGCGGCTTCCGGCCGCACTTCGAGCCCTGATCCTACGGGCAGATGTAGCCGGTGCCGTTGGGGTTGGGGAAGCAGCCGACCGACTGCGGCAGGAGCTTCTTCGGCAGCCACAGTACGACGTCGGGGAAGAAGATGGTGAAGGCAATCGCTGCGAAGAACACCACGTAGATCGGCAGCGAGGCGAGCATGGCGCGCGAGAACTTGATGCCGACGAACTTGGCGGCCATCAGCAGGCAGAGCCCGTAAGGCGGCGTGATCAGGCCGAAGGCCAGCGTCGTGATGATGACGACGCCCATGTGCACCGGGTTGATGTCGGCGTTCTTGGTGAGGTCCATGATCAGCGGCATGAAAATGATGATCGCCGGCACCGCGTCGATGAAGTCGCCGACGATGACGAACAGCCCCACCAGCAGCAGCATGATCCTGAACGGGTCGTTGCCGGCGGCGTTGGCGATCCATTCCGACACCACCGCGGGGCCGCGCAGGTAAGCGAGCATCCAGCCGAAGGCCGACGCCGCGCCGATGGTGATGAGCGGAATCGAATAGAGCAGCCCCGTCAGCGCCATGTCGCGCGGCAGCTTGCGCAGATGGCGGAAATTCAGGATGGGAATGGCGACAAACACGATGTAGGCGACGGCGATGATGCCGGCCTCGGTCGGCGTGAACTGCCCGGTGAGAATGCCGCCCATGATGATGATCGGGATCATCAGCGGGATCGCGGATTCCTTGATCGCCGTCGAAAATTGACCGAACGTCGCGCGCTTGCGCTTGACGCCGACCGGACCGAAAAAGTGGCTGTAGATCATCAGCCCGATGCCGACCAGCACGCCGGGGACGACGCCCGCCAGGAACAGCCCGCCGATCGAGACGTTGCCGGTCGCGCCGTAGACCACCGCCATGATGCTCGGCGGGATCAGGTTCGCCATGGTCGCGGCCGAGGCGATCAGCGCCGCGGTGAAGCCGCGGTCATAGCCTTCGCGGTTCATTTCCGGTGCCAGTGTGCGGGTCAGCACCGCGACATCGGCCGCCGACGAGCCGGAAATGCCGGCGAAGAACATGCTGAACAGGGTCACCACTTGCGCCAGGCCGCCGCGGAAATGGCCGACCATGGTCTGCGACAGCGTGATCATGCGCTGGGTCACGTTGGCCGAGGTCATCAGGTCGCCGACCAGCAGGAAGAACGGCACCGCCAGCAGCGCCTCGACGTCCATGCCGTTGAAGATCTGGGCGATCATCGAGGCTTCGCTGACCGGGGTGAACACCGTCACCACCAGGACCGACGCGATCAGCGCGAAGGCGACGGGCACCCCCATGTAGCCGAGAAACAGGAACAGAAAGCCCATCAGGGCGATGAGCACGCCGTTGCCGGTCACAGCGCCTCGCCTCCGAGGCTTTCGTGGTGGTGCACGCCCTTCGGCTCGGCGAAGCCGTGGTGCCAGCCGTTGACCATCTGCTCGATGGTGAACAGCGCGACCAGCACACCGCAGATCGGGATCGCCACGTAGAGCGTCGCCATCGGCGTCATCGACGGCATGCGCAGGCTTTTGAAGCCGTCGAGGTAATTCAGGTAGCCGAAATAGATCATGCAAATCGCCACCGCCAGCACCACGCCGCGGTTGAATATCTCGAAGAACAGCCGCTTGTTGCCGGACAGCGATTCGGCGAGCACCGCCAGATAGAGGTGGTCGTTGCGCCGCGTCGCCGCGGCGACGCCGGCGAAAATGCCGTAGATGAAGAGGCTCATCATCATTTCCTGCGCCCAGACCAGCGGATGGCCCATGGCGCGGGTGAGGATGTCGGCCAGCACGACGATACTGAAGCCGGTGATGGCGACGCCGCACAGCACCATCAGCAGGTTCTCCAGCGGGTCGAGCACGCGCCATTTGAGATGGCGCTGGTCCCGCAATACCAAAGAGTCAAACCGCGTCATCGCGATGTTCCGGACGGTGGACGGAGGGCCGCGGGGATTGCGTGCGACCCCCCGCGGCCGCGCGCCTTATTTGACCTCGCGCACCAGCGCCAGCACCTTCACGGCATTGGGGCCGAGGTCGCCGGCGAGCTTGTCCTGGATCGGCTTGCTGATCTGCATGAAGCCGCTCTTGTCGACGTCCTTGACCACCTTGACGCCCATCTTCTGCAGCTTGCCCAGCGCCTCGTGCTCCAGGTCGAAGGCCACCTTCGGCTCGTTGCGGCTGACTTCGTCGGCGGCGGCCTGCACCCACTTCTTCTGCTCGTCGGTGAGGCTCGACCAGGCCTTGTCGCTGATGAACAGCGCCGCGTTGTTGGCCTCATGCTCGGTGAGCGACAGCACCGGCGCCGGCTCGTAGTGCTTGTTGATCAGGTAGTTGTTGATGCCGTTCTCGGCCATGTCGACGACGCCGGTTTGCAGCGCCGTGTAGACCTCGCCGAACGCCATGTGCACGACCTGCGCGCCATAGGCCGGGAAGGTATTGTCCTCGGTCACGGTCGCCTGCACGCGCATCTTGACGCCCTTGAGATCGGCGACCTTCTGCACCGGCTTCTTGCCGTACATGTGGCGCAGGCCCTGCGAGCCCAGGCCGAGCATGTGCGCGCCCTTGATCTTGGCGGCGTAGAGATCGCGCATCGCGGCGATGACCTTGGGATCGCCGAGCACCTTGATGGCGTGCGCTTCGTTCTGGAAAATGAAATGGATCGAGAACACGCCCGACTCCGGCTGCGCGGTCGAGGCGTTGGCGGTCGACAGGAAGACAAAGTCGATGTCGCCGGTCTGCACCTTCTGCATGGTCTGCGCTTCGGTGCCGAGCTGCGCGCCCGGATATTTGTTGATCGACAGCGTGCCTTTGCTCAGCTCCATCAGCTTCTTGTTGAACATGTCGGCGCCGGCGTCGTAGCCGCTGCCCTTGGGCTGGTCGTAGGCGAAGGAGAAGGCGCGGTTCTGGGCGAGCGCCGCCGTCGAAGACAAGGCGAGCGCGCAGCCAAGCATGGCGCCGCACAGCAGCGAAGTCGTTCGGATGAACATGGAAACCTCCCCGACTGGGCTCTTTCATCTTGCGCGGCGGGATCGCCGCGTGACGCCATTGGTTGCTGGCCGAGCCCTTAGACGGGCAAGGGTGTGTCGGCGGGTCCGGCATTGTCAATGCCGGTGCCGGCTTTGGCCGGCAAATTCCGCGGCGCGCCGGCGTCCGGGCGCTCGATCCGCAGTCCGATCTGGATGCCGAACACTTTGCCGTCGTTGTTGTTGGCGATGTGCTGGACGATCAGGAACAACGCCACGATCAAAGTCATGACGGCGGCGAAGGCAAACGCGGCGCGGGCGCGCCGGACGCACCGTCCATGGCCCTTGACGGCGCCGATCAGCAGGAGGAGTCCGACCGGCAGGCAGAAGATCGTGGCGTAGAACAAGGGGCCGTAGGAGAAGCCGTCTTCGTTGGGATTGCCCCAGTTCTCAATCGGCGGCACGAAGCTCCAGCCCCAGAGCCCGAGCATGATTGCCGCGCCGGCCGCAAACAGTGTGCGCCGCCCGGGCGACGCGACGATGTCCGCCGTCTCGTTCATGGTGACGCCCCGAGAGACCGGCGCAAGCCTAGCAGAGGGGCCCGGTTGGCGTCAGGTCGGTGGCTATGCCGGCGGCCAAGCCGTCGCCATCAGCGCCTTCAGCCGCTGCGGCGTGACCGGCAGTTGCGTGACCGCGCCGGGCCTTTGCAGTGCATCGTCGATGGCCGAGGCGATTGCCGCGCCGACCGGGTTGATGCCGCCTTCGCCGGCGCCCTTGAAGCCGTAAGCGTTGAGCGGGGAGGGCGCATCCTCGCTGATCATCACCTCGATGCCCGGCACCTCATGCGCCGTCGGCATCAGATAGTCGGCGAACGTCGCCGCCAACGGCTCGCCGGTGTCGCTGTAGAGGAACTCCTCGTACAAAGCGCCGCCCAGCCCCTGCGCCACGCCGCCGAGGATCTGGCCCTCCACCAGCATCGGGTTGACCGCGCGCCCGATATCGAACGCCACCAGGTAGCGCTCGATGGCGATGCCGCCGGTGTCGACGTCGACGCGCAACTGCACGACATGGGCGCCGTAGGGGTAGACCATGTGGCTCGATTTGAACTCGGCTTCTTCGCGCATGCCGCCGAGCTGGCCGGCCAGCGCCGCGAACGGCATCGACGGGCCGGGTTTTCCGGTGCGCACAATCTCGCCGTCGACGATGGCGAGCGCTGCGCCTTGCGCCTGCATCAGTTCGGCCGCGGCGGCGAGCGCCTTGTCGCGCAGCCTGGCCGCCGCCATGCGGGTTGCCTCGCCGCACATCACCGTGACGCGCGAGGCGAAGGCGCCGAGCCCCTTGTCGATGCGGTCGGTCTGGCCGTGCGTGACCTTGATGCGCGTATAGTCGACGCCGAGCGTTTCGGCGGCGATTTGCGCGATCGCCGTCTCCACGCCTTGGCCGATCGAAGCGACGCCGGTGACGACCTCGATGCCGCCGTCGGGCGCGACTTCGATGCGCACCTTGTCGAACGGGCCGAGCCCGCTTTTCTCGACGAACATGGCAAAGCCGCAGCCGGCAAGTTCGCCTCTGGCGCGCCGCCGCGCCAGCGCGCTCCTCATCGCCGGCCAATCGGCCGCGGCCAGGAGACGATCCATCAGCCGCGCGTAGTCGCCAGAATCGTAGACGATCTCGGTGCCGAGCGTGTCGAAGCCGAGCGCGTAAGGCATCGCTCCCCTGCCGATCAGGTTGCGCCGGCGCACCTCGATCGCATCGAGGCCGGTCGTGGCGGCGATGGCGTCGATCAGCCGCTCGCGCACGAAGGTCGACTCGTAGCGGCCGGGCGCGCGATAGGTGCCGCACGGCGTCTTGTTGGTGAGCCGCACATGGCCGATCGCACGATAACTCGGGACACGGTAAGGCCCCGGCAGCATGGCGGCGGCAAGGTCGGGCACGGTCGCCGCGTGTGTGCGCACATAGCCGCCCTGGTCGTGAAAGAACTCGTCGTCGATGGCGAGGATGTGCCCGTCCGCATCGACGGCGGCGCGCACACGATGTTGCTGCTCCCTCGAATGATTGGCGGCGATCAGGTGCTCGCGCCGGTCCTCGATCCACTTCACCGGCCGGCCGAGCCGCAGCGCGGCGACGCAGACCAGTACGTCCTCGGGATAAAGCTCGCCGCGAATGCCGAAGCCGCCGCCGACATGGCCCTCGAACAGGTGCACGGACGAGGGGTCGCGGCCGAGCATGCGGGCGATGTTGTCGCGGTTCCAGTGCGGCACCTTGGCGGCGCCGTGCAGCTCCAGCACGTCCTTGGCGGCATCGTAGCG
>DASRGB010000052.1:0-2868 GCA_035651255.1 Pseudolabrys sp.
CTTCGTCGGCCGCAACGGCGCCGGCAAGACCACGACGCTGCGCAGCATCATGGGCTTCCGCAAGCCGGTGTCGGGCGCCATCGCCTTCGAAGGCTTGAGCCTTCTCGGCCGACGGCCCTTCCAGATCGCCCGGCTGGGCATTGGCTTCGCGCCGGAGGAGAGCGAGGTATTCGGCGAGCTGACGGTGGCCGAGAATATCGCCATGCCGACCTGGACCTGCCCAAATCCGCGGCCCGCCGAGGACCGTATCGGCGAGGCCTACAAGGTATTTCCCAAGCTCGAGCGCTACCGCGATCGCGGCGGCCAGGCCTTGTCGGGCGGCGAGCGCAAGATGGTGTCGATTGCGCGGGCGCTCGCGCTCGGACCGAAACTCCTGCTGCTGGACGAGCCGACCGAGGGCCTGTCGCCGGCCATCGTGCCCTCGATCGTCGAGGGGCTGAGCAATATCCGCGCCTTCGGCCATGCCGTGTTCATCGCCGAGTCGAACATCCACCACGTGCCGGATTTCACCGACCGGCTCTATGTCATTGAACGCGGTGAGATAATCTTCGCCGGCAAGCCGGAGGAGGCGCGCCGGAACCCGGCGGTCGCCCGCGTCATCGAGGGCGCCGGCCAAGGGTCGGCGTCCGATTGAACGGCGGGGCGGCCTGTGATAGATGTGTGATATATCAGATGATGCCGGCGGCCAAGGAGAAGCGGAATGATCAGTCAGCGGCAGATCGAATTTCGTGAGGAATACCGGTCCCGAATCATGGGCTGGTACGACGGCTACTTCCACATCGCGCTCATCTACGCGATGGGCGGAGCGGCGTTCTACATCTACGTCGCGCACATCCACAACGTCACCTGGCTCGAGTGGCTGACCGTGCCGCTGACGTTCCTGTTCACGAACCTGTTCGAATGGGCCGTGCACAAATACGTCATGCATCGTCCGGTCAACATCAAGGGCCTGCGCGCGGTCTACGAGCGGCACACCCTCAACCACCACCAGTTCTTCACCGACGAGGAGATGCGTTTCCGCGACCACAGGGACTGGCGCGTCACGGTGTTCCCGCCTTATGCGCTCGTCGTCTTCATCCTGATGTCGCTGCCGATGGCGATCATCCTCGGCCTGGTGTTCTCGCCCAATGTCGGCTGGCTGTTCATGAGCGTGACCACCGGCATGTATCTCGTCTACGAGTTCATGCATTTCTGCTGTCACGTCGACGAGAACTGGTTTGTGCGCAACTGTCCCTTCGTCAATACGTTGCGCCGTCATCACACCGCGCATCACAACGCCCGGCTGATGATGGAGACGAACATGAACCTGACATTCCCGATCGCCGATTGGCTGTTCGGAACGTCGGACCTCGACCGCGGCCTGATCGGCACGCTGCTCAACGGCTACGACACGCGGTTCCTGAAGAAGAACCTGCGCGGCCATCCGCGCCGTCCCGACGAGGCCGCGGCCGCGCCGGTCGGCGCGTATTGAGGCGTGCCCCGCGGCGCTGCGGCGCCGCGGGCCTGCGAGCGAGGTTGCCATGCCAAACGACGTCAAAGCCGCCCTTTCCATTGTCTTTCTGATCGTCGCCGCCATTCTCGCCTATTGGCGCGGCTCGCCGATCCGTCCGGACTTCTCCACCTATGTCATGGTCACGGCGGTGTTCATGGTGGTGGCGATGTGGATTTTCCCCGAGGCCGGGGTCAAGAAAGCCGGCGCAAAGAGCGCGCCGGCCGGGCGGCTGCCGGACCGGTCCTGAGGCGCCGGTCCGATCCCGATTACTCCGGCGGCGTTCGCACCACGAAGTTCCGGCGGATCTCGTCCGCCCAGGCCGGCAGCGACCGATAGGTCGGCCGCGACTGCCGCGCGGCAAGCCGGGCGTCGCGAGTAGTATGCGCCTTGCGCGCTGGTTCCGACGGCGCGGCGGTCGGCGCGCGCGTCCGGGCGATATTCCCGGGCCGCGGCGGCGGCAGCGGAATTGACTGCGCCAAGGGGCTTGGCGCGGCGGGCTTGGTGTCGGCGACCGCCGTGCGCGCGCGGCTGTTGGTCTTCTCCGCGACCGGCACAGCGCTGCGGCTGCCGATCTTGTCGGCGATCCAGGCCTGGTACTTCGACACGCGGGTATAGACGCCGAACTTGTTCGGACGCCCGCAGCCCTCGCCCCAGCTGACGATGCCGGCCTGGAAATAGCCGCCCGCCCGGTCGGAGACGACCAGCGGGCCGCCGCTGTCGCCCTGACAGGCATCCTTGCCGCCGGCGGCAAAGCCCGCGCACAGCATGCCGTCGGTGATGCCGGCGCCATAGGCGGCCGGGCCGTTGCAGGCCGCGTTCGACACGATCTGCAGCGGCACCTGCCGCAGGATATTGGACACCTCGGTGCCCTCGGCGGTGAGCCCCCAGCCGATGGCGATGGCGGTGCTGCCGGCCGCGGCGTAGCGGTCGGCGTCGGCCGCGGTCAGCAGGCGGCTGGTCGGGCCGCTGAACCGTGCGGCGAGATGGACCAGCGCGACGTCGTTCTCCTGCGTGCCGTTGTCGTAGTTCTCGTGCACGATGATGCGGTCGGCCGGATAGATCGAGCCCCCGCTCGACAGCTGGTTGCTGCCGCCATGCACCTCGATCCTGCCGGCGGATTCGCCGTGCAGACAATGCGCCGCCGTCACCACCCAGTCCGCCGCGATGAAGGCGCCGCCGCAGAAATGGCCGTCGCGCGTGTCGGAGCCTTTCACCACCAGCGAGGCGATCCAGGGATAGGCGCCGGCCTGCGCCGGCTCGCCGCCCATGATGCGCGGCTTGGGATCGAGCAGGCGTGTGCGCGTGGCGAGGAACTGCCTGGCGTCGCGAACCACCAGCGGCTCGGCGCCCTCGGCGGCGGCGCCGCGGCGCGGATA
>DASRGB010000053.1:0-18216 GCA_035651255.1 Pseudolabrys sp.
GATCACGTCGCGCCACCAGCCGATCATCGTGTAGGCGGTGCCGAGCGCGCCTGCGCCGAAGATCCACGGCGCGGCGACGGTCATGTGGTGCATCCAGGTGATGAGCCCAACCGCGAGAAGAAATGCGGAAACGGCTCCGACGGCCGGCCACGGGCTCGGATCGACCAGATGATAATCGTGATGCTTTGCGTGCGCCTCAGCCATCGTCTTCCCCTAGAGCTTGCTCTGATTGTTCGTGGATCCTTCGGCCACCGGACGCGACGGTTCGCGCACCCGGTAGAACGTATAGGACAAAGTGATCGTGTTGAGATCGTCCTGCTCATGGTCCCGCGCGATCGACGGGTCGACATAGAACACCACCGTCATGTCGCGTGTCTCGCCCGGCTTCAGGCGCTGCTCGGTAAAGCAGAAGCAGTTGATCTTGGTGAAATAGGCGCCGACCGTCGGCGGCGTCACGTTGTAGGACGCCGTCGCGACGATCTCGCGTGCGGTCTCGTTCGTCACCTTGTAGTTGACGGTCGCGACTTCGCCGATACGCAGGCTGATCTCGTTCTGCTCCGGCTCGAAGCGCCACGGCAGGCCGGAGGCGACATTGGCGTCGAAGCGCACATTCATCGTGCGGCCGAGCACGTGGCCGGGCGCGGCGCTCGCGACCTGCGTCGTGCCGCCAAAGCCGGTCGTGCGGCAAAACCAGTTGTAGAACGGCACCGCCGCGTAAGCCGCGCCAACCATCAGCGCAACGAACACGCCGCAGCTTGCCGCGACGACGAGGTCGCGGCGAAGCTGCTTTCTGGTGCGCGGGCTTGTGGTCATGGCGTCACAGCGGCCGGATCAGAACGCCGGGCCCCTTTACCAGGGTGATGGCGTAAAACAGGATCACCAGCGCGCCGAGGCACAGCGCGATCGCGATCGACCGCGAGCGGCGCGCGCGCTTCTGCGCGTCCGTCAGCACAATGCCTTTGTCGTGGCGCTCGTTCATCGCGATATCCATCTTAGCCTGCCATCCGGCCGATGACTCCGCCCCATCCGCGCTCAACGAGCAGCACGGCGAAGAGCAGGAAAAGGTAGAGAATTGAGAAGGCGAACAGGCGGCGGCTTGCGGTTTCGACCGGCGGCCGCTCGCAATAGACCTGCCAGGCAAGCGCCAGCATGGCCGCGCCGGTGCCGAGTGCAACAAGCCCGTACGGCGGGCCCGCATAGCCGAGCATCCATGGCGTCAGGCCAAGCGGCACGAGAATAAGCGTGTAGATCAGGATGTGCCGGCGCGTGACGAGGTCGCCTGCGACGACCGGCAGCATCGGCACGCCGGCGCGCGCATAGTCTTCGCTGCGGTAGAGCGACAGCGCCCAGAAGTGCGGCGGCGTCCAGAAGAAGATGATGAGAAAGAGAACGATAGGCTCGAGCGACAGCGAACCGGTCGCGGCGGCCCAGCCGATCATCGGCGGCAGCGCGCCCGAGGCGCCGCCGATCACGATGTTCTGCGGCGTCCAGCGCTTCAGCCACATCGTGTAGATGACGGCGTAGAAGAAGATCGTGAAGGCGAGCAGCGCGGCCGCCAGCACGTTCACGAACAGACCGAGCATCACCACGGAGAACCCGGCAAGCGTCAGGCCGAAGGCGAGCGCCTCGCCCGGCTGCACGCGACCCATCGGCACTGGACGGCGCGCGGTGCGCGTCATGCGCGCATCGATGTCGGCGTCGTACCACATGTTCAGCGCGCCGGCCGCGCCGGCGCCGACCGCGATGCAGAGCAGCGCGGTAAAGGCCATGACCGGGTGGACATGCGCCGGCGCGACGGCAAGCCCGGTGAGCGCCGTGAACACCACGAGCGACATCACGCGCGGTTTCAGCAGCGCGACGTAATCGGAGACGGTTGCCAGACTCGGCTCGGCGTAGGCGAGACCCGTCGCGGGAATCGTGCCGCGGATATCTGCGCCTTCGCTTGCGAGTGACATTGGGCTCCTAGTGGATGCGCGGCAGCGTCTCGAACTGGTGGAACGGCGGCGGCGACGAGAGCGTCCACTCCAGCGTCGTTGCGCCCGCACCCCACGGATTATTGCCGGCGGCGCGTTTCTTGATCAGCGCTTCGAACACGCCGAAGAAGAAGATGATCACGCCGAAGCCCGAAATGTACGAACCGTAGGACGACACCATGTTCCAGCCGTGGAAGGCGTCCGGATAGTCGACGTAGCGGCGCGGCATGCCGGCAAGGCCGAGGAAGTGCTGCGGGAAGAACACCAGGTTCACGCCGATGAACGTCACCCAGAAGTGCAGCTTGCCGATGAACTCGTTGTACATGTAGCCGCTCATCTTCGGGAACCAGTAGTACCAGCCGCCGAAGATGGCGAAGACCGCGCCGAGCGACAGCACGTAGTGGAAGTGCGCCACCACGTAATAGGTGTCCTGCAGCACGCGATCGACGCCGGCATTGGCGAGCACCACGCCGGTGACGCCGCCGACGGTGAACAGGAAGATGAAGCCGAGCGCCCACAGCATCGGCGTGCGGAATTCGATGGAGCCGCCCCACATGGTGGCGATCCAGGAGAAGATCTTCACGCCGGTCGGCACCGCGATCACCATGGTGGCGGCGATGAAATAGGCCTGCGCGCCGGTCGACATGCCGACCGTGTACATGTGGTGCGCCCAGACCACGAAGCCGATGCCGCCGATCGCCACCATGGCGTAGGCCATGCCGAGATAGCCGAACACCGGCTTCTTGCTGAAGGTGGCGACGATCTGGCTGACCATGCCGAAGCCGGGCAGGATGAGGATGTAGACCTCGGGGTGTCCGAAGAACCAGAACAGGTGCTGGAACAGGATCGGGTCGCCGCCGCCCTTCGGATCGAAGAAAGTGGTGCCGAAATTGCGGTCGGTGAGCAGCATGGTGATGGCGCCGGCCAGCACCGGCAGCGACAGCAGCAGCAGGAACACGGTCACCAGGATCGACCACACGAACAGCGGCATTTTGTGCAGCGTCATGCCCGGAGCGCGCATGTTGAAGATGGTGGTGATGAAGTTGATGGCGCCCAGGATCGACGAGGCGCCGGCGAGGTGGATCGACAGGATCGCGAAATCCATGCCGGGGCCGGGATGGCCGCTGGTCGACAGCGGCGCATAGAGCGTCCAGCCGGCGCCGACGCCGTTCGACCCCGGTTCGCCGCCGGTGACCGCCGACAACAGCAGCAGCGAGAACGAGGCCGGCAGCAGCCAGAACGAGATATTGTTCATGCGCGGGAAGGCCATGTCCGGCGCGCCGATCATCAGCGGCACCATCCAGTTGCCGAAACCGCCGATCATGGCCGGCATGACCATGAAGAAGATCATGATCAGCCCGTGCGCGGTGACGAACACGTTGTATTCGTGCGGGCTGGGGAAGACCTCAAGTCCGGGGTTCTGCAACTCCATGCGGATGGCGATCGACATGGCCGCGCCGATCAGGCCGGCCATGATCGCGAACACCAGGTACATCGTGCCGATGTCCTTGTGGTTCGTGGAGTAGACGAAGCGCCGCCAGCCGGTCGGATGATGAGCGTGTTCGTCGTGTGCGCCGTGGGCAGCCGCGTGTTCAGCCATCTTTGTTATCCTTCGATTTCGTTCTCATCGCCCGGATTGCGTCACTTCACCTCGCCGGCCGCGGCCACCGCGGTCGAGCGGGCGTCGTCGGTCGAGGCAAACTTCTTCTTGGCGTCGCCGAGCCAGGCGTTGTAGGCCTGCTCGCTCACCACGTGCACGACGATCGGCATGTAGGCGTGGTCGCGGCCGCAGAGCTCGGAGCACTGACCGTAATAGGTGCCTTCACGCTCGGCCTTGAACCAGGTCTCGTTGACCCGGCCCGGGATGGCGTCGATCTTGACGCCGAACGACGGCATCGCCCAGGAATGGATGACGTCGGCGCCGGTGGTGAGCACCTTCACGGTCTTGTTCACCGGCACGACCATCTCGTTGTCGACCGTGAGCAGCCGCGGCTGGCCGGGCTTGAGATCCTTGTCCTGCACCATCAGCGAGTCGAATTCGAACTTGCTGTCGGGATACTGATAGCTCCAGAACCATTGCTTGCCCGTCGCCTTCACCACGACGTCGGCCTTGGGCGTGTTGAGCTGGTAGAACAGCAGGCGGAACGACGGCACCGCGATCGTCACCAGGATCAGCACCGGCACCACCGTCCAGATCACTTCGATGGTGGTGTTGTGCGTGGTGCGCGAGGGCGTCGGATTGGCGCGCGCGTTGAAGCGCACCATGACGATGACCAGCAGCGCCAGCACGAACAGCGCGATCGACACGATGATGTACAGCAGGAAATTGTGGAACCAGATGATGTCGTCCATCACCGGCGTGGCGCCGCCCTGCATGCCGAGCTGCCAGGGATGCGGCTGGCCGGTGTCGCCGGTGGCGGCGAGCGCGGCGGCGCCGGCAAGAACGGTCACGGCCGTGACCCCGAAAGCGATCAACCGTTTGACCAACTGCATTGTCTTTTGCGCTCCCTCGAAAACGGCCTTAGCTCCAGGCCCCTGTTAGCCGCCCACCGCGTGTTGATGTCCGGCGCGGCCCGCTGCGCACGGCTCTTGCCACGGGCGTGGCAGTTTCGGCGGTCGTGCGGCGGGACGGGGGGAAATCCCGGCTTCTCAAACCACAATTCAGGCTCTGCCGCAATGCGCCACCATGCACAGTTCCTGCGACAAACGGCACACCCCCGGCGGCGGTGTGCGCGCCGCATTTAAGCCACGGGAGAGGGGCTTGGATCGCCCCGCCGCCGCTTGGGCCCCTGATGCCGCTTGCTTGACAGGAAAGGCCGGGCATGACCCAACCGGGGCGAATAAGATGCATCACGGGGGCGGCGATTCGCTGGCAGTCGCGGCCGGGTTGCGGGCCAAGGGACTGAATGATGGGCGTTTTCAAGCATAGGGCGACGGCGGCAGCGGCATGGCTGGCATTGCTGGCGGCGATGCCCCTCCCCTGCGGCACCGCCCACGCCCAGGGCGCGGTCAAGTCCGTCCACAAGGACTGGCAGATCCGCTGCGACACGCCGCCGGGGGCCAAGTCCGAACAATGCGCGCTGATCCAGAGCGTGACGGCGGAAGACCGCGCCAATGTCGGGCTGACGGTGATTGTGCTCAAGACCGCCGATCAGAAGAGCCGGTTGATGCGTGTCGTGGCCCCGCTCGGCGTGCTGCTGCCGTCGGGGCTCGGCCTGAAGATCGACAACGCTGATATCGGCCGCGCCGGCTTTGTGCGCTGCCTGCCCAACGGTTGCATCGCCGAAGTCGTGATGGACGACACTCTGATCAAGAAGCTGACAACCGGCAAGACGGCGACCTTCATCATCTTCCAGACCCCCGAAGAAGGCATCGGCTTCCCGATGAGCCTCAACGGCTTCGGCGAAGGCTACGCCAAGCTGCCGTAAATGCAGCAGCCGGGTTGCGCACTCAATAGATTTCCAAGCACGGGGAATTGCCAGCTTCGAATACCTCGATCAGCTCGGCGCGTTCTCGTAAGATTGTTTCGATCACCGTGATCGTCTGATTGCCGCATCTGAGCTGTATGACTGTTGGCGGCGCTCCAAGCACGGTCGCCATGTCCATAAAATCGGCATCCAACGTAACAAGAACGAAGTCGTTCGCCTTTGCGTACTCCCAGATAGCGCGATCATCAGCGCGTTCTAGTCAAAGAAGCCGCACTTGGCTTGAACCTGGAAACAAATCATACAATCGCCGGACAAGTTTGAAGCTCAGATTCTCATCGAACAGGAGCTTCATTTCGCGGTGACGATGCGACGGTCGCGATCGGCCGCATAAGCAAGACAAGCGCGGATGTCTTCTTCGGTCAGCTCCGGATAGTCGGCAAGGATTTGCTGGTGCGACATCCCTGCGGCCAGCCAGCCCAGTACATCGGCCACCGCGATGCGCAAGCCGCGAACGCAAGGCCGCCCACCGCGTTTGCCCGGCTCGATCGTGACGATGTGCTGGTAGTCCATGGCGCTCGCATCCAAAATCGCTTTCAGCATAGCAAAATTGCGGTGCGGCAGTTACCAGCCAGAAGCGGCGCCGCACCGCGGCCCAATTCGCCCACCCTCGCCTTCTCCGTTCCACCGGTAGATACTGGCGCGCAGGTGTCGCCATGCAGGAGTTGGTCCCGTGCGTTTAGGTTTCATCGGCCTCGGTGCCATGGGTGAGCTCATCGTGCCGCGCCTGATGGCGGCGGGGCATGACGTCACCGGCTGGAACCGCTCGGCCGACAAGGCAAAGCCGCTGATCGCCCAGGGCATGGCTTTCGCCGACACGCCGCGCGCGGTGGCGCAGAAGTCCGATATCGTCTTCTCCATCGTCACCGATGCCAAGGCGGTGCGCAGCGTAGCGCTCGGACCCGACGGCATCGTCTCGGGCATCGGCAAGGGCTGCATCTATATCGACATGAGCACGATCGAGCCGGACGAAAGCCGCGCCGTTGCCGCCGAGTTCGCCAAGGTCGGGGCCATCATGCTGGACGGCCCGCTGTCCGGCTCGCCGGTCACCGTGAAGGCGGGGCAGGCCTCGATCATGATCGGCGGCGACGAGAGCGCCTACGAGCGCGTCAAGCCGGTGCTGCTGGCGATCGGCCCGAAGGTGACGCGCATCGGCGGCAACGGGCTCGCCTGCCAGATGAAGATCGCGGTCAACCTGCTGCTGATGGTCGAAGTCATCGCCTTCGGCGAAGCGGTGGCGCTTGCCGAGAAGGGCGGCGTCGACCGCGCGGTCGCGCTCGATGCCATCCTGAAGAGCGTCGCCGCCTCGCCGGTGCTCGGCTATCGCGGCCCGTTCATCCTCGAGGGCAAGATGCCGGAGGTGCCGCTCGCCGACGTCACGCTGCAGCAGAAGGACATGCTGCTGGCGCTCAATCTCGGCCGCACCCTCGGCAGTCCGGTGCCGCTCGCCGCCGCCGCCAACGAAATGATGAACGCCTGCCGCGGCATGGGGATCGACGCCAACGATTTCGTGGTCGCGCATCAGGTCTACCGACGCTTGGGAGGTCAATCATGAGCACAGGTGAAAAAATCGGCGCCGCGCTGGCGAAAGCGGTGAAAGGCACCGCCGCCAAGATGCGGGAGGACGCGCCCGCCACCAAGATGTACCGCACCAATATGCGCGACGTGCCCAAGGTCGAAGGCCTCAAGCGCGAGGACGGCTGGGTCGACATGCAGGTGCAGTTCCTCGTCGACAAGAAGTCGGCCGGCGCCGATCACGTCGTCGGCTGGACGGTACTCAAGCCCGGCGCAGCCCATGAAAGCCACCGTCATCACAACTGCGACGAGTTCTTCATCGTGCTCAAGGGCAAAGGCCACATCATCACCGACCACGGCCTCGAGCCGTCGAGCGAGGGCGACGTCGTCTATTCGCCGCGCGGCTGCTGGCATGGCTTCAACAACACCTCGAATGAGGACGTCGTGCTGGTCTGGGGCTGGATGGGCGCGGGCTCGATCGAGGATTCCGGCTACCAGGTACATCCGGAGAGCCATAAGTGAGGCGACGCCGGCACAGCAAACTCTTTTCACCCTCCCCCTTGTGGGGAGGGTAAGAAAGGAAACGAACTAAACATGACCGCCTATTACATCGGCCAGCACGAGATCGACGACCAGGCGGCGTTCGCCTCCTATCTCAAGGAGACGATGCCGTTCATCGCAAAGCACGGCGGCCGTTACCTCACCAAAGCCGGCACACATGAGATGCTCGAAGGCCGGCCGCCGAGCCGCGTGGTCATTGTCGAATTTCCGAGCAAGCAGGCGATCAAAGACTGGTACAACGACCCCGGGTATCAGCCGTTGATCGCCAAACGGCATGCGGTCGCGCGCAGCGTCATGACCATGGTGGAGGGCCTGTGAAGCCTTGGGAAGATCCGCGCATCAAGCGCGGCATGACCGCCCAACTCGCCAAGCGCCGCGAGCGCATCGCCGCGGGCGAAAAACCGCTCGGCTGGAAGGTCGGGCTTGGCGCGCCGGCGACGATGCAGCGGCTCGGCCTGACCGCGCCGGTCGTCGGCTATCTGATGCAGCGCGCGCTGCTGCTGTCAGGTTCAACGGCTTCGTTCAACGGCTGGACCAAGCCGGCGGCGGAGTGCGAGATCGCGGTGCGCATGGCGCGCGACCTCGCCGGCGGCGCAAACGCCGAGACGGCTGCCGCCGCGGTCAAGGAAATCCTGCCCGCCATCGAGCTTGCCGATTTCGATCCGCCGCCGACGCCGGACACCGTGGACGCCGTCTTGGCCGACGACATTTATCAGCGCCATGTCATTCTGTGCGGCAACACCCGCAGCGGCGCTTCGACTTCAGGCCTCACCTCGCGGCTGATTCGGCGCGGCGCCGAGACCTCGCGCACCACCGACCCGGAGGCCTTGACCGGCAAATTGCCCGACATCGTCGCCCTGGTCGCCAACACGCTTGCAGCCTTCGGCGAGAAGCTGTCGGCCGGTGACGTCATCATCACCGGCTCGATCACGCCGCCGATCCTGATCGAAGCGGACGAAACGCAACTCGCCCACGCCATCGATCCAATCGGCGAGGTGTCGGTGCAGTTTTCCCGCGGCTAAATCCGTGCCCCGGATATTCCTCACGCACACTCCCGACATGCTCGAGAACTATTACGGCGCGCGTGCGCTTGCCGAGTTGCAAAAACTCGGCGACGTGAGGGTCAACGACACCGGACGGGTGCTCGACGCCAAGGCGCTCGCGCAGGCTGCGCGGGGCTGCGAGATCATCGTTTCCGACCGGCAGACGGCGGGGCCGGCGGAGTTCTTCGCGCTCGCGGGCGATCTCGTCGCGTTCCTGCGGGTCGCCGTCGATATCCGCAACATCGACGTCGCGGCTGCCAGCGCGCAGGGAATCCTGGTCACCCACGCGACGCCGGGCTTCATCGCGTCGGTCGCCGAACTGGCGATCGGTTTCATGGTCGACTGCGGACGCCACATCACCGAGGCGACGTCCGTTTACCGGAGTGGCCGAATTCCCGACGCCCGCATGGGCCGCCAGCTTAAAGGGGCGACGCTCGGCATCATCGGTTATGGCGCGATTGGAGAATATCTGGCCGAACTCGGCCTCGCGCTCGGTATGACCGTGCTGGTGGCAGACCCTTATAAAAAGGTCGAGCGGCCCGGCCTCAATCAGGTTCAGTTCGCCGATCTGCTGGCACGGTCGGATTTCGTCGTTTGCCTCGTCGTTGCCAACGAGCAGACCGAGAACCTCATGAACGCCGAAGCCTTCGCGCGGATGAAGCCGTCCGCTTTCTTCATCAATCTGTCGCGCGGCAATCTTGTGGATGAAGCGGCGCTGGCCCGCGCGCTCGACGAAAAGCGCATCGCCGGCGCCGCGCTCGATGTCGGCCGCGCGCAGGACCAGATGCCGCCGCTCGAACTGGCGCGGCGCGCAGACGTCATCGCCACGCCGCACACCGCGGGCCTGACCCCAGACGCCGCAGAGCACCAGGCCTTCGACACCGTGAACCAGGTCAAGGATCTAATTGCAGGGCGCATGCCGGCCGGCGCTGCAAACCCGCAGGCGGCGAGTCGCCTGATCCGCCTCAAGCGCTAGCGAACGTCGCAGTCACGTCATCCTCTGCGGCAGTAGGCGCACGCGCCCGATCGGCGAAGTGTCCGTGAACCTCACCAGGGACTGAACGGACTTGCGAAAACAAGACGGCCCCGGGGCGATGGCGCCGGGGCCGTGTCCCTTGAGCGGTCAGATCAGCTCTTCGCCCGCATGCGGATCTGGAAACTGTCGAAGCCGAGTTCGGCCACCTGCAGCCACGCATAGGCGTTGGAGCGATACGGCACGAGGCTTTCGTACAGTTTCTTGAAGTGCGGCTTGGTCTTGGCCAGCTCGTCGTAAAGCCCGCTGGCCGCCTTGTAGCAATCTTCAAGCACCGGCTGCGGGAACGCGCGCAATTGCGTGCCGCCGCCGACCAGCCGCAGCAGCGCGGTCGGATTGACGTAGTCGTATTTCGACAGCGTCCACACCCACGCGTCGTTCGACGCGGTGATGATCGCCGACTGATACGCTTTCGGCAGTTCGCGCCATTTCGGCAGATTGATGAGATTGTGCGCCTGGCCGCAGCCTTCCCACCAGCCTGGATAATAGTAGTATTTCGCGATCTTGGAAAAGCCGAGCTTTTCGTCGTCGTAGGGACCGACCCACTCGCAGGCATCGATCGTACCCCTTTCGAGCGCGGGGTAGATGTCGCCGGCGGCAAGCTGCTGCGGCACCACGCCGACGCGCTGCAAGATCAGACCGGCAAATCCGCCGACACGGAATTTGAGGCCCTTGAGATCATTGCTCGTGTTGATCTCCTTGCGGAACCAGCCGCCCATCTGCGCGCCGGTATTAGCGGCGGCAAAGCCGATGCAGTTGTAGTCATTGAGCAGACCGTTGAGCAGCTCCTCGCCGCCGCCGTGGCGGATCCAGGAGATCATCTGCCGCGTGTTCAACCCGAACGGCAGCGCCGTGCCGAACGTGAAGGCTGGATCCTTGCCGAAGTAGTAGTACATCGCGGTATTGCCCATTTCGACGGTGCCGCTCTGTACGGCGTCGAGCACTTGCAGACCCGGAACGATCTCGCCGGCGGCAAAGACCTGGATCTGGAACTTGTTGTCGGTGATTTCGGCGACGCGCTTGGCGAAGTATTCGCAGCCGCCATAGAGCGTATCGAGCGACTTCGGCCAGCTGGCCGTGAGCCGCCATTTCAGATTTGGCGTTTGAGCAATTGCGGGCGCTGCAACGGCCGACGCGGCGAGCCCGGCGCCGGCGGCTTGCAAGAAGTGACGACGTTTCATGGCGTTTCCCCTCTTTGACGCCGATCTGCCGACCAGAGGAGATTCTCTGCCCTGAATGTCTGCTTGTTGTGTGGTGTCTTCCAGGCCCCCGTGTGCCGGCAACCGGCCTTATAATCTTACGCCAATGGCCGCGTAAGGAAAGCCCACCTGCATCACTGTTCAACCACGCCGGAGGAAATGCTCAGCGCACCTCCAGAACCAGTTTGCCGCGGAGATGGCGGCCTTCGCTGATCTCGTGTGCTTTCGCGGCGTCGGCCAGCTTATAACGGTGGATCTCCGGTGGACGGATGGCTTTCGCTGCGCAGAGCGCCAGCATGCGCTCGAGATGCGCACGGTCACGCTTGACGTCCGGCCGCAGCGTCGCGACGTCGCTGCGGTCCGGCTGGAACCCATCCGGCGCCGGCGCGATCCAGACCAGACGGCCGCCGGCTTTCAGCACCTTGTAGCAACCGGCGCGCACGTCGCCGCCGACGGTGTCGAACACCACATCGCAGATCGCCCCGATGCGAGTGAAGTCCTCCGCGTTGTAGTCGATGACGCGGTCGGCGCCGAGGCCGCGCACATAGTCATGATTGGCGGCGCTCGCGGTCGTAATCACCGTGGCGCCGATGTGCTTGGCGAGCTGGACAGCGAAGCCCGCGACGCCGCCGGCGCCGCCCTGGATCAGGATGGTCTCGCCGGCTTTGAGCTTCGCGGTATCTTCGATCGCGGTCAGCGCGGTCAGGCTGATCAAGCCGAGCGCCGCCGCTTCGGCATGGCTGAGCGACGGCGGCTTTCTGGCGATGATGGCGGCCTTGACGGCGATTTTTTCCGCATAGGCACCCTCGATGCCCTGATCGGTCACGCCGAACACCGCATCGCCGACCTTGAAGTCGGTGACGCCGGCGCCGACTGCGCTGACGACCCCGGAAAAGTCGCGGCCCAAGATGTGCGGAAAGCTGTCGAGCTTGTAGCGCCCCTGGCCCCGCCGCACCTTCGGATCGGCGCCATTGACGCTGGCCGCATCGATGTCGACCACCACCTCGCCGGGGCCGGCCTTCGGATCGGGCGCATCGCCGAAGCGCAGCATATCCGGGCCGCCGTGACCGGTCAGCAGCATGGCTTTCATTGGCATTCTCCCATCGGGGCGCCTTTATACTAGGTTGCCAGCGCCCTCGCAGAATCGCCACAGAGGCCCTATCTGATCGCCGAACGCCCCCGGAGCAGCCCATGGATCCAGCCGTTTCCTCCCTCATCGACCGCGCCGGCCTCGACAAAGGCAAGGTCGGGCAGATCGTCAGGCACGGGCTCGACGGCGCCGACGACGGCGAACTGTTCCTCGAATACCGCCAATCCGAAGCGCTGACCTTCGACAATGGGCGTCTCAAGCAGGCGACCTACGACACCGCGCAGGGCTTCGGGCTGCGCGCGGTCAAGGATGAGGCGGTCGGTTACGCCCACGCCTCGGATCTGTCGGAAGCGGCGCTGGCGCGGGCGGCCGAGGCGGTGCGCGCCGTCAAAGGCGGCCACAGCGGCACCTATGCCGAGCCGCCGGGCCGCACCAATCGCAAGCTCTACGGCGACGATAATCCGCTGGCCGCCCCCGCCTTCGAGGCCAAAGTCAAGCTGCTCGAGGAGATCGACGCCTATGCGCGCGCCAAGGACGCGCGGGTGCGCCAGCTCACCGCCAGCGTCGGCGCCACCTGGCAGGTGGTGGAAATCCTGCGCGCCGACGGCACCACCTATCGTGACATTCGCCCGCTGGTGCGGCTCAACGTGCAGGTGGTGGCCGGCGACGGCGACCGCCAGGAGACCGGCTCTTACGGCTTCGGCGGCCGCGAAGGCTTCGAGCGCTTCATTTCGCCGTCGGCCTGGCAAGGCGCGGTCGACGAGGCGATCCGCCAGGCGCTGGTCAATCTCGACGCGGTGGCCGCGCCCGCCGGCGAGATGGACGTCGTGCTCGGCTCCGGCTGGCCGGGCGTGATGCTGCACGAGGCGGTGGGCCACGGGCTGGAAGGCGACTTCAACCGCAAGAAAACGTCAGCCTTTGCCGGATTGATGGGCCAGCAGGTCGCCGCCAAGGGCGTCACCGTGGTCGACGATGGAACCATGTTCGAGCGGCGCGGTTCCTTGTCGATCGACGACGAAGGCACCCCCACCAACCGCACCGTCCTGATCGAGGACGGCATTCTGGTCGGCTATATGCAGGACCGTCAGAACGCACGGCTGATGAAAATGAAGCCGACCGGCAACGGCCGGCGCGAGAGCCATGCCCACGTGCCGATGCCGCGCATGACCAACACCTACATGCTGGCTGGCTCGCACGACCCCAAGGAGATCATCGCCTCGGTGAAGAACGGCCTCTACGCCGTCAGCTTCGGCGGCGGTCAGGTCGACATCACCTCGGGCAAATACGTCTTCCAATGCACCGAGGCCTATAAAATCGAGAACGGCAAGGTCACCGCGCCGGTCAAGGGCGCCATGCTGATCGGCAACGGGCCGACGGACCTGCATCGCATCAGCATGATCGGCAACGACTTCGCGCTGGACCCCGGCATCGGCACCTGCGGCAAGAACGGCCAGGGCGTCCCAGTCGGCGTCGGTCAGCCATCCTTGCGCATGGACAAGATCACCGTGGGCGGCACTGCATGAGTACAAACACCATGTCTGAACCTTCCCATATACGCCGCTGGATCAAATCGATCGCCGACCTCGCTTTCGTCGTGCTGGTGGTGCTCGCCGCCAAGGCGGCGATCGCCGAGCCGTTCTATGTGCCATCGGGCTCGATGGAGCCGACGCTGCTGATCGGCGACGAGCTGCTGGCGACGAAATATCCCTACGGCTACAGCTCCGCCTCGCTGCCGGCGATCTTCGAACTGCCGAGCACGCCGCGCATTCTCGGCGCCCTGCCCAAGCGCGGCGACGTGGTGGTGTTCCGCTGGCCGGGCGACCGCGCGCAGGTCTGGGTCAAGCGCGTCATCGGTTTGCCCGGCGACCGCATCGCCATGCGCGGCGGCCATGTGGTGATCAACGGCGTCGAGGCTGCCTGGCAGCCCGACGGCCTCGGCCAGATGGAAAACGAGACCGGCGCGCAGATGCCGGCGCAGCGCCTGATCGAGACGCTGCCGGGCGGACGCAGGCATGCGATCTTCAAGTCGGCGGCGCGCGAACCGCTCGACAATATGCCGGAGGTGACGGTGCCGGCCGGCCATCTTTTCGTGATGGGCGACAACCGCGACAATTCCGCCGACAGCCGCGTGCCGCTCAGGGCCGGCGGCGTCGGCATGCTGCCGGTGGCCGATCTGGTCGGGCGCGTCGATGCCGTGGTCGGCTCCTGGGATCTCGGCCTGCAAAGCCAGCCGCTGTGGACGTGGCCGCAGGGCCTGCGGCTGTCGCGGTTTTTCTCGGCGGTGAATTAGATTTCCGGCGTCATGCCCGGACACCCACGCCTTTGAGTTCCCGAAGCAAGGCCTCAATGGCCGGGCCAGGCCATGACCGGCCCTTACCGCACCACGCCCGAAATGCAGCACGGCTTGGCGCGCGGGCGCGTGATCCTGTTCTTGAGGTAGCAGCGGGCGGCCGGCGCGATATAGCCGGGCCGCACATAGGTCCAGGCGCGGCAATGATTGTCGCCTTCACAGGCGGCCTTGCACGCGGCGCCGGAAGGCTCGGCCGCGGTATCGAAGTAGCGGTAGTCGCCGCCAAAGCGGTCGATTGAATATTCGACCGAGCCTTGCCGCGGCTCGATGACGCCGGCGCCACGTACGCCGGAAACGCAGCAATTGTCCTCCTCGCGCGCCGGCACCTTGTTCTTCAGCCGGCAAGCGGCGAGCACGTCGACGGTGCGCGGAAAGGAAAAGCTCCAGGCCCGGCAGCGCGCATCGTGCTCGCAGCGCGCGGCGCAGACGGCCGGATCGCCGTTGCGGACGGCGAATGTCAGGTAGTCATTGCCGCGCCGATCGTAGCCGACCTGCGATAGCGAGGATCCCGCGCCGGCAACGACGATAAGGCCGGCGCCAAGAAGCTTGACCCAATACCGCATGCGCGTTCGCCCAATCGGCTCGATCCTTGCCGTGCGCCATGTTAGCGCAGCGCCGCAAGGTGCAGCCAAGAATCTTGGCGAGCCGAAAAAGTTTGCGCCCGCCGGAGGGGCCGGCGGGCGCTGGTGATCCGGCCGCGAGAGGGGATGATCGCGGATTCGCGGATCGCGGCCGATGAGAGGGGTCGGCCGTTTGCTGTGAAGGTCAGACCGCCCGACGTGCCGGGTGGTCGGTCGCCGGGCGATGCAAGCCCGGCTCGATGCGGCTCGGCGCGTACCGCAGCGCCCCGCGATTGAGGCGGCGCTCGATGGCGCGCTCGCGCAGCAGCAAGGTCGGGTCTTCCCAGAACGGCGCCGAGAAGGCGTCCCGCACATCGGCCCGGTTGAGGCCCAGATCGGCGAGAATGTTCTGGTCGAGGCCCGCCAGCGCCATCGCCTGGCGGCGGTGGCGGCGGGCGCGCGAGAAGTCCTTGAACCAGCGTGTCACCAGGGCCAACACGCTCAGAAAGGCGCGCGCCAGGGCGCCGCCGGCGATAGGCAAAACGGGGATATTCGCGCTCATTTCCATCTCCATGCGGTTCGAGGCTGGCCCATAACTGGCACCAGCTCTGCTCCGGACCCACCCGGTTTCCCCACCCGTTTCCTCTGGGATGGATGATATTGCGCTGCGGGGATTGATAAGTGAAACGAATGTTTTTAATCTGACCCATCACGATCGGTGATTGAATACCGGCCTGTCCGCCACGGGATTTTCGAGGAGTTCGCCATGACCGCCCTGCTCGACATCGACCAGTTGCGCACCTTCATCGCCATCGCCGAGACCGGCAGCTTCACCAAGGCGGCCGAGGTGGTGAACAAAACCCAGTCGGCGGTGTCGATGCAGATGAAGCGGCTGGAGGAACGCCTCGACAAGGCGGTGTTCGCCCGCGACGGCCGCGCCTCCAAGCTCACCGAGGACGGCGAAAGGCTGCTCGATTACGCCCGCCGCATCGTCAAGCTCAACGTCGAGGCGCTCGCCGCCTTCAACGACAAGGAACTGATCGGCCGCGTCCGCCTCGGCGTGCCGGACGATTATGCCGACCGCTACCTGCCGGAGATCATGGCGCGTTTCTCTCGCGCCTATGCCGGCGTCGAACTCACCGTGATGTGCCACTCCTCCGTCGATCTGGTGAACATGATCGACGCCAACGAGCTCGACCTCGCCATCGTCACCGACTGCGGCACCTCGCGTGCCTCCGAAACTTTCCGGCGTGAGCGGCTATTATGGGTGACGTCGAGCCGGCATTCGGCGCATCTGGAGGAACCGCTGCCGCTGGCGCTTGGGCGGCCGACCTGCGGCTGGCGACGCGCCGCCATCGAATGCCTGGAGACGATCGGCAAGGCGCATCACATCCGCTACACCAGCCCGAACGCCAGCGCGGTCGCCTCCGCGGTGCTGTCGGGATTGGCGGTGTCGGTGTTCCCGGAATCGGGCCTGCGTCCCGGCATGCGCGTGCTCGCGGCAGCCGACGGATTCCCCGAACTGCCGGCCTGCCATGTCGGCCTGGTGCGCAATCCGCACGAGACCTCGACGCTGGCGCACGCGCTTGCCGGCCACATCATGTCGTCGCTCGACAACCTGTCGGAGTCGGTGCAGGCGGCGGAGTGATCATTGTCATTCCGGGGCGCGAGCGCAGCGAGCGAACCCGGTCGTCGCAACGCCCCGGAATGACGCGTTCCTAATACGCATACTCCTCGTAGAGCGGGTCGACCGACTCGTTCCACTCGTTGAAATACCGCTCCAGCAGTTCCTCGGCCGGCGTGATGCCGCGCGCGACCGATTCCTCCAGCGGACGCAGGTAACGGGTCTCGTCGCGGCCATTGCGGTCGAGCCGGCGGCGTCGTTGCAGCCCTTTCGCGCAGAGCCGCAGCGTCTCCTGCGCCAGCGTCAGCACATTGCGGTTGCCGATCTCGGCGCGAAAGCCGCGCACCGGCACCTCGTCGCGCAATTTCTGCCGCGCTTCGGCGCTCCAGCCCTTCGCCATGTCCCAGCAGGCATCGAGCGCGGCGTCGTCGTAGAGCAACCCGACCCAATAGGCGGTGAGCGACGGCAGCCGCCGCCACGGCCCGCCGTCGGCGCCGCGCATTTCCAGGAACCGCTTGAGCCGCACCTCCGGAAAGATCGTCGACAGGTGGTTCGCCCAATCGGAAATGGTCGGACGCTCGCCGGGCAGCGCGTCGAGCTTGCCGGCAAAGAAATCGCGGAACGACTTGCCGGCGACGTCGATGTATTTGTCGCCGCGCTTGATGAAATACATCGGCACGTCGAGCGCATAGTCGACGTAACGCTCGAAGCCCATGCCGTCCTCGAAGGCCCACGGCAGCATGCCTGAGCGCGCATTGTCGGTATCGCGCCAGATGTTGGAACGGAACGAGAGGAAGCCGTTCGGCTTGCCTTCGGTGAACGGCGAGTTGGCGAACAGCGCGGTGGCCACCGGCTGCAGGGCAAGCCCGATGCGCAGCTTCCGCACCATGTCCGCTTCGGAGGCGAAGTCGAGATTGGTCTGCACCGTGCAGGTGCGGTACATCATGTCGAGGCCGTGCGTGCCGGCCCTCGGCATGTAGCCGGTCATGATGCGGTAGCGGCCCTTCGGCATCATCGGCATGTCGGCGCGGCTCCAGGTCGGCGTCATGCCGAGACCGAGAAACCCGATCTCAAGCGGGCGCGCCACTTGCGCGGCTTGCGCGATATGCGCCGTCAGCTCGGCCGCGGTCTCGTGCACCGTCGCCAGCGGCGCGCCGGAGAGCTCGAACTGTCCCCCCGGCTCGATCGAGATCGCCGCGCCGGGACCGGCGGCATCGAACAGGCCGATGATGTTGCCGTCCTCGAGGATCGGCTCCCAGCCGAGCAGGTTCTGCATGCCTTCGAGCAGCGCCCGGATGCTGCGCCATCCGGCATAGGGGACCGGCCGGCGGTCCTCGCGCGTGAAGGCGAATTTTTCGTGCTCGGTGCCGACACGGAAGTCCGCGCTCGGCCGGCAGCCGGCCGCGAGCCAGGCGACCAGTTCGTCGCGCGTCTCGATCGGCGTCATATCGACTTGGTCACGGGCCATGGGCGGTTCCGGCAAAAAGGCCCGCGACGTTACACGCGGGCCGCAGGGCAACCAAGCCCAGGCGCAGAGATAAATGGTTCCTCCGCGAAGGCGAATCCAGCCGCAACCACGCGTCTCGCCATCGGCGGCTCGGCGCCGCGACGCGAGGGCTCGGTCGAGCCCGGACGCATGTCGACCTTATGACATCCCCCCTCTGGTTTCCGGGCCGGCGGCACCCACATTGCGGACGGGCGCCGCTGGCAATCTTTGCCGCGAAATTGCCGCAGTGCTCTTCCCGCATCGCGCCTGGCCGGGATGGACCAGATGAGCTGGACC
>DASRGB010000054.1:0-31555 GCA_035651255.1 Pseudolabrys sp.
GCAGGGCGATCCGAAGGTCTATCTGTTCAACATCGAGACCGGCCAGCGCGAGATCGTCGGCAACTTCCCCGGCATGACCTTTGCGCCAAGGTTCTCACCGGACGGCCAGCGCGTCATCATGAGCTTGCAGCAGGGCGGCAATTCCAATTTGTTCGTGATGGATCTGCGCTCGCGCTCGACCACGCGTCTCACCGACACGCCGGCGATCGACACGTCGCCGTCCTACTCGCCTGACGGCACCCGCATCTGCTTCGAGTCCGATCGCGGCGGCCACCCGCAGATCTACATCATGGCCGCGACTGGCGGTACCGCGAAGCGCATCAGCTTCGGCGGCGACGGCATCTATTCGACGCCGGTATGGTCGCCGCGCGGCGACTACATCGCCTTCACCGGCCAGGCCGGCGGCCAGTTCTCGATCGGCATCCTCAAGCCGGACGGCTCGGGCGAGCGCATCCTCACCGCCGGCTTCCACAACGAGGGGCCGACCTTCGCGCCGAACGGCCGCGTCATCATGAGCCTGCAGCAGGGCGGCAACGCCAACCTGTTCGTCATGGATCTGCGCTCCAAGCAGACCACGCGGCTCACCGACACGCCGGCAATCGATACCGCGCCGTGCTATTCGCCCGACGGCCGCTACATCTGCTTCGAGAGCGACCGCGGCGGCACCCAGCAGATCTATGTGATGCCGGCGAACGGCGGAGCGGCGCAGCGCATCTCGTTCGGCGAGGGCCAGCACTCGACGCCGGTGTGGTCGCCGCGCGGCGACTACATCGCCTTCACCGGCCAGGCGCGCGGGCAGTTCTCGATCGGCATTCTCAAGCCCGACGGCTCGGGCGAGCGCATCCTGACGCAGGGCTTCCACAACGAGGGCCCGACCTTCGCGCCCAACGGCCGCGTGCTGATGTTCTTCCGCGATCCCGGCGTCGGCCCCAACCTCTACACCATCGACATCACGGGCCGTAACGAGCTCAAGGAGCCGACGCCCAGCTACGCCTCGGACCCGGCCTGGTCGCCGCTGTTGTCCTAACAAGCGCCGTATTTTCACCGCCTCTTAACCATCAGCGAAGGATTACGCCGGTGAGTGGCATTTGACGGCGCCGGGCAAGGTTCCATCAAGGTTGATGGAACGTTCGATTAACCCGCGTGCTGCTAGACCAAACGACAAGCTCCGGTCTGTGTGCGAGTGAATGGAGGCACCGGAATGTTCGATGTGAAGCAGATCATCCGCGGCGTCCGCTTTGCGGCGCTGCTGGCGGCGGCGCTGACGATTTCGGCCTGCGCCCAGAACGCCAACGATGCGCAGGGCAACGCCGCGGCGACGCCCGGCAGCCAGCAGGACTTCGTCGTCAATGTCGGCGACCGCGTGTTCTTCGAAACCGATTCGTCCGAACTGACCCCGCAGTCGCGCGCCACGCTCGACAAGCAGGCGCAGTGGCTCAACAACTACACCCAGTACAGCCAGTTCACCGTCGAAGGCCATGCCGACGAGCGCGGCACGCGCGAATACAATATCGCGCTCGGGGCGCGCCGCGCCCAGGCGGTGCGCGACTACCTGATTTCGCGCGGCGTCGCCGCCAACCGCATGCGCACCATCTCCTACGGCAAGGAGCGGCCGGTGGCGCTGTGCGACGACATCTCCTGCTGGTCGCAGAACCGGCGCGCCGTCACCGTGCTCAACGCCAGCTCATAAGCGCGCGTAGCAGCCGATCATGACAGCGGCGGCGCCCCCGGGCGCCGCTTCGCTTTTCGCCTCTTTGCAAAGCCGCGCCAATATCGGAAGCTTGGCCGCCCCCGGGGGGAAGCAATGGGCGTTGCACCGGCGATCAAAAGTCACGTTTCCGTCGTCTGTCTCGTCGCCGCCGCGGCGACGCTCGCAGCCTGCGACAGCCGCAATGCCTATGTGCCGCCGCCGCCGCCGAAGGTGACGGTGGCCGCGCCCCTCGAACGCAACGTCACCGTCTATCTGGAAGCCACCGGCAATGCCGCCGCGGTCAACAGCGCCAATCTGGTGGCGCGCGTCGCCGGCTTCGTCGAGAGCATCAACTACAAGGACGGCGACGCGGTAAAGAAGGGCGCCGTGCTGTTCACCATCGAGCCGGAGACCTACAAGCTCAAGCTCGACCAGTCCAAGGCCGCCGAGCAAAGCGCGCAGGCCACCGTCACCCAGACCGACCTCGATTTCGAGCGGCAGTCGACGCTCGCCAAGACCAACGCCGTCTCGAAATCCGTGCTCGACAGCTCGGTTGCGGCGCGCGACACCGCGCACGCCAACCTGACCCAGGCGCAGATCAACACCCGACTCGCCGACATGAACTACGGCTATTCCAGCGTGACGGCGCCGTTCGACGGCATCGTCACCGCGCGCACGGTCTCGGTCGGCGAATATGTCGGGGCCACGTCGTCGCCGACGGTGCTGGCGACCATCGTTCAGCTGCAGCCGATCTACGTCAATTTCAACGTCAGCGAGCAGGACGTCATCCGCATCCGCGAGACCATGCGCCAGCGCGGTTTGACGCCGCAGGACCTCAAGAAGGTGCCGGTCGAGGTCGGCCTGCAGACCGAGGAGGGCTATCCGCACAAGGGCATGCTCGACTACGCCGCGCCCCAGGTCGATCAATCGACCGGAACGCTGGCCGCGCGCGGCGTCCTGGAGAACGCCGACCGCGCGCTGCTGCCCGGCAATTTCGTGCGCGTGCGGGTGCCGATCGGCGGCACGCTGGAGAACGCGCTGCTGGTGCCGGAAACGGCGCTCGGCACCGATCAGGGCGGCCGCTATCTCCTGGTCGTCGGCAAGGACGACGTGGTCGAGCAGCGCAAGGTCGAAATCGGGCCGCTCGAGGGCACGGATCGCGTCATCACCAAGGGGCTCGCCGCCGGCGACCGCGTCATCGTCGAAGGGCTGCTGCGCGCGGTGCCCGGCCAGAAGGTCGATCCGCACACGGCGGCGGCCGCGAAGTGAGGGCGCGGCCTTGCTCTCCAAATTCTTCATCGAGCGGCCGGTCCTCGCCAACGTCATCGCCATTCTGATCGTCGTCATCGGCGCCGTCGCCGTCTTCGGCCTGCCGGTTGCGCAATACCCCAACGTGGTGCCGCCGACCGTGCAGGTGACGACCCGCTATCCCGGCGCCAGCGCCCGCACCGTCATCGACACCGTGGCCTTGCCGATCGAGCAGCAGGTCAACGGCGTCGAGGGCATGATCTACATGCAGTCCTACGCCGCCGACGACGGCTCCTATTCGCTCACCGTGACCTTCAAGATCGGCGTCGATCTCAACTTCGCGCAGGTGCTGGTGCAGAACCGGGTGCAGGCGGCGGTCGCCTCGCTGCCGCAGGCGGTGCAATCGCAGGGCGTCGTGGTGCAGAAGAAATCGACGGCGATCCTGCAATTCGTCACGCTCGCCTCGCCCGACGGACGCTACGACAGCCTCTATCTCGCCAATTACGCCACCATCAACATCAAGGACGAGCTGTCGCGCCTGCCCGGCGTCGGCAATGTCGGCGTGTTCGGCGCCGGCCAATACGCCATGCGCGTCTGGCTCGACCCGGAGAAGATGAAGGCGCGCGGCCTCGTCGTGCAGGACGTCGTCAACGCGCTGCAGCAGCAGAATTCGCAAGTCACCTCGGGCCAGATCGGCGCCCCGCCGGCGCCGGGCAGCGTGCCGTTCCAGTACACGCTGAACGTCTCAGGCCAGCTCGCCGATGCCGAGCAATTCGCCGGCATCATCGTCAAGACCGGCACCAACGGCCAGATCACCCGCGTTCGCGACATCGGCCGCGTCGAGCTCGGCGCCCAGACCTACGGCCAGGTGTTCAGCCTCGACCGCAAGCAGGCCGCCGGCATCGCCATCTTCCAGTCGCCCGGCGCCAACGCGCTCGACGTCGCCACCGAAGTCAAGAAGCGCATGGCCGAGCTGTCGCGCACCTTCCCGCAGGGGCTGGCCTACGACATCCCCTTCGACACCACCGTGTTCGTCAAGGCCTCGATCGACGAGGTCTACAAGACGCTGATCGAAGCCGGCGTCCTGGTGCTCATCGTCATCCTCGCCTTCCTGCAGGACTGGCGCGCCATGCTGGTGCCGGCAACGACCGTGCCGGTCACCATCATCGGCGCCTTCGCCGCCATGGCCGCGCTCGGCTTCACGGTGAACTTCGCCACGCTGTTTGCGCTGGTGCTGGCGATCGGCATCGTCGTCGACGACGCCATCATCGTCGTCGAGGGCGCCGCCCACAACATGGACCGCGGCATGAGCGGCCACGATGCCGCGATCGAGGCGATGCGGCTGCTGCTCGGGCCGATCATCGGCATCACGCTGGTGCTGCTCGCGGTGTTCCTGCCGGCGGCGTTTCTGCCCGGCCTGACCGGGCAGATGTACGCGCAGTTCGCCCTCGTCATCGCCGCCACCGCGCTGATCAGCGCCGTCAACGCCGTGACGCTGAAGCCGACGCAGTGCGCGCTGTGGCTCAGGCCGTCGGTGCCGATGGCCGAGCGCAACGCGTTCTATCGCGGCTTCAACGCGCTCTACGACCGGCTCGAACTGGGCTACGCCGCGTTCATGCGGCGGCTGGTCGGCATTGCCGGCACCATCGTCGTCATCGCGATCGCCATCATCGGCGTCACGCTGTTCGAATTCACCCGCATTCCGACCGGCTTCATCCCGGTCGAGGACCAGGGCTACATGCTGGCGACCGTGCAGCTGCCGGACGGCGCCTCGCTCGGGCGCACGCAACAGGTGCTCGACCGCGTCAGCGCGCTCGCCCAAGAAAATCCCGGCGTCGAGAAGGTCATCGCCATCGCCGGCATTTCGGCGCTCGACAACAGCGCGCCGCTGGCCAATTCCGGCGTCGCCTACATCATCCTCAAGGACTGGGACGTGCGCGGCAAGAGGCTCGGCCTGCTGCCGATGCTGGAAAGCCTCAACCGCGCCATGAGCGGCATCGAGGCGGCGGTCGTGCGCGTTTTGCCGCCGCCGCCGATCCAGGGCATCGGCTCGGCCGCCGGCTTCACCATGCAGATCGAGCTGCGCGACAACAGCCTCGACTTCCAGAAGCTCGGCAGCATCGTCAACAACATGCTGGCCAACGCCGGCTCGCAGTCGAGCATCCGCATCGTCATGAGCTCGTTTCGCGCCAACACGCCGCAATACGCGATCGACGTCGACCGCGTGAAGGCGCAGGCGCTGGGCGTCATCGTCGACCAGGTGTTCAACGCCTTCGCCGGCTATCTCGGCTCGTCCTACGTCAACCAGTTCACCAAGTTCGGCCGCACCTTCCAGGTCTTCGTGCAGGCCGACGCCGATTTCCGCCTGCGGCTCGACGACATGCGCAATCTGACGGTGCGCAATTCGTCGGGCGGCATGATCCCGCTCGGCACCCTGATCACGGTCACGCCGGTGGCGGGCCCGTCGCTGATCAGCCTGTACAATCTCTACCCGTCGGCGAGCATCATCGGCATCCCGGCGCAGGGCTATTCGACCGGACAGGTCGCCGATCTCATGGAACAGGTGGCGGCCAAGACCTTCCCGCCGCACGCCGCCTACGAATGGTCGGCGCTGTCGTACCAGGAGAAGCTGGTCGGCAATCAGATGTTCCTGGTGTTCGCCATGGCGCTCTTGCTCGTCTATCTGGTGCTCGCCGGACAATACGAGAGCTGGTACCGGCCGCTGGCGGTGCTGCTTGCGGTGCCGATCTCGCTGGTCGGCCCGGTCGCGGCGCTGCGGCTGCTGCACGTCGACAACAACCTCTACACCCAGATCGGCATTGTGCTCCTGATCGCGCTGTCGGCGAAGAACGCGATCCTGATCGTCGAGTTCGCGCGCGAATTGCGCGAAGCCGGCAAGGGCATCGCCGAGGCGGCGGTCGAGGCGGCGCGCGCCCGCTTCCGGCCGATCCTGATGACCTCGTTCGCCTTCATCCTCGGCGTCGTGCCGCTGGTGCTGGCAACCGGGGCCGGCGCCAATGCGCGGGCCTCGATTGGCATCACCGTGTTTTCCGGCATGCTGGCCTCGACCTGCCTGGCGGTGCTGTTCGTCCCGTCCTTTTTCGTGCTGACGCAGCGCTTCGAGGAATGGCTGGTGGCCCGGCGCAAGCCGCGTGCGGCGCGCGCCGCCGCCGACTAGCGCCTTATTCTGGTCGCACTCGACTGGCTATGCTAGGAAGCGGCTGCGAAAAGCCGTTTAGCCATGCCATTTTGCCCTCGAAACCGCCGATGATTCATCACCGTCGCTGCGCGCACCACACCTTTACGCTTCCGGCCGTCGGGCTTGCTTTGACGCTCGTCTGCGGCACGGCGTCCGCGCAGGATCGCCAGGGCGGCTTCCTCGACAATCTGTTCAACCCGGGCCAGCAGCGCCAACAGCCGGACCGGCAGGATGCGCCGCGCGCCGCGCCGCGCATTGCGCAGTCCGACGGCGGCGGCGGCGAGGATTCGGCGCGCATCGACCGCATCGAGAGCGCGCTGCGCCAGCTCACCGGCACCATCGAGCAGCTCCAGCATGACAACCAGATGCTGCAGATGCAGCTCAAGCGCATGCAGGACGACACCGAATATCGCTTCCAGCAGATGGGCAGCCGCGGCGGGGCGGCGCCGATGCCGCCGGCCGCGGCGGCGCCGGGTCCGGCGCCGATCGCGCCGACCGGTCCTGCGCCGCAGCCGGGCCGGCGCTCCGACGTGTTCGATCCCTCGCAGCAACCCAATGCGCCCGGCGCGCCGCGCACGCTCGGCGGCGCCACCGCCTCGGCCGCGCCGAACAATCCGCCGATCATGAATGAGCAGCCGGTCGGCGCCCCCGGCGGCCGCGACGCCGGCGCGCCGCTCGACCTGTCGACGCTGGCCGCAAACCCGCCCGCAGCCGTGCCCAATGGCGAGCCGGCCGCAGCGCCCGCCGGCATCCCGGCGCCGCAGACCGGGCAGCTGCCGCCGGTGATGGCGCCGCGCGGAGCCGCCGCCGGCACGCAGCTTGCGACGCTGCCGCCTTCGGCCTCGCCCAAGGACGAATACGACCTCGCCTACGGCTATGTGCTGCGCAAGGATTATGCGCTGGCGTCGCAGGCCTTCGAGGATTTCATGGCCAAGTACCCGAACGACAAGCTCTTGCCCAACGCCCAATACTGGCTCGGCGAGAGCCAGTTCCAGCAGCAGCGTTATCGTGAGGCGGCGGAATCCTTCCTGGCGGTGTCGACGAAATACGCGCACTCCGGCAAGGCGCCGGAGGCGCTTCTGCGCCTCGGCCAGTCGCTCGCGGCGCTGCATCAGAAGGAGGCGGCCTGCGCCACGCTCGCCGAGGTCGGACGCAAATATCCGAAGGCCTCGCCGCAGGTGAAGCGCGACGTCGCCCAGGAACAGAAGCGTGGCCACTGCTGAGGCATCGTCGGTCTCGCAGTCGGAAGCCAGGCAGCTTTTTTCCGGTCTCGAGCAATTTCCCGTGCTGGTGCTCGCCGTCTCGGGCGGGCCGGACTCGACCGCGCTGCTGTGGCTTGCGGCGCGCTGGCGCAAGGCGCTCAAGAGCGGCCCGAAGCTCGTCGCCATCACCGTCGATCACGGCCTGCGCAAGGAGGCCAAGCGCGAGGCCGCCGCCGTCGGCAAGCTGGCGCGCAAGCTCGGCGTTGCGCACCGCACGCTGCGCTGGAGCGGCAGCAAGCCTGCGGCCGGCCTGCAGCAGGCGGCGCGCGCCGCGCGCTACAAATTGCTGAGCGAGGCGGCGCGCAAGCTCAAGGCCGGCCACGTCCTCACCGCGCACACGCTCGACGACCAGGCCGAGACCGTGCTGATCCGCATGAGCCGCGGCAGCGGCCTGCGCGGGCTCGCCGCCATGCAGCGGCTGTCGCGCCTCAATGGCGGCGAGCCGGCTTTGCAGCTCGTGCGCCCGTTCATCGACATCCCCAAGGCGCGGCTGATCGCGACGCTCAAGGCGGCAAAGATCGCCTATGCCGACGACCCGTCGAACCGCGATCCGCGCTTTGCCCGGGCGCGGCTGCGCGCGTTGATGCCGGCGCTGGCGCGCGAGGGCCTGACCGCGCGGCGGCTTGCCGTGCTGGCGCAGCGGCTGCGGCGCGCCGACCGGGCGCTCGAAGCGGTCACCGACCGCGCCGAGGCCGAGATCGCCGTGCCGGGCGAGGGGACCGCGGGGACGATGACGCTCGATGCGGCGGGCTTTGCGCGCCTGCCGGCCGAGATCGCGCTGCGTCTGCTCGGCCGGGCGCTGAGCGCGATCGGCAATGAGGGGCCGGTCGAGCTCGCCAAGCTCGAATCGCTCAATGCCGGGCTGAAATCGGCCCAAAACGCCGCGCAACCGCGGTTTCGGCGCAGTTTGGCGGGGGCGCTGGTGACCCTGTCGGGCGCCAAAATTCTGGTCGAGACGGCGCCGCCGCGGCGTGGCAGAGCCTTAACCAAGGCCGGACCCGGCAAGGCAAAGGGCGGCAAGACGCGCTAGAATAATCGAGGATTCGGCCTTTCCCTGGCCCAGGGCGCTGCCTACATTGGGAATGGGTCGGCGGACGTGAAGTCGCCACGAAGGCATGTGATCAAATGGCCGCTGCGCTGGGCGGCGGTTAAGGGCTCCAGATGAACGCCAATCTTCGCAATTTCGCCCTCTGGGTGATCATCGTCCTCTTGCTGCTGGCGCTGTTCACGCTGTTTCAGAACCCGAGCCAGCGCACCAGTTCGCAGGAAATCTCCTTCTCGCAGCTCTTGTCGGAGGTCGACCAGGGCCGCGTACGCGACGTCGTCATCCAGGGCCCGGAAATCCACGGCACCTTCTCCAACGGCACCAGTTTCTCGACCTATGCGCCGAGCGACCCCGGCCTGGTGCAGAAGCTCTATTCCAAGGGCGTCTCCATCACCGCGCGGCCGCCATCGGACAACGTGCCATGGTTCGTGTCGCTGCTCGTCTCCTGGCTGCCCTTCATCGCGCTGATCGGCGTCTGGATCTTCCTGTCGCGGCAGATGCAGGGCGCCGGCGGCAAGGCGCTCGGCTTCGGCAAGTCGCGCGCGAAATTGCTGGCCGAGGCGCACGGCCGCGTCACCTTCGAGGACGTCGCCGGCGTCGACGAGGCCAAACAGGATTTGCAGGAGATCGTCGAATTCCTGCGCGATCCGGGAAAATTCCAGCGCCTCGGCGGCCGCATCCCGCGCGGCGTATTGCTGGTCGGCCCCCCGGGCACCGGCAAGACGCTGATCGCGCGCGCGGTGGCCGGCGAAGCCAACGTGCCGTTCTTCACCATTTCCGGCTCCGACTTCGTCGAGATGTTCGTCGGCGTCGGCGCTTCGCGCGTGCGCGACATGTTCGAGCAGGCCAAGAAGAACGCGCCCTGCATCATCTTCATCGACGAAATCGACGCCGTCGGCCGCCACCGCGGCGCGGGCCTCGGCGGCGGCAATGACGAGCGCGAGCAGACGCTCAACCAGCTGCTGGTCGAGATGGACGGCTTCGAGGCCAATGAAGGCATCATCCTGATCGCCGCCACCAACCGCCCCGACGTGCTCGATCCCGCGCTGTTGCGTCCCGGCCGCTTCGACCGCCAGGTGGTGGTGCCGAACCCGGACGTGGTCGGCCGCGAGTCGATCCTCAAGGTGCACGTGCGCAAGGTGCCGCTGGCGCCCGACGTCAACCTCAAGACCATCGCGCGCGGCACACCCGGCTTCTCCGGCGCCGACCTGATGAATCTCGTCAACGAGGCGGCCTTGATGGCGGCGCGGCGCAACAAGCGCATGGTCACGCAGGCCGAGTTCGAGGACGCCAAGGACAAGGTCATGATGGGCGCCGAGCGCAAGTCGCTGGTCATGACCGAAGAGGAGAAGCTGCTCACCGCCTATCACGAGGGCGGCCACGCCATCGTCGCGCTCAATGTCAAAGCCACCGACCCGGTGCACAAGGCCACCATCATCCCGCGCGGCCGCGCGCTCGGCATGGTCATGCAGCTGCCGGAGCGCGACAAGCTGTCGATGAGCCGCGAGCAGATGACCTCGCGGCTCGCCATCATGATGGGCGGACGCGTCGCCGAGGAAATGGTGTTCGGCAAGGAGAAGGTGACGTCGGGCGCGGCCTCCGACATCGAGCAGGCCACCAAGCTCGCGCGCATGATGGTGACGCGCTGGGGCCTGTCCGACGAGCTCGGCACCGTGGCCTATGGCGAGAACCAGGACGAGGTGTTCCTCGGCTACCAGGTGTCGCGCCAGCAGAACATTTCGGAAGAGACCTCGCGCAAGATCGACACCGAGATCCGCCGGCTGGTGGAAGCCGGCTACGCCGAGGCGACGCAGATCCTCACCGACAAGCGCGCCGACCTCGAGACCCTGGCGCGCGGGCTGCTCGAGTTCGAGACGCTGACCGGCGACGAGATCAAGGACCTGCTCGTCGGCAAGCGCCCGGTCCGCGAGAGCGTGATCGAGCCGGCGGCGCCGCGCTCCTCCGCCGTGCCGCCGGCCGGCCGGCCGCGGCCGCGTCCCGAGCCGCCCGCCGGTGAGGTCGCGCCGCAGCCGCAGGGCTAGGCGACTTTCACAATCAAAAAGCCTGTCATCGCCCGCGAAAGCGGGCGATCCGGTATTCGCACGATCGGCTGCGGAGGACTGGATGCCCCGCTTTCGCAAGGCATGACGGCCGTTGAGCATGGCGGGCGTTCGGTTTTGGGGCTTCTGTTGACGCGCGGGCTGCGCTAGCTGCTGTCCGGCATGGACGCCACCCCGCAACAGCCGCGCTGGACGCTCGACGCCTTCCGCGACGGCGTCATGGCCACCATGCCGCTTCTGCCGGGCCTGTGCGCGTTCGGCATCGCCTTCGGCACGGTCGCGGCGCGCAAGGGCTTCGCCTTCGTCGATACCTGCCTGATGAGCGCCGTGGTGTTTTCCGGGGTGGCGCAGATCATCGTCGTCGATGCCTGGCCGAACGAACTCACCGCCGCGACGATCTTCACCAGCGCCGTGGTCACAGCGCTGATCTGCTCGCGCTTCATCCTGATCGGCGCGTCGATGCGGCCGTGGTTCGGCGGCATGCCGGAACGCGGCCGGATCTATTTCACGCTTTACCTTCTGGTCGAGCCGTCGTGGCTGCTCGGCACGCGCTACTACAGCAATGGCGGCCGCGATCCGGCCTTTGTGCTCGGCAGCTGCGCGGTGTGCTGGCTGTCGTGGGTCGGCTCCACCGCGCCCGGCTACTGGGTCGGCGCCGCGATCCCCGATCCGCAGCGCTTCGGCCTCGATCTCATCATGCCGGCCTTCTTCGTCGCCATGCTGGTGTCGATGTGGCAGGGGCCGCGCCGCGCCGTCGGCTGGATCGTCGGCAGCGCGGTTGCGGTCGCGGTCGCGCAGCTGTTCGGCGGCTTCTGGTATGTGCTGGCCGGCGCGCTCGCCGGCAGCCTTGCGGGCGGGTTGCTCGATGATTGAGCACGACCCCATCGGCTTTGCCGCGATGCTTACGGCGATGGCGGCGGCCGTCATTCTCTGCCGGCTCGGCGGGTTTTGGCTGCTCGGCCGCTTCACCATCGGCCCGCGGCTGCGCAAGATCTTGAACGCATTGCCGGGGGCGGTGATCGCTTCCACCATCGCGCCGATCCTGTTCACCGGCGGCGTCAGCGCCTGGGCGGCGCTGACCGCGGCGGCGCTGACGATGGCCGCGGTGCGCAACGATTCCGCGGCGCTTGCCGCAGGCGTCCTCGTCGCCGCCGGGGTCCGCGCCGCCGGGCTATGATCGGGCATGCCGCTGCAAAACCGCGTCAATCCGTTCGGCGAATTGTTCGCGACATCCGTGCGCGGCACCTTGTTCGGCAATCGCGGCGGCAAGTTCCACACCGACGGCAAAACGCTGACGACGCGCCGCTGGGTCTCGCGGCAATGGATCTGCTGCGTGCTCGATTTCAAGGGCCGACGGCGCGACGTCTGGGGCCGCTCCTACACCGAGCTGTTCTTCCTCGACGAGGTGACGGCCTTTGCCGCCGGCCACCGGCCCTGCTTCGAGTGCCGGCGCAAGGATGCCGAACGCTTCGCCGCGCTATTCCCCAGCGTCGATCCAAAGTCCGAACGCATGGGCGGCAAACGTGCCGGCGCGATGGCCATGGACGCCGTGCTGCACGCCGAGCGGCTCGACGGCCGCGCCAAGCGCACGCAGCGCCGCCGCCTCGACGCGCTGCCCGACGGCGCCATGATTGCGCTCGAGGGCGAAGCCTGGGCGGTGCGCGGGCCGCGTCTGCTGCGCTGGACGGCTGCGGGCTACGCCGGCGGCCGGGCCCGCCCACATCGGCTCACGGCCGAGGTGCTGACGCCGCCGTCGATCCTGACGGTGCTGGAGCGCGGCTATGGGCCGCTCTGGCACCCGAGCGCCGGCTGATTCTATGCGCCAGATCAAAGAACGGGCGCCGCAGCCGCACTAAAAAGAGGCCTGGAGGTTGCCGCCGCCATGTCGATACCCGCCGCCCTGAGCCGCCGCCGCGATTACGCCGGCCCCGCGCTGTTGTCCTATGGCTTCCGCCCGTTTTTCCTCGCCGCCGGACTGTGGGCGCTGCTCGCCATTCCGCTGTGGCTGCACCAGTATTACGGCGACATCGGCCTGCCGACGCGCTTTGCGCCGCTCGACTGGCACATCCACGAAATGCTCTACGGCTATGTCGCGGCGGCGATCGCCGGCTTCCTGCTCACCGCCATTCCGAACTGGACCGGCCGGCTGCCGGTCAACGGCTGGCCGCTCGCCGGCCTTGCGGCGCTGTGGCTTGCCGGCCGCGTCGCGATGGCATGCTCGGCCGTCATCGGCGGCCTTGCCGCGGCGGCGATCGACGTCGCCTTTCTGGCGACGCTCGCCGCGGTGGCGGCGCGCGAGATCGTCGCCGGGCAGAATTGGCGCAATCTGCGGGTGCTGATCGTGCTCGGCGTGCTGATCCTCGGCAATATCGTGTTCCACGCCGAGGTGCTGCTCGCCGGCGCCGCCGACTACGGCATCCGCATCGCCATTGCCGCCATCGTCCTGCTGATCTCGCTGATCGGCGGCCGCATCGTGCCGAGCTTCACCGGCAACTGGCTCTCGCGCAACAATCCGGGGCGGCGGCCGGCGCCGTTCACCCGCTTCGACATGGCGGTAATGGCCGCAAGCGCGCTGGCGCTTATCGCCTGGATCGCGCTGCCCGCGCACGCGGCGAGCGGCGCTCTGCTGCTGCTCGCCGGCTGCCTGCAGGCGGCGCGGCTGGCGCGCTGGGCCGGCGACCGCACGCTCGCCGACCGGCTCGTGCTGGTGCTGCACGTCGCCTATGTTTTCCTGCCGCTCGGCTTTCTGCTGATCGGTGCTTCGGTGTTCTTGGCCGAGGTGCCGGCGAGCGCCGGCATTCACGCCTGGACGGTCGGCGCCATCGGCCTGATGACGCTCGCGGTGATGACGCGGGCAACGCTCGGCCATACCGGGCGGCCGCTTGCCGCCGGCCTCGGCACGCAGGCGATCTACGCGCTGGTGCTGGTCTCGGCGCTCATGCGCATTGCCGGAGCGCTGACCGGCTCGCTCGCCCTGATCGAATTGGCCGGCATGGCCTGGCTCGGCGGCTTCGGGCTGTTCGTCGTGCTCTACGCGCCGCTGCTGGCGAGGGGCAAGCCGGCCTGGAGCGAAGCGCGCGGCTAGGCCGGCTCGATCGGCGGCGTCTCCGGCCCTGCCGGCACGCGCCGCGCCCAGCCGAACAACACGATGCCGGCCATGACGCCGAGCATCGCCACGACCAGCGCGACGCAGGCGGGCCAGGCGCCGTAGGTCCAGGCCACCGCGCCGAGCGCCGCGCCGAAGCTGCCGCCGACATAGAAGCTCGTCACATAAAGCCCGACCGCCGAGGAGCGGCCGACTTTGGCGGTGATGGTGACATAGCCGGTCGACACCGCCTGGCAGATCAGCCCGCAGGCGGCGCTGATGGCGAGGCCGGCAATGATCAGCGCCAGCGACGGCGCCAGCGTCAGCGCGATGCCGGCCGCCCACAGCGCGATCACCCGCACCATGAAGCGCCGCCGTCCGAAGCGGCCGACGGCCCAGCCGGTCCACGGCGTCAGCACCGAGCCGGCGAGATAGACGACGAAAATGGTGCCGAGCCAGCTCGCCGACAGATTGTAGGGCGGCGCCGCGAGATGGAAGCTGACATAGGTGAAAGTGCAGATGAAATTGAACAGCACGCCGAAGCCCACGGCGAAGGTGGCAAGCAGCTGCCCGTTGCGGAAATGCGCCAGCATCTGCTTGCCCGAGGCGAGCAGGCCCGCCGAGCGCACGAACTTGCGCTCGGGCGGCAGCAGGTAGGCGACCGCGATGGCGCCGGCAAAAGCGATGGCGGCGAGCGCCATGAAGCCGGCGCGCCAGCCGATGAGGTCGGCGATGAAGCCGGTCACCAGCCGTCCGGAAAAGCCGCCGAGGCTCGAGCCCGACGAGTAGATGCCGGCCGCGGTGGTCGCTTCCTCGCGCGGCCATTCGTCGCCGATATAGGCGACCGTCACCGCGAAGATCGGCGGCAGCACCAGGCCCTGCACCGCGCGCCAGAAGATCATGGCCGTCAGGCTCTGCGACAGCGCGACCATCAGCGTCGGAATGACCAGGGCAAACATCGCCACCACGATCACGCGCTTGCGGCCGAGCACGTCGGCGACCGTGCCGGTGAACGGCGCGGTCACGGCCACCGCCAGCGTCGACACCGTGATGATGGCGGAAACCTGCGCGGCGGTGGCGCCGAACTCCTGCGTCAGCAGCGGCAGGATCGACTGCGGCGAATAGAGGTTGATGAAGGCGCAATAGCCGGCGAGCCCGACGGCGAGGTGGCGGGCGGAGAAGGCCTGGGTTTTGGCGCGACTGCTCATTCGGGAATCGACAAGGCGGGCCAAGCTATGCCTTGTTTTCATCCGTGCCGCCACGCCTGCGGCGGGCGGGGCTGCGGGGCGTATGGCGCATGGCTCGGCCGTTACGGCCGCAAAACCTCGCGCGCTTTTTCCAGCGTGTCCTGCGGCGTTGCCGAGGCGTCGACCAAGGTCCAGTCGAGCGCGCCGAGATCGTATTGCTCCTGCGCGCGCGCAACCTCCGCGGTTGCGTCGGAGGCATCGCCCGAGCGGCCGCCGACGCGGGCGAGGCGCAACGCGGTGGCGGCGGTGAGGAACAGGCCGGCGAAGGCGGAAGCGCCCGCCGCCTGCCTGATCGCCGCGCGCTCGCGCGGGTCGGCGAAGACGGCATCGGCGATGGCCGAGTGGCCGGCCGTGAGCACGCGCCGCGCCTGGTCGGCGATCGCGGCATAGACCCGCGCCGTCAGCGCCGGCGTATAGGCGCTCGCCGGCAGGCGCTCGCTCTCCTCGGCGCCGAGCAGCGCCTTGCGCTCGACGTCGCTGCGCAGCACCACCGCGCCCGGCGCGGGGCCGATATCGGGGGCGAGCGCGCGCGCCAGCACCGACTTGCCGGTGCCCGACAGGCCGCCGATGGCGATGAGCCGCGGCTTGACCGGCGCGATCAGCTGCCGCGCCAGGGCGAAATAGCCGCGGGCGTCTTGCTCGGCTTCGGCGGCATCGCCGCTGCGCTCGGCGCGGGCCGCCGTCACCTTGGCGCGGATGGCGGCGCGCACCGACAAAAACAGCGGCAAGAGCGCGAGCGCGTCGAGATTGTCCTCGTGCCGCGTCGCGGTCAGGTAGCGGTTGAAGACGATGTTGGCGGCGCGGTTCAGGCCGCGCTCGATCAGGTCCATCAGCAGGAAGGCGAGATCGTAGAGCACGTCGCCGGTGGCGAGCTTCGGGTCGAACTCGATGGCGTCGAACAGCACCGGCGCGCCGTCGATGAGCGCGATGTTGCCGAGATGCAGGTCGCCGTGGCAGCGCCGCACGAAGCCGCGGCGCTCGCGGTCCTCGAGCAGCGCTCGCGCGCGGCGCAAGGCCGTGCGGGTCGCGCCACTCAGCGCGATCACGTGCGCCGTCGGGAACAGCGCCGGCACGGCCCGCAGCTCGGCGTCGTTCTGCGCGACGATCGCGTCGAGTTCATCGGCAAAGCCCGCGCCCCTGGGCGCCGCGGCGTGCGCCTTGGCGACGGCGCGGCCGAGCGCGTCGGCGAGCGTGTCGTCGATCGCGTCGGCCAGGCGGTCGAGCGTCTGGCTCTCGTCGAAGCGGCGCATTTCGACCGCCCATTCGACGGGCTCGCCGCCGCCGTCGATGGCGAGGCCGCCATCGGCCCGCGTGATCGCCGCCACGCGGCGGTAAATGGCGGGCGCGAACGGCTTGTTGACCTCGAGTTCGGCCTCGCAGGCGGCCTTACGCTTCTCCAGCGTGGAAAAATCGAGGAAGGGAAACTTGACCGCGCGCTTGATCTTGAGGGCGCGGTCGCCGGCGAGAAAAACCGAGGCGGCGTGCGTGTCGATGCGCTTGACCGCGGCGCCGCCGTGGCTGTCCGGCCGGCCGAGAAAATCGATGACCGCCTGCTGCCAATCCCCGCTCACGGCGTTAATCCCGGGCAAACCCTAGACGCTGCTGCGCTTTAGAAGCTGATCCAGATCAATATGGCAGCCGTCCGCAGAGGGCATACATTATCGCATTGGATGAGGGGAGAATTTCCGTGACCACGCTGCCGCATACCTTCAAGCGCATCCGGCTCAATCTGGCCCGCTCCAAGGAGTTCCCGCAGGGCTCCGACAAGCGCGGCTACGAATTCGTCGCCCCGCTCGACGCCAGGGGCCATATCGATGTCGACGAATGGAAGAAGCAGAAGGAGCATTGCCGGGTGCGCCGCTTCTGGGAAGGCGAGGACGACGAGGTCGGCCAGCTCGAACATCGTCCGGGCGGCCCCGAGCACGCCCGCTGGGTGTTCGACTACAACCCGAAGCGCGCCGACGACGACGAAAGCGGCTACCGCTTCGGCGCTCACGTCTTCCGTCCGGGTGAATATGTCACGATCAGCGGCGCCGACGGCGAGCCGCACACCTATCGCGTGGTCTCGGTGCAGCCCGCGACCTGACGCGGTTTTTAAGCGCCCCGTTGCCCCGGCCATGCCGCCCGACCCGACCAGGGTCTATTGACCGCGCCGCGCGCGGTCGGGAAAGTCGCCGCCTCGCCGTGCTTTGAGCGGCAATCAAGGGAGGAGCGAAAGTGCTTATCGACCTGCGTACCTATACCGTCCGGCCCGGCAGCATGCCGGCGCAATTGGCGCTCTATCAGAAGTTCGGCTACCCGGTGCAGCTGCGCTACATGGGCGAGCCGCATTTCTATCTCACGGCCGAGAGCGGCGAGCTCAACACCATCGTGCACGGCTGGGTCTATGACAGCGCCGGCGACCGCGAGGACAAGCGCGCGCGCATGGCGCAGGATCCGGACTGGAAGGTCTATCTCACCGAGAACGCCAAGGCCGCCAATATCGTCGCCCAGCGCACCAGCCTGATGGTGCCGGCCTCGTTCTCGCCGCCGATCCCGAAGCCGAAGATCCACAGGTAATGCGTGTCATGGCCGGGCATGAGGCCGCCCGAAGACGGGCGTGAACACCCTCATGTCCGGCCATCCACGTGTTCAACGATCGAGCAGCACGACGGCGCGTAACCACGCTATAGTGGAGCAATGCTGCCGGTCATAACAAACGACCTGTACAAATATTCGGCCGTCGCCGCGCTGCTGCTGGCGATCCTGTTCGCCTATCTCAAGGGACGCGGCGCGGGTTCGGCGGGCGGTGGATCGCTTGCCTGGACCCAGGTTCCCGTCATTGCCTTTGCGGTCGCTGCGCTCGGTCCGAGCGCCGTCGCCATCATGATCTATCTGGGCTACAGGTCCGGCTTAATGCAGCCGCCGGCCTCGGGCTACCGGTTTTCAATATTCATCCGGGACCTGCCGTTTGATTTCGCCGTCATGAACTGGGGGTTTGTCGCTTTGTACGCGGCGTGCCGCCTGCGGCCGAATTTCGGCCCGGCGCGGCTGGCGATGTGGCTTGCCGTGGCGACGATGGCGCTGCCGAATGTGCTGTTGTTGTCCCTGGCTGCAACCATGGTGTCCAACGACTTCGACGCCGGGCAAGGCATCGGCATCGTCGAGGCCATGCTGATGTTCCCGATCGTGGCGATGATCTGGCCCGGCCCCGTACCCGCGGTTTTCGATCCCGACTCCGGCATCGGTTTTGTTATCTGTGCGCTCACCGCGCCGATACCGTTTCTCGGTTTGACGAGCTGGCTTGCGGTACAATTGTCGTGGCTTGCGGCGCGGCGGATGTCCGGCCTCGCGTGAGGCCACCGGCTGGACAGGCCCGGCCGATTTTGTGACGCTGCCAGCCGTCCAAGATCGCCGCGTGTCGGGGAGCGCCATGTCTCGCTTGGGCGTTTTTGCCGGATTGCTGTCGGTGTTGCTCTGTGGGTGCTCGGGTGGACCGACGCCCGAGCAGTTTGCCGCCGACGACGATGCGGTGTGCCGGTCCTACGGCATTCAACCGGGCTCGCAGCTCTACGCCGAGTGCCGCGCGTCCAAAGAGCAGCAGCGACAGCAGGCAAAGGCGACGCTGGCTGCCGCCTCGCGCGCCCGCTAGGCGAGGCGGCAAGGCAGAACACGCGCTCAAGACCGCGCGGTGTCGGTGAGGCCGGTCGGCGGGCCGTCGATCGCGGTCCAGCCGCCGTCGACCATCAGCGCGCTGCCGGTGACGAAGCTCGCCGCGTCCGAGGCCAGGAAGGCGACGGCCGCCGCCACCTCGCTCGGCGCCCCCCAGCGGTTGAACACCGTGTGGGCGGCGAGCTTGGCGACGATGTCGGGCCGCGCCTTCAGCGGCTTGACCAGCGCGGTGTCGATGATCGACGGCACCACGGCGTTGACGCGCACGTTGTACGGCCCTAGTTCGGAGGCGAGGCCCCGCACCAGCTGGATGACGCCGGCCTTGGTGGCGGCGTAGATGGCGAGCCCCGGTTCCAGCGTCATCGCCCGCATCGAGGAGGTGGCGATCAGGCTGCCGCCGCCCTGCGCCCGCATCATGGCGCCGAAGGCGCGCAGGAACAGGAACACGCCGCGCAGATTGAGATCGGCGATGCGGTCGTATTCCTCCTCGCTGTAGTCGAGGAAGGCTTTGCGGATGTGGGCGGCCGGCGTCGTCACCGCGATATCGAGCCGCGGCGCGAACCGGCGCGCGGCCTGCGCCAGGCGCGCGACGTCGTCCGCAGCCCCGGCATCGATGACCTGCGCCTCGGCTCTGACCCGCGTGCCGATCTCGGCCGCGGTCGTCTCGACGCCTGCCTTGTCCTTGTCGGCGCAGAGCACGGCGGCGCCGAGCCCGGCCAGCGCCTCGGCGCAGGCCTTGCCGATGCCGGAGGCCGCGCCCAGCACCACCGCGGTCTTGCCGGTCAGGTCGAAGGCGGCGCGGTAGCGCGCGAGCCGTGCGGCGATAGGGGCGTCGTCGTTGCTCATGGCGTATTGCCAACCCGCGAAAGGTGAGGCCGGGCCTTTCCGGCCTATACTCGCCGCCGCCAAAGGGATCGTCTATAGCTTCCCCGGCAACGGGGAGTTCCTGCATGCGCGCGAATGACGGCACACGGACCGGCGGCGAAATCCTGGTCGACCAGTTGGCGATCCACGGCGTCGCCCATGTGTTCTGCGTGCCGGGGGAGAGCTATCTCGCCGCGCTCGACGCCTTCCACGACCGCGCCGTCAAGCTCACCGTCTGCCGCCACGAGAGCGCCGCGGCGATCGCGGCGGAAGCTACGGCCAAGGCGACCGGGCGCCCCGGCGTCTGCTTTGTCACGCGCGGACCCGGCGCCACCAATGCCTCGGCCGGCATCCACATCGCCCGCCAGGATTCGACGCCGCTCATCGTCTTCGTCGGCCAGGTGGCGCGCTCGATGCGCGAGCGCGACGCCTTCCAGGAGCTCGACTACCGCGCGGTGTTCGGCTCGATTGCCAAATTCGTCACCGAGATCGACGACCCGGCGCGCATCCCGGAAGTCGTCTCCTACGCCTTCCACATCGCCTGCCAGGGCCGCCCCGGCCCGGTGGTGATCGCGCTGCCGGAGGACATGCTGACCGAGCGCGTCGTCGTCCCCGACGCCAGGACTTTCGAGCCGGCCGAGACCTGGCCGGGCGCTTCCGACATGAGCCGGCTGCAGACGATGCTGTCGGCGGCGGAAAAGCCGATTGTGCTCGCCGGCGGCAGCCGCTGGTCGGAGGCGGCCTTTGCCGGGCTGGCCCGCTTTGCCGAGCGCTTCGCGCTGCCCGTCGCCACCACGTTCCGCCGCGGCCATTTGTTCGATGCGCTGCATCCGTGCTTTGCCGGCGACCTCGGCATCGGCGCGAACCCCAAGCTGCTGGCGCGCATCAAGGCGGCCGATCTCGTGCTGCTGATCGGCGGCCGCCTCGGCGAATTGCCGTCGCAGGGCTACACGCTGTTCGACATCCCGGAGCCGCAGGTCAAGCTCGTCCACGTCCATCCCGGCGCCGACGAGCTCGGCCATGTCTACAACCCGGCGCTCGCCATCAACGCCTCGCCCGCGGCGTTCTGCGCGATGCTTGAGACCGTGCAGGCGCCCGCCGAAATTCGCTGGCGGGCCGAACGCGATGCCGCGCACGCCGATTATCTCGCCTGGTCGGACAAGGCGACGCCGCAGCCGGGCGGGGTGAACCTCGGCGAGATCATGGTGTGGCTGCGCGACAACCTGCCGGCCGACGCCATCATGACGCAGGGCGCCGGTAACTTCTCCGGCTGGGTGCATCGCTTCTACCGCGTGCGCAAATATAACGGCCTGATCGGCGCCACCTCCGGCTCGATGGGCTACGGCCTGCCGGCGGCGCTCGGCCTGCAGACGCTTTATCCCAAGCGCACCATCGTCTGCGTCGCCGGCGACGGCGATTTCCTCATGACCGGGCAGGACTTCGCCACCTGCGTTCAATACGAGCTGCCGGTGATCGTGCTGGTCTGCGACAACGGCCTCTACGGCACCATCCGCATGCACCAGGAGCGCGAATATCCCGGCCGCGTGGTGGCGACCGAATTGCGCAATCCGGATTTTGTCGCCTACGCCCGCGCCTTCGGCGGCTTCGGCGTGCGCGTCGACAAGACCGCCGATTTTCCCGCCGCGTTTGCCGCCGCGCAGAAATCCGGCAAGCCGTCGATCGTGCATCTGAAGATCGACCCGGAGGCGCTCACCCCCGGCATGTCGCTCTCCGCCATCCGCGAAAAGTCGCTCGCCGGCAAGCGTTGAGGCTTGCCGGTCCAAGGTCTTATCGTTCGGTGCAGAATCCAATATAGTGGTCGTATGACGAAGCTGCTTCAGGAGGTTATCGAGCGAGTCCGTAAATGGCCGGAAGACCGGCAGGACGACGCCGCGCGACTCTTGCTCGATTTGGAAGCCCAGCAAAACAACGCTTACCGCTTGACCTCCGCCCAAATCGAAGAGGTCATCAAGATCCGCGGCGAATTGCACGAAGAGTCGGCGCAGTTCGCGAGCGACGAGGACATGGCGGCGCTCTGGAAAAAGTGCGGTCTATGAGGCTGCGCTATAGCGCCGCCGCCGCCATATCGAACAAATTTTCAGTTTTCTGGCCGAACGAAATCCAGCCGCGGCGCGGCGCATCATTGCCGAAATTCGATCGTCGGCACGGTTGTTGATCGAGTTCCCGCGGGCCGGTGAAGTTCCCGGCCGCGTGAATGGGTCGTTCACGCCTCGCCCTATCTTATCGTCTACGAGGTCGTTACTGGGCGAGATGAAGTGTGGATATTGGGCGTCTTTCACGGCGCTCAGGATCGGGACAATCGCCCACCGCCGAGCCGGTAACAGGCTTGCCACATCGCGATGAATCAGAATTCATTGCAATCGCGATGCCCTATCGCCGCACCGAGAATGTCGTCCGCCGGCTCGCCGCGCGCGAGCAGACGATCCTCGATGCCGCCACAGCGCTCGCCGCCGAAGCCGGCATGAACGCGGTGCAGATCGCGGCCGTCGCCGAGCGCGCCGGCATCGCCGCCGGCACCGTCTACCGCTACTTCCCATCCAAGACCGATCTCGTCGCCGCGCTGATCGCGCATCTCGCCGATGACGAACTCGCCGCCATGCGCGCCGCCGGCGATGCCGCGCCCGGGCCGCTGTCGGCGCTCGCCGCATCGATCGCCACCTTCGCGGCGCGCGCGCTCCAGGCCCGGCGCCTGCTGTGGGCGGCCACCGCCGAGCCTGTCGAGCCGGAGCTCGATCCGCTGCGGCGGGCGTTCCGCCAGTCGCTTGCCGCCGAGCTTGCGGCGCGCATCAAGGCGGCAAGCGCGGCGCGGCATTTGCCGGAAATCGATGCGGACGCCGCGGCGCCCGCCGTCGTCGGCGCGCTGCTCGAGGGTCTGATCGGGCCGCTGGCGCCGCCGCCGCAGGGCGAGGCCGGCGCCCGCGAAGCCGTGCAGACGGCGGCCTTGCTTGCCCTGCGCGCGCTCGGCGTCAACGACGCCCGCGCCCGCGGCCTGGTGGCGCAAGTCGTGCTGCCACGCTCGCCGCTCGCCGCCGCGCAAGCGGGGACCCAGGGTCACGATCACGCAGCGTGAGACAGTCTGCGCCCCGCCGGCGCGGCAATGAACGGATGCGGGGCTAGGGCAGGGCTTCGCTCGGCACGTCGTCGAGCGGCAGCACGACATGCTTGACGCCGCGCTCCTCGTCATTGGCGACGTGGAAGCCGAGCTCGCGGCACATTTGCAGCATGGTGGCGTTCTCCGTCAGCACCTGGCCCTCGACCGTCTTCAGCCCGCGCGCCTTGGCGTAGGCGATCATGTGCTTCATCATCAGCCAGCCGAGCCCGTGGCCCTTCAGGTGCGAGCGCAACAGGATGGCGAACTCGCCGTTGACGTCGTCCTTGTCGTCATGGATGCGCACGACGCCGAGCATCTTTCCGCTCGCCTCCTCGATGGCGATGAAAGCCATGGCGTGCGCCGGGTCGTAATGGATGAGCTTGTCGATCAGCTCGGGACTGACCTCGCGCATCGCCTCGAAGAAGCGCAGGCGCAGGTCCTCGCGCGTCACCTCGCGCAGGAAATCGGGATAGAGCGCGGCGTCCTCGACCTTGAGCGGCCGCAGCAGCACCTTGGCGCCGTCCCTGAGCGTGACGTGGCGTTCGAGCATTTACACTCCGGTCATTCCGGGGCGCCGCGAAGCGGCGAACCCGGAATCCATAAGCACAGACCGGGAGTATGGATTCCGGGTTCGCGGCCTGCGGCCGCGCCCCGGAATGACAATACATAATTTAGTGCGACATCAGCACCGGCACCGTCATCGACTCGAGAAGCCCGCGGGTGACGCCGCCGAGCACGAATTCGCGCAGCCGCGAATGGCCGTAGCCGCCCATCACGATCATGTCGGCCGAGCAATCCGCGGCATGTGACAGGATGGCGGACTGCACGTCGATGTCCGGCGCGGTGATGCGCTTGACCGTCGTCTTGATGCCGTGGCGCGCCAGGTGCTGGCCGAGATCGGCGCCCGGCGCCTCGTCGCTCTTGGGCGGCTTGTGGCCGACCACCACGACTTCCACCTGCTTGGCCTTCTCCAGGAACGGCATGGCGTCACCGATGGCGCGGGTGGCGGCGCGGCTGCCGTCCCAGGCGACCAGCACGCGGTCGAGCTTGAGGCCGGTCTTCTGGATGAACGGCACGAAGACCACCGGCCGGCCGCTCTCGAACAATACGCCCTCGTCGACGACCTCGTCGGGCATCGGCTTGTCCTGCGCCGCCTGGCCGACCACGATCAGGTCGAAGCGGCGGCCCATGCGGGCGAGCTCGTCGGAGGCGCCGGAAATGCTGGCGCTGATCGAGCGCGTCTCGTAGGAAATGCCCTCGCGCTTGGCCAGCTGCTCGAAGCGGGCAATGGCGTCCTTGGCCTTCTTGGTCGATTCGGCGCGCTGGGATTCGATGAATTCCGGCGGAATGCCGCCCATCACCGAGCCGGGAATGATCGGCTCGTAGGCGAAGGCCACGCCAAGAACGTGCGCCTCGAATGCTTCCGCGATCGAGACGGCAAAATTTCCGGCCGGGTCCTGCGTCCCCAATCCGAGGTTGACGATGAGATCCTTGATCATGGCGCGCTTCTCCTTGCCGGGCGCCTCGCCCGAACGTTGCAATTATGCGAAGCCGTGGACCTTGCAGCCTTGACCGAAGTCAAATCCGGCCGGTCCCGGCTACTTCTTGTTGCCGTCCGGGCCGAATTGCTTGAGATAGGCCCACAAATTTTCGGCCTGCTTCTCGTCCTTGATGCCGGGGAAGATCATCTTGGTGCCGGGGATCTTGGCCCGCGGGTCCTTGATGTAGTCCTCGAAGGTCTCTTCGTTCCAGGTGATGCCGGAATTCTTGTTGGCCGCCGAATAGCTGAAGCCCTCGACGCTGCCGGAATGGCGGCCGTCGATGCCGTTGAGGACGGGACCGACCTTGTTCTTGGCGCCGGGACCGATGGAGTGGCAGGGCAGGCACTGCTTGAACACCTGCTCGCCCGCGGCCGGATCGCCGCTGCCCGCGGCCTGCGCCGCCGGCGCGGCGGCAAGCGCCAAAATCGCAATCGCCAATGTTGCTTTCATGGACTTTTCTCCCATGCGACGTTGATCCCCGTCCGCCCCGGCCGGGTCTTGAAACAGTTCTGCCAGCCCTATGTGTCAGCCGTCAAATGGCTGATAACGTTAGACGGAAAAAATCGTTTGGAGCCCTGAACCATGACACTGCGGATGCCGGAGGCCGACGGCGCGGTTTTGGCGCGGCGCGACAAGATCGTGGCGACGCTGCGCCAGATCGTGCCGGGCGAGGGGGTCATCGCCGGCGAGCGCGAGATGCGCCCCTTCGAGACCGACGGGCTCACCGCTTACCGCCAGCTGCCGATGGTGGTGGTGCTGCCGGAGACCACCGAGCAGGTGGCGGCCGTGCTGCGCTACTGCCACGACGAGGGCATCCGCGTGGTGCCGCGCGGCGCCGGCACCTCGCTGTCGGGCGGCGCGCTGCCTTTGGCCGACGGCGTGCTGCTCGGCATGACCAAGTTCAACCGCATCCGCGACATCGACTACGCCAACCGCGTCGCCGTGGTCGAGCCCGGCGTCACCAATCTCGCCATCTCCAACGCGGTCTCGGCGCAGGGCTTCTATTACGCGCCCGATCCGTCCTCGCAGATCGCCTGCACCATCGGCGGCAATATCGCCGAGAATTCCGGCGGCGTGCATTGCCTGAAATACGGCATGACCGCCAACAACGTGCTCGGCTGCGAGATGGTGCTGATCGACGGCACCGTGCTGCGCGTCGGCGGCAAGCACCTCGATTCGGCGGGCTACGACCTGCTCGGCATCATCACCGGCTCGGAAGGCCTGCTCGGCGTCGTCACCGAGGTCACCGTGCGCATCCTGAAGAAGCCGGAGACGGCGCGCGCGCTGCTCATCGGCTTTCCGACGTCGGAAGACGCCGGCGAATGCGTCTCGCGCATCATCGGCTCAGGCATCATCCCCGGCGGCATGGAGATGATGGACGGTCCCGCCATCCGCGCCACCGAGGATTTCGTGCATGCCGGCTATCCGCTCGACTGCGAGGCGCTGCTGATCGTCGAGCTCGACGGCCCCCAGGCCGAGGTCGACGATCTGATCGCGCGCGTCGACGCCATCGCGCGCCAGTGCCGCGCCAAAACCTGCAAGGCCTCGACCTCGGAACAGGAGCGGCTGTTGTTCTGGGCGGGGCGCAAGGCGGCGTTCCCCGCGGTCGGCCGCATCTCGCCCGACTATTACTGCATGGACGGCACCATCCCGCGCTCCAAGCTGCCGGCGGTGCTGGCGGCGATGAAGTCGATGTCCGAGCACTACGGCCTGCGCGTCGCCAACGTGTTCCACGCCGGCGACGGCAACCTGCACCCGCTGGTGCTGTACGATTCCAACAAGCCGGGCGAGCTCGACCGCGCCGAGCAGTTCGGCGCCGAGATCCTCAAGCTCTGCGTCGAGGTCGGCGGCGTGCTGACCGGCGAGCACGGCGTCGGCGTCGAGAAGCGCGACCTGATGCCGGTGATGTTTACCGAGACCGACCTCGACCAGCAGCAGCGCCTCAAATGCGCCTTCGACGACAAGGGCCTGCTCAACCCCGGCAAGGTCTTCCCGACGCTGCACCGCTGCGCCGAACTCGGCCGCATGCACATCTCCGGCGGCAAGCTGCCGTTCCCGGATATTCCGCGGTTTTAGCGCACCTTGACGATATGAGTATTAGCAAGCCATGACGCGTGCATTGAAAGTCGAAGCCGGCAGCGGCAACATCTTCGCCGATCTGGGCCCGCCTGATGCCGGCCCGCACTTTCTCAAAGCGCAGATCGTTGCGGAGATATACCGGCTGGCGAGCGCGAAGAAGCTGAACCAAGTGCAGGTCGGAAAACGCCTCGGCATCAGCCAGCCGGAAGTCTCGCGCATGTTCAAAGGCCACTTCCGCGAATACTCGATCGAACGGCTGATGGAGTTTCTCACGAACTTTGACCGGGACGTGGAGATTGTGGTCCGGCCCCGCAAGAAATCCGGCAAGGCCGGCCGTATAACATTCCGCAACGGACGCGAGGCAGCGTAATGCGTTTCGGTCTGTTCTGTTCGCCCAAGGCGGATGCGCCGGGATTTGCCGCCGAGACCGGCCAGGGCTTCCGCGACTATCTCGATTTCAACGTCGAGGCCGAGGCGCTCGGCTTGGTGTCGAGCTTCTCGGTCGAGCACCATTTCAGCGGCTGGCAGCAGGCCTCCGCCACGCTGATGCTGCTGATGGCGCTCGCCACGCGCACCACGACGCTCAGGCTCGGCACCGCGGTGATGGTGCTGCCCTGGCACAATCCGGTGCTGCTCGCCGAGCAGGCCGCCACCCTCGACCTGCTCAGCAACGGCCGCTTCGACTTCGGCATCGGCAAGGGCTACCGCCACTCCGAGTTCAAGGGCTTCCAGATCGCGCCGGAGGAGGCCGAGGCGCGCTTCGAGGAGGCGCTCGACGTCATGACGCGCGCCTTCACCTCGCGCGAGCGCTTCTCGCACCACGGCCGCTTCTTCCATTTCGAGGACGTCGTGGTCGAGCCGCCGCCGATGCAGCGCCCGCACCCGCCGTTCTGGGTCGCCGCCGGCAATCCGCACACGATCGCGCGTGCCGGAGAGCGCGGCTTCAACCTCATCCTCGACCAATACGCCGCGCCGCAAACGCTGGCCGAGCGCATCGCCGTCTACCGGCGGGCGCGCGAGGCCAAGGGCCTCGCCTTCGACCCGATGCAGGTCGCGGTGGCGCGCCAGCTCTATGTCGCCAGGGACGACGCCGACACGCAAGCCGCGCTCGAACGCCAGCGCGACTATACCCGGCGCACCATCGCCGCGGCGCGACGGCCCGATGCCGAGCCCGGCAAGGCCGGCTCCCACGTGCTGGCCTATGCCGACAAGGCCGGCGCCACCGAGGAGAACGCGCTCTACGGCACGCCCGACCAGATCGCCGCCATGCTGGAGGCGCTGCAAGGCGCCGGCGTCGAGTACATTCTGCTGACCATTGCCGGCGGCCGCGAGCAGCTGCGGCGTTTCGCCCGCGAGATCATGCCGGCCTTCGCGGCGCAACGCGCGGCGGCGGAGTGACGTGATGGTCGCGCCACGCATTCAACTTTGTCATCACCGGGCTTGTCCCGGTGATCCCGTTTCTCATGGCAAGGCCTCGCCCAATAAGTCGGGATGGCCGGGAGCCCGGCCATGACAGATGTCTTGAAACCCCGCGACGGCAAGGACGCCGAGGAGGCGGTGCGCTGGGCCCTGTCCAACGACAAGACCCTCGAAGTCGTCGGCCAAGGCTCAAAGCGCGCCATCGGCCGCCCGAGCCAGAGCGACATCACCCTCGATATGAGCGCGCTTACCGGCATCACGCTCTACGAGCCGGCGGAACTCGTGCTGTCGGCGCGCGCCGGTACGCCGCTCGCCGAGATCGAGGCGGCGCTGGAGACGCACAACCAGCAGCTCGCCTTCGAGCCGGTCGACTACGGGCCGCTGCTCGGCGGCACGGCCGGCCAAGGCACCATCGGCGGCGTGCTCGCCGCCAATCTGTCCGGCCCGCGCCGCGTCAAGGCCGGCGCCGCGCGCGATCATTTCCTCGGCCTCGCCGCCGTCACCGGCCGCGGCGACACCATCAAGTCGGGCGGCCGCGTGGTGAAGAACGTCACCGGCTACGACCTGTGCAAATTGTTCGCCGGCTCCTGGGGCACGCTCGGTGTCATGACCGACGTCACCGTTAAGGTGCTGCCCAAGCCGGAAACCGAGGCGACCGTGCTGGTCGCCGGCCTCGACGACGCGCGCGCCTGCGAGGCCATGGCGGCCGCCCTGGGGTCGGCCTTCGACGTCTCGGGCGCGGCGCATCTGCCCGACCACGTCGCCTCGTGGTTCGACGGCCTGCCGACGCCGCAGGCGAGCACGGTGCTGCGGCTCGAAGGCCATGCCCCCTCCGTCGTGCACCGCAAGGGGGCGCTGGCGGGGCTGCTCAAGCCCTTCGGCCCGGTCGAGATCATCGAGCAGGCGGCCTCGCGCGCGCTGTGGCTGAGCCTGCGCACGCTCAAGCCCTTCGCCGCCCAGCGCGAGCGCCCGCTGTGGCGCATTTCGGTCGCGCCGTCGCGCGGCCACGAGATCGCCGCCGCCATCACGCCGGCGGCGCAGATGGTCTATGACTGGGGCGGCGGCCTGGTCTTTGTGGCGATGCCGCTCGCCGAGGAGCCCGACGCCGCCGCCGTGCGCGGCGCGGTGGCGGCGATCGGCGGCCACGCCACGCTCATCCGCGCGCCGGTCGCGGTGCGCGCCGCCGCCGACGTGTTCGCGCCGGAAGCGCCCGGCATCGCCGCGCTGTCGAAGCGCATCAAGGACAGCTTCGATCCCAAGGGCGTGCTCAACCCGGGCCGCATGTGGGCGGGGGTGTAAAATGCGTGCCGGCCGCGCCACCGCTTCTCGTCACCTCTCCCGCAGGGAGAGGTCGACCGCCGAAGGCGGTCGGGTGAGGGGTTATGACCTATCGAGAGTCGCTTGCCCCCTCACCCCAACCCTCTCCCCCAAGGGGAGAGGGAGTCACGCTGTGCATGGGGCTGCAACAGTGGCATCACCGGTGCGTTCGTAAATGCAAACCAACTTCACCCTCGCCCAGCTCGTCGATCCGCAGATCAAGGAGACGGAGAAGATCCTGCGCGCCTGCGTGCATTGCGGCTTCTGCACCGCGACCTGCCCGACCTACGTGCTGCTCGGCGACGAACTCGATTCACCGCGCGGCCGCATCTACCTCATCAAGGACATGCTGGAGCAGGGCCGCGCGGCGACGCGCGACGTGGTCAAGCACATCGACCGCTGCCTGTCGTGCCTTGCCTGCATGACGACCTGCCCGTCGGGCGTGAACTACATGCATCTCGTCGACCACGCGCGCGGACACATCGAGAAGACCTACAAGCGGCCGCTGTTCGACCGGGCGCTGCGCGCCATCCTGGCGCGGGTGCTCACCGACGCCGCGCTGTTCCGCATGGCCGTCGTCGGCGGCATCGTGGCGCGGCCGTTCGTCGCCGTGCTGCGCGCGCTCGGCCTGAAGCGTCTTGCCGCCATGGTGGCGCTGACGCCGCGCAACAAGCCGGCGCCGCCGAGCGAACGCACCGGCAAGGTCTATGCCGCCGAGGCGCCCAAGCGCGGCCGCGTCGCGCTGCTGTCCGGCTGCATCAACCCGGTGCTGTCGCCGGCGACCGACGAGGCCGCCATCCGTGTGCTCACCCGCCACGGCATCGAGGTGGTGGTGGCGGCGGGCGAGGGCTGCTGCGGCTCGCTGGTGCATCACATGGGCCGCGAGGAGGAGGCGCTGCGCTTCGCCAGGAACGACATCGACGCCTGGACGCGCGAGATCGAGGGCTCAGGCCTCGACGCCATCCTCACCACGGTGTCGGGCTGCGGCACGACACTGAAGGACTACGGCTTCATGCTGCGCGGCGATCCCGCCTATGCCGCCAAGGCCGCAAAGGTCTCGAGCCTTGCCAAGGACGTCAGCGAATACCTCGCCACGTTGGTGCTCAAGCCCGCCAGGCCGCCCGGACTGACGGTCGCCTATCACGCCGCCTGTTCGCTGCAACACGGCCAGCAGATCGTGCGCGAGCCGAAGGATCTGCTCGCCGCCTGCGGCTTCACGGTCAAGGACGTGCCGGAAGGCCATCTGTGCTGCGGCTCGGCCGGCACCTTCAATATCCTGCAGCCGGCGCTCGCCGAGCGGCTGCGCGCGCGCAAGGTCGCCAATATCGAAGGGCTCAAGCCCGACGTCATCGCCGCCGGCAATATCGGCTGCCTGACGCAGATCGGCTGCGGCACGGCAATTCCCGTCGTGCACACCGTCGAGCTCATCGACTGGGCGACCGGCGGTCCGCTGCCGGAGGCGCTCGTCAGGCGCGCCGGCGCCGAGGCGGCGCTTGCCGCGGCGGCCGCGGTGGCGGCGCCTTAATTGACGTCCGCCCCCTAGGCGGGCCCGGAGAATGGGCGCATAGTGCGCCGGCAGGAAAGGTGGCCGCCTATGGTGCTCGATACCCAAACTTGGCTGGTCGTTTTCGCCGCGGCGGTCGTTGCGATGTCCGTGGTGGTCTGGTTCATGTACCAGGCCGAGAAGAATAAAGAGAAACGCCGTTAGCGGCCGCGCTGCCGGCCGGCGGTCTTTGCCATCGACGATTGACGCTAGACGGCGGCGTTGCGCGGTGCCTGCGGCGCCGCGACCGGCCGGCGCAATTCGCCGAGCGCGCGGCGGATGACGATCGCGGCGCCCTGGATCGCCAGCGCTCCCATGATGGCGGCAACGATGGCATCCGGCCAGCCGGTGCCGGTGCCGAACACGCCGAGCGCGGCCAAGAGCACCGCGAGATTGCCGAGCACGTCGTTGCGCGTGCAGATCCAGGCCGAGCGCATGTTGGCGTCGCCGTCGCGGTGCCGCCACAGCAGCGCGAACGAGGCGGCGTTGGCGGCGAGCGCGATCAACCCGACCGCGCCCATGGTGGCCGCACTCGGCAGCGTGCCGTGGACCAGATGCCAGATCACCGTGGCGATGACCCAAAGCCCGAACGCGCCCATGGTGACGCCCTTGGCGAGCGCGGCGCCGGCGCGAAAATGCAGGGCCATGCCGAGGACCAGAAGGCTGATGGCGTAGTTGGCGGCGTCGCCGAGGAAATCCATGGCGTCGGCCTGCAACGATGCCGATCCGGCCGCCAGTCCGGCGCCGACCTCGACGAGGAACATCGCGACATTGATGCCGAGCACCAGCCACAGCGCGCGCCGGTAGGCGGCCACCGTGTCCGGCGGGCGCAAATCGAGCGGCGGCGGCGCGCAGCAGGAATCGGCCATGGCTTTTAATAGGGGCTGGCGGCGGCGTTACACAAGAACACTTGGGCGCTTGGGCGGAGCCGGGCGGGCCGCCCCGCGCAGAGCCGCTAGGAATTTTGTCCATAGATTTGCCACAATCTAGGACCATATTCCAGACTGCCTTGCTCGGCTGAGGGCGTCATCGCGAGACGTTCCGATGATGGGGCAAGCGGGATTGCGGATGGTGGCGGAGAACAGCCACCGACCATCCCGGGCCGGACGGGTGAAAACCCGGCGGCTGCGCGGCGCCCGCGGGCGAGGTCCCGTAACCTCGCACTCGGGCTGTGCCGGGGCTCCGCCCGGGAC
>DASRGB010000055.1:0-44310 GCA_035651255.1 Pseudolabrys sp.
CAAGCCGAGCGAGAGCAATGCGCATCCGCACGCGACCGAGAAAGTCGCGGTCGTGCACAACGGCATCATCGAGAATTTCCGCGAGCTGCGCGAAAAGCTCGGCAAGAACGGCGCGAGCTTCACCAGCGAGACCGACACCGAAGTGGTCGCGCATCTCGTCACCGAGGAGATGAAGAAGGGCAAGAAGCCGGCCGAGGCGGTCGAGGCGGCGCTCAAGCAATTGCGCGGCGCCTTCGCGCTCGCCTTCCTGTTTTCCGGTGAGCCCGATCTGCTCATCGGCGCGCGCAAGGGCTCGCCGCTCGCGGTCGGCTACGGCAGCGGCGAGATGTATCTCGGCTCGGACGCGATCGCGCTCGCGCCCTTCACCGACCAGGTCAGCTATCTGGAGGACGGCGATTGGGCGATCGTGACGCGCAAGAGCGTCGAAATCCGTGACGCGCAGGGCAGGACGGTCGAGCGGCCGATCGTCAAGTCGGCGGCGTCCGGCGCGCTGGTCGACAAAGGCAACTTCAAACACTTCATGGCCAAGGAGATCCACGAGCAGCCGGAAGTGGTCGGGCATACGCTGGCGCATTACATCGACATGACCACGGAGCGGGTGCGGCTGCCGGGGGCGCTGCCGTTCGACTGGAAGAAATTGAAGCGGCTGTCGATCTCGGCCTGCGGCACGGCGTTCTATGCCGGGCTGGTGGCGAAGTACTGGTTCGAGCGCTTCGCCAAATTGCCGGTCGAGATCGATATCGCCTCGGAGTTCCGCTATCGCGAGGCGCCGCTCGAAAACGGCGACCTCGCGATCTTCATCTCGCAGTCGGGCGAGACCGCCGACACGCTGGCGAGCCTGCGCTACGCCAAGGAGCATGCGCAGCATGTGCTGTCGGTGGTGAATGTGCCGACCTCCACCATCGCCCGCGAAAGTTCGGTCGTGATGCCGACGCTCGCCGGCCCCGAAATCGGCGTCGCCTCGACCAAGGCCTTCACCTGCCAGCTCAGCGTGCTGGCCTGCATCGCCATCGCCGCGGGGCGCGCGCGGGGCGAACTGTCCGACGCCGACGAACAGAAGCTGGTGCACGCGCTGATCGAGGTGCCGCGGCTGATGTCGCAGGCGCTGACGCTCGAGCCGCGCATCGAGGCGCTTTCGCACGAGCTCGCCAAGGTTCGCGACGTGCTCTATCTCGGCCGCGGCACCAGTTTTCCGATCGCGCTGGAAGGCGCGCTGAAGCTCAAGGAAATTTCCTACATCCATGCCGAGGGCTATGCCGCCGGCGAGCTCAAGCACGGCCCGATCGCGCTGATCGACGAAACCATGCCGGTGATCGTCATCGCGCCGCACGACCGCGTGTTCGAAAAGACCTTGTCGAACATGGAAGAGGTCGCGGCGCGCGGCGGCAAGATCATTCTGATGACGGATCCGAAGGGATCGAAGGAAGTGGCCGGGGACCAGTTCATGACGCTGACGCTGCCGGACATGGCGGCGACAGTGACGCCGCTGGTCTATGCGATCCCGGTGCAGTTGATCGCCTACCACACCGCGGCTGCGATCGGCACCGACGTCGACCAGCCGCGCAATCTCGCGAAATCGGTGACCGTGGAATAAAATTCGGTAGATGGCCGAGCTCGACCAAGAACCAGGCGATGAACGCGCCGCCGACGTGGCGAGCGCGCAGGCGGCTTCGACCACCGGGCCGGCCGCGCGCATTCGCAATTATTTTCTCACCGGCCTGCTCGTCGCCGGCCCGCTGGCGGTGACGATCTGGATCGTCTGGTCGATCATCAACTGGGTCGACGGCTTCGTGCGCCCGCTGATCCCGCCGATCTACCGGCCTGAGACCTATCTGCCGTGGCCGATCCCCGGCACCGGACTGCTCGTCGCTTTCTTCGCGCTGACCCTGCTCGGTTTCCTCACCGCCAACTTGATCGGACGCACCCTGGTCGGCTGGGGTGAGGGCCTGCTGCACCGCATGCCGATCGTGCGGCCGATCTACAAAACCATGAAGCAGATTTTCGAGGCGCTGTTTTCCAAGGAGGGCTCGAGCTTCCGCAAGGTCGGCCTGGTGGAATTTCCGGCGCCCGACATGTGGTCGCTGGTCTTTCTGTCGGCGCCGCCAGGCGGCGACGTCGCCAGGAAGCTGCCCGGCGAGCACGTCTCCGTGTTCCTGCCGTGCACGCCCAACCCGACCACCGGGTTTTTCTTTTTCGTCAAGCGCAAGGACGTCATCGAACTCGACATCTCGGTCGAGAACGCGATGACCCTGCTGATTTCGGCGGGCATGGTGCAGCCGGAAAGCGACAAGGAGCAGACGTTCGGCGCCCTGGCCGCCAATGCGCGCGCCGCGCAGGCGCTGCGGAAAAAGAAAGAGCCGGCGCGGTAAAGCACGCCTCGCGCGGCTTGCCGATTGCTGCTACGCTTGCCCGGTCAAACACGGGGGCGGGCAATGAACTTCGGCGAAGCCATCAAATCCGGATTTACGCACTACGTTACGTTCTCGGGGCGCGCGGCGCGCTCGGAATTTTGGTACTGGACGCTGTTTGCGGTCCTGCTCTCGCTTGCCGCGGGCATCATCGATCGCGGCATTTTCGACTTCGAGGAGTCGACGACCACGGGCGTGTTCGGGCCGCTGGTGTCGCTCGCGCTTTTTCTGCCCGGTCTCGCCGTCTCGGTGCGCCGGCTGCACGATCTCGACCGCAGCGGCTGGTGGCTGCTGCTCGTGCTTACGCTTGTCGGCGTCATCCTGCTGCTGATCTGGGATTGCATCAAGGGCACGACCGGCTCGAACCGCTTCGGGCCGGATCCGCTGGGCGGCGGCTAGCCGGCGCGGATGAGCTTGATGGCGTCGTCCTTGCCGAACAGGTAGAGCATCTGACGCAGCGCCTCGCCGCGCGGCGTGGCGAGGCCGGGATCGCGCGACAGGATCAGCGCGGCGTCGTCGCGCGCTGCGCCGAGATATTTGCCGTGGAATTCGAGGCGGGCGATGCGAAAGCCCGGCAGGCCGCTCTGACGGGTGCCGAGCAGGTCGCCTTCGCCGCGCAGCTTCAAATCCTCCTCGGCGATGCGGAAGCCGTCTTCCGTTTCGCGCAGCGTGGCGAGGCGCGCCTTGGCGGTATCGCCGAGCGGCGCCTTGTAGAGCAAGAGGCACGTCGCGTGCCCGCTGCCGCGGCCGATGCGCCCGCGCAACTGGTGCAGCTGCGCGAGGCCGAAGCGCTCGGCGTGCTCGACCACCATGACGGTTGCTTCCGGCACGTCGACGCCGACCTCGATGACCGTGGTGGCAACCAGCAACTGCGTCTGGCCGGCGGCAAAGCGCGCCATGGCGGCGTCCTTCTCGGCGCCTTTCATACGGCCGTGCACGAGATCGACCGCCTTGCCGAATTTCCGGCGCAGCTCGGCAAAACGCGCCTCGGCGGCGGCCAAGTCGATTTTTTCCGATTCCTCGACCAGCGGGCAGACCCAGTAAGCGCGATTGCCCGTTTCGAGCGCGCGGCCGACCGCGTCCTCGACCTGCGCCAGCCGCGTCAGCGGAATGGTGCGGGTATCGATCGGCTGGCGGCCGGCCGGCTTTTCGCGCAGCTCGGAGACGTCCATGTCGCCGAAATAAGTGAGCACCAGCGTGCGCGGGATCGGCGTCGCGGTGAGCACCAGCACGTCGACCGCTTCGCCTTTCTGGGTGAGCGCCAGGCGTTGATGCACGCCGAAGCGGTGCTGCTCGTCGACGATGGCGAGCGCGAGATCGTGGAAGGCGACGCCTTCCTGGAACAGCGCATGCGTGCCGATCAGCAGGTCGACGTCGCCCAAGGCAAGGCGGTCGAGAATGGTCTCGCGCTCGCCGCCGCGCTCGCGTCCGGTGAGGATGGCGACGCGAATGCCGGCGGCCTCGGCGAGCGGCGCGATGGTCTTGAGATGCTGGCGCGCCAGAATTTCGGTCGGCGCCATGAAGGCGGCCTGCCTACCGGCTTCGATGACCGCGGCGGCGGCGACCAGCGCCACCACGGTCTTGCCGGAGCCGACGTCGCCTTGCAGCAGCCGCAGCATGCGCTGCGGGCGGGCGAGATCGGTGATGATGTCGTCGACCGCCTGCTGCTGCGAGTGCGTCAGCGCATAAGGCAGCGCCTTGAGGACGCGGGCGCGCATGCGGCCTTCGCTGGCGGTGCCGCGTCCGGCCTGGCGCCGCAGATGCGCGCGCATCAGGGCGAGCGCAAGTTGTCCGGCGAGCAGTTCGTCATAGGCCAGCCGGGTCCAGGCGAGACTCTCCGGGTTGACGTCGTGCGGCTGGTGCGGCCGGTGCAATTGGCGCAGCGCCTCGGCAAAGCGGGGAAAGCGCTCGCGCGACACCCAGGCCTCGTCCTGCCATTCGGCCAGCTCCGGCAGCTTCGCCAGCGCGCCGTCCATCGCGCGCCGCACATTGCCGAGCGCGAGACCCTCGGTCAGCGGATAGACCGGCTCGACCAGCGGCAGCGCGGCAAAGCCCTTTTCGTCGACGACGCGGTCGGGATGCACCATCTGCAGCATGCCGTCGTAGAATTCGGCGGTGCCGGAGACGTAGCGCATCTCGCCTTCCGGCAGGAGCTTGGTGAGGTAATCGGGGCGTGCGTTGAAATAGGTCAGCGTCAGGGTCGCGCCGCTGTCGTCGCTGGTGAGGATGCGATAAGGCGCGCGCGGCCGGTGGCGCGGGGCGGGCCGGTGCTCGTCGATTCTGACGGCGACGGTGACCACCTGGCCGGGCAGCACTTCGTTGAGCTTCGGCCTTGCCCTGCGGTCGATCGCGCCCGACGGCAGGTGAAACAGCAGATCGATAAGGCGCGGCGGATCCTGATCGAGCAGGCGCGCATAGAGCGTCTCCAGCTTGGGCCCGACACCGGACAGGCTGGTGAGCGCAGCAAACAGCGGATTGAGCACCGGCGGCCGCATGACCGTCATGCTGGCTTGCGCCGAATTCGGACGCAATGCAGCCCTGTGCAAAGCAAACGCTGACAATATCGGCGAACCCATCTATATAAATCGGCACCCGGCCCCGTCCGGGCTTTTGGCGTTTGGAGCGATCCGTTGAGCGAATTGTCGAGCCAGAACCTGGATGCCCGGCGGCGGCGCCTGTTGGTGCGCTGCTGGCGGCGCGGCATGCGCGAGATGGACCTGGTGCTGGGTCGGTTCGCGGATGCCGAGCTTGTGTCCCTGAGCGAGACGGAGCTCGGTGAAGTCGAACGCTGGCTGGACATTCCCGACCAGCAGCTCTTCGCCTGGGTGAACGGCGCGGAGCCGCCCCCGGCCGATATCGACAGCGCGCTGTTCAGGCGGCTTCGCGCCTTCCACGGACACACCTGAATGGACGCGAAGGTGAAATCGCCGGCCGAATTGCTGCACTCCGGCAGGCCGCTGACGCTTGCCGCCGTGGCCGACGGCGCCGAGGGGCTGGTGCTCGCCGATCTGGCGCGCGCGGTTGCGGCGCGGCGCGAGGCGCCGGCGATCTCGCTGTGCGTCGTCTGCCGCGACGGCCAGCGCATGGCGCAATTGTCGCGCGCGCTCGCCTTTTTCGGCCCGGATATCGCGACAATGGAATTTCCGGCGTGGGACTGCCTGCCCTACGACCGCGTGTCGCCGAATGCCGCGGTGGTGGCGCAGCGCATGACCGCGCTGTCGCGCCTGACCCGCGTCACCGGCCGCGACCGGCCGTCGGTTCTTCTCACCACGGTGAACGCCGCGCTGCAACGCGTGCCGGCGCGCGATTTCGTCGCCACGCACGCGCTCTCCGTTGCCCCCGGCAATGTCATCGGCATGGCCGGCATCATCGAATGGCTGGAGCTCAATGGTTTCACGCGCGCCTCAACGGTGCGCGAGCCCGGCGACTATGCGGTGCGCGGCGGTATTCTCGACCTGTTCGCGCCGGGCATGGACTTGCCGGTACGGCTCGATTTCTTCGGCGATGCGCTGGAGACCATCCGCGCCTTCGACCCGGAAACGCAGCGCAGCGAAGGTGAACTGCGCGGGCTCGACCTCGTGCCGGTCGCCGAATTCCAGCTGGTCACCGAAACCATCCGCCGCTTCCGTACCGGCTACGTCGCCCAGTTTGGCGCGGCAACGCCCGACGATCTGCTCTATGAAGCCGTCAGCGAAGGCCGCCGCTATCCCGGTATGGAGCACTGGCTGCCGTTGTTTCACGACCGGCTGGAGACGTTGTTCGACTATCTGCCCGCCACTCCGGTCGCGCTCGAACATCTGGCCGAGGATGCCGCGCGTGAGCGGATCGCGCAGATCGACGACTACCACGCGGCGCGCGTCCAGGCGCTCAAGGACGGCGTGACGCCGCCATACAAGCCGCTGCCGGCGGATCGGCTCTATCTCACGGAAACGGAATGGAACGAGCGCCTCGGGCAGGGAGCGCTGGCAAGGCTCACGCCTTTCGCCGTGCCGGAGGCGACCGACGTCGTCGAGATCGGCGCCCGGCAGGGGCGCAATTTTGCCGCCGAGCGCGCCGAACCGGGCGCCAATGTGTTCGAGGCGGTGAGCAAGCACGTGCTCGGCCTCCAGGCCAGGGGCAAGCGCGTCGCCATCGCGCTGTGGAGCGAGGGCGCGCGCGAGCGCATGAGCCACGTGCTCGCCGATCACAACCTGCACAATCTCACGCCGGTGGCGTCATGGCCGCAGGCCTTAGGCCTGCCGGCACCGGCGATCGCGCTCGGCGTACTCGGCATCGACTCCGGCTTCGAGACCGAGCAGGCGGCGATCGTCAGCGAGCAGGACATCCTCGGCGACCGGCTGGTGCGGCCGCGACGCGCCGCCCGCCGTGCCGAGAATTTCATCGCCGAGGTGACGAGCCTCGCCCCCGGCGATCTGGTGGTGCACGTCGACCACGGCATCGGGCGCTTTACCGGGCTGCAGGCGATCGAGGCGGCCGGCGCGCCGCACGACTGCCTCGAAATCCATTACGCCGACGACACCAAGCTGTTCCTGCCGGTCGAAAACGTCGATCTGTTGTCGCGCTACGGTTCGGAGGAATCGGGCGTCGAGCTCGACCGGCTCGGCGGCGGCAACTGGCAGGCGCGCAAGGCGCGGATGAAGAGCCGCATCCGCGAGATCGCCGGCGAGCTGATCAAGATCGCCGCCGAGCGGCAGCTGCGCGAGGCGCCGCGCCTCTCCGTCGGCCCCGGCGCCTACGACGAATTCTGCGCCGGCTTTCCCTACGAGGAGACAGACGACCAGCTGGCGGCGATCGACGCCACGCTGAAGGACCTCGCGTCCGGCCGGCCGATGGACCGGCTGGTGTGCGGCGACGTCGGTTTCGGCAAGACCGAAGTGGCGCTGCGCGCGGCGTTCATTGCGGCGGTCGGCGGCAAGCAGGTCGCCGTCATCGTGCCGACCACGCTCTTGGCGCGCCAGCACTTCAAGACCTTCACCGAACGTTTCCGCGGCTTCCCGATCAATGTCGCGCAGGCCTCGCGGCTGGTGCCGGCGGCCAGGCTTGCCGAGGTCAGGGCGGGGCTTGCTTCCGGCAGCGTCGACATCGTCATCGGCACCCACGCGCTGCTCGGCAAGAGCATCAAATTCAAGGACCTCGCCTTGCTGGTGGTCGACGAGGAGCAGCATTTCGGCGTCGCGCACAAGGAAAAGCTCAAGGCGCTGCGCTCCGAGGTGCACGTGCTCACGCTCACGGCGACGCCGATCCCGCGCACGCTGCAACTCGCGCTCACCGGCGTGCGCGACTTGTCGATCATCGCCTCGCCGCCGGTCGACCGGCTGGCAGTGCGCACCTTCGTCTCGCCGTTCGATCCGATCACCGTGCGCGAGGCGCTGCTGCGCGAGAAATACCGCGGCGGCCAGGCCTTCTACGTCTGCCCGCGCATCGAGGATCTCGCCGGCCAGAAGGACTTCCTCGACAAGACCGTGCCCGAGATGCGCGTCGCCGTCGCGCACGGGCAGATGCCGCCGACCGTGCTCGACGACATCATGTCGGCCTTCTACGACGGCAAATACGACGTGTTGCTGTCGACCACCATCATCGAATCCGGGCTCGATATCCCGACCGCCAATACGCTGATCGTCTACCGCGCCGACCGCTTCGGCCTGGCGCAGCTCTATCAGCTGCGCGGCCGCGTCGGCCGCGCCAAGCTGCGGGCCTATGCGCTGCTGACGCTGCCAACCGGCAAATCGATCACGCCGCAGGCCGAGCGAAGGCTCAAGGTATTGCAGTCGCTCGATACCCTCGGCGCCGGCTTCCAGCTCGCCTCGCACGATCTCGATATTCGCGGCGCCGGCAACCTGCTCGGCGAGGAGCAATCCGGCCACATCAAGGAGATCGGCTTCGAGCTCTATCAGCAGATGCTGGAGGAGGCGGTGATGAGCCTCAAGGCCGGCATCACCGCGCCGGTTGCCGATCGCTGGTCGCCGCAGATCACCATCGGCACGCCGGTGCTCATTCCGGAAGACTACGTCGCGGACCTTTCGGTACGGCTTGCGCTCTACCGCCGCCTCGCCGAGATCGAGGACGAGCGCGACATCGACGCTTTTGCCGCCGAGCTGGTCGACCGCTTCGGCAAGCTGCCGGCGGAGGTCGAGCATCTGCTGCAGGTGGTGGCGATCAAGGCGATGTCGCGCCGCGCCAACGTCGAGCGGGTCGAGGCGGGGCCGCGCGGCGTCGTGCTGGCGTTCCGCGACAACGTCTTCCCCAATCCGGAAGGCTTGCTCGGCTACATCCACGAGCAGGGCGCCGGCGTGCGCATGCGCAACGATCCGAAGAACGCCAAGGCGCAGCAGCTCGTGTTCTTCGAGGACTGGCAGCGGCCGGTCGACCGGCTCAAGGGCACCGCCGCGATCCTGCGGCGGCTGGTGTCGATCGCGGAGCAGGCCAAGGCGGCGTGATGCCGCATTCAATGCGGCATTTTCAGAACCGGCTTGATGGTCTTGCCGCTCGCCGATTCCTGCGCGGCGCGGTTGATGTCGGCAAGCTCGTAGAACGTGATCATGCGCTCGACCGGAAACCGCCCGGCCGCGATATGATCGACCAGCTGCGGGATGAACTGCTGCGGCACGCTGTCGCCCTGGATGACGCCGCGCACGGTGCGGCCGTTCTGCAGGAACGGCGTCTCGAACGACACTTCGGTGCCCTTGCGGGCGCTGCCGAGCAGCACGCAGGTGCCGGCGGGCATCAGGCAATCGACCGCCTCGCGGAAGACCGACGGCACCGCCGAGGTCTCGAGCGTATAGCGTGCGCCAAGCCCGGTAATCTTGCGGATGTCGTCGACCACGTCGCTGCGTCCCGTATGATTGATGGTGTGGGTGGCGCCGAGTTCGCGCGCGAGCTTGAGCCGGTGCTCGTGGACGTCGACCGCGATGATCGGATCGCAGCCGGCGATCTTGGCCGACATCAGCGCCGACAGGCCGACGGCGCCGACGCCAAACACGACGAAGCTGTCGCCCGGCTTCGGCCGCATGACGTTAAGGACGGCGCCGGCGCCGGTCTGCCCGCCGCAGGCGAGCGCAGCGACGCTTGAAAGCGCCACGTCGCTGCGCACCTTTACCGCAAAGCGCTCATTGGCGATGGTGAAATTGCCGAACGAGGACTGCTGGAAAAAGGCGCTGTAGACCGGTTTGCCGTTCTTGGAATGCAGCGTCGAGCCGTCGGCGCGGGTGCCGCCGTGTTTCAGGTCGTTGGCATGCAGGCAATAGGTTTGCCGCTGCGACTTGCAGTTCGGGCATTCCCCGCACCACGGATAGGCCATCACCACATGATCGCCGGGTTTGAACCTGGTGGCGCCCGATCCAACCGCGCGCACGATACCGGCGCCCTCGTGGCCGAACACTTTGGGAAATTTGGTCGGGTAATAGGCGTCGCGGCCGTGCAGGTCGGTCGCGCACATGCCGGAGGCTGCGACCTCGACCAGCAGTTCGTCGGCGCGCGGATCGCACAGGTCGAGTTCGTCGATTTCGAAAGCGCCGCCCTTGTCACGGACGACGGCGGCCGTGATTTTCATGGCTTATTCGGCGGCGTCCTGGCCGGCGGCGAGACGCTCGATCGCCTCGGCGAGGTATTCGGGCGCCTGGGCGCCGGAGACCGCGAACTTGCCGCCAAAGATGAACATCGGCACGCCCTCGATGCCGGCTTCCTTGGCGCTCTGCGCCTCTTGCTCGACGGCGGCGACGTCCTGGTCGCTCGCCAGCGCCTGGCGCACATCCTCGGCGTCGAGCCCGACGTCGGCCGCCGCCTGCACCAGCACGGCGCGGTTGGTGAGGTCGGCGCCTTCGGTGAAGTAGAGATCCATCAGGCGCTGCTTCATCTCGGCCGCCTTGCCGATGCCGTCGGCCCATTTGATCAGGCGATGGGCGTCGAGCGTGTTGGGCTGACGGCTGATCTTGTCCATCGCGTAGGTGAGGCCCTCGGCAGCAGCCGCCGCGGTGACGCGCTGGGCAATGCCCTTGTAGCGCTCGGGCGAGCCGAACTTGGTGGTGAGGTAGTCCTCGCGTGCGATGCCCTCGCGTGGAATCCAGTCGTTGAGGAAATAAGGATGCCAATGCACCTCGACCGCCACGTCGGGTTTCATGGCCATCGCCTTTTCGAGGCGGCGCTTGCCGATGAAGCACCACGGGCAGACCACGTCGGACACGACGTCGATGCGGACGGGAGTTTGATCGGGCATGGCACGCTCCTGTTCGGAGCTAACCTATGCCGCCGGCTATTCGGCGGCAACCACCTTGGCGCCCATGACGCGGGCCATCAGGCTGTCGAGGCTGTCGCCCGCCTTCAGAGTCGCAAGCGTGACATTGGCGGTGATGGTGTCGTTCGGGCGCGTGGGCATGCCCACCGCCTTCCTCAAGCCGGCGGCGATGCGGCGCACCACGACATGGGCACGGCGCAGGTCGGTCTGCGTGAATGCAACCAGGATGGCGCCGTCATCCTCGGCGGTTGCAAAGTCGATGGCGCGGATGAAACGCGTCACCAGCCGCGCGCGGTCGAACGCGCCGCGGCTGTCGCGGGCGTCGTCGAAGGCGAAGCGGGCGACCGACAGGGCCTGGCTCTGGTTGGCGGCCTCGCCAATCGTCCTGGCGAGGTCGCGGAAGAAGCAGTCGCGGGTCAGCAGGCCGGTCTGCGGATCATACGTGCCGCCGGCGTCGAGCGACTTCAGCATGCGCTTCAGGCGGGCCTCGAAGGCGTGCATGCGCACCAGCGGCACCATGCGGGCGACGATGCGCGCGGGGTCGGGGTCGACGTGGTCGATATTCGGCAGCACCGCGGCGAAGTCGGGCGGCGCTTCGCCGATCACCGCGACCGGGATATCGCGGAAGCGCGTGTCTTGCGCGAGCAGGGTGAGAAACGCCTCCACCATGCGCGATGAAAATCCGTCGCCTACCACGATGCCGTCGATGTCGCGGGCGGCGAGGTGTTTGGCGGCGCTTTCCACGCTCAGCCCGCCCAGCATGTGCATGCGTTCGCCGATGGCGACGCTGAGCGCGGGATAAAGCGGGCCGCGTCCGGCGATCAGCACCGTCGCGTCGTCAAGCGCGTCTCCGACCGGCAGGGCGGGGACCTTGCCGGCCTGCGGGGCGAAGGTCTCGATGCGGCGCAGCACGGTCGCGTGCAGGGCGCGCACCCGCATGGCCGATTGCAGGCGGGCGATCAGCCGCTCCAGCGGCAGCGAAGCGTCGGCCGGCAACGCCACCGGAATGGCGGCGTCCATCGCGCCCTGCGTCACGGCAAGGGTCGGCACCAGCGGACCGCCCGCGGTCGCGATTTGCAGGCACAACATGCGCGCCGAGGATTCCGATTTGGGCGGGCCGGGCTCGGCGATCACCACGGCGGTCGGCTTGACCGCGACGAAGGCGGTCGGCGCGTCGGTCCATGTCGTCTCGACGATGGGGAAGGCGCCGGCGGCGCCGAGGGCCTGCACCAAACCGGCCGCCGGCTGTTCGGCGACGACGACGATCGGACCCTGCAACGACATACGCCACGCCACCGGTTGATGCGGCGGCAATGTAACGGCGGGGCTGTTAACGTCGCGTCAACGAAGCGGCCGGTCAGGCGGCGCGAAGCCGGAATGCGTCGGCGATCAGCGGATTGGCGCCGTGCGCCCGCAAGGCGGCGCACAGCGTTTCCGGATCGGCGCTGCGGCCGGCGAGGCGTTCGCCGAGCAGGCCGTCCGGCACCGTCATGACCGCGGCGGTCGGGTCGATGGCGGCCAAGAGCGCATCGAGACCCCGCTGGGCGAAGCGATAGCCGCCAACCGCCGCCAGGCCCGCAGGCGCAGCCGTGACCGTCACAGCGTCGCCCTCGGCGGTGCAGGAATAGCCGGTATCGAGGAAGCCATCGGCCGACAGCGGTTGTGCCGACGGGAAGCTTCGCGCCGGCACCATGGCGCCGCGCAGCGCCAGGGTTCCGGCGCGGGTGCGCGCGATGTCGAGCGCAGCGCCGGCCGCCGTGAGCGCAGCCGCCCTGCCGTCGGCGCCGCGCGGCGCCGCCGACAACCCGGCTTCGCCGAACGCGCAAACGTCGACGAGCCGTGCGGCGCGGTACCAGGGGGCGGATGCGGCAAGACGTTCCGGCGCGCGCCATACCGCGATGAGCGTCTTGAGTGACAACAGGCGGCCGGCTTCGGCGAGCGGGGCAAGCGCGGGGCCGGGCAGGATCAGCGCCGCATCGGACAGGGTTTCCGTCTGTGCGTCGAAGGCGTCGGCGTCAAAGCCGTGATGCAGGGCGAGCGTGCCGCCCGACATCAGCCAGGGCACCACGGCAAGCGCGATGCCGGCAAATGACGCGGGCGGGATCGCCGACAGGATAGTCGCGCCCTCCGCCAACCCCGCGGCCTCACAGGCGTGAGCGCCTGCGGCGATGAGGTGCCCGGCATGGCGGGCCATGGGCACGACCCCGCCGGCGGCGACCTCGAAGGTCACGATAGCGACGTGCGCGGCGGCCGCCCCTGGCCGCGCCGCCGCGTGAACGAGCTTGTCGGACGGCTCGAAAACGTCGTCGAGCGGCACGACGCCGTCGGGCAACGCCTGCCCGAAGGCGCAGACGTGGCGGATCGGAAACAATTCGGCCGCCGCCAGCACCGCCGTCTTCACCGGCTCGAAGGCGCCGGCCCGGGCGCAGCTGACGATCGCCTTGGCGCCGACCTCGCGCAGCGCCGCGACGATGTCCTGCTGCCGCCACAGCAGCGGCAAGGGCGCGGCGATCATGCCCGCGCGCAGCACGCCGAGCAGGGCGATCACGGCGTCGACGGTGTTCGGCAGCTGGATGGCGACGACCGCATCGGCTTTCAGGCCGAGCGCATGCAGCCTGGCGGCAAAGCGGGAGATGGCCCGGTCGGCCTCGGCAAAGTTGAGCTTGCGAACGGCGCCGTCGGTGAAGCTTTCGCGATTCGGTGGATCGCACAGCGCCGGCGCCTGCGGCGTCCGCACACCGGCGCGGCGAAACAGCGCGTCGAGCGTCGGGCCGGTCACCGCGGTGTCGCCGTCGAGAATCATGAGCGCGCGTCCTGATGCCACCAGGTTTCCGGCAGGTAGCCGAACAGCGAGGTGCGGGCGGGATGCCTGATGCGCGTCCAGCGCGCGATCCACTGCACCGGCGGATAATAAAGCGGGATGACGTAGAAGCCGGACAAGAGCACGCGGTCGAGCGCCCGCACGGCCGAGACGAAATCGTCGCGCTCGGTGGCGGCGAGCAGTGCCGCGATCATGGCGTCGATCGCCTTCGACTTCACGCCCATGTAGTTGCGGCTGCCCTGCGCGTCGGCGGCGTCCGAGCTCCAGTAGAACAGCTGCTCGTTGCCGGGCGACAGCGACTGCTCCCAGTGGTACTCGGTCATGTCGAAGTCGAACGACAAGAGCCGGTGCTCGAACTGGGTGGGGTCGACGTTGCGAACCTGGGCAACGATGCCGGCGCGCTTGAGGCTTTGCGCGTAGGCAAGCGACAGCCGCTCCTGCTCGCGCGTGGTGGTGAGAATCTCGAAGGCGAATGGCCGGCCGGTGGCGACGTTGACGAGCTGCCTGTCCTTGAGTTCGTAGCCCGCTTGCTTGAACAGCGCGAAGGCGCGCCGCATGCCGTCGTGATTGCGTCCCGAGCCGTCGGTTTTCGGCGGCGCCCATTTGCCCGCCATGATGTCGTCGCGCACCGCGCCGGGGAAAGGCGCGAGCAGTTGCCGCTCGCGGGCGTTGGCGGCGACGCCGTGCGCGGAGAGATCGCAGCCGTCGAAATAGCTGGCGGTGCGTTCATAGAGGTCGAAGAAATAGGTGTGGTTGATCCATTCGAAGTCGAACAGGTGCAGCAGCGCCTCGCGCACGCGGACGTCGGCAAACATCGAACGCCGGGTATTGAAGACCAGGCCCTGCATGCCCTTGGGCAGGCCGTAGGGAAGTTCCTCCTTGACCACGCGGCCCTCGCGCAGCGCCGGAAACGTGTAGGCGGTCTGCCAGCGGCCGGGATCGGTCTCCGCGCGCACGTCGTAGAGGCCCTTCTTGAACGCCTCGAAATGCGTGTTGCCGTCGCGGTAGTAGTCGTAGCGGATGGTGTCGAAATTCCACAGGCCGCGGTTGATGGGCAGATCGCGGCCCCAGTAATTCTTGTCGCGCGTGAAGGTCACGCTCTTGCCGGGCTGCACATGGGTGACGGTGTAGGGCCCGCTGCCGAGCGGCGGCGTGAAGCTCGTGTCCTCGAACGTGTCGGGATCGGTGGCGTGCCTGGCGAGCACCGGCATTAGCCCGATGATCAAAGGCAGTTCGCGGTCGTCGGAGCCGGCGAGATCGAAGCGGACGCCGCGGTCGCCGACGCGCTCGGCCTTCACCGCCTTGGCGTAGTAGATGCGGAAATTCGGTCGGCCTTTGTCGCGCAGCAGTTGCCAGGAAAAAATCACGTCGTCGGGCGTGATCGGCTTGCCGTCGGCAAAGCGCGCCGCCTTGTTGATGGTGAAGGTGACCTCGGTGCGCGCGGCGTTGGTCTCGACGCCGTCGGCGATCAGACCGTAGAGCGTGAACGGCTCGTCGTAACCGCGCGCCAGCAGGCTCTCGATCACGTAGCTGCGGATGTTGGCGGCCGGCAGGCCTTTGACGATGAACGGATTGAGGCAGTCGAAAGTGCCGAGCACGCCCTGCACCAGCGTGCCGCCTTTGGGTGCGGCGGGGTCGGCATAGGTCGGGTGATCGAAGTTCGGCCCCCAGGCCGGCGCGCCGTGCATGGCGAGGGCGTGGGCAGTCGCGGCCAGAGATGCCGTCGCGGCCGTAGCGGCAGCCGTAGCGGCAGGCGCGGCCGTCGCGGCGGCAGCGGCCAGGCCGGCCTTGAGCAGGGCGCGGCGCGTCGGCGCCCCTTTGCTCAAGACGCACAGGTCGAGCGGCGGCATGCGCGGGTTTGGAATGCGATTCGCTCCGATATTGCGGCAATTTAACACGAGGACGGCGGCCGTGCCCGGCCGCAAAGTTCGGCCGCATTCGTGGCTTTATTGCAGGCGCGAATTCGGCTATCAGGCAGCGCGTAGACGTCACGCTCCCGCCGTATTTGACGGGGACAGAGCCGATCAAACGGGCCGCCGCGAAGGTCCGGCCTCCGGCGGACAAGAAGGGACCAGTTTGCAATGGATCATCGGATCGCAACGGCGCGGCCGCGAGGCCGGGCGCTGACCGCGGCATTGGCCGCATTCGCTCTGGCGGCATCGTGCGCAACCGCGGCGTTGGCCCAGAACCCGCCGGCCAAGAAGCCGGCGCCGGCGGCCAAGCCCGCCCAGCAACCGGCGCAACCCCAGCAGCCGGCGCAGCAACAGCAGCAACAGCCGGCGCCCGCGCAGCAGGCTCAGCAGAACCAGCCGCAGCTGATGTATTCGCCCTGGACCAAGATCTGCAACAAGAACGCCGAGACCAACAACAAGCAGGTCTGCGTGCTGGTCAAGGACGGCCGGCTGGAAAACGGCATGCCGGTCGCCATGGCGCAGCTGGTCGAGCCGGAAGGCCAGCCGAAGATGCTGCGCATCATCGTGCCGCTCGGCATGCAGATCCAGCCCGGCACGCGCGTCATCATCGACCAGGGCCAGCCGGCGAGCGCGCCGTTCAACATGTGCTTCCCGATCGGCTGCCAGGCGGACTATCCGGTCACCGACGACATGATCAAGCAGATGAAGAAGGGCCAGGCCCTGATCCTGCAGGCGATCAATATGCAGAACACGCCGATCAGCCTGCAGCTGCCGCTCACCGACTTCGCCAAGGCCTATGACGGGCCGCCGACCGATCCGAAGGTGCTCGAGCAGCAGCAGCAGAAGCTGCAATCCGAACTGCAGAAGAAGGCCGAAGAGGCGCGCAAGAAGCTGGAGGCGCAGCAGCCGGCCGGCGCGCCCGCTCCCAAACAGTAAGGCGCACGAGCGCACGACATGACGAAGGCGCGGCCTTTAGGGCCGCGCCTTTTTGCTGGCGCGTCAGTTGTACTGGCTGGTGCGCGGCCGATAACCGCCGCTGCCGTCGCGCACGAAAACCTCCGCGACCTGCGGATGCCGCACCGGCTTGCCCGAGGTGTCCGGCAGCAGGTTCTGCTCCGACACATAGGCGATGTATTCGGTCTCGTCGTTCTCGGCGAACAGGTGATAGAACGGCTGATCCTTGCGCGGCCGGATCTCGGCCGGAATGGACTGCCACCATTCCTCGGTGTTGTTGAACTCCGGGTCGATATCGAAGATGACGCCGCGGAACGAGAACAGGCGGTGCTTGACCACCTGGCCGAGCTTGAACTTGGCGTTGCGCATCGTCTTCATGCGGCAAGTCCGTAGCGCGCGGCCATCGCCGGATCCTTGGCGGCGACGAGCCGGGCGAGATCGATCAGCACCTTGGCCTGCTTCCAGGTGGCGTCGTCCTGCATCTTGCCGTCGATCATAACGGCGCCGGCGCCGTCGGGCATGGCCTCGACGATCTTGCGGGCAAAGGCAACCTCCGCCGGATCGGGCGAGAACACCTTCTTGGCGATGTCGATCTGCGAGGGGTGCAGCGACCAGGCGCCGACGCAGCCCATCAGGAAGGCGTTGCGGAACTGCGCCTCGCAGGCGGCGGCATCGGAAAAATCGCCAAACGGCCCGTAGAACGGCTTGATGCCGGCGGCGGCGCAGGCATCGACCATTTTCGCAATCGTGTAGTGCCAGAGGTCCTGCTGGTAGCTGGCGCGCGGCCTGTCGCCGTCGGCGTCCGCCAGCACCCGGTAGTCCGGATGGCCGCCGCCGACGCGCGTCGTCTTCATCGCCCGCGAGGCGGCAAGATCGGCAGGGCCGAGGCTGATGCCGTGCATGCGCGGCGAGGCGGTGGCGATGGCCTCGACATTGTTGACGCCCTGCGCGGTTTCCAAAATGGCGTGGATCAGGATCGGCTTCTTGATGGCATGGCGGGCTTCGAGCTGGGCGAGCAGCTGGTCGAGATAATGAATGTCCCAGGGGCCGTCGACCTTGGGCAGCATGACGACGTCGAGCTTGTTGCCGGCTTGCGCCACGATCTGTGTCAGGTCGTCGAGCGCCCAGGGCGAGTTCAATGCGTTGATGCGCGTCCACAGGCCGGTTGCGCCGAAGTCGACCGCCTTTGCCATCTCGATGAAGCCGGCGCGCGCCGCCGCCTTGGCGTCGACCGGGATGGCGTCTTCGAGATTGCCGAGCACGACGTCGACCTGGCGCACCAGATCCGGCACCTTGGCCCGCACCTTGTCGTTGTGCGGCGGCACGAAATGGATCATGCGCTCGAGCCGCACCGGCAGCTCGCGCAACGGCGCCGGCGCGCCGACGGCGAGCGGAGCGAAGAACTGGCGAGGCGGTTTCACGCGACTGATCCCTTCAAGGTCGTCGTTTAGAGCAATGCAAGGATTGCGCCAAGCGGGCGGTCAGGGCATCTCTCCGCGCATCAGCCTGGGCTGCGCCGCACGCGGCGCGACGCCTTCCCGCATCAGGGCGCGGCGCAGGGGCCCGATGCGATCGAGCATATAGAGGCCGAGACCGCGCGCCCCCTGCGCCGGCAGCAGGTCGGTCAGCAGCGTGCGGTTGAGCAGGTCGACCGCCCGCGTGCGGCTGCCGACGTCGGCGCGCCGCATCGTGTCGTAGGCGACCAGCAGGTTGATGCCGCCGATGTCGCGGCCGGCCTTGCGCGCGGCCGCCGCCAGTTCGCCGATCGCGGCGGCGTCGCGCAGGCCGAGATTGAGTCCTTGCGCGCCGATCGGCGGAATGACGTGGGCGGCTTCGCCGACCAGGGCGATGCGCTGCGCGGCGAAGCGGCGCGCCGTCATGCGGGTGAGGGGAAAGCGCCCGCGCCCGGGCTCGACCGCGATCTTGCCGAGGATCGAGTGGCAGGCGCGCTCGACCTCCTCGGCCAAGGCGGCGTCGTCGAGCTCCAGCAAATCGTCGGCGTCGGCCGGATCGATCACCCAGACAAGGCTCGACCGCTCGCCCGGCAGCGGCACCAAAGTGAAGGGTCCGCTCGGGGTGTGAAATTCGGTCGAGGTGTCGCGATGCGGGCGCGAATGCTTGAGGCACAGCGTGACCGCGACCTGCGGATAGTCGTGCGCGTCGACGCCGATGCCGGCTGCGTCGCGGCACAGCGAGCGGCGCCCGTCGGCGCCGATGACGAGCTCGCTTGTCAGCGTGCCGCCGGCTTTAACGGCGACCGCGACCTTGCGCTCGCCGGGCTCGACGCCGCGTACGTCGTCGTCGATGACGCGCAGCGTGGCGAGCTCGCCGGCGCGGCGTTCCAGCGCGTCGACGAGATGGCGGTTCTCGATATTGTGGCCGAAGGCGTCGAGGCCGATCTCCTGGGCGTCGAATTTCACTTCCGGGGCGCGCCACAGCCGTCCGGTGTCGTCGACGATGCGCATGGTGCGCAGCGGCGCGGCCTGCGCGCGGCAGAGCTCCCAGACCCCGAGCGTCGTCAAGGCGGTGACGGAACCGGCAAGCAGCGCGGTGGTGCGGTTGTCCTGCGCGGCGGAGCGCTTGCCGACCAAAATGGTGTCGACGCCGCCCGCCGCGAGCGCAACCGCTGCCGTTAACCCTGCCGGGCCGCGGCCGACGACAATGGCGCTTGCCTGGGTGTCCTGCATCGGATGTCCGTTCGCGTTTGCCATCGGTCAATTAGCACCGGGCGCGGCGATGCGCTATGCGTGGGCGCCATGAGCGATGCCGTCGGACCCGATTTCAGCCATTTGCCGCCCGCGACCGGGCGACTGGGCGCGGTCTTTGCGCGGCCGAAGCGGGTGGCGGTCGGCTGCATCGTGGCGCTGACGGCGCTCGGCTGGCTTTACCTCGCCGTGCTGACGGCGCAGACGGATGGCGCTCTCGCCGCGCTGTGCCGGCCGGCTTTGACGCCGGCCGCCGGCTGGAGCGCAGGCGGCCTCGCGCTCATCTGGTCGATGTGGGCGGCGATGGTGCTCGCCATGATGCTGCCGAGCGCGGCGCCGATGATCTTGACCTATACCGAGATCGCCGAGACCGCGGCGCGCAAGGGCGAGCCCATCGTGTCGCCGATCGCCATTGCGGCGGGCTTCAGCCTCGTCTGGCTCGGCTTTGCCTCGGCCGCGGCGCTCGCGCAGCTCGCGCTCGCGCGCGCGGCGCTGCTCGACAGCGGCCTGGTGTCGGCGAGCGGTCTGTTGTCCGGCGCGATCTTCATCGGCGCCGGCCTCTACCAGTTCTCGGCGCTCAAGCACGCCTGCCTGCGGCAATGCCGCCAGCCCTTTCCCTTCTTCTTCGCGCACTGGGAGACGACCATGCGCGGCGTGGTGCGGCTCGGCGTCAGGCAGGGCCTCTACTGCCTCGGCTGCTGCTGGGCGATGATGCTGGTGATGTTCGCGGTCGGCGCCATGAACGTCGTATGGATGGCGGGGCTCGCCGCGGTGATGACGGTGGAAAAACTCGTCAGCGGCAACCGGCTGACTTACGCGCTCGGCGTTGCATTGATCGCAGCCGGCGCCGCGTTCGTGGTCGCAGGCTTTGCCGCCCATTGGCCGCTGCGGGCGATTTGAGCTAGAAAAACACCAAAACGGGAGTCATGCGTTGGCCGAAAGCTGGAGTCTCAAGGGCGAGATGGCGCTGTCGTGCAGCTGCACGGTGTTCTGCCCGTGCGTGATCTCGCTCGGCAATCATCCGCCGACCGAGGGGCGCTGCCAGACCTGGGCCGGCATCCGCATCGACCAAGGGCATTTCGACACCGTCGATCTTGCCGGCATCAAGGTCGGCCTGATGATGGATCTGCCCGGCATCATGGCGCGCGGCAACTGGACGGCGGCGCTGTTCGTCGACGACAAGGCGCCGATCCAGGCGGTGAAGGGGCTGACCCGCATCTTCACCGGCCGCGTCGGCGGCACGACGCACCTGCTGTCGATCCTGGTCGGGCAATTCCTCGGCGTGCACCAGGTGCCGATCTCCTACGAGACGCAGGGCGAGACCCGCGTCGTGCGCATCGAGAAATATGTCGACGGCGCCATCAGCCCGGTGCCCGGCAAGCACAAGGGCGAGAACGTCGTCATCCGCAACAGCGAATACTGGATCGGGCCGGACGTCATCGTGGCGCGCGCCGACAAGTCGCGCTTCCGCGGCTTCGGGCGCAACTGGAATCTCGCCGGACGCTCCGCCGAGATCGTCAAGCTCGACTGGGGTAACGGCTAGGTGCCGAATATCGTCACGCTGCGCGCCTTTGCCGTCCACGTCCTGACGGCGAGCGGGGCGGCGCTCGCCTTCGTCGCGCTCATCTTCGCAACCGGCGGACAGTGGCCGGCGATGTTCGTCTGCCTCGGGCTTGCGCTCATCGTCGACGGCATCGACGGGCCGCTGGCGCGCGCCTTCAAGGTGGCGCAGGTGCTGCCGCGCTGGTCGGGCGACACGCTGGACATGGTGGTCGATTTCGTCACCTACGTTTTCGTGCCGGCCTATGCCATCGCCGGCAGCGGCCTGTTGCCGCCGGACCTGGCGCTGCCGGCGGGCCTCGTCGTGGTGGTCAGCGGCGCGATCTATTTCGCCGACCGCGACATGAAGACGGCGGACAATTTTTTCCGCGGTTTTCCGGTGCTGTGGAATCTGGCGGCGTTCTATCTCGACGTGCTGCAGCCGGAGCCGTGGCTGGCCGCGGTGATCGTCGCGCTGCTCGCGGCCGCGACGTTTGCGCCGATCAGGTTCCTGCATCCGCTGCGGGTGACGCGGCTGCGCGCGCTCAATATCGGCCTGCTGGCGTTATGGGCGGCGCTGGCCGTCGCCGCCGTCGCCGCGGATCTGTCGCCGGGGCCTTACGTGACCTGGCCGCTGGTCGCCATCGCCGCCTATTTCTTCGCCGTCGGCTTGCTGCCGCGCGGGGCCTGACATGATCGATCTTCTGTCCGATCCGAATGCCTGGGCGGCGCTGCTGACGCTGACCGCGCTCGAGATCGTGCTCGGCATCGACAACCTGGTGTTCATCGCGCTGTTGACGGCGCCGCTCGGACGGCGGCAGGCGCGCAAGGCGCGCGCCATCGGCCTGTCGCTCGCCTTCGTGTTCCGGGTGCTGCTGCTGGCGTCGCTGAGCTTCATCATGGGGCTGACGAGCCCGGTCGCCGCCGTCGGCGGCCTCGCATTGTCCTGGCGCGACATCATCCTCATCGGCGGCGGCCTGTTCCTGATCGCCAAGGCGACGCACGAAATCCATCGCGAGGTCGATCCGGAGCCGGGTCATGGGCGCGGACGCGGCGGGCGCGGGCGGGCATTGCTGGTCGTGGTGCTGCAATTGACGGTCATCGACCTCGTGTTCTCGCTCGACTCCATCATCACCGCGGTCGGCCTGGTCGACGATCTGGAGGTGATGGTCGCCGCCGTGGTCATCGCCATGGTCGTGATGTTCATGGCGGCGCGCCCGGTCGGCGGCTTCATCGAGCGCCATCCCACCACCAAGATGCTGGCGCTGGCGTTCCTGTTGATGATCGGCCTCGCGCTGATGGCCGACGGCTTCCACTTCCATATCCCGCGCGGCTACATTTACTCGGCCATGGCCTTTGCCGCCCTGGTGGAGGCGCTCAACGTCATGGCCCGCCGCGGCAAAGGCGGGCAGGGCGCGCGTCGATAACGGCAGGTCGGAACAGACAGGAGCAAGAGGATGGCAAGACCCGTGCTGCTCATCGCCGGCGGAAGCCGCGGCATCGGCGCGTGCTGCGCGCGTCTCGCCGGCGCGCGCGGCTATGATGTCGCGGTCAACTACAAGAGCAACGCCAAGGCGGCGGCGGGCGTGGTCGCGGCGGTCGAACAAGCCGGCGGCAAGGCGGTGGCGCTGCAGGGCGACATGGCGGTCGAGGCCGACATCGAGCGGGTGTTCGACGAGACGGCGCGCGCGCTCGGCCCGGTGACGCATTTTGTGCACAGCTCCGGCATCATCGGTCCCTATTCGCGGCTCGACGAAGCCGACCCGGCGATGATGCGGGAGGTTTTCGCCGTCGACACCTTCGGCGCCTTGCTGTGCCTGCGCGCCTGCTCGCGCCGCATGTCGACCAGGCACGGCGGCAAGGGCGGCGCCGTGGTCATGCTGTCGTCGATGGCGGCGGTCATCGGCGCGCCGGGCGAGTGCGTCTGGTATGCCGCCGCCAAGGGCGCCGTCGACTCCATGGTGGTCGGCATGTCGCGCGAGGTGGCCAAGGAGGGCATGCGCGTCAATGCCGTGACGCCGGGCGTCATCGACACCGACATCCAGCCGCCGGGGCGGATCGAACGCGTCGGCCCCATGCTGCCGATGGGCCGGCCCGGCCAGCCGGAGGAAGTGGCCGAGGCCGTGCTGTTTCTGCTGTCGGACGCGGCTTCCTATGTCAACGGCGCCAACCTGCGGGTTTCCGGGGCGCGCTAGGGCTGTGCGGCATTTGCCTTGCGCTCGGCGCTTGGCTGCCTATGATCGCCGCCGAAATTCCATCCACGCATAATGAGTGAGGGAGTGAAGCATGGTTGCGGCAGTGCGCGTCCACAAGCACGGCGGTCCCGAGGTGCTGACCTACGAGGACGTCGCCATTCCGGCGCCCGGGCAGGGCCAGATCAAGATCAAGACACACGCCGCCGGCATCAATTTCATCGACACCTATTTCCGCATGGGCATGTATCCCTCGCCGGTCGGCATGCCGTTCATCGCCGGCAACGAGAGCGCCGGCGAGGTCATCGCGGTCGGCCCCGGCGTCACCGAGCACAAGGTCGGCGACCGCGTCGCCTTCGTCGGCCCGCTCGGCGGCTATGCGGCCGAGCGCGTCATGCCGGCCGATCGCGCCGTCAAGCTGCCGGCCAATATCAGCTACGAGCAGGCCGCCGGCATGATGCTCAAGGGCATGACGGCGCAATATCTCGTCAACCGCACCTACAAGGTGACCAAGGGCTCGATCGTGCTGATGCACGCCGCCGCCGGCGGCGTCGGCCTCATCCTGTGCCAGTGGGCCAACCACCTCGGCGCCACCGTGATCGGCACCGTCGGCTCCAAGGAGAAGGCCGAGCTCGCCAAGAAGAACGGCTGCCACCACACCATCCTCTACCGCGACGAGGACTTCGTCGCCCGCGTCAAGGACATCACCAGCGGCAAGCTGTGCGACGTCGTCTATGACGGCATCGGCAAGACCACGTTCCCGGCCTCGCTCGATTGCCTGCGGCCGCTCGGCTATTTCGTCAGCTTCGGCTCGGCCTCCGGCCAGATCGACGCCTTCAACATCAACATCCTGCAGGCCAAGGGCTCGCTGTTTGCGACGCGGCCGACGCTCAACCACTACGTCGCCAAGCGCGAGGACCTTGTCGCCTGCGCCGCCGACCTGTTCGACAAGGTGGGTTCCGGCGCCGTGAAGATCCCGGTCAACCAGACCTACAAGCTCAAGGACGCGCAGAAGGCGCACAAGGACCTCGAGGGCCGCGACACCACCGGCTCGTCGATCCTGGTCCCCTGAGTTTGCGAATCGCCTGGTCCGGCCGTACGCCATGGCGTACGGCCGGTTTCTTTTTGGACAAGCCATGAGCGAGCAGCAGCCCTGGGGGCGTCTGGCGACCTTCGGCCTCGGCCTGGTGGCGCTGATCGCCAGCCAGGCGACGGCGCTGGCGGTGCTGTCGTGGTGGTTTAAGCGCGGCATCGCCGAGATGCCGGACTTCAGCGGCGACGGCGTTGCGGTCAGCATCGTCATCTTCGTGTCGATCCCGGTGCAGCTCGTGCTGCTCTACCTGATGGCGCAGCGCGCGGGCGGCGATGCCTTGGCCTATCTCGGTCTGAAATGGCCGAGCCGCGGCGAGCTGATGGTCGGCGTCGGCGCGACGGTGGCGCTGATCGTGATCGGCAATGCGGTGAGCTGGGCGCTGGGGCGCTTTATCGTCACGCCGTTCCAGACCGACATCTACCGCACCGCCTCGGCCGCCGGCTGGCTGCTGCCGCTATGGCTCGCTGTGGTCGTGGTGACGCCGATCGGCGAGGAGAGCCTGTTCCGCGGCTTTCTGTTCCGCGGCTGGCTGCGCGCGCCGCGCGACGCCTGGCCGGTGATCGTCGTCACCGCCTTTCTCTGGGCCATCGTCCACGTGCAGTACGACTGGTTCGTCATCGCCCAGGTCTTCTGCTTCGGCGTCATGCTCGGCTGGCTGCGCTGGGCGAGCGGCTCGACCGTGCTGACCATGCTGCTGCATGCGCTGATCAATTTCGAGGGCATGCTGGAAACCCTGATCAGCCTGCAACGCTAGAGATGCGCGGCGATGCGCGCGAAGGCCGGATGCTGGGTGATGCCGGCCGGCAGCCGCGGCAGGCCGATGACGTCGACGCCGCCCGAGAAGCGGGCGATGCTGGCGACGGTATCGTCGAGTTCGACCGGATTGCGTTCGCTCTCGCTCACCACGATCGCCGCGAGCGACAGCTTGCGCTGCGCCAGCACGTCGAGCGCCGTCAGGGTGTGGCTGATGGTGCCGAGATAGCCGCCGACCACCAGCAGCAGCGGGATTTCGAGCGCCGCCATCCAGTCGAGCACCGTGCGCTCGGCGTCGAGCGGCACCATGATGCCGCCGACGCCTTCGATGAACAGGATGCCGTTATTGGCGGCGACCGCGGCGCGGCTGAAGGCGACAAGCTCGTCGAACACGATGCTGCGGTTCTCGCGCGCCGCGGCGAGGTCCGGCGACAGCGGCGCGCGGAAGCGCCAGGGCGCCATCCTGGCGATTTCCGCCGCCGAGATCGGCCGCCCCAGCGCGCCGAGCAGCACCGCCGGATCGCTGGTCTCCACCACCGAGGAATCGTAGCCGCTCACCACCGGCTTGAGCGCGGCCACCGCCTGATTGGACGTGCGCAGATAGCGGATCAGCCCGGCGGTGACGAAGGTCTTGCCGACGTCGGTTCCGGTCGACGTGACGAAATAGGCGGCCACGGTGTCAGGCCGCCATGACCAGGTCGCGCACCAGCGCCGCGAGCCGCGCGATCTCGTGGTCGGGATGCTGCGCCGTGAACGTCAGCCGCAAGCGCGCGGTGCCGGCGGGCACGGTCGGGGGCCGGATCGCCGCAACCAGAAAGCCCTCGCCGGCGAGACGGCGCGAGGCATCGAGCGCCCGCGTCTCGTCGCCGACGATCACCGGCACGATCGGGCTTTGCGCCTCGGGCAGGCCGGCGGCGCGGGTGAAGCTCCTTGCTTTCTGCACCGGCAAGGCGGCGTAGCCCGGTTCGCGCTCGATGACATCGAGCGCGGCGACGCTGGCGGCGACGATCGCCGGCGGCAGCCCGGTCGAATAGATGAGCGTGCGGGCGCGGTTGCGCATCAGCTCGATGACCGGCGCCGAGGCGCAGAGATAGCCGCCATAGGCGCCGACCGCCTTCGACAGCGTGCCCATCTGCAACGGAACCGGGATATGCGTGTTGCCGGCGAAGCAACAGCCGCGGCCGCCGCCGACCACGCCGAGGCCGTGGGCGTCGTCCGACATCAGCCAGGTATCGTGTTCGTTCGCCAGCGCCAGCAGGTCGGCAAGCGGCGCCAGATCGCCGTCCATCGAGAACACGCCATCGGTGACGAGCAAAGCACGATCGTGCATGGCGCGATGGGAGGCCAGAAGCTCGCGCGCATGGGCGACGTCGTTGTGGCGGAACGTCAGGACGCGGCCGCGCGACAGCTGCGCTCCGGCATAGATGCAGGCATGCGACAGCTCGTCGAGCAGCACCAGGCCGTCGCGGCCGATCAGCACCGGGATAATGCCGGCATTGGCGAGATAGCCCGAGCCGAAGACGACGGCGGCCTCGGTGCGCTTGATGCGGGCAAGCCGCGCCTCGAGCGCGGCGTAAAGCGGATGATTGCCGGTGATCAGCCGCGAGGCGCCGGAGCCCGCGCCATAGCGTTGCAGCGCCGCCGCCGCCGCCTTTTTGACCTCGGGATGCTGGGTCAGATTGAGGTAGTCGTTGCAGGAGAACGACAACAGCCGCTTGCCGTTGCGCTCGACCCAGATGCCGTCCTCGCGGTCGGTCTCGGCGAGCGCGCGACGCAGGTTGCGGCGATCGAGGTCGTCAAGCTTGGCTTGCGCGAACTGGTCGAGCGAGGTCATCAGGTGACTTTAGCGCACAGTTGCGCAAAATGCGCGAGGCGGGACGAGGTGGCGCGACATGGCGGGCCAAAACAGCAACAGCGACACGCCGCCCGCCTGGTACGCGGACGGGATCGAGCATATCTGGCGCCCTTACGCCCAGATGAAGACCGCGTCGCCGCCTTTGCCGGTGATCGGCACGCAAGGCTCGCGCATCACGCTTGCCGACGGCCGCGCGCTCGTCGACGGCATCGCCAGCTGGTGGACCGCCTGCCACGGCTATAACCACCCGCACATCCGCGAGGCGGTCGAGCGCCAGCTCGCGCAGATGCCGCACGTGATGTTCGGCGGGCTGGCGCACGAACAGGCGCTTCGGCTGGCGCGGCGGCTCGCCGCGCTATTGCCCGGCGACCTGACGCGGGTGTTCTTTTCCGACTCGGGCTCGGTGGCGGTCGAAATCGCCATGAAGATGGCGGTGCAGTACTGGATCAATCGCGGCCGGCGCGGCCGCAAGCGCTTTGTGGCGTTCAGGGGCGGCTATCACGGCGACACCAGCGGCGCGATGTCGGTGAGCGATCCGCACGACGGCATGCACGCGCTGTTTGCCGGCTACCTTGCCGAGCAGATCATCGCCGATCTGCCGGTCGACGAAGAACGCGCGAGCGCGCTCGACGCCTTGATGGCTCGCCACGCCGACAGCGTCGCCGCCATCATCGTCGAGCCGCTGGTGCAGGGCGCCGGCGGCATGATGTTTCACGATGCCGCGACGCTGAAACGGTTGCGGGCGCTCGCCGACCGATACGACGTGCTGCTGATCTTCGACGAGATTTTCACCGGCTTCGGCCGCACCGGGCGGATGTTTGCCTGCGAGGAGGCCGACGTGACGCCGGACATCATCGCGCTGTCCAAGGCGCTGACCGGCGGCACCCTGCCGCTGGCCGCGACGGTGGCGACGAAAAAAGTCTTCGACGCCTTCTGGGCGGACGATCCGGACAAGGCGCTGATGCACGGGCCGACCTTCATGGCCAACGCGCTCGCCTGCGCCGCCGCCAACGCCTCGCTCGATCTGTTCGAGCGCGAGCCGCGGCTTCAGCAGGTGGCGGCGATTTCGGCCGCGCTGGCGCAGCAGCTGGCGCCGTGCCGCGGCCGGCCGGGCGTCAGGGATGTGCGCGTCAAGGGCGCCATCGGCGTCGTCGAGATGGAGCGCATCGCCGATGTCGAGGCCTTGCGCGGCCGCTTTGTCGCGGCAGGCGTATTCGTGCGGCCGTTCGGCAATGTCATTTATCTCACGCCGGCTTTCACCGTTTCGCCCGACGACCTGGCGACGCTCTGCGCCGCCGTGGTCAAGCTCGCGCGTTGAAACGACGGCTCAGAAGCCGACGGCGGTGCCGTGCAGATCGTAGGCCTCGGCGCGCTCGATCCTGACCGTCGCGATCTCGCCGACCCGCAAGGGGCGGCGGCTGGCGACATAGACCGCGCCGTCGATCTCCGGCGCATCGGCCATCGAGCGGCCCTTGGCGAGCGTGGGGCCGGCTTCGTCGATGATCACCGGCTGGCGGGATCCGACCTTGCGCTTGAGGCGGCGTGCCGAAATCTTCTGCTGCGCCTGCATGAAGCGGTGCCAGCGCTGGTCCTTGACCTCGTCCGGCACCGGCGCGGCCAGCGCGTTGGCGGCGGCGCCGCGCACCGGCTCATATTTGAAGCAGCCGACGCGATCGAGCGAGGCCTCCTCGAGCCATTGCAGCAGCAATTCGAAGTCGGCGTCGGTCTCGCCGGGGAAGCCGACGATGAAGGTCGAGCGCAGCGTCAGCTCCGGGCAGAGGTCGCGCCAGCGCGCGATGCGCGCGAGCGTCTTCTCCTGCGCCGCCGGCCGCTTCATGCGCTTGAGCACGTCGGGAGACGCGTGCTGGAACGGGATGTCGAGATAGGGCAGCACCTTGCGCTCCGCCATCAGCGGGATGACGTCGTCGACATGCGGGTAGGGGTAGACATAGTGCAGGCGCACCCAGACGCCGAGCTCGCCGAGCGCACGGGCGAGATCGATGAAGCGGGCGCGCAGCTCCTGGCCGCGCCATTGGCTGGCGGCGTATTTGAGGTCGACGCCGTAGGCCGAGGTGTCCTGCGAGATCACCAGCAGTTCCTTGACGCCGGCTTTGACCAGCTTTTCCGCCTCGCGCAGCACGTCGGCGGCCGGGCGCGACACCAGGTCGCCGCGCAGCCGCGGGATGATGCAGAAGGTGCAGCGGTTGTTGCAGCCTTCGGAAATCTTCAAGTAGGCGTAGTGGCGCGGCGTCAGCTTGACGCCTTCCGGCGGCACCAGATCGAGGAACGGATCGTGCCTGGGCGGCAGCGCCTTGTGCACGGCCTCGACCACGCTCTCGTATTGCTGCGGCCCGGTGATCGCCAGCACCTCGGGATAGGCCGCGGCGATGCTGTCGGGCTCGGCGCCCATGCAGCCGGTGACGATGACCTTGCCGTTGTCCTTGAGCGCCTTGCCGATCGCGGCCAGCGATTCCGCCTTGGCGCTGTCGAGGAAGCCGCAGGTGTTGACGATGACGAGGTCGGAGCCTTCGTGCCCGCGCGACAGTTCGTAGCCCTCGGCGCGCAGCCGGGTGACGATGCGCTCGCTGTCGACCAGCGCCTTGGGGCAGCCGAGCGAAACGAAGCTCACTTTCGGGGCCGGCTGATCCGGGTCGGGGGCGGGCATGCCGGCCACGAGCTAATGGCGATTGCCGGGGAAAGCAAGCGAGCCCGGGCCAAGGGCTTTGCCGGCCAGCGGTTTAATCGCGGGTTGCGGCAAAGCTGGGGACGGGCGGTGGCGAAAGCCGCGGCATCCGGTTATGGTGGGTAGGCGAGGACAGGTCATGCGCCGCGGAGTGCTCACACTCGTTGTTCTGGCCGGGCTGGTGGCGCCGGCGTTCGCCGGCGACCGCGCCTCGCCGGCCACGCCGCCGCCGGTGATCGGGCCGCATCCGCCGATCTGGCACTTCAACGGGCCGCCTCAGGATCCGCCGTTCTCGCGCAGCGAGCGCGCCCAGGCGGTGTGGGACAACGGCGCCTGCTGGAGCCAATGCCAGGCCTACTGCACCTGGAAGATGACGCAGTGCCTTTATGACGACGGCACCCAGGGTGCCTGCGTCGTCGACAACGATTCCTGCGACCTGATCTGCCAGAAGGCCTGCCGCAGCGCCATCAGCTCGCCCTTCCTGCCCATCGACTAGAGTTGTCTTGCGGCTGCCACAGTCGCCATTTTACCTTCGCCGCCGTCGAGGGATTCGCCAAACCACAAAGAGGTGCCCTGATGAAAGCCGGGTTTGCCATTCTCGTTGCGGGCGCGGTCGTCGCGCTTGCCGGTACAAGCGTGAACGCCGCCCCGATCACGCCGTCCGGCGCCAGCGCCGGTTCCAACGTCACTCTGGTGGCCGAAGGTTGCGGCCGCGGCTGGCATCGCGGCCCCTATGGCGGCTGCCGGCGCAACTTGAGCCCGCGCTGGCCGTGCTGGTGGGTGCGCGGCCCCTATGGCGGCTGGCACCTGATCTGCCACTGACGCCGGACTGAACCTGTCCTCGCGCGCCGATCGCCGCCAGCCAAACGGCTGGCGGAAGGGGTGAGATTCGAACTCACGAGAGAGCTTGCGCCCTCTGCCGGTTTTCAAGACCGGTGCCTTAAACCGCTCGGCCACCCTTCCGTCGCCGTCTGAATACACCAAGACGCCGGCGCCACAACCGATTGGCGCCGCGGCGGCTCAATAATGGCCGCCACGGCTTTGCCCCGGAAACGCCAAAGTCCCATGGGAACCAATTGTTTACTACGGCGGCGCCGCGCCGGTTCCAGGCCGGGGGCTGTTGCGGTATTCTGCACCTTCGTGACGCGGGGATCAGGGCTGGATGGGCGAACCAGGGGGCAGCCACGCATTGCGCCGTTGTGCGGCCCTGCTCGGGCTCGCAGCCGGCTGTCTGCTGCTCGCCAATTGCGCCGGCGGCAATGTCGCCGGCCGGGTCGACCCGCGCTATGGCGTCGCCTCCAGCGCCCGCGTCGTGCAGCCGGGCGAGCCGGTGCCCAAGGGCGGCGGCGTCTACCGGGTCGGCAAGCCCTATAACGTCGCCGGCCGCGTCTATTCGCCGGGCGAGGACAACCAGTACAGCGCCGTCGGCCTGGCCTCCTGGTACGGCGACGACTTCCACGGCCGCTACACCGCCAACGGCGAAATCTACGACATGAATTCGATCACGGCGGCGTCGCCGACCATGCCGCTGCCGTCCTATGCGCGGGTCACCAATCTGTCGAACCACCGCTCGATCGTGGTCCGCGTCAATGACCGCGGCCCCTTTGTCGGCGACCGCGTCATGGACGTCTCGGCGCAGACCGCCAAGATGCTCGGCTTCTACGGCAAGGGCGTGACCCAGGTGAAGGTCGAATATATCGGCCGCGCCCCGCTTGCCGGGTCCGACGACGCCAAGCTCGCCGCCACCTTGCGCGACCGTAACGGCGCCGACGTCAAGGTTGCCTCCGCCGACAGCTTCGCCCCGGCCCTTTTCGATCCGCACCGGATGGCGCGCGTAACCGCGCCGCGCACCGCCCCGACGCCGCCGGATCGGCCCTACGCCGTGGGCGAGAGTGCCGGTTCGCCGCAAGCGCCCAATGCGCCGGCGCCGACGGTCGAATTGGCCGCCGCGGCCCGCCCCGCCGCCGCGCCGGTTTCCGCCTATGCCCCCGTGCGCTATGATGGCTCGTCGGGCTTTACCAGCGGCCGCGGCCTTTACTGAGCCGCAAAACTCGGCCAAAGCATCGATGCCTTGAAGCAAGAGCCGCGCGTTTTGCGTGCGGCGGTCCATGAGCGTTGCCGATGGCCAAGCGTAGTGTCCGGTTCCTGTCGGTTGTCGTTGCCGCTGCCGCGCTGTGCGCGCTCGCGGCCATGCCTGTCGCGGCGCAGAAGAAGCCGGCCGCCAAAGCCGCTCCGGCGCAGGCGCAGAAGCCAGCGCCGAAGAAGGAGGCCAAGAAGGACGAACTCGGCCTTGCCGCGCCGCACGCCATCCTGATCGAGGCCAAGAGCGGCAGCGTGCTCTATGAGAAGGATGCCGACACGCTGATCTATCCGGCGAGCCTCGGCAAACTGATGACCGCCGAGTACGTGTTCCATCTGCTCAAGACCGGCAAGATCAGCCTGACCGACGAATTCGCCGTCAGCGAACACGCCTGGCGCACCGGCGGCGCGCCTTCGCACAGCTCGACGATGTTCGCCGCCCTGCACAGCAAGGTGCCGGTCGATGCTTTGATCCGCGGCATGATCATCCAGTCGGCCAATGACGGCGCCATCATCCTCGCCGAAGGCATCGCCGGCAGCGAGCTCGACTTCGCCGACCAGCTCACCAAGCGGGCACGCGAGATCGGCCTGACCAAGTCGACCTTCGCCAATTCCAACGGCCTGCCCAACCCGAACGAGCAGGTGACGACGCGCGAACTCGGCATGCTGGCGCGGCGCATCATCCTCGACTATCCGGACCTCTATCCGATTTTCGCCCAGCCCGATTTCACCTGGAACAAGATCCACCAGCAGAACCGCAATCCGCTGCTCGGCGCCTATGCCGGCGCCGACGGCCTCAAGACCGGCTTCACCAAGGAGGCGGGCTACGGCCTGGTCGGCTCGGCGGTCGACAACGGCTTGCGGTTGATCGTCGTCGTCAACGGCGAAAAGACCGCCGTCGACCGCGCCCGCGAGGCCAAAAAGCTGCTCGAGTTCGGCTTCCGCAATTTCGAGGAGCGCTCGCTGTTCGCCGACGGCGAAATCCTCGGCTCCGCCAAAGTCTATGGCGGCGCCAGCGGCTCGGTGCCGCTCAAGGCCGATGTCGGCGAGGTCAAGATCATGGTGCCGAAGAGCGGCGGCGAGCACCTGACCGCGCGCATCGTCTACCAGGGCCCGGTGCCGGCGCCGGTGAAGGAGGGCACCCCGGTCGGCGCGCTCAAAGTGTGGCGCGGCGAAAACGTCGTGCTGGAAACGCCCGTGCACGCCGCCGCCAATGTCGAGAGAGGCGGTCTCACCAGCCGCGCCTTCGATGCCGTGACCGAATCGATGATCGGCCTGTTCCGTGCCGGCGCCGAACGGGTCGTGACGCGGTAGCGCGATGCGCGGACGCTTCATCACCTTCGAAGGCGGCGAGGGCAGCGGCAAGTCCACGCACGCCAAGAGGCTTGCGGAAAAGCTCACCGCGCTCGGGCTCGCAGTGGTGCTGACCCGCGAGCCGGGCGGCTCGCCCGGCGCCGAGATTATCCGGCACATTCTCTTGTCGGGCGCGGCCAAGCCGCTCGGCGCCGAAACCGAGACCATTCTGTTCGCCGCGGCGCGCGACGATCATGTGCGCCAGGTCATCCGCCCGGCGCTGCTCGAGGGCAAATGGGTGGTCTGCGACCGCTTCATCGATTCAACGCGCGTCTATCAGGGCGCGCTCGGTCATGTCGACCAGAAACTGATCCGCGGCCTCGAGCGCGTCACCGTCGGCGCCGCCATGCCCGATCTGACCTTCGTGCTCGATGTGCCGGCCAATGTCGGCCTGGCGCGCGCGACGCGCCGCCGTGCCGGCAGCGCCGCCGACCGCTTCGAAGCCGAAACGATCGAATTCCACGAGAGCCTGCGGCGGGCCTACCGCGCCAACGCCCAGGAGGAGCCGCGCCGCATCGTCCTGATCGACGGCCGCCCGCCGCGCGACGTGGTGGCCGAGCGCATCTGGACGGCGGTGTCGGAACGCCTGCATCCGGAGCGCGCGGTGGTGGCGGAAAGCGCCGCGCCGTGAGCGGGGATGCCGGAGAGGTCAAGCTGCCGCGCGAGACCACCGCGCTGTTCGGCCACGCCGAGGCCGAGCAGGCCCTGCTTGCGAGCTACAAAAGCGGCCGCGTGCCGCACGCCTGGCTGATCGGCGGACCGCCCGGCATCGGCAAGGCAACGCTCGCCTATCGTTTTGCGCGCTTCGTTCTGGCGCATCCCGAGCCGCGGGCGGCAGAGGTGCAGAAGGCCGCCTCGCTTGCCGTCGCGCCCGACGACCCGGTGGCGCGCAGGATCGCGGCGCAGGCGCAAGGCGACCTTCTGGTGCTCGAGCGCGTCATCAACGAGCAGACCGGCAAACTGTACACCGTGATCCGGGTCGAGGACGTGCGCCGCAGCGTGTCTTTTTTCGGCTCGACGGCCGGCGAGGGCGGCTGGCGCATCGCCATCGTCGATGCCGTCGACGACCTGCAGCGCGAAGGCGCCAATGCGCTGCTCAAGGTGCTGGAGGAGCCGCCCGAGCGCGCGCTGCTGCTGCTGATCAGCAATGCGCCGGGACGCGAACTGCCGACCATTCGCTCGCGCTGCCGCCGCCTGCTGCTGCGGCCGCTGGCGGCGGCCGACGTGGCGCGCGCCGCCGCGGCGGCCGTGGGGCGGGACGCCGACGAGGAGATTGCCGGCGCCGCCCGCGCCGCCGACGGCAGCGTGGCCCGCGCGCTGGCGCTGCTCGACGAGGAGGCGCAGACCTTGCGCCAGCGCGTGCTGGATCTGATCGCGCAATTGCCCGATCCCGATCCGCGCGCCCTGCACGCGCTCGGCGACGCGCTCGGGCCGAGCGACCCGCAGACGCTGGAAACCTTCATGGACCTGGTGAACGGCTGGCTGTCGGCGCAGCTCTCCGGCGCCGCGCGCAGCAAGCCGCGGATGGCGCGGCTGGCGGCCACCTGGGAGAAGGTCAACAGCGCCGCGCGCGAGGTCGAGGCCTATAATCTCGAGCGCAAGCCGTTCGCTTTCGCCGTGTTCGGCGCGCTCGCCGACGCGGCGCGCGGCTAGGCTACCCCGCCTTTTTGCGGCTCGGTGACGATCCAGAAACCGTCCGGACTGCGGCCGAGATGCTGAATCTCGAAGTGCTGGCAGAATTTCGGCAGCCACCAGGAGGTCGGCTTCAGGATGAGATGGGCGTTGCGCCCGTCCGGCAGCACCTTCAGCGCCGGCCTGGTGCTGACGGTAAACAGGCCGATCGTTTGAGTGATGTCCTTGAGGTCGAGCAGCACCGTGCCGAGATAGGGTTCTTCGACGTGCTCGAGCACGTCGATGCAGCAGACGAGCTGCGCCGGCCGGGGCGGGCCGTATTCCGGAAAAACCGGATCGTAGGGGAAATATTCGAAGTCGCGGACGCCGAGTTCGTTGAGGCGGCGGCGCAGATTGCACTTGCCGGCGCCGTAATCGGAGATCGATTTTATGCCCAGCTGTTCGATCATCTTTTTGACGATCGGGGCGTAATGGATCGAGGCGACGCCGTAATCCGGATTTTCATGGAGCGTGCGCTGCTGGGCGAGATAGGCGTCGGAAATCGTCGTTCGATCGCGCATCTGCATATCCCTGCAACCCCGGTGATCGGCCGACGGCGATGCCGGCGATGACGATCACATCTTGAATGTCACGTTGGCGGCCGGCTGCCCCTCGGCGACCGGCTGTTGCTGGGCCGGAGCCCGGACGTAGACGTCGTAAAGCAATAGCCAGCGGCGCGTGTCGGGATCGGTGACCGGCTCGACGCCGTGGAACGAATTGTCGGTCTTGACGAAGGCGAACAAGGCGTTCGGCAGGAACGGCATTGTCGCGATGCGCTGGAATTTGTCGAAGCCGTAATGCGGCCCGCCGGGGCATGTGAAGGTGCCGTCGCGCGGCACGTAGATCGAGGTGCCGAGGTGGGCTTGCGAGGCGTCCTTGGGAAGATAGAACAGGAAGGTGAGCACCTTGCGCGGCGAGTCGGTGTGCGGGCCGAGCGCGTATTTGGTGATGTCCTCGACCAGCAGGCCCTCGTTGAAGAATTGCAAGCCTTGCATGCCCCTGAAGCGCTGCTGCAGGAACGGACCGAATTTCTGCATCATTAGATTCATGAAGCGCCCGCTGAGCAGCCAGCTCGAAAAATTCGTCCAGAACTCCTTCTTGGCGGCGGGCAGCGCCTGCGTCTGCTGGCCCGAGATCTCCATCACAAATCGCTCGTTATAGCCTTTGATGTTTCGGGCCTGCTCGATCGGGACCATGGCCGCCGGATCGGGAATATTGTGTTGAATCTCGGTGTAGAAGTCGGACGGAAAAACATCCGGCACGTAGATGTGCGGATAGGGGAACGGCCGGACCGGCGCATTGGCAACGTTGTACGCCAGCGCGAGTTCAACGTCGGAAGACATGCTCGGCTACTCCCTTGAATGGCCCTGCTTGCCGCATGGCGCGCCGCACCTGGTCGGGGTCGGCTTTGAAGCCGGCAGCGGCCAACCGGTCAACCATCGCGCGATGATCGTCGAGATTGAGATTGGTTTCAATCAGCAATGAACGCAGAGACGGATTGCCCAGCAGCTGCCCCGCCCCGGCCACGATCTTCGGCTCGATCCCGTCGACGTCGATCTTGATATGGTTGGGTATCGGCACCGCCTGCTGCGCGATCAAATGGTCGAGCGTGAAGGCGGCGCAGCCCTGCCTGTAAGCGACCTGCATGGGCTCATGCTTGAAGTCGAGCGCCTCGCCGAGGGCATGGTTCGAGCCGCCGATACGCAGGTCTGCGATATTGAGATCGAACAGTCCGCCGGTATCCGACAAGCCGATGCAATAGGCCTTGACGCGATCCTGCAGGGCGTTGGCCTGGATGTTGCGGTTGAGCAGGGCGTAGTTCTGTGCTTCCGGTTCGAAAGCGATGACCCGGCAACCTCTCGTCGCCGCCGCCCAGATCGTGTACATGCCGACATTGGCGCCGACGTCGAACAGCAGGTCCTCGCTGGCGAAGCCCTCGATCCACTCGAGCGTGCAGGGCTCCTTTTCATAAATCGTGTCGACGCGGCCCTTGGCGGTGGCGCTCGGCGTGACAAACACCATGCGCACGCCCTTGTGCACGATTTCGCAGCGCGGATTAAGGCGCTCGTATTGCTCGAGGGTGAGGCTCACGGAGATCGCGGGCTCGCAAAGATCATGGACACGTGCTTATTAGTCGGCCCGCCGGCACTTGGAAAGCCCGCGGGGAGAAGGAGTTCGGCCATGCCCGGCCCGATGGCATCGATCAATCCCGACAGCATGGCGGCGCCCGGCGGCCATTACAGCCACGCCGTCCGCGCCGGCGGTTTCGTTTTCGTGTCCGGCCAGCTGCCGATCGCGGCCGACGGGCGCAAGCTCAACGACGCCCCGTTCGAGGAACAGGCCCGCCAGACGCTCGACAATGTGGCGAAGGCGCTTGCCGCCGCCGGCGGCGCAGTCGACCGCCTGGTCCAGGTCCGCATCTACGTCACCGACATCGCATCGTGGCCCGCCTTCAATGCGCTGTACGCGCAATGGGCGGGCGCGGCGCGTCCGGCGCGCTGCGTGGTGCCGGTGCCGTCGCTGCACTACGGTTTCAAGATCGAGATCGAGGCCGTCGCGCTCGCCGGCTAGGCCGCGCTGTGCAGAATTTCGGTGACGCGGTCCGGCTCATCCAGCATGACGTGATGGCCGCAGGCGAGCGCGTGCGCCTGCCAGCCGGGATCGGCCTTGACGCGATCGTAGAATGGCTTGAACGGGCTTGGCCGCGGCAGCACCGTGCCGTGCACGTAGATGCGCCTGGCGATCGCCTTGTGGGCGCCGGTGAGCTTGAGCTTTTCGGTGAAGGCGCCGAGCGGGAAGGGGCTCGCCAGCGCATCGACGCGGGGCGCGTCGGCGGCGTTGACGTTGAAGAACGCCGCCGGCGGCGACGGCACCGCCAGGCCGCCAATGGCGCCGGCATTGGCGATGAAGCGCTGCGTGTTCGCCGGGATATTGATGTCGAACAGCGACTGGCCGTCTTCGGGCAGGAAGGCGTCGAGGTAGGCAAGGGCGCAGATGCGGTCGGCGATGCGGTCGGCAACGCCGGTGATCACCATGCCGCCGTAGGAATGGCCGGCCAGCACCACCCGGTTCAAATTCTCGTAATGGAATACGTTGAGGACGTCCTGGATGTGCAGGCTGAGATTGACGGTGCCGTCGAGCAGGTGCGAACGCTCGCCCTGTCCGGTCAGCGTCGGCGTAAACACGGCATAGCCGCGTGCGCGCAGCCGCGCCGCCACCTTGTGGTAGCACCAGCCGCCCGACCAGGCGCCGTGCACGAGGACGAATGTGACAGGACTATCGGCGGCCATGGCCGTCACCATCGGTTACCATATGACCCTAACATGCGTCCGAACATGGCACCCGCCACTTTGGCGACATAGTCTTTCTCCGTAATCCGTTGCATCTTCGCCGGGAGATTCTGCAACTCTCAAGGGGGCGTCCTATGAATCTGAAACTTGCCGCCGTCATCGCTGCGACCGTCGTGCTGGCGTCCGCCGCGCAGGCGCAACAGGGCCCGGCCAATGCGCCGAAGGCCACCAATGCCGATGCCCAGCGCGTCGTCAAAATGATCAGCGCCGACAAGGTCAAGGCGCAAGCCTATTGCGACATGGCCAAGGTCGGCGACGAGATCGAGCAGGCCCAGCAGAAGCACGACGAGAAGGCCACCGACGAACTGGCGCAAAAGGCCGACGATCTCGCCGCCAAGCTCGGGCCGGAATGGGACGCGCTGATGAACGGGCTGCAGACCGTCGACGAGAATTCCGCCGAAGGCAAGGCCATCGCCGAGACGCTGCAATCGCTCGACAAGCTCTGCAAGTAGCTCAGGCTGCGGCGTACAGCGCGGCGGCGCCGATGCCGACCAGCGCCAGCAGCGCCAGCAGCAGGGCTGGCCGGCGCGCGGCGGCGCCGCCAAACAGCGCGGCGTAGCCGGCCTTGGCCAGGTTGTTGGACGAGGCCGCCACCAGCACGGCCGCGCACAGCACCGCATCGGACAGATGCGTGATGCCGCCCTGCGCCAGATTGAGCACGAATGGATCGACGTCGGCGAGCCCGACGATGGCCGACAGCGTCATCAATCCGCCGGTGCCGAAACTGCCGCGCACCCAGACCGTGATCACCGAGATCGCGGCGAGCAGCACGGCAAACACCAGCGCCGTCGGGATCTGCAGCGGGTTGCGCGGCGCCAGCACCAGCGCCGGCCCGCGCCGCCTAGCGGCGCCGCGCCATTCGAAGGCGGCGATGGCGCCGGCGAGCGCGCTGAGCGCCAGCAAGGCCGGCGCCACCGCGATCGCCAGGTCGAGGTTGAAAACGGCGATCACCGCGCCGATGCGCAGATACATCATCGCGGTGGCCGCGACGATGCCGGCGGAGATGGCGGGCTGCGGGTGAGCGCCCTCGCGCAGCCGCTTGGCGAGCGCGACCGTCGTCGCGGTCGAGGAATAGGTGCCGCCGAGCAGCGCCGGCAGCAGCGCCGCGTTGGACAGCGGCAGATAGCGCTGCAGCAGATAGCTGGCGTAGGACAGCGTGCACACCGCGACGACCGCGAGCCACAAGCCGTAGGGCGTCAGTGGCGTCAGGGCCGTCACCGCCTGGCGCGGCGCCAGCGGCAGCACGATGCCGATCAGGATAAGAAATTTGCCCGCCGTCAGCAGCTCGTCGCGCGGCACCGTCTGGATCAGGCCGTGCAGCCGCTCGCGGGTCGACAGCAGCAGCACGGCGGCGACGGTGACGGCGACCGCCACCCACGGCGGCTGTAGCAGCGCGACCGCGCCGATCACATAGGCGAGCAGGTTGGAAGCCGGGATCATCATGCTGGTGGTTGCGCCGCCGGCCGGGACGGCGCGGCGGTAGGCGTAAAGCCACAGCGCCAGAACCGGCAGGCCGGCGACGAAGGCGAGCGCGTGCGACGGCTCGATCAGCAGCAGCATGGCGCCCGCCAGCGTCAGCATCGGGAAGCTGCGGATGCCGCCGGGGATGGCGCGGCGCTCGCTCTTGTAGACTTCCTCGAAGGTCAGCCCGAGAAAGACCGCAAGCCCGATCGCCAGCAGCAGCCGCGCCGCGAGATCATGAGGGGCGAGGGACAGGGTCTGCATCGGCGCGCTAGGTCCGCTGCTGGGCGGGGTTGGGGCCCTGGCGTTCGAGCGCCGCCAGCGCCTGGCGCAGCACGGTGCGGATGCGGTCGGCCGAGCCCGCCGCGACCATGCTCGGGTCGAGGTAAAAATCGAGCCCGGTCGTGTGCTCGCTGAAAATTTCGACGGCCCTGCCCGACGCATCGAGCATGCCTTCGACCGAATAGGGAATGACCTCGCGGCTGATGCCCTTCATGGTGATCGAGGGCAGGGCGCGCGCGACGACGCTGTCGCGCACCAGCGCGTAGGTTTCGTAGCTCAGCACGATATGGCCGGGCTCGGCGATTGATTGCAGGCGCGCCGCGAGGTTGGCTTCCGCGCCGATGATCGTGTAATCCATGCGGTCGGCGCTGCCGAAATTCCCGACGTTGCAGTAGCCGGTGTTGATGCCCATGCGGACGCGGAAGGGGCTTTCTATTCCCTCCTTGCGCCATTTGGTGTTGAGTTCGGCGAGGCGGCGCTGCATCTCGCCCGCCATTTCCAGGCAGGCCTTGGCGTCCTCGGCCTCACCCTCGGTTTCCGGATCGCCGAAGAAGATCAGCATGGCGTCGCCGACGAATTTGTCGATCGTGCCTCCGTAATAGAGGGCGATCTTGGACATCTCGGTGAAGTACTCGTTGAGCAGCCCGGTGATCTGCTCGGGCTGCAGCCGTTCCGTCAACGCGGTGAAATCCTTGATGTCGGAGAAAAAGATGGTGAGTTTCTTGCGCTCGGTGTGAATCGTGACGTCTTTTTCGCCGCTGAAAATGCTTTTGTAGATCTGCGGCGAGAGATAGCGGGAAATCTTCAGGGACAGGCCAGAGAGGAACTCGTTGGCCGTTTCAAGTTCCTTGTTCATGCCGCGAATGACCGCGGCCTGCTTGCGTTGAAGGCCGATGAAGGTGACGCCCGAGGCCGCCATGAAGACGAAATAGGCCAGCAGGTATTTGAAGGAAAAAAGATTGGCGGCAAAGGGCTGGCTGATGGTGACCTCCTGGATGCCCCGCACGTCGCCGATCTTCCAGTCGCGTTTTTGGCTTTCAGGATGGGAGTTGTGACAGTTGACGCAGGCCGAGCCCATGATGATGGGCGCAACGATGCGCACGCGATCGTCGAAGACGGTCGCCGACACGTCGACCACTTTCTGATTTGGCTCTTCGCGCAGCAGTTTGAGCGCTTTGGTCTCGAAGTCGTCCATCATGTGCGGCGCGCGGTTCTTGAACGGATAGTCCGACACGAAGCGGTAGCTGATATTCTGCTGCTGCTCGTTGATGACGCGTCCAAGCTCGAGCGACAGCGTCGCCGGAATCGGGATGGCCCCCGGAATGTCCTCGTAATTGTGGACCACCTTGGTCCCGTTGGGCGAGGACAGCACGCGGGCGACGACGTTGCTGGCGTAATAGCCGCGGACGCTGCTGATCACGGAGTTCAAGTCGCTGGCCTGGCGCCGCAGCGAGCTCTCGGTCAGATTGCTTAAATCCAGCCAGACCGCGAACGGCAGTCCGGCCAGCAGCACGAGAACGAGCAGGACCACAACACCACGTGAACTCCAAGGTGAGGGGCGAACGGCGGTTTCCATCGGGCGACTCCGGGGCGCGATAATGACTACTTCGGCGAAGCATGGGCTTCGTTTTATTACATCGCCGGCACGCTCACCATCGATTATCTGCCGCACAGCCTTGCCGGAGGCGGTGTTGGTTGATACCTAACGCGGCGCAGCGCAGCGACTCTTTCCAACGCGGTGAAGTTTCAACACATGCCGGCCAAACCGCCTTTCTACATCACCACCGCGATCTCCTATCCGAACGGTCCGCCCCACATCGGCCACGCCTATGAGGCGATCGCCACCGACGCCATCGCGCGCTTCATGCGGCTCGACGGCTACGACGTCTATTTTCTCACCGGCACCGACGAGCACGGCCAGAAGATGATGCAGACCGCGGCGCGCGAAGGCATCACGGCGCGCGAGCTGCGCGACCGCAACGTGCCGAAGTTCGAGGCCATGGTGCAGCGCCTCAACTGCTCGAACGACGACTTCATCCACACCACCGAAGCGCGCCACCATCGCGCCTCCAAGGCGATCTGGCAGAAGATGGAGGCGGCGGGCGATATCTATCTCGACAAATACGCCGGCTGGTATTCGGTGCGCGACGAGGCCTATTACGCCGAGGACGAAACGCAGCTCAACGAGCACGGCAAGCGCATCGCCACCAAGACCGGCACGCCGGTCGAATGGGTGGAAGAGGAGAGCTATTTCTTTCGCCTGTCGGCCTATCAGGACAGGCTGCTCAAGCTCTACGAGCGGCCGAATTACGTGCTGCCGAAGGAGCGGCTCAACGAGGTCGCAAGCTTCGTGCGCGGCGGTCTGCAGGACCTGTCGATCTCGCGCACCACCTTCGACTGGGGCGTCAAGGTGCCCGGCAACGACAAGCACATCATGTATGTGTGGGTCGACGCGTTGACCAATTACATCACCGGCGTCGGCTATCCCGACACCGAGAGCGAGACCTTCAGGCGCTATTGGCCGGCGGCGCTGCACGTCATCGGCAAGGACATCGTGCGCTTCCACGCCGTGTACTGGCCGGCCTTCCTGATGTCGGCCGGTATCGAGGTGCCGCAGCGCATTTTCTCGCACGGCTTCCTGTTTAATCGCGGCGAGAAGATGTCGAAGTCGGTCGGCAACGTCATCGATCCTTTCGCGCTGGCCGAGGCCTACGGCGTCGATCCGCTGCGCTATTTCTTCCTGCGCGAGGTGCCGTTCGGCCAGGACGGCAATTACAGCCACGAGGCGATCGTCAACCGCATCAACGCCGACCTCGCCAACGATCTCGGCAATCTGGCGCAGCGCTCGCTGTCGATGATCGGCAAGGCCTTCGGCGGCACGCTGCCGGCGCCGGGCGCGTTCACGGCCGCGGACCAGACGATTCTGGCCGCCGCCGACGCCATGATCGGCACGGCGCGCGAGCACATGACGACGCAACAATTGCACCAGGTGCTCAATTGCGTGTGGGCGGTGGTCGCCGACGCCAACCGCTATTTTGCTTCCGAAGAGCCGTGGGCCAAGGCCAAGACCGATCCGAAGCGGCAGGGCACCATCCTCTACGTCACCGCCGAGGTGATCCGCCAGGTCGCCATTCTCGCCCAGCCTTTCATGCCGGCATCGGCCGCGGCCATGCTCGATCAATTGGCGATCCCGGCAGGCGAACGCGCCTTCGATGCGCTCGGCACCCGCATCAAGCCGGGCGCCACATTGCCGCCACCAAAACCGGTTTTTCCGCGTTACGTGGACGCGGAAGAAAAGACGGACAATGCTGGTCGATAGCCACTGCCATCTCGATTTCCCCGACTTCGCCAGCGATCTCGATGGCGTCGTTGCCCGCGCGCGCGCGGCCGGGGTCGGCCGCATGGTGACGATTTCGACACGGGTGAAGAATCACGCGCAGGTGCTCGCCATCGCCGAAAAATATCCCGAGGTGTTCTGCTCGGTCGGCACCCATCCGAATAGCGTGCGCGATGAACCCGACATCACCGCGAAGGACCTGATTGCACGCGCCAGGCATCCGAAAATCGTCGCCATCGGCGAAGCCGGGCTCGACTATCACTACGACAAGAGCCCGCGCGACCTTCAGGCCAGAAGCTTCCGCGAGCACATCGCTGCGGCGCGCGAAACCGGACTGCCGCTGGTGATCCATTCGCGCGATTGCGACGACGACATGGCCGCGATTTTGACCGAGGAAACGGGGAAGGGCGCCTTCCCGGCGGTGCTGCACTGCTTTACCGGCGGCCGCGCGCTGGCGTTCAAGGCGATCGAGCTCGGCCTCTATGTCTCGTTCACCGGAATCCTGACCTTCAAGAACTCCGCGGCATTGCGCGACATCGCCAAGGACCTGCCGGCCGAGCGCATCATGGTCGAAACCGACGCCCCCTATCTCGCGCCCGGGCCTTATCGCGGCAAGCGCAATGAGCCGGCCTATGTCGCAGAGACCGCGCGGGTTTTGGCCGAGACGCGCGGCGTCGCGGCGGACGAGATCGCGCGGCAGACGAGCGAAAACTTCTTCCGCCTGTTCGATAAAGTGCCGCGCAGCCTGGCCAACGCCGCATGAGCCTGACCTTCACGATCCTCGGCTGCGGCTCGTCGATGGGCGTGCCGCGCGTGGCGCTGGGCTGGGGCAGCTGCGATCCCAACAACCCGAAGAACCGCCGGCGGCGCTGCTCTTTGCTGGTGGAGCGCGCACAGGGGCCGGGAAAGGTCACGCGCGCGCTGATCGACTGTTCGCCCGACCTGCGCCTGCAATTGCTCGATGCCGAGGTCGACTGGATCGACGGCGTACTGATCACCCACGAGCATGCCGACCACACCCACGGCATCGACGACTTAAGGCCGCTGTTCGTGAAGAAGCGCCATCGCGTGCCGGTCTATATGGACGAGCCGACCTCGCGCGCCATGCATGCGCGTTTCGGCTATTGCTTCATGACGCCGCCGGGCAGCGAATATCCGCCGATCGCCCAGGAGCACCGGCTGACGCCGGGCCGCGCCGTCGCCATTGAGGGGCAGGGCGGCCCGATCGAGGCCCTGCCCGTGCTGCAGGAGCACGGCGATATCCCCTCGCTCGGCTTCCGCATCGGCAATGTCGCCTATTCGGCCGACATCAAGGGGCTGCCGCCGGACAGCATCGCGGCGCTGGCCGGGCTCGACGTCTGGATCGTGGATGCGCTGCGCCACGCGCCGCATCCGAGCCACCTGAACCTCGAGGAGGCGCTGGCCTGGATCGCCCGCCTCAAGCCCAGGCGCGCCATCCTGACCAATCTGCACAGCGACCTCGATTACGAGGCGCTGCGCAAGAGCCTGCCACCGAATGTCGAACCGGCCTATGACAGGATGCAGTTCCAGGCGAGTTAAAGTCGGATGCTCAGATCGTCACAGAAGATTTTGATTAGACGAGCAAAAACGAGCCCAAGACCGATCTATCA
>DASRGB010000056.1:0-18643 GCA_035651255.1 Pseudolabrys sp.
TGCGCTGGATACGATCAGATTGCGGCGGCGCACTTCGGCACCCGCCTGCCGTGTCGCTTCGCCCGTCATCACGGTGACGCGCGACGCGAAGGCACCCATGCCGAACGCAATGCGGTCGGTCTGTCCGTGCACGACGCGGACGCGCGCGTAGTCGACGCCGATCGCGTCGGCGCAGATTTGCGCGATGACGGTTTCGACTCCCTGCCCAACCGAGGCGGCACCCGTCACCACTTCGACATAGCCCGCGGTGTCGACCGCAACGCGCACGCCGTCGAACGGCCCAAGCCCGCTCTTCTCGACGAACATCGCAAGGCCCGCGCCGACCTTCTCGCCGGCCGCGCGCCGTTGCGCCAGATTCTTCTGCAGTGCAGGCCATTTCGCGGCAGCGAGTGTCTTGTCGAGCAGCAACGCATAATCGCCAGAATCGTAAATGATGTCGGTGCCGAGCGTGGCGACGCCGAGCTTGTACGGCATTGCGCTGGATACGATCAGATTGCGGCGGCGCACTTCGACAGGGTCGATTGCCGCTTTCGCGGCGATCGCATCCATCAGCCGTTCACGCACGAAGGTCGATTCGTAGCGCCCCGGTGCGCGATAGGTGCCGCACGGCGTCTTGTTGGTGAGGCGGAAATGGCCGCGGGCGCGGTAGGCCGGCACGCGGTAGGGGCCGGGCAGCATGGCGGCGGCAAGATCGGGCACGGTCGCGGCATGGGTCCGCGCATAGGCGCCGTTGTCGTGGAAGAACTCGTCCTCGATGCCGAGGATGCGGCCGTCAGCGTCGATCGCGGCCTTGACCTTGTGGCGCTGCTGGCGCGAGTGATTGCCGGCGATCAGGTGCTCGCGGCGATCCTCGATCCATTTGATGGGCTTGCGGAACGTCAGCGCCGCCGCACAGACCAGCACGTCTTCCGGGTACATCTCGCCGCGAATGCCGAAGCCGCCGCCGACATGGCCTTCGTAGAGCTGCACCGTGTCGGGCGCGCGGCCGAGCATCAGCGCCAGGCGGTCGCGGTTCCAGTGCGGCACCTTGGCGGCGCCGTACATCTCCAGCACGCCGTTGTGCTCGCGGGCGAGGGCGCCGCGGGCCTCCAGCGGCACGCCGCTGTGCCGGCCGATCGACAGGTCGAGTTCGACGACGGCATGGGCGGCGCGCAAGGCGGCGTCGATGTCGCCGGACGTCTTCTCGATCACAGTGGGTTCGGTGCCGTGCTCGTCGTCGAACCCTCCGGGCTCGGCTGCCGCGTCGAGCACGGCCGGCAGCGGCTCGATCTCGAGCGTAACGAGATCGGCGGCGTCCTCGGCAATGTAGGGGTCGGCGGCGAACACGGCGGCGACCGGTTCGCCGACATAGCGCACCTTGTCCCTGGCCAAGGCGTATTGCCGGTACGGCTCGAGCGCGGTGAGGCCGGTCAGGCGGAAGCCGATGGGCGGGAGGTGGGCGATGGCGGCGAAAGTCCACACCGCATGCACGCCGGGCAGCGCCAGCGCCGCGCTCGTATCGATGTTGCGGAGGCGTCCGTGCGCAACGGCTGAGCGCACGACGCGCATATGCCACTGGCCGGGGAAGCTGATGTCTGCGGCAAAGCGGCCTTGGCCGGTCAGCAACGGACGATCTTCGAGGCGCGGCACCGAGCGGCCGATGAATTTTTGTGCGGTTACCGCACGCACGGCGGGCTCCCTCTCCCCTGGGGGGAGAGGGTTGGGGTGAGGGGGATCGGGCTTATCGTTCGTCACTAGCCCCCTCACCCGGCGCGCTACGCGCGCCGACCTCTCCCCCCAGGGGAGAGGTGAAGAGAGTATGCCGCATGACAGTGCCTCACCGGGTTCACTTGCGCATCTCCTTTGCCGCCGCGCGCACCGCCTTGATGATGTTCTGGTAGCCGGTGCAGCGGCACAGATTGGACGACAGCACGTCGACCAAGTCGGCGTCGCTGATGTCGGGCTCGCGCTCCAGCACGCCGACCGCCAGCATTAGGAAGCCCGGCGTGCAGAAGCCGCATTGCAGGCCATGATGATCCATGAAGGCCTGCTGCATCGGATGCAGCCTGTCGCCGTCGGCCAGGCCCTCGACGGTGCGGATCTTTCTGCCGGCGGCCTGCGCCGCGAACATCAGGCACGCGCGCACCGGCTCGCCGTCGAGCAGAATTGTGCAGGCGCCGCAGACGCCGTGCTCGCAGCCGATATGCGTGCCGGTCAGGCCGCAGTCCTCGCGGATGGCGTCGGCCAGCGTCTTGCGCGGCTCGACGGCGATCGCGTGATCGCGGCCGTTGACGGTGAGGGTGATGGCGGTTTTCTCGGTCATGCCGTCTCTTTCTCCCCTCCCCCTTGTGGGGAGGGGTCGGGGGTGGGGGTCGTCGCATGGAACGAAGGACCCCCACCCCGACGCACTTCGTGCGTCGAGCCTCCCCACCAGGGGGAGGGTAAAGACAGCATTTGAGCCGCGGCGCTCATTTGGCACCTGCTTGGCGCAGCGCGGCGCGGATGCGTTGCGGCGTTGCCGGCATCTCGTCGATCTCGACGCCGAACGGCGCCAGCGCGTCGTTGACGGCGTTGATCACCGCGGCCGGCGCGCCGATGGTGCCGCCTTCGCCGAGCCCCTTGGCCTTGGTGATGGAATTGACGCTCGGCGTCTCCAGATGATGCAGCTCGATCGGCGGGATTTCGTGTGCGGTCGGCGGCAGGTAGTCGGCCAGCGTCGCCGTCAGCGGCGCGCCAGCCTCGTCGTAGACGATCTCTTCCAAGAGCGCATTGCCGATGCCCTGGGCGATGCCGCCGTGCACCTGGCCGTCGGCGATCATCGGGTTGATGATGCGGCCGGCGTCCTCGGCGACGAGAAATTTCTCGACCATGACCTTGCCGGTGTCGACGTCCACCTCGACGACGGCGACGTGGCAGGCATTGGAGAACGTGCCGGGCGGATCGTAGGTGCCGGTCTCGGTGAGGCCCGGCTCGATCTCGCCCTTGAAGCGATGGGTCTGCGTGTAGGCCTCGCGCGCCATGGCGGCGATCGACACCGTGCGATCGGTGCCGGCGACCTTGGCCCTTCCGTCTTCCAGCACGATGTCGGTTTCCGCGGCCTCGAGCATGGTGCCAGCGATCTTCAAGAGCTTGGCGCGCACTTTCCGCGCCGCGATCAGCGTGGCGCCGCCCGCAATCACCAGCGAGCGGCTGGCGAAGGTGCCCCAGCCATAGGGCGCGCGGTCGGTGTCGCCGTGCACGACCCTGATCATGTCCGGCGGCACGCCGATCTCGTCGGCGACGATCTGGGCGAGCGTGGTGCGCAAGCCCTGGCCGTGCGGCGAGGAGCCGATGCGCGCTTCGACGAAGCCCGACGGGTCGACCGAGACGATGACGGTCTCCCAGCCGGGCGTGATCGCCATGCCGCGCGCGGCGAAGGCCGGACTGCCGTAGCCGGTGCGCTCGCAGAAGGTCGCAAAGCCGATGCCGAGATGGCGGCCCTTGGCGCGCGCCTCGTGCTGGCGCTTGCGGAAGGCCGGCACATCGGCGGCGGTGACGGCCATCGCCAGAGTCTGCTTGTAGCTCGCCTCGTCGTATTCGAGGCCCATCGCGGTCGTGTAGGGGAATTTGTCGACAAGGTTGCGCCGGCGGATATCGGCCGGATCGAGGCCGAACGTCCGCGCCGCCTTGTCCATCAGCCGCTCCAGCGTGAAGGTGATGACCGGCCGCGACACGCCGCGATAGGGCGCCATCGGGCAGGTATTGGTCAGCACGCCGCGGGCGCGGCAGTCATAGTGCTTGACGTCGTAGGGTCCCGGCATCTCCGCCATCGCCATCAGCGGCTCGACGCCGCAGGTGGTCGGAAAGCAGGAATAGGCGCCGACATTGGCGGCGACGTCGGCCTTGAGCGCGATCAATTTGGCGTCCTTGTCGAAGGCGCCTTCCAGCGTGATGGACTGGTCGCGCGCATGGAACGCGGCGATCAGATTTTCGCGGCGGTCCTCGATCCAGGCAAACGAGCTGCGGTATTTGCGCGCCAGCCACACCAGCACGACGTATTCCGCGGCAAGCGACATCTTCTGGCCGAAGCCGCCGCCGACATCGGGCGCGATCACGCGCAGGTCGGATTCCGGCACGCCGAGAATGTCGGCGATCGCCGTGCGCGTCAGGTGCGGCATCTGAGTCGTGCAGGTCAGCGTGACGCGCCCGGTCGAGGCGTCGTAGGCGGCATGGCCGGCGCGCGCCTCGATCGGCGTCGCATTCTGCCGGCGCGAGCGCGCCGCGACCTTGACGACCTTGGCGGCGCGGCTCCAGGCGTCGCCGAAGCCGTCGGTGCTGAACCGGCCTTCAACGATGACATTGCCCGGCGCGGCGGCATGCACCTGCGGTGCGCCCGGCTCGAGCGCCGCGCGCGCATCGGCAACCGGCGTGGTCTCCTCGAGCGTGAGCGAAACCTGATCGGCGATATCCTCGGCCGCAGCCGCGCTCGCTGCCACCACGGCCGCGACCGGTTCGCCGACGAAGCGAACAACGCCCTCGGCCAGCACCGGCTGCGCCACCGGCTTGTACGAGAACTTGTGCAGCATCGGCAGGATCGGCTTCACGCCTTTGAGGTCGGCGGCGGTGATCAGCAGCGTGCCCTTCGACGCGTCGATCCTGACGATCGTCCCGGCCGCCGCCGGGCTGCGCACGAAGCGCACCGCGTGCGCGGCGGGCAGGTCGGCGGTGTAGCGGCCCTGGCCTTGCACCAGCGCCGGATCTTCCAGCCGTCGGATGGCGCGGCCGACCCAGGTCGTGCCGGACCCGCGGGTGCCGTGGGCGCTCATGACGCGGCCTGCTCGAGCGCGCGCCGCACCACCGCGCGCACCAGATCGCGCCGATAGGCGGCGTCGGTCTGGTGGTCTTCCAGCGGCTCGATCGCAGTGGCGGCAACCGCCGCGGCAGCGCGGAACGCTTTGTCGCTTGGCGCCTGGCCATGAAGCGCGGCCTCCGCTTCCGCGATGCGGCGCGGGCGCGCCTCGGCGCCGCCGACTCCGATCCGCGCCTCGACGATCTTGCCGCCTTGCAGGCGGAAGGCGGCCAAGGCCGCCGCCATGGCAAAATCGCCGGCGCGGCGGCTGAACTCGTTGAAGCCGAATTTCGTGTCGCCCGGCGGCAGCGGCAACCGCACCTCGGTGAGCAGCTCGTCCTCCTTGAGCGCCGTCGTCATGATGCCCTGGAAGAAATCCTTGGCGGCGATCGAACGGGCGCCGCGCGTGCTCTCGGCCACCATGGTGGCCTCGAGCGTCGCCGCGACCAGGCACCATTCCGACGCCGGATCGGCGTGCGCGATGCTGCCGCAAAAGGTGCCGCGCGTCCTGATCGGGTAATGCGCGATGTGCCGCGCCACCTGGGCAAGCATCGCGCCGAACGGTCCTGGCACGACGGGCTTGTGAAACGCGCGATGCCGCACCAGCGCCCCGATCGACAGCATGGCGCCGTCGTTGCGGATGCGGCCGAGCTCCTCGATCTCGTTGATGTCGACGAGATGCGCGGGCCTGGCGAGCCGGAACGCCATGATCGGCACCAGGCTCTGCCCGCCCGCCAGCACCCGTCCGTCTTGGCCTGCGACCTCGCCCAGAATCCTGACCGCTTCGCCGACCGTTCGCGGCACGTGACGGATGAACGGCGCGGGTTTCATGCGGCGGGCCCAGCAGCGCTATTTATTTGCGTACAAACGATATCCCCCGGTTCCGCCTTGTCAAACCGGCCCTGAACCTTGCGGCGGCCGGCCGCGACCAAGGATCAGCGAATACAAAATGCAACCAGGGAGAATTGCCATGTCACGCAAATCCATGATCAGCTTCTTCGCCATTGCCGTGCTCGCCGCGGCGACGCTTGGCTCCGGTGCCGCGCAGGCTGGTGGCGGCGGCGGCGGTGGCGGCGGCGGTGGTGGCGGCGGCGGCCCGCACGCCCACGCCCACATGCACGGCCACGCCCACTGGAAGCACTGGCACTACGTCCACTTCCATGACCGCGTCTATGTCCGCCCGGTCGCCTACGCCGTGCGCACGTCGAGCCCCGGCCCCTGCACCTGCCTGACCAAGAACTACACGCCGGACGGCAAGGTGATCTTCGCCGACCTGTGCACCAAGGAAATGGCCAGCGCCCCGGTCGACGGCATTGCCGATCACGCCGAAGTCACCGATCGTCCGACCAACATGGCGGGCCAGACCTACCAGGACTTCCTGAAGGCCAACCCGCAGGCCGCGCCGACGCAGAAGAACTGAAGTCGTCGCCTGAACGATGAAGAAGCCGCCCACCGGGGCGGCTTTTTCATTTGAGGAAGCGGTCGAGCGCGCCGGTCTCTTTCTTGGCGCCGTCGAAATCCTCGGCGATGCGCTCGTAGAGCCGCGCCGCGGCGTTCAACATCGCGTGTTCGGGGTGGTCCTCGCCGACGAAACTGGCGATCTCGTCGAGCTCGGCCACCCAGCGATAGGCCTTGGCATACATGTTCGGCGTCTGCCGCGTCAGCCAGCCGAGCAGCGCCTGCTGGCTTTCGCCGAGCTCGGCCTTGAGCGCGTCGGCCGCGCCCTCGCGCGTCGCCGCCAGCATCATGGCGGCGCCGAGCGCGGTGAAGCCCTTGGTGATGCCGGCGTAGGACATTTTCAGCGCATGCGCGGCGGTGAGTTCGCCGCCCAGCACGCGCACGACCAGGCCGTAGTCGTTGAGCCGGGCAAAGTCCTTGGCCGCCGGCCCCGAGGCATAGAACTTGGTGTTGGTCGAGCCGGGCTTGGGCGGCGGCCCGATGATGCCGGCGGCGATGAATGGCGCGCCGCTGGGCGCGATCGCCTCGGCGATCTCGAGCATGGTCTGCGGGCTCACCGCGTTGCATTCGACGTAGGCCGGCTTCTTGTTGGCGGCGGTCAAGAGCGGCACGAGCCGTCTGGCGAGCGCCAGCGCTTCGCCCGGCGGCACGATGGAGAGCAGGAAATCGGCATCCATCAGCGCGCGATCGTCGACCGCCTGCATGCCGGCCTCGCGCGCGCGTTTTGCGCTCGCCTCGCTGCGCCCGGCAAGCGAGGTGAGCACGGCGACGCCGTTTTCGGTCAGGCGCTTGCCGACGCCCGCGCCCATATTGCCGGCTGCGACGATGGAGACGGTGGGGGTCATGAGGTCGTTATCCAGATCCTTGCTCCGCTGTCATCATCGGCGAAAGCGGATGATCCAGGAGCCACCATCCTTGCGATCATAGGAGAGGCTGCGGGGTACTGGATACCCCGCTTGCGCGGGGTATGACATCGGAAAGATGGCGGCTGGTACGCGGATTACGACCACGTCACCCCGCCGTCGAGGTTGATGCTCTGCCCGGTGACGAAGGCGGAGGCTTCCGAGGCGAGGAACAGCACGGCGCCGACCAGGTCCTCCGGCACTTCGGCGCGCGGCACGCACTGCATCTGGATGATGCGCTCCTTCTGCGCCGGCGTCACGGTCTTGCGCTCGATTTCGGTGAAGGTCGCGCCCGGCAGGATGGCGTTGACGGTAATGCCGTCGGCGCCGACCTCGCGCGCCATCGACAGGCTCATGCCCATCAGCGCCGACTTGGTGGCGATGTAGTGCAGGTAGTTCGGGCGGCCTAGCCGCACCGCGCCGGACGCGACATTGATGATGCGACCCCATTTGGCCTTGCGCATCGCCGGCAGCACGGCGCGCGCGCACAAAAACGGGCCGGTCAGGTTGACGCGCAGCACGCGCTCCCATTCATCGAGCGGGATCTGGTCGAACGGCCGCATCTCCAGCGTCGAGAAGATGCCGGCATTGTTGATGAGCACGTCGATGCGGCCGTATTTGGCGGTGACGACCTCGACCATTGCCTTGATCGAGGCATCGTCGGCGACATCGGTCGAGACGGCCAGCGCCTCGTCGCCGGCCGCCATGATCTCCTCCGCCACCGCCGCCGCCGTTTTCTCGTTGACTTCGGCGATGACGGCGCGCGCGCCTGCTCTCGCAAAGGCCTTGGCGAAGACGCGGCCGATGCCCTGGCCGGCGCCGGTGACAATGACGACACGCTCCTGCAGCGACGGAAAGACGATAGTGTCGAGGTCGGGCATACTCTTCTCCGGTCATTCCGGGGCGCGTGCGCAGCACGCGAACCCGGAATCCAGGGCGACAATTGCGAGGACTGTCACTCCCGGCTCTGGATTCCGGGTTCGGCCCTTCGGGCCGCGCCGGAATGGCAGAAACAGAGTCACGCCGCGCGCTCCCGCTGCGGCAGGGCTTCGAGCGCGGAGCGCGCATCGCAGGGGCTCCACCACGGCGTGATGCCGAGATCGCGCGCGATCAGTCCGGCGCTGATGTAGCCCGCGCCGCCGGAAATCGCCCCGCCCGGGTGACCGGCGGAGCCGGCGTTGTAGAGGTTTCCGATCGGCGAGCGGTAGCCGAAATGGTTGTACATCACCTGCTCGGCATTGAAGGCGCCCATGAAGATGTCGCCGCCGCGCATGTTGATCATCTCCTGCACGTATTCGCGTCCCGTATAGATGTAGCGGCCGAGGATGTTCTTTGACGTCATGTTCGGGCAGTAGCGCGCGAAAGTCTCGACGATGCGGTCGGCGAACTCCTCCTTCCAGTCCTCGTAGCTCTTCGTGCCGATGTCCGGGTTGAGCGGCATCACGTGCCAGCAATAGGTGGTGTGCTTGCCGGGCGGCGCCTGCGACGGATCGATGAGGCTCAAGGGCCCGGAGCCGAACTGCACGAGCTTGGGCACGCGGCCTGCCATCACATCCTGGTGCGCCGAGAACAGGTCCTCCATGGTCTCGGCGCCGATCGACCATTTCAGCGTGCGGTTGATGTTGGGGTCGAATGCCTCCGCGGCAAAGCGCGGGCTTTCGTTGAGCGCGAGATGCAGGCCGAACAGGCTCCAGGCGGTGTACTGGAAGCCGTCGAGCTTGTTGAGGAAGGCCGCCGGCAATTGCTCGCGGCCCACCAGTTTTTCAAACGTCTGGTGCACGTCGAGCGTCGAGGCGACGAATTGCCTGGCGCGCACCGTGCGGCCGTCGGCGAGTTCGATGCCGGTCGCCCTGCCGTGCTCGATGACGATGCGGGCGATGTCGACCTGCGGCTGGTAGGTGCCGCCGGCGGCGATGAAGGTCTCCATCAGCCCGCGCGCCAGATTGAACGAGCCGCCCTGGCAGAGCTGGTAGCCGCTCTCAAGGTCGAAGGCGCGGATCACCGAGCCCATCGGCGAGGTCTTGGACAGCGTATCGACCAGCCAGGTGCCGAACAGCGACACCTTGAACAGGAACAAGAGCTGGACGTGATGGTTCTCGAACAATTCGCGCACGACGTCGAGCGGCTGGCGGTTCGACACCTCGAGGAATTCGCGCCCCAGCGCTGTCCGCTTCAACAGCGCCTCGCGCTCGTCTTTCGGCAGCGGTTCGGCGTAGCGCTCGGCGAGCAGAATGTCGCGCGTGATGGCTTCCGCCCGGCGGTTCCAGTCGCGGAAGGTCTGGGCGTCCTTCTTCGAGAAGCGGGCGATGTTGGCGACCGATTCCTCGAGATCGCGTCCCAGCACCAGGGCCGAGCCGTCATGGTGCGCCTGGCCGAATTCGTAGCGCGGCGTGATGTAGGTGACGCGCTCGTCGAGGCCGAGGTCCTTGAACCACGGCGTTTCGCTGATGTGGAAGTGATTGATCGAATGCAGGTTGTGATAGAAGCCGGGCAGGGTGACCTCGCGCGTGCTCAAGCCGCCGCCATAGGTCAGCCGCCGCTCCACCAGCAGGATGTCGAGGCCGGCGCGGGCGAGGTAGCTGGCGAGGATGAGGCCGTGATGGCCCGCGCCGATGACGATGCCGTCGTAGGTTTTGCCGAGCGCCTTGGCCACCGCGCTGCCCCCTGGAATTATCTTTCCGGACGGTCCCACCGCCGGTCCCGCGTGCCGCTTACAGTGCAGAAAATGCGCGGTTCCGGTCAACCTTGCGGGCGGCGTGCCGGCCTTGGGCGAGTAGACGTTTCCCCGCCGGCGCGGCTAGATTAGGCCATCCAAAAGGCAAGCGGGCCGGCAAGGGCCCCGGGGGAGGACATCATGCGTAAAGCGTCATTGATCGCGGGCGCAGCCTTGCTGCTCGCGATGGGCCCGGCAATGGCCCAGCAGAAATCGATCAAGATCGGCTTCATCTCGACATTCAGCGGCCCCGTCGCCGTCATCGGCAACGACATGCGCAATTCCTTCGAGCTCGCGCTCGATCACATGGGCCGCAAGATGGCCGGCCTGCCGGTCGAGGTGATCTACGAAGATGACGGCTTCAAGCCGGAGACCGGCTTGCAGAAGACGCAGAAGCTCATCGACTCCGACAAGGTCGATTTCATCGCCGGCTATATCTGGTCGAACGTGCTGCTCGCCTCGATCAAGCCCGCGGTCGACTCCAAGACCTTCCTGATCACCGCCAATGCCGGTCCCTCGCAGATCGCCGGCGAATTGTGCTCGCCCTATATCTTCTCGACTTCGTGGCAGAACGACCAGACGCCGCAGGCCATGGGCGTTTACATGAACCAGAAGGGCGTCAAGAGCGTGTTCCTGATCGGCCCGAACTACGCGGCCGGCAAGGACATGCTGGCGGGCGTCGCCTCGACCTTCAAAGGCAAGGTGGTCGGGCAGGAGCTCACCACCTGGCCGACCCAGCTCGACTTCTCGGCCGAGCTTGCCAAGGCCAAGGCCGCCAATCCGGACGCCGTCTTCGTGTTCTATCCGGGCAAGGCCGGGGTGCAGTTCCTGCAGCAATATGCCCAGGCCGGCCTCAAGGGCAAAATCCCGCTCTACACGGCGTTCACCATCGACGAACTGTCGCTGCCGCTGCAGAAGGACCTGGCGCTCGGCGTTCCCGGCGCGCAGGAATGGGTCAACGACCTGCCGAACGCGGCGAACAAGAAGTTCGTCGCCGACTACATCAAGAAGTATCCCGGCCACCGGCCGTCGTTCTACGGCGCGCAGAGCTACGATGCCGCCAACCTGATCGCGTCAGCGGTCGCCGCGACCAAGGGCGACCTCTCCGACAAGGCCAAGGTGCAGAAGGCGCTGGAGAAGGCCGACTTCAAGTCGGTGCGCGGCGACTTCAAGTATGGCAACAATCACATCCCGATCCAGAACTTCTATCTGCAGGACGTGGTCAAGCAGGGCGACGACTATGTGCTCAAGACCGTCGCCACCATCGTCAAGAACGACCAGGATCGCTTCCACGACAAGTGCCCGATGAAGTGATCCTCGGCTGATGCGATCCGGGACGGCAGAAGCGGGGACGTTTCTGCCGTTCTGTTTTTGAAATAACTTGGTCATTCCGGGGCGCGCCGAAGGCGCGAACCCGGAATCCAGAGATATACCGAGGCGTTGGAGTGTTGCTCTGGATTCCGGGCTCGCTCGCTCCGCTCGCGCCCCGGAATGACGTAGAGATCTGGCAGACAGCGCCGGCACCGCCATGACCCTGTTCATCGAGCAATGCCTCAACGGGCTGCAGTTCGGCCTGCTGCTGTTTCTGCTGGCGGCGGGGCTGACGCTGGTCTTCGGCATCATGGACCTCGTCAATCTGGCGCACGGCTCGCTCTACATGGTCGGGGCCTATCTGGCGGCGACCTTCACGGCATGGACCGGCAGCTTCGTACTCGGCGTCGTGCTGGCGCTTGCCGCGACGCTTGTCGTCGGCATGGCGGTCGAGGTCGTCGTCATGCGCAGGCTCTACGGGCGCGACCACCTCGACCACGTGCTCGGCACCTTCGGCCTCATTCTGTTCTTCGACGAACTGGTGCGGCTCATCTGGGGTCCGGAAGGCCTGTCGCTGTCGCTGCCGTCCTGGCTCAACACCTCGATCGCCATCCTGCCGGGCGTCGACTACTCGGCCTACAAGTTCGCCGTCATCGTCGTCACCCTCGCGGTTGCTGCGTTTCTCTACGTCCTGGTGATGCGCACGCGCGTCGGCATGCTGATCCGCGCCGGCGCCTCGAACCGCGAAATGGTCGGCGCGCTCGGCGTCAACATCACGCTGCTGTATACGCTGGTGTTCGGGCTGGGCGCGGCGCTCGCCGGCCTTGCCGGCCTGATGCAGGCGCCGATCCTCACCGTGCAGATCGGCATGGGCGAGAACATCCTGATCCTCGCCTTCGTCATCACCGTCATCGGCGGCATCGGCTCGATCCGCGGCGCGCTGGTGGCGGCGCTGCTGGTCGGCTTCATCGACACGCTGGGCCGCTCCTATCTGCCTGACTTCCTGCGCGTGGTGCTGAGCCCTAACGCGGCGGCGACCGCGGCGCCGGCGCTGTCGTCGATGCTGATCTACCTGCTGATGGCGGTCGTGCTGGTGGTCAAGCCCGAGGGCCTGTTCTCGCAGGGCGGCAAATGAGACGGCTGACGCTGCGCAACGTGGTGGTCGCGGCCTTGCTCGCGGCGCTCGTCCTGCTGCCGGTCTATGCCGGGCTTGCCCACGACCGCTTCGTGCTGACCTTGTTCACCCGCATCGTCATCCTGGCGATGGCGGCGGTCAGCCTCAATCTCATCCTCGGCTTCGGCGGCATGATGAGCTTCGGCCACGCCGCCTATCTGGGCATCGGCGGCTATGCGGTCGGCATCCTCGCCTTCGAAGGCGTGCCGTCGGGCCTGGTGCAATGGCCGGTGGCGCTCGGCGCTTCGGCGCTGTTTGCGCTGGTGATCGGCGCATTGAGCCTGCGCACGCGCGGCGTCTACTTCATCATGATCACGCTCGCCTTCGCGCAGATGGCCTATTACATCGTCGCCGGGCTGGCGCGTTACGGCGGCGACGACGGCCTCACCATCCAGAAGCGCAGCCAGTTCTTTGCCCCGCTCGACCTCGGCGACAAGGTGCAGTTCTATTACCTCTGCCTGGTGCTGCTGTTTGCCGCGCTCTATCTGGTGTGGCGGCTGGTCAATTCGCGCTTCGGCCTGGTCATCCAGGGGGCGCGCTCCAACGACATGCGCATGCGCGCCATCGGCTTCCCGACCTACCGCTACAAGCTCGTCTGCTTCGTCATCGCCGGCACGTTGTGCGGGCTGGCTGGCGCCCTTTTGGCCAATCATGCCGACTTCGTCAGCCCGGCGATGATGTACTGGACCCGCTCCGGCGACCTCATCGTCATGGTCGTGCTCGGCGGCATGGGCTCGGTGCTCGGGCCGGTGTTCGGCGCCGTCGCGCTGTTGGTGCTCGAGGAAGTGCTGTCCGGCATCACCGAATATTGGCAGATCATCCTCGGGCCGCTGCTGCTGCTGGTCGTGCTGTTCGCGCGCGGCGGCATCGACGGCCTGCTCGGCAAGGTGCGCCATGATTGAACGCAACCCGGCCGCGCCGCTGCTGCAAATCGAGGGCCTCGCCAAGCGCTTCGGCGGCGTCGTCGCCACCGACGACGTCACCCTCGGCATCGCCGCGGGCGAATTGCACGCCGTCATCGGCCCGAACGGCGCCGGCAAGACCACGCTGATCGCCCAGCTTGCCGGCCAGCTGCCGCCGGATGCCGGCCGCATCCGCTTTGCCGGTGAGGACATCTCGGCGCTGCCGATGCACCGGCGCAGCCATCTCGGCCTGGCGCGCTCGTTCCAGATCACGTCGCTGTTCCTCGATCTCAGCGTGCTCGACAACGTGGCACTGGCGGTGCAGGCCCGCGCCGGGCATTCGTTTCATTTCTGGCGCAATGCGCGCTTGGAAGCGGAGTTGCGCCAGCCGGCGCGCGCCGCGCTCGCCCGCGTCGGCTTGAGCGCGCGCGAGAACCTGCCCGCCTCCGCGCTCAGCCACGGTGAGCACCGGCTGCTCGAACTGGCGATGGCGCTGGCCGGCCAACCGCGCATGCTGTTGCTCGACGAGCCGATGGCCGGCCTCGGCCCGGAAGAATCGGCGCGGATGGTCGGCATGCTGCGCGACCTCAAGAAGGAGCTGACCATCCTTCTGGTCGAGCACGACATGGAAGCCGTGTTCGCGCTCGCCGACCGCATCACCGTGCTGGTCTACGGCCGCGTCATCGCCTCCGGCGCGCCGGCCGACATCCGCGCCAATGCCCAGGTGCGCGACGCCTATCTCGGCGAGCAGGAGGCCGGCCATGCCTGAACCCGTGCTCGCGCTCGACAACGTCGAGACCTGTTACGGCCTGAGCCAGGTTCTGTTCGGCGTGTCGCTGTCGATCGCGCCCGGCGAGATGGTGACGCTGATGGGCCGCAACGGCATGGGCAAGACCACGACCGTGCGCTCGATCATGGGGCTGACGCCGGCGCGCGCCGGCGGCATCCGCTTCGAGGGCCGCGACATCCGCGCGCTGCCGTCCTACCGCGTCGCCCAGCTCGGCATCGGGCTGGTGCCGGAGGGCCGGCAGATCTTTCCCAATCTCACGGTGCGCGAGAATCTGGTGGCGACCGCGGTGGCGCGCGACGGCGCGCCGTGGACGCTGTCCGCGGTCTACGAGCTGTTCCCGCGGCTCGCCGAGCGCGAGGCCAGCATGGGCAACCAGCTGTCCGGCGGCGAGCAGCAGATGCTGGCGATCGGCCGCGCGCTGATGACCAATCCGCGCCTGCTCATCCTCGACGAGGCGACCGAGGGCCTGGCGCCGCTGATCCGCGCCGAGATCTGGCGCTGCCTGGCCAAGCTGAAGCAGTCGGGCCTGGCCATCCTGGTGATCGACAAGAACGTCAGCGCGTTGCTGCGCGTCGCCGACCGGCATTTCCTGATCGAACGCGGCCGCGTGGTGTGGTCCGGCGCCTCGGCGGCGCTCGCCGCCAACCCGGATGTGCAGCACCGCTATTTGGGCGTGTGACCTCTCCATTGTCATCGCCCGCGAAAGCGGGCGATCCAGTATGCGGCGGCGCTGCCGCGCAAACCGAAGCCTTTGCGTTGACCGGGTCCCCGCTTTCGCGGGCTGCGACCGGAGGTTTACTCCGCCGGCTGCAGCGGCGGGGTGCGGCGGCGCACGAAGCTCGGCAGGGCGCCGCCCCATTTGCGGTGCAGGCGGTCGAGCAGCAGGTAGATGACCGGCGTGGTGTAGAGCGTCAGCACCTGCGACACAAAAAGCCCGCCGATGATGGTGATGCCGAGGGGACGGCGCAGCTCGGCGCCGGGGCCGGTGGCGATCACCAGCGGCAGCGCGCCGAGCATGGCGGCGAGCGTCGTCATCATGATCGGCCGGAACCGTTCCATGCAGGCCTCGTGGATCGCCTGCTGCGGCGGCAGGCCGCGGCGGCGCTCGCCGTCGAGCGCGAAGTCGACCATCATGATGCCGTTCTTCTTGACGATGCCGATCAGCAGAATGATGCCGATGAAGGCGATCACCGTCAGATCGGTGCCGAACAAATTGAGCGCCAGCAGCGCGCCGAGCCCCGCCGAGGGCAGCGTCGAGATGATGGTCAGCGGATGCGCCAGGCTCTCGTACAGCACGCCGAGCACGATATAGACGGCGATCAGCGCGGCGATCAGCAGCACCGGCTGGGCGCCGACCGAGCGCTGATAGGCCTGTACCTCGCCGGCAAAATCGGTGTGGATGGTATCGGGAATGTGCAGCTCGCCCACCGCCTGCGCCAGCGCGGCGGTGCCGGCCTCGATCGTGGTGCCCGGCGCGAGATTGTAGGTGACGGTGACGGACGGGAACTGGCCCTGGTGGTTGACCACCAGCGGCGCCAGCCCGCGCTCGACCTGCGCGACCGTCGACAGCGGCACCTGGATGTTGCCGCGGCCGGCGACATAAATCTGGCTGAGATCGTTCGGGTCGCGTGCGTGCTTCTGAGCGACCTCCATGACCACGTGGTACTGGTTGCGCGGGCCGTAGATGGTCGAAATCTGCCGCTGCGAGAAGGCGTCGTTGAGGGCGCTGTCGATGTCCTGGATGCGCACGCCGAACCGCGCGGCGGCGGCGCGGTCGATCGCCACATTGGCCTGCAGCCCGCCCTGGTCGCGGTCGGTGGTGACGTCGACGATGCCGGGGATCTGCTTCACGCGCTCCAGCACGCGCGGCACGGTCGCCTGCAACGCGTCGATGTCCTGGCTCCACAACGTGAACTGATACTGCGCGCTGCTCTGGCGGCCGCCGACGCGAAGGTCCTGCGCCGGCACCATGAAGACGCGAATGCCCGGGATCTGGTTGAGCTGCGCGCGCAGCCGCGCGACGATGGTCTGCGTCGTCACCCCGCCGCGCTCGCGCAGCGGCTTGAGGCTGATGAACATGCGGCCGTGGTTGACCGAGGCGTTGAAGAACGAGGCGCCGACCGAGGAGCCGAGCCCCTTCACCGCCGGATCGGCGAGCACCACGTCCATGGCCTTGAGCTGCAGCGCCTTCATGGCGTCGAAGGAGATGTCGGGCGAGGCTTCGGTGGCGCCGAAGATCAGGCCGGTGTCGTCCTGCGGGAAATAGCCCTTGGGGGTGCGGATATAGAGCCCGACGGTCAGCGCGATGGTGGCGACGAAGACCATGAGCGTCAGGCCGCGGTGCTCCAGCACGATCGTCAGCGTGCGGTCGTAGAACCGCACCACGTGCGACACCACCCGTTCCACCGCGCGGTCGAGCCAGGTGGCGTCCGGGCTCGGCGGCCGGCGCACGAAATAGGCGCAGATCATCGGCGTCACCGACAGCGATACCGCCGTCGACACCGCGATGGCGAAGACGAGCGTCACCGAGAATTCGCGGAACACGCGGCCGACGATGCCGCCCATCAGCAGAAGCGGGATAAAGGCGGCGACCAGCGATACCGAGATCGAGATCACGGTGAAGCCGATTTGCTTCGCCCCCATCAGGGTCGCGCGCAGCGGCGAATGCCCGGCCTCGAGGTTGCGGAACACGTTCTCGATCATGACGATGGCGTCGTCGACGACGAAGCCGACGCTGACCGCGAGCGCCATCAGCGACAGATTGTCGATGGAAAAGCCGGCCGCCCACATCGCGGCGCAGGTGCCGGCGAGCGCCAGCGGCACCGTGATGCCGGCCGCCATGGTCGCCGCCAGCCGCCGCAGGAACAGGAACACCACCATCATCACCAGCGCCACGGTCGCGGCGAGCGTCAGCTGCATGTCGTGGACGCCGGCGCGGATGGTCTCGGTGCGGTCGGCCAGCACCGCGATGTCGAGCCCGGCCGGCACCCACTGCTTGAGCTGCGGCAGCAGCGCGTAGATGCGGTCGATGGTGTCGAGCACGTTGGCGTTGCCCTGCTTGGTGATGATGAGCAGGACGGAGGGGTCCTTGTTGTACCAGCCGGCGGCGCGGCTGTTGCGCACGCCGGGCCGAATGGTGGCGATGTCGGTCAGCCGGATCACCGTGCCGTTGACGGTCTTGACCACGATCGGCGCGTAGTCCTGCGGCTCGTCGAGCTGGTTGTTGGAGGCGATGGTGACGCTGCGGCCGGCGCCGTCGAAGCTGCCGAGGGGGCCGAGCGCGTTGGCGTTGGCAATCGCCGTGCGCACGTCCTCCAGCGCCACCCCCATGGCGGCAAGCCTGTTGGGGTCGACGCGCACCCGCAGCGCCGGCTGCTCGGAGCCGGCGACCGTGACGTCGGCGACGCCGTCGACCTGGGACAGCCGCTGCGCGATGACGCTGTCGGCGGCGTCGTAGATGTCGCTCGGCAACAGCGTCTTCGAGGTCAGCGCCAGGATCAGGATGGGCGCCGCCGCCGGGTTGAACTTGCGGAAGGTCGGCAGCGTCGGCATGTCGGAGGGCAGGTCGAGCAGCGCGGCGTTGAGCGCCGCCTGCACGTCGCGGGCGGCGCCGTCGATGTTGCGCGACAGGTCGAACTGCACGGTGATGCGCGAGGTGCCGAGCGAGGACACCGAAGTGAGCTCGGTGACGCCGGAAATCTCGGCGAGGCGCCGCTCGATCGGCGCCGCCACCGTCGCCGCCATGGTGCCGGGATCGGCGCCCGGGCGGCTCGCCGTCACGCTGATGGTGGCGAGATCGAAATTGGGCAGGCTGGAGACCGGCAGAAACGCATAGGCCACCGCGCCGACCAGGAACAGGCCGACGGCGAGCAGCGTGGTGCCGATCGGCCGGCGGATGAAGGTCGAGGAGACGTTCACGGCCGGCCCCGCGCCGGCCGCGGCCGGGGCCTGCGGCGCAGCGCCGGCGCCAGGCGCGCGCGCAGCCGCTCCATGTAGAGATAGATGACGGGCGTCGTGTAGAGCGTGAGCAGCTGGGAGAGCAGCAGCCCGCCGATGATGGTGATGCCGAGCGGGTTGCGCAGCTCCGAGCCGGTGCCGGATTCGAGCGCCAGCGGCAGCGCGCCGAACAGCGCGGCGAGCGTCGTCATCATGATGGGGCGGAAGCGCAGCAGCGCGGCCTGCACGATCGACTCGCGCGGCGTCATGCGCTGCGTGCGTTCCGCTTCGAGCGCGAAGTCGATCATCATGATCGCGTTCTTCTTGACGATGCCCATCAACAGCACGATGCCGATCAAAGCCACGAGCGACAGATCGAGCCCGCTGAGGAGCAGCGCGAGGACGGCGCCGATGCCCGCCGACGGCAGCGTCGTCAGAATCGTGAAGGGGTGGATGAAGCTCTCGTAGAGAACGCCCAGAACGATGTAGATCGTGATGATGGCCGCGAGGATCAGCCATGGCTGGCCGGCAAGGGACTTTGCGAACTCGTCGGCATCGCCCGAGTAGGTGCCGGTCACCGAGGTCGGCATGCCGATCTCGTTCTGGGCAGCGGTGACGGCGGTGACGGCGTCGCTCAACGCGGCGTGCGG
>DASRGB010000057.1:0-23636 GCA_035651255.1 Pseudolabrys sp.
CCGTCACCCTGAGGTGCCCGCCGCCAGGCGGGCCTCGGGCCCGTCACCCCGAGGTGCCCGCCGTCAGGCGGGCCTCGAAGGGTGACGACCAAACCTCCGGGTCATCCTTCGAGGCGAGCGCTTCGCGCTCGCACCTCAGGATGACGGGCGTGTTGCCGCCGATTGTGGAACGGCGACGGCACACAGACAAGACTGGCAGGGCATGGATGCGCGGGACAGGCCCGCGCATGACGAACGCCGTGGAACGGCGCGTGGAAGCGAACACGTGGGAACGCAAGCCCCTCCACGCAGTCATGGCCGGGCCTGACCCGGCTCAGCCTCTCCGCTGTCATTGCCGGGCACACCGACAGCACCACACCGTCATTCCGGGACGTCCGGCGAAAGCCGGACGGACCCGGACTCCAGCATCACGCTGCGTGCCTGCGTCTGGATTCCGGGTTCGCTCGCTTTGCTCGCGCCCCGGAATGACGAGAATGAGACGGCACAGCCCCTCCCTGCGTCATGCGCGGGACAGGCCCGCGCATGACGAACGCCGTGGAACGGCGCGCGGAAGCGAACACGTGGGAACGCAAGCCCCTCCACGCAGTCATGGCCGGGCCTGACCCGGCCCAGCCTCTCCGCTGTCATTGCCGGGCACACCGACAGCACCGCACCGTCATTCCGGGACGTCCGGCGAAAGCCGGACGGACCCGGAATCCAGCATCACGCTGCGTGCCCGCGTCTGGATTCCGGGTTCGCCGCTATCGCGGCGCCCCGGAATGACGAGCGTCAGGGCTCAGCCCGCTTTGCTCGCGCCCCGGAATGACGTGCGTCAGGCTCAGCCCGCTTTGCTCGCAATCCGGAATGACGACGGTGGGCTTTCGACGGTCATTCCGGGACGTCCGGCGAAAGCCGGACGGACCCGGAATCCAGCATCACGCTGCGTGCCCGCGTCTGGATTCCGGGTTCGCCGCTATCGCGGCGCCCCGGAATGACGCGCGCCAGGGCTCAGCCCGCTTTGCTCGCGCCCCGGAATGACGTGCGTCAGGCTCAGCCCGCTTTGCTCGCGCCCCGGGATGACGACGGTGGGCTTTCGACGGTCATTCCGGGACGTCCGGCGAAAGCCGGACGGACCCGGAATCCAGCATCACGCTGCGTGCCTGCGTCCGGATTCCGGGTTCGCCGCTATCGCGGCGCCCCGGAATGACGAGAATGAGACGGCACAGCCCCTCCACGCAGTCATGGCCGGGCCTGACCCGGCTCAGCCTCTCCGCTGTCATTGCCGGGCGCACCGACAGCACCGCACCGTCATTCCGGGACGTCCGGCGAAAGCCGGACGGACCCGGAATCCAGCATCACGCTGCGTGCCCGCGTCCGGATTCCGGGTTCGCCGCTATCGCGGCGCCCCGGAATGACGTGCGCCAGGGCTCAGTCCGCTTTGCTCGCGCCCCGGAATGACGTGCGCCAGGGCTCAGTCCGCTCTGCTCGCGCCCCGGAATGACGCGCGCCAGGCTCAGCGGCCGAACATGAAAAACGGGAACGGACGCCGGTTGTAATAGTCGCGCCGGTAGTCGTCGCGGCGCGGCGCGTTGCCCCAGTTGCCGCGGGAAAAAAAGTAGCCGTCGTCGGCCGCGAAGTTGCCCTCGTTGGTCGGCTCGCGCGTGATGAACCCGCCCTGCGGCTGGTTGCTCAGCACCGCGACGAATTCGGTGCGATAGTTGGTCTCGGCGCTCAGCGGCTCGTCCGAGACGATGATCGAGGAGCGCGGCAGCGCGGTCGGCGCGACGCGATCGAGCACCTCCTGCGGGATGGTGATGCGGTCGAGCGCGTTTTTCGCTTCATCGCCGTGGTCGATCGTGACGACGGTCCAGCGCAGTCCCCCCGTGTCGCTGCGCGCCACCGCGGTGAACACATGCGTGCCGATCGGCTTCTCGGGATTGCGGATGCTGACCGGGACCTCGATGCTCGCGTCGAACACCTCGCCCCCGTCCGGCCAGCGTTTATGCGTGTTGCGCCGCACGTAAAGCTTCTGCGTGGCGCGGCTGATGTAGATCGAGACCGGCACCAGCGCGAGGCTGGCATCGAGCGAAGCCCTGGCGGCGGCGGCCTTCCTCGCCTCGGCCGCCCTCGCGGCCTCCTTCGCGGCGGCGGCGTCGGGCTTCGCCTTCGCGGCGGCCGTTGCGGCATCGAGCTGCCTTCCCGCTTCCTCGGCCCGGGACACGGCCTTCTGCCTGCGCTCCCCGGCCTGCTTTTTCGCCTGGTCCGTTTTCGCGGAAGCGATCGCCCGCTCGGCGGCCGCAAGCTCGGCGTCGGCGCGGGCCTTGAGCGACGTCAGCCTGCGCAGCGACACGTTAAGCGATGCCGTCTCGCGCGCCGCGGCCGCGGCGGATTTCTTTGCCTCGTCGGCCGCCTTTGCCGCCTCCGCGGCCTCGCGCGCGAGCGCTTCGGCCCGCGCCGGCGCCGCCGCAAGAGCCTCCGCCTTCGGCACGAGAAGCGCCGGATGGGAAATATCGACCGGCACCGGATCGTCCGGCGCGATGATCACCCGCATCCCGATCCACGTCTTGTTGTACAGCCTGTCGGCAAAGCCGAAGGGCATCCGCACGCAGCCGTGCGAGGCCGCATAGCCGGGCAACGGCCCGCCGTGCAGCGCGATGCCGTTCCAGGTGATGCGCTGCATGTGCGGCATCCAGGCGTCGTCATACATGTTCGAGCGGTGGTCGACCTCTTTATCGACAACGGCGAAGACGCCGGCCGGCGTCTCGCGGTCCTTGACGCCGGTCGAGACGGGCGCGCGCAGGATCCAGCCGTCCGCGTCGTAGAAAACGACCTGCTGCGCCTTGATCGATACGATCGCCATGATCGGCTCACCGGCCGGGCGCGGCGCCGCCGCCTCCGGGGCCTGCGCGGGGCGCGCCTGTTTCGGCGCGGCGTCGGCCGCCAGCGCCGTCAGCGCGACGAGCGTCGCGAGCGTCGCGATGGCGGCAGGCCGCCGATGCGATATCGCCGCGGTGGATTGCGCCTGCGCCGGCCGACTGACCATCCCTGTTCCGCCTGGAATCCGTATCCGCGCTTTACGCGGGTCTTGCGTTGATCACGTGTCGGATCGCGATTGCAAACTAACTGCCGCCACCATCACCGGCAAGGGCGGCGGCGCGGTGCACCAAGCTCATGTCCGCGGACGTCTGCAGCGGCAAAAGGGCCTGTCCGCCTTGGCCTTTCCGCCGGTAAGATACTGCTGATTCTTGTCGCAGGATATTCACGTGTATACTTCCGTCCGGGGACTGATTTGGCAAAAACGAGACCCTTGCAGCTCGCCGTCCTTGCAGCCGCATGCGCCATTGCCGCGGCTTCCTACGTTATTGTCGGGACGACGACGGGCACCGTTTCGCCCGATGCGGCCGCCGCGGTCGGCGCCGGTTCGGCGGTCTCGGATGATGTCGTGACCTCGGCACTGCCGGTCCCGGATGATCCATCGCTCCTGCCCGACGAGGACACCGGCGCCGGCATCCCTGAAAAAGACCAGGCGCGGCCGGAGGCGGCCTTCGACGCTGCGCGCGACCAACAGGCAACGACGGACGCCGCGGCCGTCGAAAGAACGGACTCCATTCCGGATCGTTCCCCTGATCCGGCGCCGCGCGGAGGGAACTTCTCCATTCTCGCCTATTACGTTTTTTCCGAAATTCCGCCCGACGAGAAGCCGGCCGATACGGTTCTCAGGACGATGAAAGATCTTCCGGTCGGAACGCCGGTCGAGGAGATCAGGCGCGCCGCCGATGCGTTCGGCCTGGATTTCAACTTCATGAAAACCGTGGCCAGAATCGAGTCCGGCTTCAATCCGAAGCAGCGCACCGGATCGTATATCGGGCTCTTCCAGCTCAGCAGATCCGAATTCAGGGAGCACGGTTCGGGAACCATCACCGATCCGCGCGACAATTCCATCGCCGGCGCCTACAAATTCGCCACGGAGGCGCTGCTCTTCGAGTTCGGGACCGGCAGGAAACCGACGTTCAGCGACCTGTACCTGATTCACCAGCAGGGGTGGCAGGGGGCCGCGCAACACGTCAGCCACCCGCAGCGCATCGCCTGGAAATCCATGTGCGCCACCGATGAGGGCCGGGAAAAAGGCGAGCGGTGGTGCAAACTGGCGATCTGGCGCAATACGCTGCCCGCGATCAAGCAGGCCTGGAAATCGGTCGACAGGCTGACGTCCGGCGCGTTCGTGAGCATGTGGCGACAACGCGTCGAGGAGCTCTACTCGCGCTATTCGATGGCAACGACGAAGAATTGAGACGCGTGCACCGGCGCCGCAGGCCCGCTTGCCCGCTACAGGGGCCGCAAAGACATTTGTTGCGCGCGAGCGGTGACGGCCCGGATTTCGCGCGGCACCCGACGACGTGAGGCACCAGTCATTCCGGGACGGCCCGCAAGGGCCGCACCCATCAGCGCGCCGACGCGCGTCTTCGACGTGCTATGGGCGCGCCCCGGAATGACAGCGGTGGGCCGCTTGACTGGTCACCCTCCCGCCAGACAATTGCCGCATGCTGAGTCTGACGCCGGTTTCGGCCGCACTCGTCCCCTGCAAGATCTGCGGCGAGGGCGCGCCGCTCTACGGGACCGTCGACTTCAACCGGAATTGCCAGATCGAAGGCGGCATCACGCTGCCGCCGTCCGGCACACCGGTGCGCTACCGGCGCTGCCCCGCCTGCGATTTCCTGTTCACCGACGCCTTCGACGGCTGGAGCCACGGCGACTTCAGAACGCACATCTACAACGAGGGCTATGCGGCGGTCGATCCGGACTATGCCGATGCGCGGCCGCGCAACAATGCGGCCGCGGTCGTGGCGCTGTTCGGCGCGCATAAAAGCGGGCGGCGCGTGCTCGATTACGGCGGCGGCAACGACGTGCTCTGCGCGCAGCTGCGGGCGGCGGGATTTCCGGTCGCCGTGACCTACGATCCGTTCGTGCCGGAGCACGCCAGCCCGCCGGGCGGCAAATACGACCTCATCACCTGCTTCGAGACGCTCGAGCACATGCCGGATCCGCTTGCCGGCATCGGCGACATCGTGGCGCATCTCGACGAGCCCGGCCTGGTGCTGTTTTCCACGCTGCTGCAGCCGGCGGATTTCGGCCGGCTCGGAATGAACTGGTGGTACGTCGGGCCCCGCAACGGGCACATCTCGCTGTTCAGCCGCAGCGCGCTGGCCAAGGCCTGGGGGCGGCACGGCTGCCGCACCGGCTCGTTCAACGACAACCTGCACATTGCCTTCCGCACGTTGCCGGATTTCGCGCGGCATCTGGGGAAGTAGTTTTCGTGCGCTCCCCCGGTCATGCGCGGGCCTGCGCCGGTTCAGCCTCTCAACCGTCATGGCCGGGCCTGACGCGGCAATGACTGTGCGAGAGGCTGTGCCTTCCGGTCCGTCATGCCCGGACACAATCCCTCCGCCGTCATTCCGGGACGCGAGCGGAAGCGAGCGGACCCGGAATGACAAGAGATTGCTTGCCGGGGCCGCTCTTGGCTAACGTCCCCACCAGGGGGAAACGCGATGGCGAAGACGCCGTACGACATCGATCTCGACCGCAATCCGGCCAACTACCAGCCGCTGACGCCGCTCGGCTTCCTCGAGCGCGCGGCCGCCGTCTTCCCCAACCATACCGCGATCATCCACGGGCCGCTGCGGCGCAGCTACCGCGAGTTCTACACGCGGTCGCAGCGGCTCGCCTCGGCGCTCGCGCGGCGCGGCATCCGGCGCGGCGACACCGTCGCGGCGATGCTCGCCAACACGCCGGCGATGCTCGAATGCCACTACGGCGTGCCGATGTGCCAGGCCGTGCTCAACACCCTCAACACGCGGCTCGACGCCGCGATCATCGCCTTCTCGCTCGACCATGCCGACGCCAAGGTGGTGATCGTCGACCGCGAGTTCTCGAAGGTGATGAAGGAGGCGCTGGCGCTCGCCAGGGTGAAGCCGCTGGTGATCGACTATGACGACCGCGAATATACGGGCGCGGGCGAGCGCATCGGCACCATCGACTACGAGGATTTCATCGCCCAGGGCGATGCCGGCTACGCCTGGAAGATGCCGGACGACGAGTGGGACGCGATCACGCTCAACTACACCTCGGGCACGACCGGCGACCCGAAGGGCGTCGTCTATCATCACCGCGGCGCCTACCTGCTCGCCGTCGGCAATGTCGTCACGTGTTCGATGGGCAAGCACCCGGTCTACCTGTGGACGCTGCCGATGTTCCACTGCAACGGCTGGTGCTTCCCGTGGTCGATCTCGGTCGTCGCCGGCACGCACGTGTGCCTGCGCGCGGTGCGCGCGGCCGCGATGTACGACGCGATTCACACGCACAAGGTGACGCATCTCTGCGGCGCGCCGATCGTGATGGCGACGCTGCTCAACGCGCCGGCGAACGAGAAGAAGCCGCTGCCGCACGTGGTCGAGTTCTTCACCGCGGCGGCGCCGCCGCCGGAGGCGGTGCTGGCGGCGATGAAGGAGGCCGGCTTCAACGTCACGCATCTCTACGGGCTGACCGAATGCTACGGCCCGGCGGTGGTCAACGACTGGCACGCCGAATGGAACGCGCTCGCACCCGCCGAGCAGGCGATGAAGAAGGCGCGCCAGGGCGTGCGCTACGGCGCGCTCGAGGCGCTCGACGTGCTCGACCCCGAGACGATGACGCCGGTTGCGCGCGACGGCGAGACGCTCGGCGAGGTGATGATGCGCGGCAACGTGGTGATGAAGGGCTATCTGAAGAACAGGGCCTCGACCGAGAAGGCCTTCGCCGGCGGCTGGTTCCACACCGGCGACCTCGGCGTGATGCATGCCGACGGCTACATCCAGCTCAAGGACCGCTCGAAGGACATCATCATCTCCGGCGGCGAGAACATCTCCTCGATCGAGGTGGAGGACGCGCTCTACAAGCACCCGGCGGTCGCGGCCGCCGCCGTCGTCGCCAAACCCGACGACAAGTGGGGCGAGACGCCGTGCGCCTTCGTCGAGCTCAAGGCCGGCGCGAGCGCGACGACCGAGGAGCTCACGCAGTGGTGCCGCAAGCACCTCGCCGCGTACAAATGCCCGCGCTACGTGGTCTTCGCCGAGATCCCGAAGACGTCGACCGGCAAGATCCAGAAATTCAAGCTGCGCGAGATGGCGAAGGCGGTGTGAGGCGCCTCGCCGTTCCGCGGCGCTCGCGAAGCGAGCGAGCCCGGAATCCAGATGCAAGCATTGGACCTGTTTCCGGATTCCGGGCTCGCGCTTTCAGCGCGCCCCGGAATGACGGCTTTGCGAGGCGTAACCTACGTTGGCGCAACGCCTCACGGCCTTCCGGCAAATTCTTCATCGAATCCGGGCGGCGCAGCATCCTCTCAACGGGTCATTGCCGGGCCCGACCTGGCAATGATGGAAATTGCGGGTGTGCAGCGGCGGATCGCTGACAAAACCGTAGGTCTGCCAGCGCTCCGCATCGGACGGCGCGAGGAGCTTCTGCCGCCGGCCCGCGCCCGGGCAGATGACATCGCGCACGGCCCCACAGAATCGCCCGACTTGCCGGCTTCGATCGCGCTTTCGCCGGCGCCGTCGGCCCAGACCGGGTCGTTGTTGAAGTCGCGGATGACGGCCCAGACCGCGTCAAGCGCCTGTTCGAAGATCGTGCTGTAATAACCGCGTGCCACGTCTAAGCTCCACCGTTGACGCGGCAGCCACCCGATTCCTGCGACGGAAACCCGAATGCCCGACATCCTGATCAGCAACGAGGGCGCGGTCCGGAAAATCCGGATGAACCGCCCCGACAAGAAGAACGCGCTCACCCTCGCAATGTATGAGACGATGGCGGCGGCGATCGAGGAAGCGAACACCGCCGACGGCGTGCGTTGCCTGCTGATCGCCGGCGCGCCGGACGTGTTCTGCGCCGGCAACGACCTCAACGACTTCGTCACCATGGCGCGCAGCGGCGGGCTCGGCGCGCCGATCATCCGCTTCCTGCACGCGCTGGCGCGCAGCCGCAAGCCGATGGTGGCCGCGGTGAGCGGCGCCGCGGTCGGGGTCGGCACCACCATGCTGCTGCACTGCGATCAGGTGATCGCGGCCGACACGGCGGTGCTGATGACGCCCTTCGTCTCGCTCGGGCTCCTGCCGGAAGCGGGTTCGAGCCTGATCGCGCCGCGGCTGATGGGCCACGCGCGCGCCTTCTCGCTCCTGGTGATGGGCAAGCCGCTCACCGCGGCCGAGGCCAGGGAGGCGGGCATCGTCAACGCGGTCGTGCCGCCGGCCGGGCTCGACGCACGCGCGCTCGACGTCGCGCGCGAGATCGCGGCGCTGCCGGGCGAAAGCGTGACGGCGGCGCGGCGGCTGATGCGCGGTTCGGTCGAGGAGATCGTTGCGCGCATCGACGAGGAGGCGGAAGCCTTCAAGACGCGGCTCGCCTCGCCCGAGGCGCAGAAGGCGCTTGCCGCGTTCCTCAGCCGGAAGCGATAAGGCTCAGCGGCCCTCGCGGGTGTACGGATTGAAGATGTTGTCGGTGTTGTACTTCTGCTCGAACGAGCGCTGCTGGCCGAACTGGAAGGTCGAGTTGCCGCTTCTGTAGGTCGTCTGGCCGGCTTCCTGCCCGAAGCGCGACACCGGCGCCATGCGGTCCGGCGCCGCCGCGGGCTTGTCGAGCTCGAGATAACCCTGGCCGCCGCTCGGCCCATTGGCGTCCTCGACCGTGAAGGCCCGGGCACCCGGCGCAAACGCGACGGCCGCCAGGCACGCGGCGGCGAGAACGGCAGCGGACATTGCGCGATTGTTCCGTCCGCGGATTTTTCCGGCGCGATCTGTCATTGCGACCCCGTTCGGTTCCCTCTCGCCACTGCCTGCAGCCGAATCCATCAGGACAATATGGCTGCAGCACGGCAACATCCCATTCTACTGCCAAACCGGGCGCCTTCACCAGCCGCTTCTTCCGGCACATTGACCCGTTGTGCCGGCGCAAGCGGACATGGGCGGACGAATAATCACTCCACCTTGAGGCCGAGCTTCTTCACCAGCCCGCCCCACTTCTTTTCTTCCTTGTCGATATCGGCGGCGTATTCGGCCGGCGTGGACGTGAGCGGATCGCCGCCCTCGGCGTAAATGCGCTTCCTGACGTCCTCGGTGTCGACGAGCTTGCGCAGTTCCACGCTCAGCCTGTCGACGATCTCCTTCGGCGTTCCGGCCGGCGCCAGCAGGCCGTAGTGGAGCACGCCTTCGAATCCGGGCAGGCCCGATTCGTCGAAGGTCGGCGTGTCGGGCAGAAGCGAGGTGCGCCTGAGGCTTGCGACCGCGACGGCGCGCAGCTTGCCGGCCTGGATGTTGCCGAGCGCCGGCGGCAGCACGCCGAAGGCGACCGGCACGTGCCCGCCGAGCAGATCGTTCATCACCGGCGCGGTGCCCTTGTAGGGAATGAGCGTCACGTCGATGCCGGCCTCGGCCTTGAACAGCTCCGCGCACATGTAGCCGCCGGTGCCGACCGCCGAGGTGCCGAGGTTGAACTTGCCCGGCTGCTTCTTCGCCATGGCGATGAAGTCGCCGACCGTCTTTGCCGGGAACGCGGGATGCGCCAGCAGCACCACCGGCATCGAGCCGATCAGCCCGATCGGCGCGAAATCCCGCCGCGGGTCGAGGTTGGCATGCACGTAAAGGCTCGGGTTGATGGAGATCGTTCCGGTGTGCCCGAGCAGCAGCGTGTAGCCGTCGGGCGCCGCCTGCGCGACGAAGCGGGTACCGATGGTGCCGCCGCCGCCCGGACGGTTGTCGACTACCACCTGCTGGTGGAGGACGTCGGTCAGCTTCTGCGCGACCACGCGGGCGAGCGTGTCGACGCCGCCGCCCGGCGGAAACGGCACCACCAGCGTGACCGGGCGCGTCGGGTAGTCGGCCGCGGCGGCGCCTCCGGCGGCAAAAAGAACGGCGGCAAGCGCCAAGGCGGCGGCAGAGGCAAATCGCGGCATGACGTTTCCTTTCCCTCCCGAATGCCAGATCGTCTCGCTGTCCGGGCGCGGTTATAGCGCAGAATCCGCCAAGGTCACGTCCGCCCCGGAGCCCCGTGTCCGCGCAAAAAACAACGGCCGAACCCGGGCAAACCCGAGTTCGGCGCTACGCCGTCGCAATAAAAAACTGAACGAGAGATCGACCGGGTCAGTGCACGGCGTGGCCGTTGATCCGCAGCCGTTCGATCTCGTCTTTTACCTGCAATTTTTTCCGCTTGAGCTCCAGAATTTTCAGGTCATCGACCCCGGGATGAGTCAGGCATTCGTTGATTTCATCCTCGAGGGCCTGATGTCGTTTCTGCAATTCCGCAAGGTGCGATTGCATCGACATGCAGCATGTCTCCTCAATCCGTGGCTCTCCACGGCATCAAGTCTAGCGCAGAGTCGCCGGAAGCGCGACGGTATTTGCACCGCAGTAAACCGGCGCAAAGCCTTTGATTGCCGCCGATTTTCCCGGAACCTTGAACGGGCTTGTGGAAAACGCGATAATTTGCCGCCGGCGCCGACAGTCAAGCGGCCGAGCCCAAGCAAGATCAGCGGTGGCGATGACCGACGAGGAAGAACGCGTGTTGCGGGAGCAGCTGGCGCGCCTGCAGCAGGAGCACCGCGATCTGGACGCGGCGATCGAGGCCCTGGTGACGTCACCCGGTTCCGACCTGATCCAGGTGCAGAGGCTGAAAAAGCGCAAGCTCGTCCTGCGCGACAAAATCCGCATGATCGAGGATCAGCTGACCCCCGACATCATCGCGTAGCCGGCGACCGCCCGCTCACTCGCCGAAGCTGACCGGGGCCGGCAGGCCGCGTTTCTGGTCCTTGCGCGCGTACATCGCCTGATCCGCGGCATCGATCATATCGGCGGCACTCATGTCCTCGGCAAGCGGCGCAACCCCGATGCTGGCGCCGACGCTGATCTGCGCGCGGCCGTGCGTGATGCCGATGCCTGCGATCAGGGTTTCCAGCTCGCGCGCTTTCGCGGCCGCCTGCCGCTCCTCGAGACGCCACAGCAGGACGCCGAACTCGTCGCCGCCGATGCGGCCGACGACGTCGGAGGCGCGCACATGGCCTGTCAGCTCGCGCGCGACCTGCTTGAGCAGCGCGTCGCCGGCGGCGTGGCCGTAACGGTCGTTGATCCCCTTGAAGCCGTCGAGGTCGACAAACATCAGCGCGGCCTGGGTTCCGTAGCGTTTGACATGGGCGAGCGCGCGCTTGAGCTCGCGCTCGAAGCCGCGGCGGTTGAGGATGTCGAGCAGCGGATCGATATCGGCGCGCGCCTCGAGTTCTCCGACGCGGGCGCGCGCGACGGCGAGCTCGCGCTTGAGGCGCTCGTTCTCGGCCAGGAGGGCCGTCACCGAAGGAAAGTCGTCGTCCAGACGTGGTTGCGGAAGACCCATGATTCGGTTCTCGTTGTCAGCTCTCGCGAATCTTAACCCTTGCGGCCAAGAATACTCCTTTCGCCTTGCCTGTAGGAGGTCGCGACCTATAATCCCCCGCTTCCTTCCGCAGGGATTGGCGGATTCGGGGAGCGCGAATGGCGTCAAAACCTGTGGCGATCATCATGGGCAGCCAGTCCGACTGGGCCACGATGAAGCACGCCGCGAGAACGCTCGACGCGCTCAAGATCGGCTATGCCGCCCGAATCGTGTCGGCGCACCGGACACCGAAGCGGCTCTACGAATTCGCCGGCGGCGCGCGCCGTGACGGCTTCAAGGTGATCATCGCCGGCGCCGGCGGCGCCGCGCACCTTCCCGGCATGACCGCCTCGCTGACGCCGCTGCCGGTGTTCGGCGTCCCGATCAGGACGCGCGCGCTTGAGGGCAAGGACTCGCTGCTCTCGATCATGCAGATGCCGGGCGGGATCCCGGTCGGCACGCTCGCGATCGGCAAGGCCGGCGCGATCAACGCCGCGCTGCTCGCGGCCTCCGTGCTGGCGCTGTCGGACGGCCGCATCGCGAAGCGGCTCGATGCCTGGCGGGCGCGCCAGACACGGGCGGTCGGCAAGCGGCCAAAAGACTGAGATGCCCAAGACTCCTTCTTCCGCCCGTCCCCGTGCAAGCGGGAACCCAGGGCAAGAAATCTCGGGCGCCGTGTTTGCCGCCCCGGATTCACGCTTGCGCGGGAACGAGCGGGGTGCCTGGTGCTGAAGCCCGGTGCGACCATCGGCATTCTCGGCGGCGGCCAGCTCGCGCGCATGCTGGCGCTCGCGGCGGCGCCGCTCGGATTGCGCTGCCACGTCTATTCGCCGGAAAAGGATTCCTGTGCCTTCGACGTCGTGCACGCCGGCACCTGCGCGGGGTATGACGACGAGGGCGCGCTCGGACGGTTCGCCGGCGCCGTCGACGTCATCACCTACGAGTTCGAGAATGTCCCGGCGCGCACCGCCGCATTTCTCGCAAAACGCCGGACGGTTCTGCCGGACCCGCAGGTGCTGGAGACGACGCAGGACCGTCTCGCCGAGAAGAACTTCATCAGCACGCTGAAGATCGCGACCGCGCCCTACGCGCCCGTGCACAGCGCGACACAGCTTGCCGACGGGGTGAAGGTTACCGGGCTGCCGGCCGTGCTCAAGACGCGCCAGCTCGGCTACGACGGCAAGGGCCAGGCCAGGATCGCGAAAGGCGGCGACCCGATCGCCGCGTGGCGCTCGCTGCACAACGCGCCGTGCATCGTCGAAGGCTTCGTCGACTTCGAACGCGAAGTGTCGGTCGTGGCCGCGCGTTCCCGCGACGGGAAGGTCGAATGCTTCGAGGTAACGGAGAACGAGCATCGCGACCATATCCTGAAGACCTCGCGCGTGCCCGCGAAGATATCTCCCGCGCTCGCCCGCGAGGCGCGTCAGATCGCAACCCGCGTCGCGCGGGCCTTCGACTATGTCGGCGTGCTGGCGGTCGAGATGTTCGTGGTGCGCAAGGGCAGCGGACGCGCCCTCCTGGTGAACGAGATCGCCCCGCGCGTGCACAATTCCGGCCACTGGACGATCGACGGGGCGACCGTCTCGCAGTTCGAGCAGCATATCCGCGCGGTGGCTGGCTGGCCGCTGGCAAAGCCGCAGCGGCTCGGGCGCCGCGTCGAGATGGTCAACCTCATCGGCGCCGAGGTGAACGAGGCGGCGCGCTGGCTCACCGTGCCGGGCGCCTCCGTCCACGTCTACGGCAAGGGCGAGGCTCGCCCGCGCCGCAAGATGGGGCACGTCACGCGGGTCTGGCCGCGCTGACCGGCAGGCCGCGACCGCGCCACACCGGCTTGCCCGATGCGCGACCATGCCGCGGCGGGATAAACGCGTTACCGCCTTGAACCTTGAGGAGGCCGGAATGCCGCTTGTGCTTCATTTTCATCCGCTGTCGTCGTTCTGCCAGAAGGTGCTGATCGCGCTGTACGAGAGCGGCACGCCATTCAGCAAGCACATGGTGGATCTGACGGACGAGGCGGCCAATGCCGCCTTCAAGAAGCTGTGGCCGGTCGGCAAATTTCCGGTGCTGCGCGACGAGACGGCAGACCGCGTGATCCCCGAGTCGACGACGATCATCGAGTATCTGGCACAAAATTACCCGGGCCAGGCAAAGCTCATTCCCGATGATCCCGAGGCGGCCTTCGAGGCGCGTGCGCAGGATCGCTTCTACGACCTCAGCATCCACGTACCAATGCAGAAGATCATCACCGACCGGCTGCGGCCGAAGGGACAAAACGACCCGTTCGGCGTGGAGCAGGCGCGCGGCGTGCTGCAGGCCGCGCTCGGCATCGCCGACAGCCGCATGGCGGAACGGGCCTGGGCGGCAGGCGAAACCTTCGGCATCGCCGACTGCGCGGCAGCCCCGACCCTGTTCTACGTCGACATGGCGGTGGCCCCGCTCGCCGGTTCCTTCGACAATGTCGCGGCCTATCTCGACCGCCTGACCCGGCGCCCCTCTTTCGCCCGCGCGCTGGATGAAGCGAAGCCCTATCTCAAATACGTGCCGATGTGAGGCAGGGTCCGCCTGGCAGCGTTACCGGCCGCCGCCGGAAAGCCTTTCCCGAATGCCTATTTATGCCGCTCGCATGGACTCTTAACGCCTTTTCTGCTAGAGCCGCGCGACTCAAACCCCTGCGCCCAGGGGTTTTTGCCTTAACCCGTCCGAGCAACAACGAAGGAGCAAGCGTGCAAGTTCTCGTTCGCGACAACAACGTCGATCAGGCCCTCAAGGCGCTCAAGAAGAAGATGCAGCGCGAGGGCATCTTCCGCGAGATGAAGCTCCGCGGCCACTACGAAAAGCCATCCGAAAAGAAAGCGCGGGAAAAGGCGGAAGCGATCCGCCGGGCCCGCAAGCTCGCGCGCAAGAAGATGCAGCGCGAAGGTCTGCTTCCGGCAAAGCCGCGTCCGGCTCCCGGGGCCGGCCCTGGCGGCGGCGGTCATCGCGCCCCGCGCATGGGATAAGCATAAGCCGAGCCCGGGCAAAGCCCGGGCCAAGCCGGACGAAAAATCACAGATCGATGCGCGGGCCTGCAAGCTGCCCGCGCTTTTGTTTTTCAGCGCCTGATCCATTTGAAGCCGCAACCCCCGACGCCGGTCATGCCCGGCCTCAGGCCGGACATCCGCGTCTTAAAGACGCAAGGACGCCGTTCGAGCAGGATGTGACGTCCGCCTCGTCCTCACCGCGACCGTCCTTGCATCGTCGATGCGGGCACGCTCCTTCGCGGCCCGCTCACCGTGTCGCCCCCGTCAATCCGTTCAGAAATGACCTGACCGCCTCAGGCGCGCCGTGGTCGTCGAGATCGACGTGGCCGGCGCGCGGGAAGCGCACCATGCGCTTCGGCTCGTTGGCCAGGCTGAAAAGCCTTTCGCCGAAGGAGACCGGCACGATGCGGTCCTGCTCGCCGTGCAGGACGAGCAGCGGCGCGCGGACCTGCCCGATGCGTTCGTCCGACCGGAAGGCGTCCTTGATGAACCAGCAGACCGGGATGAACGGATAGGCGGAAGCGCCGATATCGGCGGCGGAGGTGAACGGCGCGTCGAGGATGAGTCCGGCAGTTCGCCGGACGGCGGCAAGCGCCACGGCGACACCGGTGCCGAGCGACTCGCCCCAAAGGACGATCCGCCCGTTCGGGTAACGCGCGGCGGCGAAGTCGTAGGCCGCGGCCGCGTCGAGCAGCAGGCCGCCCTCCGTCGGCTTGCCGGTCGAGCCGCCGTAGCCGCGGTAGGACAGCGCGAGCAGGCCGAAGCCATCCGCGATGAGCCAACTGAACCGGCCGGCACGCAGGTTCAGCGCGCCGCCGTTGCCGTGAAAGTAGATGACCAGCGCTTTCGCCGGCCGCGGCGGCGCATGCCAGGCAATCAGCCTTTCGCCGTCGGCGCTGGTCAGGATCACTTCCTCGGCCTGCGGCAGGCCGGCGGCCGCGGGCGGCGTGCGCGCGCGATCGGGGAAATACATCAGCGAGCGCTGGAACAGGTACATCAGCGCCAGCACGCCGCCGTAGGCGATAATGACCAGGATTACCAGCGACTTCAGGGTCGTCATCGATCCGGCCTGCCCGTGTCCGACCTCGCCCGGTGCATGGTACGGCAACCATTGGAACCCGGATGCGTTATGCCGGCAACCTTTTGCGGGGGCGCGCGGACTTGTGATCGAGGCGGGCCCTGCGCGGCGCTATAATCCGCGACCAAGGCTCGTGACGTGACGCGTTCAGGAGCCGGCTGAAATACCGAAGTCCGTCTCAGGCGCGACACCGTCCGGGCCGCAAGTCCCGGGAGGTATCGTATGGCCTATTCGAACATTTTCGTCGGCGCCCGCCCCACGCAACCCGTCATCCGCCGCATCGGCTTTGCCGACCTGCAGGATGCCCTCGCCAGGGGCCTCGACGATTTCTATGCCATGCCGACGCACGCGATGTTCCTGTGCGTGATCTACCCCGTCGTCGGCCTGCTGCTCGCGCGCCTGGCCTTCGGCTATTCGATCCTGCCGCTCCTCTATCCGCTTGCGACGGGCTTTGCCCTCGTGGGGCCGGTCGCGGCGCTCGGGCTCTACGAGCTGAGCCGGCGCCGGGAAGCCGGCCTGCCCTCCTCCGCTAGCCACGCCTTCGACGTGCTGCGGTCGTCCTCGATCAGCGCGATCATCGCGCTGGCGTTGCTGCTGCTGACGATCTTCGTGATCTGGGTGGCGCTCGCCAATGCGATCTATATCGCGACATTCGGCTATGCGACGCCGGAATCGATCGAAACATTCGTCCGCGACGTGCTGACCACCCCGCAGGGATGGGCGCTCATCCTCATCGGCAACGGCGTCGGGCTTCTGTTCGCGATCCTGGTGCTGACCATCAGCGTGGTGTCGTTCCCGCTCCTGCTCGACCGCGACGTCGGCGCGGCGGTGGCGCTGCTCACGTCGATCCGCACGGTCGCGCGCAACCCCGTGACGATGATGCTGTGGGGGCTGATCGTCGCCGCCCTGCTCGTAGTCGGCTCTTTGCCGCTGCTGTGCGGCCTGACCATCGTCGTGCCGATCCTCGGCCACGCCACCTGGCATCTCTACCGCCGCGTGGTCGAGCCGCAGGCCGCACCGCCGCCCACGCTCCACGAAGACCACCGGGACGGCCGCTACGCGGCGGATTTCCCGGCCGTCCTGTTCCCGTGGGCGCGCTAGGGCGCCGACGCCGGGTCGAGTAAGTCGCGCCCGGCGCCGGGCTGAGCGGGTCGCGCCGACGCCGGTCTCTTCTCCGCCCACCCCCGCGAAAGCCGGGGCCCGGGGCCACCTGCCCCGCAATCCGCAGGCTGGTCGCCCCGGAGTTCCGCTTTCGCGGGAATGAGCGGGATGTGAGGAACGGGAAATTTCAGCGGAACGGCAGCCGCCGGCCTACATCGCCTTGACGATGCTCTCGGTCATCTTCTTCGCATCGCCGAGCAGCATCATCGTGTTGTCGCGATAGAACAAGGGATTGTCGATTCCGGCATATCCGGAGGCGAGCGAGCGCTTGATGAACATCACCGTGCCGGCCTTCCACACCTGCAAGACCGGCATGCCATAGATCGGCGACGTCTTGTCCTCCTCCGCGGCGGGGTTGGTGACGTCATTGGCGCCGATGACGAAGGCGACGTCCGCCTGCGCGAACTCGGAATTGATGTCCTCGAGCTCGAACACCTCGTCGTAGGGCACGTTGGCCTCGGCGAGTAGCACATTCATATGTCCGGGCATGCGCCCGGCGACGGGGTGGATCGCGTATTTGACCTCGACCCCCTCCTTCTTCAGCTTGTCCGCCATCTCCCTCAGCGCATGCTGCGCCTGCGCAACGGCCATGCCGTAACCGGGTACGATGATGATCTTGGACGCGTTCCTCATGATGTAGGCGGCGTCTTCGGCCGAGCCGAGCTTGACCGGACGCTGCTCGGCGCTGCCGCCGGGGCCGGCGGTCTCGCCGCCGAAGCCGCCGAGGATGACCGAGATGAACGAGCGGTTCATCCCCTTGCACATGATGTACGACAGGATTGCGCCGGAGGAGCCAACCAGCGCGCCGGTGATGATCAGCGCCGAATTGCCGAGCGTGAAGCCGATGCCGGCGGCGGCCCATCCCGAATACGAATTGAGCATCGAGATGACGACCGGCATGTCGGCGCCGCCGATCGGGATGATGATCAGCACGCCGAGCAGCAGCGACAGCGCGACGATGACCCAGAAATCGATCGGACTCTGCGAAACGACGAATCCGTAGATGAAGAAGATCAGGGCCGCAGCGAGCGCGAGATTGACGACGTGCCGTCCCGGCAAGGTGATCGGCTTGCCGCTCATGCGGCCCGACAGCTTCAGGAAGGCGATTACGGAGCCGGTGAAGGTGATGGCGCCGATCGCCACGCCGAGCGACATTTCGATCAGGCTTTGCGCATGGATATGACCCTCGGTCCCGATGTCGAAGGCCGCCGGCGCATAGAAAGCGCCCGCCGCCACCAGCACGGCGGCCATGCCAACCAGCGAGTGGAACGCAGCCACCAGCTCCGGCATCGAGGTCATCGGCACGCGGCGCGCGATTACCGCGCCGATACCGCCGCCGAGCGCGATGCCGCCCACGACAAGGCCCCAGGCCACCGGATCGGCCGGCGGGTGCGACCCCAGCGTCGTCAGAACGGCGATCGCCATGCCGATCATGCCGAACAGATTGCCGCGCCGGCTCGAATCCGGGCTGGACAGCCCGCGCAGCGCCAGGATGAACAGGACGCCGGCGACCAGATAGAGCAGCGCGACGAGGTTGGGGTTCATTGCTTGCGTCCCCGCGCACGAAACTTGGTTCCGCTCGTCCCCGCGGAAGCGGGAACCCGGTCCTTGAAGGCGCCTTTTGTGGTTCCCGGATTCCCGCTTTCGCGGGAATGGACGGAGGGTGAGGCTGTGGCCATCGCGCTCACTTCTTCTTCCGGTACATCGCGAGCATCCGTTGCGTCACCAGGAAGCCGCCGAAGATGTTCACGGATGCAAAGACCAGCGCGACGAAGCCGAGCGCACGAGCCCACAGCGGGCCCTGGTCATTGGCGACCAGCGCGACCCCGACGGCGAGCAGCGCGCCGACGACGATCACCGAGGAAATGGCGTTGGTGACCGACATCAGCGGGGTATGCAGTGCCGGCGTCACCGACCAGACGACGTAGTAGCCGACGAACACGGCGAGGACGAAAATCGAAAGGCGGAAGACGAAGGGGTCAACCGCTGTTGCCAAATGTTCCACTGGCGGTTCTCCAACTAACCCGTCATTCCGGGACGGGCCGAAAGCGCGAACCCGGAATCCAGATACCGGCACGGCACCATTTTCTGGATTCCGGGCTCGCTCGCTTCGCGAGCGCCCCGGAATGACAAATAATTCTTGCACGCCCTGCTCATCATATTCAGGCCGCCGTCTTCGGCTGGAAATTCGGGTGCACGACCGCGCCGTCGCGCGTGAGCAGGGTTGCCTTGACCAGCTCGTCGTCCCAGTTGACGACGAGCTTCTTCTCCTTCTTGTCGATCATGGTCTCGACGAAGGTCAGCAGGTTCTTGGCATAGAGGGCTGACGCCGACGCAGCGAGCCGCCCGGGTACGTTGAGATAGCCGACGATCTTGACGCCGCCGACCTGCACGATATTGCCCGCCTGCACGCCTTCAACGTTGCCACCCCGCTCGACCGCAAGATCCACGATCACCGAGCCGGGCCGCATCGACGCCACCATGTCCTTCGACACGAGGCGCGGCGCCGGCCGTCCCGGAATAAGCGCGGTGGTGATGACGATGTCCTGCTTCTTGATGTGCTCGGCGACCAGGGCAGCCTGCTTTGCCTGGTACTCCTTCGACATCTCCTTGGCGTAGCCGCCGGCCGTCTGCGCGTTCCTGAATTCCTCGTCCTCGACGGCGAGGAATTTCGCGCCGAGGCTCTCCACCTGCTCCTTGGTGGCCGGCCGCACGTCGGTCGCCGTCACGATGGCCCCGAGGCGCCGCGCGGTAGCGATCGCCTGCAGTCCGGCGACGCCGACACCCATGACGAAAACTTTCGCGGCGGGCACGGTGCCGGCCGCCGTCATCATCATCGGCAGCGCGCGGCCATATTCTTCCGCCGCGTCAATCACCGCGCGGTAGCCGGCAAGATTGGCCTGGCTGGAGAGCACATCCATCGATTGCGCGCGCGTGATGCGCGGCATCAGCTCCATGGCGAACGCGGCGATGCCTGCGGAAGCCATCTGCTTGAGCGCGACATCGTTGCCGTAGGGATCCATGATGGCGATGACGAGCGTGCCCTTGCGGTAATTGGCCAGTTCGTTTTGAGCGGGCCGGCGCACCTTGAGAATGATATCGGCGTCCCCGGTGGCGACATCGGCGACTTGGGCACCGGCCGCCGTAAATTCCGCATCGGGGATACCGGAGGCGACCCCGGCACCGCGCTCGATCGCAACATCGGCGCCGAACGACCTGAATTTCTTGACCGTTTCCGGAGTTGCGGCGACACGCGGCTCCCCGGCGTCTGTTTCACGCGGTACGGCAATTCGCATTCGCGCCTCCCCGCCCGGCCGTGACGTCCGTCAGTGCGGCGAAAGCCCGGTGAATGCGAAGATCAGGAAGCAGATCACGAAGGAGACATAGCTCGGCATCGTCGCTCCGCTGAGCAGGCCGGGAATCGCGCCGAGCAGGCCGATGACGAAGATCGATGCCGCCAGGAACCAGTGCCCCATCACGCCGCCGGTCGCGAGGCCGAACAGGATCGTCGCGACGTAGAGAATGCCCACCAGCGTAAAGTGCACAAAGCGCTCATAGGAGCTTTCGTGGGCCGGGTAATCGTTTCCAGGGGCGGTGGCGTATTCGACGGTGCCGTGTTCGGCCATGGGAAAAGCTCTCCGAGTCGCTCATGAAAATGGCGGGCGCAAAGGGGTTAGCGCAATTGCGGCTCAAGGGCAACGCCCCGCCATTTCCGTTCATTCCCGCGAAAGCGGGAATCCAGAGCCACGATCACTCCAGCTCGGCAACCGGCTGCCCTTGGGTCCCCGCTTTCGCGGGGACGAACGGAGTGCCGCATGATCGCGCTAGAGCCCCACCTTGGCGAGCGCGGCGGCCTGCCGCTTGGCCACATCCTCGATCGCAAAGCGCTCGATCGCCTCATTGAACAGGCGATAGAAATTCAGTTCCGCCGCCAGGTGCAGGAATACGGCGCCGAGGCCGATCGCGGCACGGTCCATGAAGACAAACTCGCGCGGCACAGTCACGGGCCCGCGGGCCTTGAGCGCCTGGTGCACGCGGAAGGCTTCCCTGCGCCCGTATTCCGACGGCTTGACCCCGTCGGCAATGCTGCGGACGCGGTCGTCGAGCAGTGGGCCGTAGATGAACCGTGCCCAGATATTGAGCGCGTCGATGAGCTCGCGATTGAGCCGCTTGAAGCCCCAGGTTTCATAGGCGTGCACCACCAGCGTATCGTCGCCGTGCAACAGGCCGCGATAGAGGTCGACCACCCCGCCGACGAATTTCGGAGGGAAAATCCGGATACAGCCGTAGTCGAGCAGATTGATCCCGGCAGGCGCCCCCTCGGCATCATCGAACACCGTGTAGTTGCCGAGATGCGGATCCCCGTGAATGACGCCGAAGCGGCTGAACGGGAACCACCAGGCCGTGAACATCGCCGTCGCGAGCCGGTTTCGGCTCTCGAGCGGGTCGTTCTTGTGCTCCAGCAGCCTGCGGCCGGTCATCCAGTCAAGCGTAAGGAGACGCCCGGTCGAGAGATCGTTCCAGACTTTCGGCACACGGATCGCGCTCTTGTCCTTCAACATGTCCCCGTAAAGCACGACGTGCTTTGCCTCGCGGAAGTAATCGAGCTCTTCGCGCAGCCGCGCGCCAATCTCGACGGCGATCTCGGTCGTGTCGATCGCCGGATCGAAGCGTTTGCGGATGGCGAATAAGAGCTGCAGCTGGCTCAGGTCGGCCTCGACCGCCGACTGCATGTCAGGATATTGCAGCTTGCAGGCAAGCCCGCTTCCATCGAGCGCGCGCGCACGATGTACCTGACCGAGCGAGGCGGCGGCCGCCGGGTGGTGCTCGAACTCGGAAAATTTCTTCTGCCAGTCGGCGCCCAGTTCCGCGCTCATGCGCCGCTTGACGAAGGCCCAGCCCATCGGCGGCGCCTGGCTCTGCAATTTGATCAGCTCGTTCGCGTATTCGGGGGGAAGCGCATCCGGAATGGTGGCGAGCAGCTGCGCCACCTTCATGATCGGGCCCTTCAGCCCCCCGAGCGCGGCGGCAAGCTCGACCGCATTGGCGGCGCGGTCGAGCGGCACCCCGAAAAAACGCGCGCCGGCGAAGCGCGCAGCTGTGCCGCCGAGCCGCGTTCCGACCTTGGCGTAGCGTCGGGCGCGGGCCGAGAATCGGTTTTTCTCGCGGTCGTTCGGCGGCATGGGCGGGCTCATCACCCACCATCTAATCAGTTTTCGCCGGCAAAATAAGGCCTACTCCAGCGCCTCAAGCTCGTCGATCAGCCGGGCGACCACGCTCAACCCTCCGTCCCAGAACTTCGGATCGCGTGCATCAAGGCCGAACGGTGCGAGCAGTTCCGCGTGGTGCTTGGTGCCGCCGGCTGCAAGCATCTCGAGGTAGCGTTCGGCAAACCCGCTCGCGGATTTTTCGTAGACCGCATACAGCGAGTTCACCAGGCAGTCACCGAACGCATAGGCATAGACGTAGAACGGCGAGTGCACGAAATGCGGAATATAGGCCCAGAACGTTTCATAACCCGGCTTCAGCTCGATCGCCGGGCCCAGGCTTTCGCCCTGCACCGACATCCAGAAATCGCAAAGCTTGTCCGACGTCAGCTCGCCGTTGCGCCGCTCGGTGTGCACCTTGCGCTCGAAGCTGTAGAACGCGATCTGCCGCACGACCGTATTGATCATGTCCTCGACCTTGGCAGCGAGCATGGCCTTGCGCTGCTTTTTGTCGGTCGTCTGCGCCAGCAATTTCCTGAAGGTGAGCATTTCCCCGAACACTGATGCCGTCTCGGCGAGCGTGAGCGGGGTCGGTGCCATCAACGGTCCGTTGTGCGCGGCAAGCACCTGGTGCACGCCGTGACCGAGTTCATGCGCGAGCGTCATCACGTCGCGTGGCTTGCCCATGTAGTTGAGCAGCACGTAGGGATGCGCGGATGGCACGGTCGGATGCGCGAAAGCGCCGGGCTGCTTGCCCGGCCGCACCGGCGCATCGATCCAGTTTTTCGCAAAGAAACGATCTGCAACCTCGGCCATCCGCGGCGAGAATGCGCCGTAGGCTTCGAGCACGGTGGCACGGGCATCGCTCCAGGCGATCGTGCGCTGTGCGACTTTCGGCAAAGGTGCATTGCGGTCCCAGTGCGGCAGACGTTTCTTGCCGAACCATTTCGCCTTCAGGGCGTAGTAACGGTGCGACAGCTTTGGATAGGCCGCGCGCACGGCGGCAACGAGGGCATCGACAACCTCGCGCTCGACCCGGTTCGACAGATGCCGTGCATCGGCGATGTCCTTGAAGCCGCGCCAGCGGTCGGAGATCTCCTTGTCCTTCGCCAGCGTGTTGGTGATGAGCGCGAACGGGCGGAGGTTGTCCTTGAACGTCCTGGCCAGTGCCTCGGCCGCCGCCTTGCGCTTCCTGCCATCGACGTCCTGCAGCAGACTCAGCGTCGGCTCGATGGCAAGCAGTTTCCCGCCGACCTTGAAGCGCAGCCCCGCAATCGTCTCATCGAACAATCGGTTCCAGGCGGAATAGCCGGTCACCGACTTTTCGTGGAAAAGCTCCTCGACCCGGTCTTCGAGCTGATACGGCTTTTCCTTGCGCACATCCTCTATCCAGGGACGGTAATGGGCGAGCGCCGGATCACGCATCGCCGCCTCGAGCTGCGCGTCATCGATGCGGTTGAGTTCGAGCGTGAAGAACAGGAGATGCAGGGACGCGGCGGTGATGCGCTCCTGCACATCGCCGTAAAATTTCGCGCGCACCGGATCGGTTGTGTTACCCGCGTAGACGAGAGACGCATAGGAAACAAGCCGGCCCAGCTTGTCGTCGATGGCCTCATAGCGCCTGACCGCCTCGGCGAGGGCCCGCCCTGCTCCATCGCCCGCCGCAAGCGCGGCGAGCCGGCCTTTGAAGTCCTGCTCGAACGCCGCGCACTCCTTGTCCGCCTGTTCCAGGTCCCGTTTCACCTCGGGGCTGTCCAGACCGGGATA
>DASRGB010000058.1:0-15467 GCA_035651255.1 Pseudolabrys sp.
GAAGCCCTCGCCCAGGCGCAACGTGGCCGATGATGACGAGGATGATGAGCCGCCGCCGGAGCGGAAGCCGCGCGCGACTCGAAGCCGCCGCAAACGCAGGTCGCGCAGCCGTCTTTCGATCGTGCGGCTGTTGTATTGGGCCGTCGTTCTCGGCCTTTGGGGCGTCATCGCCAGCGTCGGCGTCGTGGTCTGGGTCGGCGCACATCTGCCGGCGATCCAGTCGCTTGAAATTCCAAAGCGGCCGCCGACCATCCAGATCACCGGCATTGACGGTAATGTGCTCGCGGTTCGCGGCGAGATGCCCGGCGCCAATGTCGCGCTGAAGGATCTGCCGCCATATTTGCCGAAAGCCTTCATCGCGATCGAGGACCGCCGCTTTTACTCGCACCACGGCATCGATCCGATCGGCATCCTGCGCGCGGCGGTGACGAACGTCTTGCATCGCGGCGTATCGCAAGGCGGCTCGACGCTCACCCAGCAACTCGCCAAGAATCTGTTCTTGACCCAGGAACGCACCTTTCAGCGAAAATTGCAGGAAGTCGAACTCGCGCTCTGGCTGGAGCGGAAACACTCCAAGGCCGAGATTCTCGAACTTTATCTGAACCGCGTCTATTTCGGCTCGGGTGCCTATGGCGTCGAGGCCGCCGCGCAGCGCTATTTCGGCAAGTCCGCCAAGAACGTGACGCTGGCTGAAGCCGCGATGCTGGCAGGCCTCGTCAAGTCGCCGTCCCGTCTTGCGCCCAATCGCAACCCGGAAGGTGCGGAGCAGCGGGCACAGACGGTGTTGGCCGCGATGGCGGAATCCAGATTCATCACCGAGGCACAGGCCAAGGCCTCGATCGGTCATCCCTCGTATAACGTGAAGCCGGTCGGCGCCGGCACGATCAACTATGTAGCCGACTGGATCGGCGAGGTGCTCGACGATCTCGTGGGCCAGATCGACCAAAGCGTGGTGGTGGAAACCTCGATCGATCCGAAACTACAAGCGGTTGCGGAAGCGGCCGTCATCGATGAACTGGCTGCAAAGAGCGTCAAGTTCAATGTCACCCAAGGCGCACTGGTGGCGATGACGCCCGATGGCGCCGTGCGCGCCATGGTCGGCGGGCGCAACTACGCGGAAAGCCAGTTCAACCGCGCGGTGACCGCGAAGCGCCAGCCCGGCTCGGCCTTCAAGCCATTTGTTTATCTGACTGCCATCGAGTCCGGGCTGACGCCGGAGACGATCCGGCAGGACGCCCCGCTCGACGTCAAGGGCTGGAAGCCCGAAAACTACAGCCGCGAATATTTCGGTCCCGTGACGCTGACACAGGCGCTTGCGATGTCGCTCAATACGGTCGCCGTGCGGCTTGGACTTGAAGTCGGGCCGAAGAATGTGGTGCGCACCGCCCATCGGCTCGGCATTTCGTCGAAACTCGAGCCCAACGCCTCGATCGCGCTCGGCACTAGCGAAGTCTCGATGATCGAACTGGTCGGCGCCTACGCGCCGTTCGCCAATGGCGGTTTTGGCGTCTCCCCGCATGTCGTCACCAAAATCCGTACCGCTGAGGGCAAGATTCTTTACGCGCGCCAAGCGGACCAACTCGGGCAGGTGATCGATCCGCATTACGTTGCGATGATGAACACGATGATGCAGGAGACGCTGCTCTCAGGCACCGCGCACAAGGCGGAACTGCCGGGCTGGATGGCCGCCGGCAAGACAGGCACCAGCCAGGATTTTCGCGACGCCTGGTTCATCGGCTACACCGCGCACCTCGTCACCGGCGTCTGGCTCGGCAATGACGACAATACGCCGACCAAGCACACCACCGGCGGCAGCCTGCCGGTCGAGATCTGGAGCCGATTCATGAGCAGCGCGCATCAGGGCGTGCCGGTCGCCGCATTGCCGGGCTCCAGCGGCGGCGGATTCTTCGCCGGCCTGTTCGGCGGCGGCGATGCGCGGCCGCCGGCGCTGCCCTCGACCGTCGGCGCAGCGCCGCTGCCGCCCGCCTCCGTTCCATCGGCGTCAGCGCCGCGGCAAGACAACGCCGGCCTCGACAGCTGGCTGATCAATAACCTGTTCGGCCGGCGCTAGTGCCTGGCATAGCGGGCGCGCACGCCGCGCGTCGCGATCCATAGCGCCAGCGTCACGCAGCCCGCGAGCGCCACCCCGCCGGCGAGCGGCCAGGCGCTGCTGCCGAGCAGGACACCGACCATGGCGCCGAACAGCGCGGCGACGCTCTGCTGCACGAAGCCGAGCAAGGACGAGGCCGCGCCGGCGCGCTCGGGAAACGGCGTCATGGCGCCGGCGATCGACTGCGGCAGCACCATGCCGAGGCCGGTCAAGTAGATCGCCATCGCCAGCACCAGCGACGCCGCCGAACCGAGGCCAAGCGCCACCGCCGCCGCCATGACAAGGCCGCCGAGCGCGACGGCGCAGCCGCCGAAACCGAGAACGCCGTCGAGACCGAAGCGGTGCGACAGCCGCGCCGACAATGTCGAGCCGATCAAGTTGCCGACCGAGCCGACCGCAAAGGCGACGCCAAAGGCGAGGGCCGACAGCCCGTAGAGATCCTGCAGCACGAAGGAGGATCCGGACAGCCAGGCGAACAGGCCGGCATAGCTCGCGGTGGCAAGGCTGAGATAGGCGAGATAGGCCGGGTTGCGCATGACGGTGCGATAGGACCTGGCCATCGACACCACCGACACCGGCTCGGCCGCGCGGCGGGCCAGGGTTTCCGGCAACAGCAGCGCGACGACGGCCGCCCCGCCGATGCCGGCCGCGGTCAAGGTGAAGAACACCGAGCGCCAGCCGAAGCCGGTCTGCAGGACGCCGCCGACGACCGGCGCCAGCATCGGCGCCAGCGCCATCACCGCCCCGATCACCGACAATTCGCGGCCGGCACGGGCGCCGGCATAAAGGTCGCGCACCATGGCGCGGGCGAGCACGATGCCGCCGGAGCCGCCGAGCGCCTGCGCGAACCGCGCCGCGATCAGCATCTCGATCGACGGCGCCAGGGCGCAGGCAAGGCTCGCCGCGCAATAGAGCGCGATCGCCGCGAGCAGCACCGGCTTGCGGCCGTGGCGGTCGGAAACCGGACCGTAGACGATCTGCCCGGCGGCAAAGCCGATCAGATAGGAGGAGATGGTGAGCTGCACCTGCGCGGTGGAGGCGCCGAGCAAACGCGCGATGTCGGGCATCGACGGCAGGTACATGTCGGTGGTGAGCGGGCCGACCGCGCTCAAGCCGGCGAGCAGGGCGGTGAGCGCGAAGGTGCCGGGACGGAGCATGCGGAGCTTTCCTTGGCCATGGCCGGGCTGGTCCCGGCCATCCCGCTTATGAAGGCATTGCGTCCCTAAGCGAGATGCCCGGCACAAGGCCGGGCATGACGAGTGAGTAGCCTATGTCGCCGGGCCAAGCCAGCGGCGAGGACGGTGCGGGCTATTTCAGCGCCGCTCCGTAGCGGTGCAGATTGCCGCCGTTGACGTCGAGCCAGGTCTTCGCCCGGGTGACGTGCGGGCAGATGCGCTCGACCAGCCGCCAGAACCGCCGCGAATGGTTCATTTCCACGAGATGCGCGACTTCGTGCGCGGCGAGATAGTCGAGCACGAAAGGCGGCGCCAGGATCAGCCGCCAGGAATAGGACAACACCCCGGTGGTCGAGCACGAGCCCCAGCGGCTCGACTGGTCGCGGATCGAAACGCGCTTGACGGCGACGCCGAGCATCGCCGCCGCATTGCGGCTCGCGGCCTCGAGATCCTTTTTCGCCTCGCGCTTGAGAAAGTCGCGGACGCGGCGCGGCACATGCGGGGCTTCGCCGGCAACGCACAGCAGGCGCTCGCCGGCCTCCTCGATCCAGACCGTGCCGCGCGCGCCGGGCCGGTGCGCGATGCGGTGGTCGACGCCCCTGAGCGGCAGAACCGTGCCGTGGGCGAAGGGCGCGGGCTGCGGCAAGCGGTCGAGGCGCGCCGCGATCCAGCCGCCGTGCTTTTCGGCGAATTCGCGCGCCTGCTTGAGGCTGCCGCGCGGCGGCATGGTGAGCAGCACTTCGCGCGTGGCGGAATGGATGCGCAGCGTGTAACGGCGCGCCTGGCGGTGGCGGCGCACGCGCACCAGATAGACCTCGCGGTCGAAAACGATGTTGATGGCCGAGGGCTCGCTCGACCGGCGATAGAGCAAAGCGCGCTGCATGAGCCTCATCCGTGCCGACTCGGACCGGGCGGCGATATTGCCACAGGCGGCATCGCTCTCGAAGTCCCTTTGCGAGCGCGAAACAGCGGCGGCCGGAACCGGGCGGCGGCGCGCCTAGCTGACGGCGCGGATCTTGACGGCCGCCGCGGCGCGCCGGGCGCCGTTGTGCGACAGCACGAAATCGGCGATGCGCGGCGCGATCTCGGCGCGGAACCGCGAGCCGTTGAAGACGCCGTAATGGCCGACGCCCGGCTGCACGTAATGCACCTTGCAGTCGTCCGGGATATTGGCGCACAGCTCGTGCGCCGGCGCGGTCTGGCCGACGCTGGAAATGTCGTCGTTCTCGCCCTCGACCGTCATCAGCGCGACGCGCCTGATGGCCGAAGGATCGATCTTGCGGCCGCGATGCGTCATCTCGCCTTTCGGCAGCGCGTGACGGATGAACACGGTGTCGACGGTCTGCAGATAGAACTCGGCGGCCAGATCCATGACGGCGAGATATTCGTCGTAGAACTCGCGGTGCTTCTGCGCCGAGTCGCCGTCGCCCTTGACCAGGTTGAGGAACAGGTTGCGGTGCGCCTCGATATGACGGTCGAGGTTCATGCTGACGAAGCCGTGCAGCTGCAGGAAGCCCGGATAGACGTCGCGCATCACGCCCGGATGCGGGAACGGCACCTTGGTGATGACGTTGCGCCGGAACCAGTTGATGCCGCGGCTCGCCGCCAGTCTGTTGACGCCGTTCGGATTGATCCGCGTGTCGATCGGCCCGCCCATCAGCGTCATGGAATGCGGCACGTAGGGGTCCTTGTCCGCCTCCATCAGCGCGATCGCCGCCAGCACCGGCACCGAGGGCTGGCACACCGCGATGACATGGCAGTCGCCGCCGAGGACGTGCAGCATGGAGATGACGTAGTCGATATAGTCGTCGAGGTCGAAGCGGCCCTCGCCGAGCGGCACCATGCGCGCGTCCGACCATTCGGTGATGTAGACGTCGTGATTGGGCAGGAAGGTCTCGACCGTGCCGCGCAGCAGCGTCGCGTAATGGCCCGACATCGGCGCCACGATCAGCAGCTTCGGCTGCGGCCGGCGCGGGCTGCGCGCAAAGGCGCGCTCGAAGTGCTGCAGCTTGCAGAACGGGCGCTGCCAGACCGTGTTGATGTGCACCGGCACGTGTTCGGCGCCGATCACCGTCTCGTGGATGTGCCAATCCGGCTTCTGGTAGCGGCGCGTCGAGCGCTCGAACAACTCCATCGCCGCGGCGACCGACTTGCCGTAGCTGGTGTGGGCGAGCGGATTGGCCGGATTCTTGAAGAACAGCCGCGTGGCGTCGGCAAAGGCGCGCGACGGATTGAGCGCGGCGTGGCCCATTTCGTAAAACCAGTACATCGGCGTCGCCAGCACGGTGCCGCTATCGCCCGGCAGCGTTGCCGCGCCGTCGAATTCGCCGATCGCCATGGACTCAGTCCCCAGCCCCTGCTGCGCTGCAGCAGACTGTCGTTTTTCTGTCATAGCGTCAATATTAGAAATAAGTTCTTCGCGTCCGGTTTACAACGCCGGCCGGGGTTCCAACGTATTCATAACACTTAAGTTTTACCGCCTATTCGCCGGTCTGCAGCAGTGTGCCCTGGACCCGGGCGCTCTGCAGCAGCCGCAAAAATGCATATGACGCAGCCGCGAACAAAACGACGTTGAAGGCCAGGGCTTCGAGCATCAGGTCGGCGCGGAAGACGTGGTCGATGAGCAGGGCGCGCATGCCTTCGAACACGTAGGTCGGCGGCAGCGACCAGGCGACGTATTGCAGCCAGGCCGGCAGCACCGCGACCGGATAGTAGACGCAGGTCAGCGGCAGGAACAGGAACATGATGGTCCAGGCCATGCTCTCGGCACCCATGCCGTTGCGCAGCAAGAGGCCGGCGACAAAAATCCCGACCGCCCAGCCGGTCAGCAGCAGATTGGCGAAGAAGGCCGCGAGCGCAAGACCGAGCGCCCACAGATTGAAGCCGAAGAAGGCGATCGCCAGCAGCGACACCGGGATCATGCCGATCGACAGCCGGATCACGCTCATGATCATCAGCGCGCTGATGAACTCGACCGGCCGCAGCGGCGACATCATGATGTTGGCGAGGTTGTGCGAATACATTTCCTCCAGGAAGGAAATCGAAAAGCCGAGCTGGCCGCGGAACAGGATGTCCCACAACAGTACCGCGCCGATGAACACGCCGGCGGCGCGTACGAACGGGCCACCGCCGGCATTCTGCGATACATACATTTGCAGGAAGCCCCACATCAGCATCTGCACCGTCGGCCAATAGATCAGGTCGAGGATGCGCGGCCACGACGATCGCAGCAGATACCAGTAGCGCCGCACCATGGCGGAGACGCGCTTCACCGAGAAGCTCATACCGACGTCGCTTCCGATCATTGCGCGGCCTCGCGCGCGTTGCGCCGGCCGCGCGCGACGTCGAGGAAGACCTCCTCCAGCGTCTCGCGGCCGTAGCGCGACAAGAGGTGTGCCGGGGTGTCGTCGTCCTCGATGCGGCCGCGCTTCATGATGACGACGCGCTCGCACAGCCGCTCGACCTCGTTCATGTTGTGCGAGGCGAGCAGGATGGTGGCGTGATTGTCGCGGCGGTAGGCCTCGAGCCGCGAGCGCACCCAGTCGGCGGTGTCGGGATCGAGCGAGGCGGTGGGCTCGTCGAGCAGCAGCACCTCGGGCTTGTTGAGCAGGGCCTTGGCGAGCGACACCCGCGTCTTCTGGCCGGCCGACAGCTTGCCGTTCGGGCGATCGAGGAACTCGGCGAGATCGAGATCGCGCGCCAGCTCGGCGATGCGGGCGCCGATGTCGGCGACGCCGTAGAGCTGCGCGAACACCGACAGGTTCTGCCGCACGGTGAGCCGCGTCGGCATATCGACATAGGGGCTCTCGAAATTCATGCGATGCAGCACGCGGTAGCGCTCGTTCGGCATGCGCGCGCCGAGCACGCAAACGGTGCCGGCGGTCGGCGTGACCAGACCCATGATCATGGCGATGGTGGTGGTCTTGCCGGCGCCGTTGCCGCCGAGCAGGCCGGTGATCGAGCCGGGCGCGAGACGAAACGAGATGCCGTCGACCGCGGCCAGGCCCTTGTAGAGCTTGACCAGGCGGTCGACCGCGACGGCGTCGGTATTGGCGGCAGCCATGACGCCGAGATGTGACGCTCCGCCGCGGCAAGCGCAAGCCCCCGCGGCGGCGAACGGTCGGCGCCGCGCGTGCTATCATTGCCGCCATGCCCGCGCTCGAGCTCGCCGAGAACCATCCGCGCCGCAACGTGCGGCTCGACACCCTGGTGCGGCTGCGCTGGCTCGCCATCATCGGCCAGACCATCGCCGTCGTCGGCGTCGATTTCGGGCTCGGCTTCGAATTGCCGATCTATGCCTGCCTGTCGGTGATCGCGCTCGCGGCCTGGCTGAACGTGGCGCTGCGCATGCGTTTCCAGATGGCGCAGCGGCTCGATCCCGACCGCGCCGCCTGGCTGCTCGCCTTCGACATCGCCGAGCTCGCGGTGCTGCTGTTCCTGACCGGCGGCCTGCAGAATCCGTTCGCCTTCATGTTTCTCGGCCCGGTGCTGTTTTCGGCGACCGCGCTGCCGCCGCGCTTCACGCTGACGCTCGGCGGCTTCGCCATTGTCTGCGCCACGCTTCTGGTGTTCGTGCATCTGCCTCTGCCGTGGAGCGGCGAGACCCCGCTCAAGCTGCCGCCGATCTACATGATGGGGGTCTGGCTCTCGATCCTCATCGCCATCGGTTTCATCGGCGTCTACGCCTGGCAGATCACCGAGGAGTCGCGCCAGCTCGCCGACGCGCTCGCCGCGACCGAGTTGGTGCTGACGCGCGAGCAGCACCTGTCGCAGCTTGACGGGCTCGCCGCCGCCGCCGCGCACCAACTCGGCACGCCGCTTTCCACCATCGCCGTGATCGCCAAGGAGCTGGAAAACGCGATTGCCCCGGACAGCGCGCAGGGCGAGGATGTCCGGCTCTTGCGCGAGCAGGCGACGCGCTGCCGCGACATCCTCGGCAAGCTGACCGAACTGTCGTCGGACGGCGAACCGTTCCCGCGCGTGCCGCTGTCGGCGGTGATCGAGGAGGTGATCGCGCCGCACCGCAATTTCGGCATCGCCATCGAGGTGGCGCTGCCCGACGACCGCCGTTCGGAGCCGACCGGCGGCCGCAACCCGGCGATCCTTTACGGCCTCGGCAATCTTCTGGAAAACGCCGTCGATTTCGCCCGCGCCCGCGTGGTGGTGGGCGCGCAATGGACCGAGGACACCGTCGAAGTCTCGGTCAGCGACGACGGCCCCGGTTTCGCGTCGGAGATCATGGCGCGCATCGGCGAGCCTTATGTTACCAGCCGCCGCCACAGCCCGGCGGCCGGCGAAGACGAGTCGGCCGGGCTCGGTCTGGGCTTTTTCATCGCCAAAACGCTGCTCGAGCGATCCGGTGCCCGGCTGACCTTCGAGAATCGAGCCATTCCGGACCACGGCGCGGTGGTCCGCATGCGTTGGCGGCGGCAAGACTTTGAACGGCCGTTAACCTTCGCCATTGCTTGAGATAGGTCAAAACCGTACCTATGTGCGCCGTTATACCGCAGCATGAATAAACGGGGTGACCGCGTGGATATGGCTATGAGCGACGTTGCGGAACGCGCGTCAAAAGAGGCGATCCCGAGCGAGCGATCGCTGCTGATCGTCGAAGACGACCACTCTTTCCTGCAGCGGCTGGCCAAAGCGCTGGAGCAGCGCGGCTTTGTCGTGACCACCGCGGAATCGGTCGCCGAGGGTCTCGCCCAGGTCGAGAAAGCCGCGCCCGCCTTTGCCGTGGTCGACATGCGGCTCGGCGACGGCAACGGCCTCGACGTGATTTCCGCGCTCAAGCGCCGCCGTCCCGAAGCCCGCGCCATCATCCTCACCGGCTACGGCAATATCGCCACCGCGGTGACCGCCGTGAAGCTCGGTGCGGTCGACTATCTCTCCAAGCCCGCGGATGCCGACGACGTGGTCGCCGCCCTGCTCGCGGTCGACAACAAGAAGATCGAGCCGCCGGAAAATCCGATGTCGGCAGACCGCGTGCGCTGGGAGCACATCCAGCGCATCTACGAATTGTGCGGCCGCAACGTTTCCGAGACGGCGCGCCGGCTCAACATGCATCGCCGCACCTTGCAGCGCATCCTGGCGAAACGGGCGCCGCGCTGATCACTCGTCATTCCGGGGCGGCGCGAAGCGCCGGATCCGGAATCCAGAGCAGCAATGTGAGGCTTTGGATCGCGGCCCCGGATCTCGGGTTCCACGTGCTGCGCACGCGCCGCGGAATGACGGTCAGGAAATATCCCCATACGGCCCGGTCGGATCGGCGAGCGATTGCAGACGCAGCGCCGCGGCGCGGGCAAACAGCAGCATCATGGCTTTGCGCGTCGCCGCCGGCAGGCGGTGCTCGGGCGCCTCACAATGGAAATGCGCGCCGAAGGCGTCGGCCACGATCAGCCCGGTGTCCGGCGGAAAGATGTCGCAGGGCACGTCCACCGTGGTGGCGAAGAACAGCCGGTCGCAATGGGCCCGGTAGTCCTGCCATTTCTGATCGGCGCGGAAATCGGCAATCGAGGACTTGATCTCGACGATCCAGATTTCGCCGCCGGCATCGAGCGCGACGAGGTCGGCCCGGCGGCCCGACGGCAGCGGCAGTTCGCTCACCACGCAGAAGCCGTGGGCGTGCAGGAGTCGCGCGGCGCCGCGCGCCACGGCGAGCGCCGTCTCCGACTGGCGGCCGTCGACCGGCGGTTCCAGCTTTGTGGCGGCGAAGGACATTTGCAAAATCTCCTGTCATTCCGGGACGGCCCGAAGGGCCGCAGGCGGAATCCAGAGCCCACACGCCGAGCCTTGGGCTCCGGATTCCGGGTTCGCCCCTCCGGCGCGCCCCGGAATGAGCGATACTATCACGCCCGCTCGGGGAATGCTGCTTTCAGCGCCGGGCGCGCGGCCTTGATGACGCCGCGCTCGGTGATCAGCCCGGTGACGAGCCGCGCCGGCGTCACGTCGAAGCCGTAATTGGCGACCGCCGATCCGTCGGGGATGATCTGCACGGTTTCGATGCGGCCGTCTTTGGTCTTGCCGGTCATGGTCGCGACTTCGTCGGCGCTGCGCTGCTCGATCGGGATTGCGGCGCCGTCGTCGATGCCGAAGTCGATGGTCGGCGACGGCAGCGCGACGTAGAACGGCACGCCGTTGTCCTTGGCGGCGAGCGCCTTGAGATACGTGCCGATCTTGTTGCAGACGTCGCCTTGCGCGGTGACGCGGTCGGCGCCGACGATCACCAGGTCCACCAGACCGCGCTGCATGAGGTGGCCGCCGGTATTGTCGGGGATCACGGTGTGCGGCACGCCGTGATGCCCGAGCTCCCAGGCGGTGAGCGAGGCGCCCTGATTGCGCGGCCGGGTCTCGTCGGCAAAGACGTGCACGGCCACGCCCTTGTCGTGCGCCATGTAGATCGGCGCCGTCGCCGTGCCCCAATCGACGGTGGCGAGCCAGCCGGCGTTGCAGTGCGTCAGCACGTTGACGGGTGCGCTTTGCTTCTTTGCCGCGATCGCCTCGATCAGCGGCAGGCCATGCCGGCCGATCGCCTTGTTGATCGCGACGTCTTCCTCGGCGATTTCATTGGCGCGGCGCAAGGCGGCCGCGGCCCTTTCGCCGCGCGGCCGGTTGCGCACCGCGCCGAGCATCGCGTCGAGCGCCCACTTCAGATTGACGGCGGTCGGCCGCGTCGCCATGAGCGCGGCACAGGCGCGCTCGAGATTTTCGTCGGACGCGTCCTCGCGCAGGGCAAGCCAGACGCCGTAGGCCGCCGTGGCGCCGATCAGCGGCGCGCCGCGCACCTGCATGGTCTTGATGGCGCGCGCAGCCTCGGCAAGCGTGGCGACGCGGCACGTCGCCAGGCGGTGCGGCAGGAGCGTCTGGTCGATGATGCCGACGCTTTTGCCGTCGCTCTCGAGCCAGATGGTGCGCCTGTCCCTGCCGTCGACTTTCATGGCAAAGAAATAGCGGTTTTCCTTTCCGCTGTCGTCCCCGCGCGAGCGGACCCATCCGCCGCGCGCCGCTCGATCAAGCGCGGTGTGCGAGTCCCGGCTCGCCTGCGCCCGGCCGGTACGACAGGCTTGTGTGCTTTGCCGCCTTGCCGCAATGTCGCGCGGACTTTGGAGAGCCGCATGACCATCGACTACGAAAAAGAATACGACAACCACGCGCGGGTGCCGGAAAATCCCGCCATCGCCGCGCGCCGGGTGCGCGATGCCGCGGCCTACCGCGCCGCCGCGCGCAAGGCCGAGCTCGGCCTGTCCTACGGCCCGTCGCCGCGCCAGATCATCGATCTGTTTGCCGCCGGCGCCGAGGCGCCGCTCGCTATGTTCATCCACGGCGGCGGCTGGCGCGCGCTCGATCCGTCGAGCTTCAGCCACATGGCGGCGGGCCCCAACGCCCACGGCGTCACGGTCGCGGTCGTCGGTTACGATCTGTGCCCGCAGGTCACGGTCGCGGCCATCATCGAGCAGATGCGCGCGGCCAGCCTGTTTCTGTGGCGCAAATTTCGCAAACGCATTTTCGTCTACGGCCATTCGGCCGGCGCGCATCTCGCCGCCTGCCTGTTGGCGACCGACTGGACGGCGCTGGCGCCCGAGGCGCCCGCCGATCTGGTGCCGGCCATCTACGCGGCGTCGGGCATCTACGACATGACGCCGCTGACCAAGACTAAGCAGTATCAGGTACTGGGGCTCGATGAGCAGTCCGCGCGCGCGGTGTCGCCGCTGTTCTGGCCGGTGCCGGCAGGCCGCGCGCTCGACGCCGTGGTGGGCACGCTCGAGACGTCCGAGTTCCTGCGCCAGACCCGCAGCATCGTCGAGACCTGGCGGCGGGGGAACGTGCAAACCCGCTATGGCGAGATCGCCGGCGCCAATCATTTCACCGTGGTCGATCAACTGGCGGAAGCCGGCAGCGCCATGACCGGGCGCGTCGTCGCGCTGGCACGACAGGCCGCGGCCGCCGCGCGCTAGAACCAGTAGCGCCAGGCAAACACCGCCGTCAGCAGCGCGCCGACCGCGACCACGGCGACCCGCATCACCGCGTGCGGCACGATCTTGGCGATCGAGGCGCCGAGCAGCCCGCCGGCGATGCTGCCCGCCATCAGCGTCAGCGTCTGCGGCCAGACCACCGTGCCTTGCGTAATGAACACGGCGGCGGCGGCGGCGCTGTTGAGGCTCGTCACCAGGTTCTTGGCGACGTTGGCGGAGCGGTAGTCGCCGTGGGTGGCGACCGACATCACGCCGAGAATGAGCACGCCGACGCCGGCGCCGAAATAACCGCCGTAGAACGACACCGGCAGCAGCACCTTGAGGCTGGTGACGCTGAATTCGATGGTGCGCCCGCGCCTGTGGGCGCGCGCCCGCAGCCAGTGGCTTGCCCGCTCGGCGAAGGCAAACAGCACGGTGGCAAAGCCGAGCAGCAGCGGCACCAGGATTTCGAACAGCCGCCCCGGCGTCGCCAGCAGCAGCAGTGCGCCGCAGGCCGCCCCGATCATCGAGGCCAGACACATCGCGACAAAGTCGCGGTTGAAGCGCGGCAACTGCCTGCGGTCGGACAGCGCGGCGAGGAACGAGCCGGGGAAGGAGGCGGTGAGATTGCAGGTGGTGGCGGGCAGCGGCGGGATGCCGGCGGCGATCAGCGCCGGATAGGTGACGACCGCGGCGCCGCCGACCAGCGCCGTCAGCATGCCGCCGGCGACGCCGGCGGCGAGCAGCAGGAGGATGGTGTGCACGGCCACCGCTAGAACCAGTATTTGCGCGCCATGGCCAGCGTCAGCGCCACGCCGGCCATGACGACGAGGACGCGCACGATCGCTTGCGGCACGATGCGCGCCAGATAGGAGCCGGCGAGCCCGCCCATGATGGTGCCGGCCATCAGCGCCAGCGTCGGCGGCCAATGCACCGCGCCCTGCGCGATGAAGACGATGCTGGCGGCGAGCCCATTGAGGCTCGACACCAGGTTCTTGGCGACGTTGGCCGAGCGGTAGTCGCCGCCGGTGGCGACGCTGAACACGCCGAGCAGCATGATGCCGACGCCGGCGTTGAAATAGCCGCCGTAGAACGACACCGGCAGCAGCACCTTGAGGCTCGACACGTTGAACCGGATCTCGTGGCCGCGGTCGGCGGCGCGCCGCTGCATCCAGGCGCCGATGCGGCCCGACAGCGCGAACACCGCGGTGGCGAAGGCGAGCAGCAGCGGCACGATCTTGGCGAACAACGGCCCCGGCGTCAGCAGCAGGCAGGCGCCGCCGAGCGCGGCGCCGGTGATCGAGATGACGATCAAGCTGACGAAGTCGCGGTTGAACGGCGGCAGTTGCGAACGGTCGGCGAGCGCGGCGAGGAAAATGCCGGGCATCAGCGACACCAGCACGGTGACGGCGGCGGCCTGCGGCGGCACGCCGACGGCAATCGCCGCCGGATAGAGCACGACCGCGGCGCCGCCGACCAGCGAGGCGGTGACCCCGGCGAGCGTGCCGGCGCCGACCAGGAACGAAGCGGTCAATATGTCCATTGCTTGTCATGGCCGGGCTTGTCCCGGCCATCTCGCTTAGCGACGCACTGTGCCTGCCTAAGCGGGATGCGCGGGTCAAGCCCGCGCATGACAAGGGAAACGTTTTTCAAAAGAACGCCTGGATGCCGGTCTGGGCGCGGCCGAGGATCAAGGCATGGATGTCGTGCGTGCCCTCGTAGGTGTTGACGGTCTCGAGGTTCGATAGAACCCGCATCACGTGATACTCCTCGGAAATGCCGTTGCCGCCGTGCATGTCGCGCGAAAGCCGCGCGATGTCGAGCGCCTTGCCGCAATTGTTGCGCTTCATCAGCGAGATCGAGGGCGGCGCCGCCCTGCCCTGCTCGAGCATGCGGCCGAGCCTGAGCGCGCCGGCCAGACCCAGCGCGATCTCGGTCTGCATGTCGGCAAGCTTTTTCTGGATCAGCTGATTGGCGGCGAGCGGGCGGCCGAACTGCTTGCGCTCGAGCACGTAGGCGCGCGCCGCGTGCCAGCAGAATTCGGCGGCGCCCATGGCGCCCCAGCAAATGCCGTAGCGCGCATTGTTGAGGCAGCCGAAGGGGCCGGCGAGACCGGACACGTTCGGCAGCAGATTGTCCTCCGGCACCACGCAGTCGGAAAGTACGATCTCGCCGGTGACCGAGGCGCGCAACGACAGTTTGCCTGCGATCTTGGGCGTGGCGAAACCCTTGGTGCCGCGCTCGACGATGAAGCCGCGGATCTTGCCGTCGAGCTTGGCCCAGACCACGGCGATGTCGGCGACCGGGGCGTTGGAGATCCAGGTCTTGGCGCCGTTGAGCTTGTAGCCGCCGGCGACCTTCTCGGCGCGCGTCACCATCGAGCCGGGGTCGGAGCCGTGGTCGGGCTCGGTCAGGCCGAAGCAGCCGATGATCTCGCCTTTGGCAAGCCGCGGCAGATATTTGCGGCGCTGCGCCTCCGAGCCGTAGGCGTAGATCGGGTACATCACCAGCGAGGACTGCACCGACATGGTGGAGCGGTAGCCGCTGTCGACGCGCTCGAGTTCGCGCGCGATCAGACCGTAGGCGACGTAGCCTAAGCCGGCGCCGCCGTAGTCTTCCGGGATGGTGGAGCCGAGCAGGCCGAGCTTGCCCATCTGCGGGATCAGCGTGGGGTCGTATTTCTCCTCGCGCCAGGCTTCGACGATGCGCGGCATCAGCGTGTCCTGCGCGAAGCCGCGCGTCGAATCGCGCACCATGCGCTCGTCTTCCGACAGCTCGCTCTCAATATCGAGCGGGTCTTGCCAGACGAAATCGGAATCCTTGAGCGACAGCGCCGGTTTTCCCGCGTGCTTCTCCGCCGCTTGTGACATGGTGAACTCCTTGAAATCTGTTGTGAGTATTATAGACGGCTCCCCTGATGGTGAGGAGCCGGCGCGTCACCCTCCCCTTTCAGGGTGGGTCGAGCCTCATGGCGAGGAGGGGCGGCGCTTCACCCTCCCCTGGAGGGTGGAAGCAGGCATGCGTCATCGCCCCTGTTCTTTGATCGGCCCGGGGTGAGCCGCATTCCCAGTTTCCGCATCGCTCCCGGAAAAAGTACCGAGGGCGCGCGGGACGCCTGTGGGTCCGATCGGACCCACGGGCCTCGACACCTCGCGACGTCGAGGCTTCGTCGACCTCCGTCGCGCTCTTACGCGCTTCGGAGGATTTTTTCCGCAAGTCCGCCAGTCCCAA
>DASRGB010000059.1:0-2273 GCA_035651255.1 Pseudolabrys sp.
AATAGCCGGTGCGGTGCGCGCGCAAAGCCGCCACCGTCGCCTCGATCACCGGCGCGGGCGGCGCCTGGTCGGGATCGCCGACGGTCAGGAAGATGACGTCCTCGCCGGCGTCGCGCAGCCGCGCGGCGGCCTGGTGGATGGTCCAGGCGGCCGCCCCGGTTCCGGCCACCCGTTCGGTGAGCGGGGAAAATCGGGTCATGACGCCGCCGCTCGCTACACCGGCAAAACCGGCCCTGTCAATCGCGCGGCGGGGGGTAGTGTCTCAGTTTCAGTGTAACAGCCGTTGATGCGGCTCACCCCCGCCCTCGCGTCCGCTCTTCCGATCCCATATGCTTATCGGAAAGCAGATGGAGGGACGATGGTCGACTTGCTGCCCGAGACTGTGACGCTCGCCGATCTTGTCGCCGAAGGGCGCCTGAGCAAGCCACCAAGGTATCTGCGCATGGCGCTGGCCAACCTGCTTTTTGCCGGCGAGTACGGCTCGGTAGTGCTTCGGATCGGCCGAATGGGCAACGGTACATGGCCGATGTATGTGCTGGAGCAAAACGGCAAAATCATTGATCGCTTCGACGGCCAAACTCATAAATCGTGGATCAATCAAGGCGTTCACCACGATGAAAATTGGAGCGAAGCCAGAACAACCGCAGCCGAGTTACTCGCCCTCTGGCAGAAGGTCACACCCAATGCCTAAAGGCCCTCGCGGAGCGAAGCGCCCCGCTGACGTGATCGGCATGTCCGTCAAGGTCATGCGCATCGCCACCGGCGAGGAAGAGGAAGAGATCGATCAGGCGCGGTCGGCGGCGGCGGAACTTGGCTCGCGCGGCGGTAAGGCGCGCGCCGCAAGCCTGAGCGCTAAGCGGCGCCGCGAGATTGCGAAGAACGCTGCCGCTAAGCGCTGGAAGACCTGAGGGCATCGAACAAGTCACCCATAGCCGGCTTCGGCGGGTAGAACAGGCCGACAATCAGCCAAGTGTCTTGATGCCCGTGCATGTTGCCGACGTAGAAATGCGTGTCGTTCTTTTCGATCATCGCGCGTTCATACCGCTGCCGGAACATCGGCTCCCAGCGATCACCGTACTGGTCGCGCCAGCGCCGGTACGACTCACCCATCTCCCAATCAGTGCACATGATCCGGTGGCCTTTGCATCCAGCAGTGGCGCAGCGGAACTCGTATCGGAACTCTAGGTCACAGACTCATTATGGCGCAACCAGAGTTGGGTTGCGGCGAGTTTGAGCATGGCGAGGAAGTTAGCGGCGTGCTTTTCGTAGCGCGTGGCGAGGCGTCGGAAGTGCTTGATGCGGTTGAAGAAGCGTTCGATCCGATTGCGCGCGCGGTAGAGCGCCGGGCTGAAGCACGGCTTCCAGCGGCGATGCACCATCGGCGGAATGTTGGGCGCGGCCCCGGCGGCGTCGATCTGCCGGCGCAGCCAGTCGGCGTCGTAGGCCTTGTCGGCGAGCACGATCGTGTTCTCGCGCAGATGCCCGAGCAGACGCGCGGCGACCGGGCAATCGCCGGCCTGGCCCGGCGTCAGTACCAGCTCCAAGGGCAGGCCATGCGCGTCGGTGAGCGCGTGGACCTTGGTGGTCAGCCCACCGCGCGAGCGGCCCATACAGCGATCCGGGTGGCTTTTTTTGAGTTGGCGGCATGCTGATGCACGCGCACCGAGGTGCTGTCGATCATCTGCACCTCGCCGTCATAGGCCTGGCTGACCGCCGCCATCACGCGGTCCCAGACCCCGGCTTTGCGCCAGCGCACAAAGCGGTTGTGGCAGGTCGTGTGCGGCCGGTACTCGTTCGGCAGCGCCCGCCACGGCGCGCCGGTGCGCAATACCCAGAAAATGCCGTTCAGCACCCGCCGGTCGTCCACCCGCGGCACCCCGCGCGGCTTGTTCGGCAGCAACGGCGCGATCACGCTCCACTCGAAATCCGTCAGTTCGTAGCCCTTCATCATCAAGCTCCCCCAGCCGGGAAGCTTGAATCACATTCCGATTCCCGTGGGAATCCCCTAGAACTCGGCGATGCTGCGGGTGGTTGTCGGAGTGGCGGGCCGCTTTGCCGCGTGGTGCGACGCGGTGACCGCGGCGCTGCTCGCGCGCGCCGGCGGCGGCGAGGCGGATGCCTTTGCCGCCGATACCCTGGCCGAGCTGGCCGCGGCGGCGCTGCAGCGCGGCAGCGCCGACGCCGCGGTCGCCTCGCGGCGCCCGGACGGGAGCCTGTGCGCGGCGCTGGCCGAGGCGGGGCGGCGGTTCGTCGTCGCGCTCGACGATCCCCGC
>DASRGB010000060.1:0-32594 GCA_035651255.1 Pseudolabrys sp.
TGCGATCGTTTCCTTGTATGCGGTCTTCCAGCCCCAGGCGCCGGAGCCGTAGCCGCGCTTGACCACGCGCTCCTTGTAGATCTGGGCGATGATCTCGCCGTCGCCGGCGAGCAGCGACTTGGTCGAGCACATCTCGGCGCACAGCGGCAGCTTGCCTTCGGCCAGCCGGTTGGCGCCGTATTTCTCGTACTCGGCCTTGCTGCCGTCGGCTTCCGGGCCGCCGGCGCAGTAGGTGCACTTGTCCATCTTGCCGCGCGACCCGAAGTTGCCGACTTTCGGATACTGCGGCGCGCCGAACGGGCAGGCGTAGAAGCAGTAACCGCAGCCGATGCACAGGTCCTTGGAGTGCAGCACGACGGCGTCGGCCGTAGTGTAGAAGCAGTTCACCGGGCAGACCGCCGCGCAGGGCGCGTCGGTGCAGTGCATGCAGGCCATCGAGATCGAGCGCTCGCCCGGCTTGCCGTCATTGAGCGTGACGACGCGCCGCCGGTTGATGCCCCAGGGCACCTCGTGCTCGTTCTTGCAGGCGGTGACGCAAGCGTTGCATTCGATGCAACGGTCGGCGTCGCAGAGAAACTTCATTCGAGCCATGGTCGTGTCTCCTTAAGCCGCCGAGATCTGGCACAGGGTGACTTTGGGCTCCTGCATGCCAGTCGCAGGATCGTAGCCGTAGGTCGTGATGGTGTTGGCGCTTTCGCCGAGCACCACCGGATCGGTGCCCGCCGGGTAGTTCGCGCGCAGATCCTGACCTCCGAACCAGCCGCCGAAATGGAAGGGCATCCAGGCGACGCCCTTGCCGACGCGCTCGGTGACGAGCGCGGTGACCTTGGCCTTCGAGCCGTTCTCGGCGCCGGTCACCCAGACCAGCCCGCCGTCCTTGATGCCGCGGTCGGCGGCGTCGGCGGGGTTGATCTCGATGAACATCGTCTGCTGCAGCTCGGCCAGCCACTTGTTGGACCGGGTCTCCTCGCCGCCGCCCTCGTATTCGACCAGGCGGCCGGACGAGAGGATGAGCGGGAACTGCTTGGCGATGCCCTTGTCGACCGCCGCCTTCTGCACCGTGAAGCCGATGTTCGGCAGGCGGAACTGCTTGGCGTCGGGCAGCGTCGGATATTTCGACACCAGCTCGACGCGCGGCGTGTAGATCGGCTCGCGGTGCACCGGGATCGGGTCCGGCAGGCCGAAGGCGTTCATGCGCGCCTTGGCGTTGCCGTACGGGATGCAGCCGTGCTTGAGCGCGACGCGCTGGATGCCGCCCGACAGGTCGATCGACCAGGAAACGGCGTCCGGGGTGGTCGGGTTGATCTTGTTGATCACCGCCATCTCGGCCTCGGTGAGGTCCTTGTCCCAGCCGAGCTTCTTGAGCACGCCCAGCGTGAATTCGGGATAGCCGTCCTTGATCTCCGAATCCTTGGAATAGGAGCCCTCGGCCAGCAAGTTGACCTTCACGGTCGTGCCGTCCGGCCGCTTCTCCTCGCGTTCGACGCCGAAGCGGGCACGGAAGCAGCCGCCGCCGTCCATGGCCGCGAGGTTGGTGTTGTAGAGCAAAGGCGTGCCCGGATGCTTGACCTCGGGCGTGCCCCAGCACGGCCACGGCAGGCCGTAGTAATCGCCCTTGTTCGGGCCCGTGGTGGCGCGCTGCGTCAGCATGTCGAAATCGGCCTGGTGCGCCATGTGCGACTTCAAGCGCTCCGGCGACTGGCCGCAGTAACCGGTCGAGAAGCTGCCGCGGTTCATTTCCCGCAGGATGTCCTCGGCCACCGGCACGTTGTTTTCGACCTTGATGTTCTTGAACATCTGATCGGCGAAGCCGCACTTCTTGGCGATGAGGTACATCACCTCGAGATCGTCCTTGGCTTCGAAGATCGGCTTGACGATCTGTTCGCCCCATTGCAGGGCGCGGTTGGAGGCCACGCGCGAGCCGCGGCATTCGAACTGGGTCGCCACCGGCAGCAGGTACATGTTGTCCTTGCGGCCGGCGTGAACCGCGAGCGAAGCCCACGTCGTCGGATGCGGGTCGGCGACCACGAGGAGCTCGAGCGCCTTCAAGCCCTTCAGCGACTCGGGGATGCGCGTGATCGAGTTCGAGGCGTGGCCCTGGATGAACATCGCCTTGAGGTTATCTTTCTGGGCGACTTGATCCTTCGGCAGGTTCACCGCGTCGAACCAACGCGTCAGCGGGATGCCGGGCGTTTCCATGATCTTCTTGTCGTCGAAACGGCCGAGCAGATAGTTGTAGTCGACCTCCCAGACGCGCGACCAGTGCTTCCAGGCGCCTTCGACGAGGCCGTAGTAGAACGGCAGCGTCACGATATCGAGCCCGACGTCGGTCGCGCCCTGCACGTTGTCGTGGCCGCGGAAGATGTTGGCGCCCATGCCGGGGCCGCCGACGTTGCCGGTCAGCAGCAGCAGCATGCAGCTTGCCCGCACGTTGGCGGTGCCGACGGTGTGCTGGGTCTGGCCCATGCACCAGATCAGCGTCGAGGGCTTCTGCGTCGCGAACATCTGGGCGACGCGCTTGAGCTGCTCGCCGGGCACGCCGGACACACGCTCAACCTCCTCCGGCGTCCACTTTTCCATCTCCTTGCGTGCGTCTTCGTAGCCGTAGACGCGCTGCTTGATGAATTCCTTGTCTTCCCAGCCGTTCTTGATGATGTGCCACATGATCCCGTACAGCACCGGGATGTCGGTGCCGGGCCGGATGCGGACATATTCGGTGGCGTGCGCCGCGGTGCGGGTCAAACGCGGATCGATGACGATCACGTTCGCCTTCTGCATTTCGGCGCCTTCGATCAAGTGCTGCAGCGACACCGGATGCGCCTCCGCCGGATTGCCGCCCATGATGATCTGGGTCTTGGCGTTGCGGATGTCGGTGTAGCTGTTGGTCATCGCGCCGTAGCCCCAGGTATTGGCCACGCCGGTGACGGTGGTCGAGTGGCAGATGCGCGCCTGGTGGTCGGTGTTGTTGGTGCCCCAGAACGCGCCGAGCTTGCGGAACAGGTAGGAGCCTTCGTTCGTCATCTTGGCCGAACCGAGCCAGTAGACGGAGTCGGCGCCCGACTTGCCGCGGATCTCCATCAGCTTGTCGCCGATCTCGTTGATGGCCTGCTCCCACTTGATGCGGGTCCACTGGCCGTTGGCGAGCTTCATCGGATATTTCAGGCGGCGCTCGCCGCTGACCAGCTCGCGCACCGACGCGCCCTTGGCGCAGTGCGAACCGCGGTTGATCGGCGAATCCCAGCTCGGCTCCTGGCCGATCCAGACGCCGTTGGCGACTTCCGCCGTGACGGTGCAGCCGACCGAGCAGTGCGTGCAGATGCTCTTGCGGATGGTGGCGCCGGCGGTGAGCGGTCCGGCGGCGGCGGCATCGGCCTTGCGCACGGTGGCAAGCGGCAGCGCGCTGAAGGCTGCGACCCCGCCGGCGGCGAGACCGGAGCGGCGCAGGAAAGTGCGGCGGTCGAGCCCGTTGCTCTGAGCGGCGAGACCGGCGAGCGAGCCGCGACGCGCCTGACGTTCTGTTCTTTTGATCAGCACGGGTGCCTCCTCACTTCGGATAATGGTTGACGCGGTAGAACGCTTTCACGTCCTCGGAATCCGCCTTGTAGCGGGCCTTGCGCTTGTCATTGTTGTTTTCCGAGTCCGCGCGGGCCTCGGCGACGAAGGCGGCGGGAGTCACCGCTGCACCGGCACCGGCTCCGAGCACCCGCAGGAAATCGCGGCGCCCCACTCTCACGTTGCTTTGTTGTTTCATCGCCAGTCTCCTTGAAAGACGTCATTTCGCCCGCGCCGCTCACGATGGCAGCGCGAACGCCTCCGCTTCGATGTCGATAAACACCCGACCCAGGGTTCCAATTCGCCGGTAGAAGCCGGCCGCCTCGGCGCGCTCCAGATCGGCGAAGAAGCGGCCGATCCAGGGGGCCATGTGCTTGTCGAAGATGGTGCGGTCGGACCCCGCCGGCGCCGGCAGGCGCCCGCTCGCCAGGCCCGCCATGATCTCGCAGAGAATGCCGGCATGATCCTCCGGCTCGGCCACGCCCTCGGCGCGCTCGACGCCCATGCCGGCTAGATCCTCGCGCAGCCGCGCCAGCGGCCGCTCGTGCAGGAAGCCGGTCAGATAATACGACGCGTAGGGCAAAAGCTCGCCGCGGCCGATGCCGATGAACAGGTCGAAGAACTCGCGCTCGATCTTGGCGACGTCGGCGTTCTTGGCGGCTTCCGCCAGTTCGACATGAGCGACGCCGAGCGGGGTTGCATCGCCGCGCAGCTCGGCGAGCTGCGCCAGGAGCTTCGCGTCGGGCGCGCGCGTCAGCACATTGGCGAGCAGGGCATATTCGGAAGCGCGTGCAAGATCGACTTCATCCATGGATGATTCGCCGTAAAGGTCGGGGCGCAAGGTCGCGCGCGGAACGCCGCTTACGGCTTCGACCGCGAGCACGCGCTCGGCCGGTATTTTGGTCCAGTTGGATACGGACGGCTGTGAAATACCGATGCGGCGCGCGAGTTCGGTCACGCCGCCGACGGCGCGTATTGCTTCCTGCAGTCCCCGTTGTGCCATGGTCCTTATCGTTTTTATTCTCGTTCGCGGGACCGCTCGCCTCCCCGCCGCGAACAAGTGCATTAGAACAGTTAAAAGCTATCGCCACAATGAAGCGACGGTCAATAGTTGCAGGCTATATCACGCTGGATTGATGGGCAGCCGCAGAGCCGATGGGCAGGCGCGCGCTCAAGAGTCGCGCGGTTCCTTTTGCGCCGCATCAATGTCTGTGTTGCGCTGCACATCGCTCGGCTCGCCATCGGGCGACGGCGGGTTCCGATGTTCGGCGGCGAGCGCCTTCGTCTCGCCATCGGCCACAGCAGGCGGCTTTGTCGTTTCGGACGCAACCGCATCCGGCAGCTGCCCCAAAAGCTGTCCCGCCAGACGTGCGACCTCGCTCGGATCGAGCGGGCCAAAACCCGGCATGGCATTCGGATCGTTGAAGTCCCAGCCGTTCTCGACCAGGCCGACAAAATCGCGGATCGCCGGATCGGACGTCCAGGCGCGGCGCAGCGCCGCACGCGTCAGTTCCGGCGGCACGCCGGGACGCAGGAAGCCGGTGACGTCGGTGTCGGCGGTGATCGAGTCGATGGACGGCAGGCTGGCCGGATCGAACGGCTTGTCGGCGGTTTCGGTTACAGGCGTAACGGTTTCGCCGGCGGGTTCCGCGTCCTGGCGTTCCGCCGGCGCCGGCGCGGACGTCTGCTCGGGCTCGGCCGGCTCGCCCCTGGCGAGTTTGCGCCTGGACCAGCGCTCGAGAAAGTTTTCCGGCTCGCTCATCGTTTGCCATCGCCGAGGTGATCGCGCCGCGCCAGGGCTTCCGGGTTGGCGCGGTCGCGTTTGCGCTTGCGGAACGGCTGCGCGACATAATGCTCGGCGACGAAGGCGGCAACCGCGCTCTCCACCGCCGCCGGCATCGCCACCGTGTCGACCAGATCGTGGCCGAGGCCGGCCCAGGCCTCGCCTTCGGCCGGATCGGCGGTGACGCCCGCCAGACTGTAAGGCGGGTCGGCATCGGCCGGGCGCAAGGCGACCCACAGCAGCGGCGTCTCGACCAGCAGATTTTCGCGGTAGTTGCCGGCCTCCGAGCGATAGAGCTCGATGTCGGCGGCGCCGACATAGAAAGTCGCGCGCTCGCCGTCATCGGACAATTTGGTCCAGGGCGGCGTGTCCGGCACGCCGGCCAGGGCGTCGACCGGGCGCCAGAGAAAATCCGTCCAGGGGCCGGCGCCCTTGCTGCGCTCGACCACGATGCCGACGGCAACGGTCTTCTGCGGCGCGACGGCGCTCAACTGACGGCCTCCAGGTGCTTGACCGGCAAGCCGGTCACCAGGTTTTGCGGCTTCAGGCGCAACAGCTTGTCGGCGGTCATGGCGAGAATGAGATAGACCGGCTCGCCCCTGACCTTGTCGAGCATAACCGAGGCGTCGCGGAAGGTCAGGCGGAACAGCCCGACCACGCGGCCCTGGCTTGTCTGATCGAGTTCCTCGCCGTTCCACATCAGATCGCCGATGCGGGTGGCTTCGGCGTCGAGGCCGACATACCAGGTAAGCGGCGCCTCGCGCAGCTCGGTGAGCGGCTCGATCGTCACGGCAACGCCGAGCAGATGCGAAATCCACAGCCGCATCGCTTCGGCGAGCGCCTTGAGGCCGTCGCGGCCGCCGGTCAGATCGAGCGCCATGTCGAATTGGTCGCTGCGCTGCCAATAAGTCTCGGCATTCTCGTCGTTGAGGATGTCGATCTCGGCGTCCGCCGGCAGGCCGAGCATCGACACCAGCGGCGACACCGGCGCTTGCGCGCCGCCGGCCACCATCTCTTCGTCGGCGGCGAGCAGCGAGCCGTCGTGCAGCGTGACGCGCTGGGTGCGGAAGAACAGTTCGCCGGCGCGCAGCACGCGCGCATCCTTAACGCCGTCGAGCGCGTTGCGCAGGATGACGTGCGCGAGCTGGTTGACGAACAGCGGCGGCGTCGAGCCGACGCCGCGGCGGACGAGATCGACATAGGCCGCTTCCAGCGTCTTGTGGCGCAGCAGATGATCGCGGAAGGCGACCAGCATCTGCCAGTTCTCGCGCGCATCGGCGTCCTCGATCGCGGCGATGTCGGACGCGGCAACCGCCATGCGCGGATCGGCGAGCATTGCGGCATGCAGCGTGCGCTCGACCGCGCCGGCCTCCGGCGGCGGGATCATTTCCGGCCGCGCCAGATAGACCTTGAGGAAATCGTCGGTGACGACGAGCCCGCCGCCGCCGTCGCGGTCGAGCAAATGGTGGCCGCAGGACAGCCAGAAATCGGTCATTTGCACCCCCGCCCGCTTCCGCTCATGGCCGCGCCAGCGGAGATGCTGCGGCGCATATCCGCGGCACGAACCTGCTGCCCTGGGTCTATGCTTTCGCGGGGACGAACCGATAGGTAATTCATTCCCGCTCCTTGCCGGCAAGCGAAATCAGGTCGACCGTCTCGGCCGGCTCGTCGTCGCCTTCGACGTCGAAGAACGAGAAGGCGCGCGCCGGCCTGGCGCCGCCGTCGCGCGGCCGCAGGGTGCGGAACGCTTCGCGCACCGCCCCGTCCTCGAACGTGCGGTGCACGGCGATCAGCGTGTCCTGCGGCTGCGTGCACAGCGATTCGACGAAGGCCACCTCCTCTTCCGCGGCGGCGCGCGCGTCCTTTATCGTCGGCGCGCCGAACTTTGCCGCCAGCTGGCCGGCCAGCAGGTCGATAAGCGCCGCGCGCTCGCCGTCGGTTGCTTCGACGATCTGCGCCAGCGTCGACCAGCCGAGCGAGCCGACGCCGAGAAAGCCGCTGCGGAAGGCCGCGCGCGCCTTGCCCTGAAGCTTGGCAGGATCCCCGCCCCAGAACGCGAAGGCGCCCGACACGGCCCATTCGCCCGGCTCGGCCGCCGGCTCGAAGACGAAGGTGTCCGAGGCGTCGAGCCTGATGGTGCGCAAAAGCTTCATGCGCGCGGGCTCTGGGTCGCCGGGTCGAGCCACGCCGGCTCCTTGAGGCGCGGCAGCAGCGGCTTGCGCTCGACGTCCGGCGAAGCCGTGCGGCGGATGAGCAGGTCGCCGTTGCCGTCGATGTCGCGGCGCAGACCTTTTTCCGTCGGGAACCGCTCGAAATAGGATTTCGTCACCACGCCGAAGCCGCCGTTGCGCCAGCCGTCGACGACGTGCATGAAATTGCGCGCGAAGCTCTCCACCACCTGCGCCGAGGTGACCTCGGCAAAGCCCTCTTCATCGAGCGCGGTGACGTCGGGCGTCGCGCCCGGATCCTTGCCGGCGACCGAGGCGGTGCGGATCATGCCGCCGAATACCATCCACGCCGGCACCTCGTCCTCGCTCGTTCGCTTCGGCCAGGCGAGCCGGCCGCCGCCGACCAGTCCCCAGTTGACGTAGAGCGCGTCCGGCCACTCGATGTTGATGGCGGTCTCCGGCGGCGCGGTCGCGGCGAGCGCGTCGGCGAGCGCCGCCATGCCGGCATAGAACACGCGCCGCGCTTCGCCGAGCTTGTCTTCCGGTTCCAGCACCAGCGCGAACTCGGCGAGATCGAAGCGCCCGACATAGACCAGCGTGCCGGCACCCTGCTTGGGCGCGAGCGCCTGCGCGTGCGCGAAGGCATCGCCCAATTCGCGCAGGCGCACCGCGCTGTACAGCGGCGGCAGCGTCAGTTCCGGCGCAAAAGCGGCCCGCGTCTCCAGCGGCATTCCCTCGCCCTACCTTTCTTGTTTGAATACATATAACTATAACCCGCAAGGTCCGGTGGCCAGTCCCGCCGCCACGCGGATGCTCGCACGAGGCGGCGCAAGAAGCGCCGCGCCGGGGGATGGCGGGCCGACACCAAAGGTTAACGACGAAATGGCCGAGCGGCCGCGCAAAGTCCTGATCTGTTCCTGCGAGGACACCATGCCGCTCGACGGCGGCGCGGTCGGCCGCGCCTGCCGCGGCGCCGAGGTCGTCGAAGGACGGCAGTTGTGCCGCGCCGAGCTCGATCGCTTCCGCAGCGCCGCGGCGAGCGGCGCCGACATGACGGTTGCCTGCACGCAGGAAGCGCCGCTGTTTTCCGAAGTGCTGGCTGAAATCGCGGGCGCCGGCACGCCGGCTTTCGTCAATATCCGCGAGACCGCCGGCTGGTCGAAAGACGCCAAGGCGGCGGCGCCGAAGATCGCGGCGCTGATCGCGGCGGCGGCGGAACCGGTTGCCGAAGTTCCCTTCGTCAGCCTGTCGAGCGACGGCGTCGCCGTGCTCTACGGCAAAGACGAGCAGGCGATCGAGGCGGCGGCGCTGCTCAAGGATCATCTCGACGTCACCGTGCTGCTCAAGGACGCCGACGGCGTGCTGCCGCGCCGGGTCACGGAATTTCCGCTGCTCAAGGGCGCGATCAAATCCGCCAAGGGCCACCTCGGCGCCTTCGCGCTTGTGGTCGACGGCTATGCCGCGCCGGCGCCCTCCTCGCGCGACGGCCTGCAATTCGCCGCGCCGCGCAACGACGCCGAGATGCGCTGCGACGTGCTGATCGACCTCTCCGGCGGCGCGCCGCTGTTCCCCTCGGCCGATTTGCGCGACGGCTATCTGCGCGCCGACCCCGGCGATCGGGCGGCCGTGCTGCGCGCCGTGCTCAAGGCGCGCGATCTCACCGGCAGTTTCGACAAGCCGCGCTACATCACCTTCACCGAGGACCTCTGCGCGCATTCGCGCTCCAGGATCGTCGGCTGCCGGCGCTGCCTCGACCTTTGCCCGACCGGCGCCATTGCGCCGAACGGCGATCACGTCGCGATCGACCCGCAGATCTGCGCCGGCTGCGGACAGTGCGCGGCCGCCTGCCCGACCGGCGCTGCGGCCTATGCGCTGCCGCCGTCGGACGCGCTGCTGCGCAAGCTGCGCGTGCTGCTCGCGACCTACCGCGACGCCGGCGGCGCACAGCCGGTGCTGCTGTTCCATGACGGTGAGCACGGTCTCGCCACCATCGACGCGCTCGCCCGCTACGGCGACGGCCTGCCGGCAAACGTGCTCCCGGTCGAGGTCAACGAGATCACGCAAGTCGGCCTCGAGGCGATCGCCGGCGCCTTCGCCTATGGCGCGAGCGCCGTGCGCTTCCTGCTGCGGGCCAAGCCGCGCCACGACCTGACCGGACTTCACCGCACCATCGCGCTGGCAGAGCCCGTTCTTGCCGGGCTCGGTTTTGCCGGCGCGCGCGTCGCCACCATCGACACCGACGACCCCGATGCGCTGGGGCAAAGCCTGCGCGCGATCGAAGCCATGGACGGCGCGGCCAAGCCCGCCACCTTCGCCGCCGTCGGCAAGAAGCGCGAGGTGGTGCGGCTGGCGCTGCGCGAACTGCACGGCGCGGCGCCGGCGCCGGTCGACGTCATCGCGCTGCCGGAGGGCGCGCCGTTCGGCGCCGTCGAGGTCAAGGTCGACGGCTGCACGCTCTGCCTGTCCTGCGTCTCGGCCTGCCCGACCGGGGCGCTGTCGGACGATCCGGAGCGGCCGATGCTGCGCTTCGCCGAGGACGCCTGCGTGCAGTGCGGGCTGTGCAAGGCGACCTGCCCGGAAAAAGTCATCAGCCTCCGGCCGCAGATCGATTTTCGCGCCGCCACCGCATCGAGCCGCGTGCTCAATCAGGAGGAGCCGTTCAGCTGCATCCGCTGCGGCAAGCCGTTCGGCGTCAAGAGCTCGGTCGAGCGCGTCGCCGCCAAGCTCGAGGGCAAGCACTGGATGTACAAGGAGTCGAAGACCCGGCTCGACCTGGTGAAGATGTGCGCCGATTGCCGCGTCCAAGTGGTGGCGGAGGAGAATTTCGATCCGTTCGGCGCGCCGGCCCGGCCGCGCCTGCGCACCACCGACGATTACCTGCGGGCCCGCGAAAAAGGCGACGACACCTGAGCCGCATCCTCCGCCGTCATCATCCGCGAAAGCGGATGATCCAGTACGCCGCAGCGCCTCTGTTAAACCGATGCCTTCGCGATTACTGGATGCCCGCTTCGCGGGCATGACAATCAGGGGTTTGTCGTCACCCGTCCGAGAAAATCCACCAGCGCCTGGCGGTCTTCGGCCGAGCCGATGGTCTGCTCCGGCATCTTCGTGCCGGGCGTGTAATGCGCAGGCCCGATCTCGAACAGCTTTGCCACGGTTTCCTTCGACCAGACGATGTCGAGCTTCTTCAGCGCCGGCGAGAAATTGTAGCCCGGCAGCGTGGCAATGCGCCGGCCGAAAACGTGCCACAGCGTCGGCCCGGCTTTGTTGCCCTCGTCGGGGCTGAGCGTGTGGCAGGAGACGCAGGCGCGGAACACTTCGGCGCCGTGGTCGCCGGCATATTGCTTGAGCGGGTCCTCCGGCGCCCCGACCACCGCGGAATCGATCGGCTCGCCCTTGATGGCGTCCCAGCGGCGGATGACGCGGTCGGTGCCGCCGGTCAGCAGCGTCTTGTTGTCGAGAAAGAACGCCACCGACCAGACCGGCAGGCCGGGTCCGATCAGCGTGCGCACGAGCTTGCGCTCCTTGCGGTCGATGACCGCGACCGAGCCGCGGATGCCGGCGGCGGCGACCAGGGTGCCGTCGGGCGATGTGACGAGCTGGATGATCGGGGTCGGCGCCGCCTCGATTTCGCCGCGCGGCTCGCCGCCCGCCGACAGCAGGAACACCTTGCCGCTGGCGCCGGCGGCGACGATCTCGCCGTCGGGCGCGACAGCGACGGAATTGAGCGGGCTCGGCAGGCTGTGCACGGAGACGCTGGTGCCGTCGAGCCGCCACAGCCGGACGGTGGCATCGTAGCCGGCGCTGACGACGTGGCTGCCATCCGGCGTGAAGGCGACGCCGTTGACGTTCTGGGTATTGCCTTCGAGCAGGCGCGGCGCCCCGCCGGCGAGCGGCCACAGCCGCACGCTGTGGTCCCACGATGCCGACGCCAAGGTCTTGCCGTCGGGCGACACCGCGAGCGCAACGACCGGTCCGCTGTGACCGTCGAGCACGCTTTCGGGCACAGGCTTGCCCGGCGCCCAGATCGCAATATGGGCGTCGGCGCCGGCGGTGACGATGCGGCCATCCTTGAGAAACGCCACCGCGTTCACGGCGGCGTCGTGGAAGCGCATTACCTGCTCGGCGACGTTGCGCGTCAGCGACCAGCGGATGGCGGCGGTGTCGAAGCTGCCGGACACGGCATGCGTGCCATCGGGCGAGATGGCGAGCGCCCGCACCGGCCCGCCGTGACCGCGCAACTGCGCCTGCGCGCCGGAAATAACCGCGCAAGCCGCCGCGGCGGCGGCAAAACAGCACAACAAGCGTCCCACCCGCATCACAAAATACTCAGCACCTTCGACCGCCGCCCTGCATCCGAACCTCGACCCCGGCCGTAGCTTGGGGGCGCTGTCATCCAAGCGCAAGCCAAGGCTGTCGGCTCACTGGGAGGGCAAAACATGACTGCAAGACTGGCTGCCATCGTCATCGGAATCGTGTTCATCGCCGTCGGCGTCCTCGGATTCATCCCCAATCCGCTGGTGTCGGAGACCGGATTGTTCGCGGTCAACGCCATGCACAATCTTGTTCACCTGGTGTCGGGGGCGGTGCTGCTGGCGGGGGCCTATAGCGCGCTCGGCTCGGCCAACGGGCTGAGGATCATCGGCGCCGTCTACGGCCTGGTGGCAATCCTCGGCCTGATCGTCGGCCCCGGCATGCTGCTCGGCCTCGTCCATATCAACGCCGCCGACAATCTGCTGCACGTGCTGCTGGCGGTGGTGATCCTCGCCGCGGGCTTCCTGCTGCCGGACCGCGCAGCCGCGTAAGGCGCAACGGGCCGGAGCTACTCCGCGCTCGGCTCCATGCCGAGGGCGCGGATGCGCTCGCGCGTTTTCTCGTCACGCAGCGCTGCGATGAAGGCCTGCACCGCCGGGCGTTGGCGGCGGCTTTCGACGACGAGGAAATCGTAATGTTCCGGCGCGACCGGCAGGAAGCCGAGACCGTAGAGTTTGGCGACCGGCGCGATGGCGAGCCCCCAGTCGGCGCGGCGCTGCGCGATGGCGGCGGCAACCGCGTTGTGCGACTTCGGCTGGTTGGCATAGCCCGCGGGCCGCGCGCCTTCGAGCAGCCTGTCGATCAGCAACCGCGTGCCGGAGCCGGCGTTGCGGTTGACCATCAGGGCCGAAGCGTCGGCAAGCGCAGCCTTTAGGCCTTCGGCGGCGCTCTTGCCTTCGAAGCGGCTGTCGCCGGGGCGGAACAGGATGCCCTGCATGCGCCGCCAGCCCGGCAGCAGCGCGAGGCCGGCGCCGGCGAGGTGCTCATTATATGTGCCGGTCTTGGGGTCGACGATGTGCACCGGCGCGACGTCGCATTCGCCGCGGCTTGCCGCCGCGGCGCCGCCGAGACTGCCGACGGCGATGACGCGCGCCGAGAGGCCGCGTTCGAACAGCGCCCCCACCACCGCGTCGAGGGCGACGTCGTGGCTGCCCATGATGACGAGATCGGGGGCGCGCGCCGCGCTGCCGATCAGCGTCACCTCCGCCTCGGTGCCGGCATCGAGCGAGGCGGCCAGCGCGTCGATGGCGATGAAGCCGTCGGCCTGCGAGAAGCTGGTGACCGCGCCCGAGCCTTTGCCGGTCGGGAACGCCACCGTGCCGTCGCCGGTCTCGATGAGCGACACCAGCAGGAATTCCTTGCGGCCGAGCTCGGAGGCGACGCGCACCGGCACGGTGGCGCTCACGGTTTGCGCCGCTTCCGGCGGCAGCCCGGCGCGGGCGCGGATCACCGGCGCGACGAAGGCGTGGAAGGTGAAGATCGCCGAGGTCGGGAAGCCCGGCAGCACGACGACCGGCTTGGCCCCGGCGACGGCGAGACAGAGCGGCTTGCCCGGCTTGAGCGCAACGCCGTGCACCAGGATGCCGGGTGCCCCGAGGCGCGACACCACGGTATGCGACAGATCGCCGGCGCCTTTGGACGTGCCGCCCGACAACACGACCATGTCGCTTGTCGCCAGGGCTTCGCGCACCGCTTTGTCGAGCGCGGCGGCGTCGTCGGCGACGGCGCCGAGGCGCAGCGCCTCGCCGCCTGCCTCCTCGACCGCCGCGGCGATGATGGCGCCGTTGCTGTCGTAGACGCCGGCGGGCCGCAACGGCGCGCCCGGCGCCACCAGTTCGTCGCCGGTCGACAGCACCGCGACTTTCGGCCGCCGCACCACCGCGATTTCGGCAAGCCCGCAGGCCGCCAGCATGCCGATCTCGCGCGAGCCGATGCGCGCGCCGCGCCGCAGCAGGGTCTCGCCGCGCGCGATGTCGGAGCCGGCGTAGGAGATGAACTGGCCGGGGCTCACCGCGCGGCGCAGTTCGATACGCGGCGGCTCCTCTTCGATCAGCTCGGTCTGCTCGATCATCACCACGGCGTCGGCGCCGCGCGGAATGACGCCGCCGGTGGCGATCGCCGTCGCGGTGCCCGGCGCGACTTCGAGCGCAGGGGGCTCGCCGCAGGCGATCACTTCGGCGTTGAGCGTGAGCACTTTCGGCCGGCCGTCGCCGGCGCCGATAGTGTCGGCGGCGCGCACGGCAAAGCCGTCGACATTGGAGCGGTCGAAGGGCGGCGCGTCGACCGCCGCGACAATGTCGCTCGCGAGAACGCGGCCGAGCGCCCCGGCAAGCGGCACCGTCTCCGGTGCAAGCGGCGTCAGATCGAGATGCCGCTCGAAGCGCGCCCGCGCTTCTTCCGCCGACAGCACCTCGAGGAACTGCTCCTGGCGCGCGGCGGCGCGCACGCGTGCGAGCAGCTCGTCTTGCGGCCGCGACTGGCGCTGCTCGCTCATGGCCAGGGCCTCACCTGCACGCTCGCCCCGGCGGCGAAGCCCTCGCTCTCGGGCGGCACCATGATCCAGCCGTCGCCGCGCGTCAGCGATGACAGCGGCAGATAGCGCGTGGCAAGCGGCTCGGCCTGACCTTCCGGGGTGCGCCGTACCGGCACCAGCTCGGCAAGCCCGACCGTGGAGGCGACCTTGCGCGCCAGCGTCAGCGTTTCCGCCGGCTCGTTGTCCCGGCGCTTGCTGGCGGCAAGCGTATCGAGCAGATGGCGCCCGACGAGCAGCCAGACGGCGAGCGCGGCGTCGAGACGGCCGGGCAGCAGCAGCACCGGCCGGGCCTCGACAAAGCCGAGCGCGGCGGTCTCGCCCGGGGCGAGCGCGAAGCCGTGCACGGCGACGCGGCCCTCGCGCGCCAGAACCTGGACGCTGGTGTCGTTGCGGCCCGAGCCGGTGCCGCCGATCGCGACCACGGCATCGGCGCTCTGGGCTGCAAGCGCCGCATCGAGACGTCCCGATTCGTCGAGACGCGCGGCGCCGCCACGGCGCTCGACGTCGGCGGCGATCAGACGCGCCGCGGCATTGACGATGGCGGTGCCGCGCAGCGGCAGCACGCGGATGCGCGGCTCGCGCACCGTGACGCGGGCAAGCCCGGCGGCGGCGGCGGCGGCGACGTCGACGGCGCGCAGCCGCTCGCCGGCCCGCCGCAGCGGAATCGCGGGATCGCAGTCGCCGCCCGCGGCCAGCACGCCGTCGCCGGGATTGACCGCGAGCAGCGCCTCGGCGCCGGCGGGCGTCTTCTTCACGGCGTCGAACGGGGCGATGCTGTCGGTGTCGGGCGGCATGGCCTGGCCGGTTTCGACGCGCGAGGGCAACTGCGTCAGCAGCGCCGGGGCATAGCCGCCGGCGCCGAGCGTGGCATCGGCGGCGAGCGCCCAGCCATCCTGCAAGGCGATGGCGGCGGCCGGCCGGGCCGGCGCCACGGCGTCATTGGCGAGCACCCGGCTCGCCGCCTGGGCAACATCGAGCGTGCGCGGGATGACCGGCTTGGCCTCGGCATCGATCAGCGCCAGCACCTCGCCGAGCGGCGTAAGGCGCTGAATCAACTGCAAGACTTCACCTGAGGCGGCCATAAGACGACCTTGACGTTCCCCGCGCCAGCTTGTCCAGTCTAGCGTAATCAATGACTTAGGTCGTGCGGGAGGCCCGATGTTCACCGTCACCAAAGGCAAGGCGCTGCTGACGACAACGACCGGGGCCCTGCCCCGGCCGAGTTGGTACACCGAAAACCTGCGCGGCATCCCGCTATCCCAGGGCTTTTCGCGCCTGGCCTACCGCGAGCAGCATTTCGACTGCCTGGCCTGCAATGTCGCCGCCCAGCACAAGGCCGGCATCGACATCTTCGTGGACGGCGACGTACGCCTCGATGACGACGTCGCCGGCCGCGCCTGGGTGAGCTACGTCACCGAGCGGATCGAGGGCATCGGCGCGCCGCGCGTCGAGGTGCCGCCGGCCGGCTTCATGAAGGACAAGGGGCCCGGCGACCTGATGTGGGAGGTGATCGAGACCCGCATGACGCCGCCGGTGACGGGAAAGATCGGCAAGACCGCGCTGCAGCTCGACCGCGCCTACAAGGCGGTCGCCGGCATGACCGACCGACCGGTCAAGCTCGGCTCGATCTCGGCGCAGATCCTGGCGCTGATGCTCACCGACGAGCATTACAAGGACCGGCTCGCGCTGTTGATGGATCTGTCGGCGGCGCTCAACAAGGAATATCACGCGCTGGCGGACGCCGGCGCGCCGCTCGTGCAGATCGAGGAGCCGGCGATCCACCAGGTGATCGCCGACCCCAGTCAGAAGATCAAACCCGAGCAATGGGTGAAGGCCTTCAACGAGGAGGTCAAAGGCCTGCGCGGCAAGTGCGAGGTGTGGTGCCACACCTGCTGGGGCTCGCCGGCAGCGCAGCGGGTGGCGAGCAGAGACCAGTCCTACAAGGCGGCGCTGCCCTATTTCGATCAGCTCGATGTCGACGTCATCACGGTCGAAGGCGCCTTTAACCGCGGCATGGACCTCGAGCATTTCGGCAAGATGATCGGCAAGGACAAGAAGATCGCGCTCGGCGTCATCAGCCACCGCACATTGCAGGTCGAGCGGCCGGAGGAGATCGCGGAATTGATCCGCCGCGCGCTCAAGGTCATCGAACCGGAGCGGCTGATCCTGACCAGCGACTGCGGCTTCGGCCGGCAATCGATGAGCCGCATGCACGCGTTCTACAAGATGGTGGCGCTGACGCGCGGGACGAATATCGTGCGCAAGGAGCTGGGGCTGCCCGAAGCCTATGTCCCGGCGGCCGACATGAAACTGTCGATGGTGCCGCTTGGCGCATGATCCCGAAAAGTGGGAACCGGTTTTCGGATAAGATCATGCGCAAACGAGTAATGCCATGACCGAAACAACGATGAACCTGCGCGGGCTGAAATGCCCGCTTCCGGCGCTGCGCGTGCGCAAGAAGCTGTCGAGCCTGAAAAGCGGCGATCTGATCGTCGCCGAATGCACCGACCCGCTGGCGGCGATCGATATCCCGAATTTGCTGCGGCAGACCGGCGACACGCTGGAGGCGCAGGACAAAGCCGGCGACGTGCTGACGTTCAAGATCAGGAAGAAGTGAGAGGTTTATCGCCGTCATCCTGAGGTGGCCCGCGAAGCGGCTCTCGACGGATGACAGGCACGGATTCGGGACCGTCACCCTTCGAGGCTCGCCGCGCTCGCACCTCAGGGTGACGGCTCAGGTCGGCCGCAGCAGTTCCGGCACGTTCCAGCGCATGGTCTGCCGGCCGTTCTTGAAGGCGGCGACCGGCTGGGCGATTTCGGCGATCGCCTGCTCCGGCGTCTGCGCGGCGAAGATGACGACATCGGCCGGATTGCCGACCGTGAAGCCGTAGTCCCTGAAATTCAGCAGCGCCGCCGAGCGATCGGTCAGAAGCTCGAAGCAGCGCCGCAGTTCCTCGGGGCGGTCGAGGAACATCAGATTGGCGTACATGTTGGCGATGCGCATCAACGAGCAGTCGCCGTAGGGCGTCGCCGGGTTGAGCACGTTGTTGGTGGAGAGCGAGCATTTGACGCCATGCTCGCAGAGCACGTGAGCATCGGCGACGCCGCGGCGCACGCTGTGGCTCTGGTCGCGGCCCATCAGGAACAGGTCGGTCGCCGGCAGCACGGTGACGGCGATGCCGGAGTCGGCAAGCTGCCTGGCGATGGCTGCGAGCCTGTCGGGCGGCAGCAGCGACAGTTTCGCCATGTGGCCGGCGACGACGCGGCCGCCGCGCTTGTAGCGGTCGGTGAGCTCGCGCACCTGATGGATGTACATGTCGTCGGCGGAAGGCCCGACGTCGAGATGCATGTCGATGTCGCAGTCGTATTCGCGCGCCAGTTCGAAAATGCGCCGGATCTGGCCGGGCCCGTCCTTGTCGTAGCGCGGCGCGCCGCCGATCACCTTGGCGCCGCGCCTCAAGGCCTCGACCAGGAGCTCGTCGGTGCCGGGGTAGCTGATGAGCCCTTCCTGCGGAAACACGCAGAGCTCGATGTCGATCGCCCACTTGTACTCGCCGATCAGCGCCTCAACGCCGTCATAGCCGCGCATGCCGATGCCGGGATCCACTTCCACCTGGGTGCGCATGCGCGTGGCGCCGTGCTTGATGCATTCCTCGAGCGTTTTCGCGGCGCGCGCGTGCACATCCTCGACCGTCATCGTCTTCTTCACCGGCGTCACGCCGAACACCGGCGACAGCTTGGCGCGTTCCTGCGGCGCACAGCGATCAATGATGCGCGACTTGTCGAGGTGGATGTGGCTCTCGATCAGGCCCGGACAGGCAAGCCGGCCCTGGGCGTCGTAGACCGGCGCATCGGCCGAGATGTTGCGGCCGATGGCGGCGATACGCCCGCGCTCGATGGCGATGTCGAGCGCCTCGCCGGGGCGGTCGTGGAGGCGGGCGTTGCGGATGACGAGATCCATGCCGGGGCCCGCCGCAGCCTCAGCCCAGGGCCACGACGTTGTACCTCGCCATCAGCGCGAGCAGCTTGCGCACGTCCTCGGCGATCACGCCGCGGTCGGCGTCATAGTCGCCCGCCAGCATGTCGACGAGCTCACCGAACCGGCGCGGCTGCTCGAGGCGCCGCCAGATGTCGCTGCCGATGTCGTCGAGGCCGTAATAGCGGCCGCTTTCGATATCCATCATGACCATTTCGTCGCGCACCGCGGCGGCGAGCACGCCGGAGCTGCGCGTGATCAGCGTGGTTTCGGCGATAATGGTATCGCTCGGCATGACGGTGCAAGCGCGCCAGCGCAGGCGCTGGCGCGCCGCCGCTCAGCTCGACGAGGCGCCGCCGCCGTCGGGCAGGTTGGCACCCTGCAAGTCGGTCTCGGAGATATCGGTCATCAGGAACTGCGGCGCATGCCATGCACGGCGCGGTTGCGGAAACGGCTTGGCCGTCGGCCCGTCACACCGGACCCGATCCGTCGAACGATCCATGGCCTGCCCTCCGGCTGCAATCCGATACAATCAGGTGTTGTAGGCTGCCGTCAAAGGTTTAATATATCGCAAAACGTGTCGGCGCAAGGGATTACACGTTTTGCAGAGTATTGGCGGCGATGAGGCCTGCCCCCACGTCATTTTCGGCGATGTGCTCGGCCGGGCCAAAGTCCAGGGCCTGCTGAATTACGTTGAGGCAAGGCAGAACCAATTCGAGCCTGCCGTGGTTCGCAGCCGCGTGACCGGCGCGAACCGGATCGATCACACTTTGCGCAACTCCATGCGGCTTGACGATCTCGGGCCATTCAGGGCCGCCATCGGTGCCCTGATGCAGGATGTCGCCTTGCCGGCGGCGAAAGCGCTGAAGGTGTCGGAAACCGCGCTCGAGCCCAGGGAGTTCTGCGTCCTCGCCTATCCCGACGGCAGTTACTTCAAGGCCCACATCGACACCAGCGAGGAACTGCACAAGGTGCGGGCACTGTCATGCGTGTACTATTTCGCCGCGACGCCGCGCCGTTTCAGCGGCGGCGCGCTGCGCATTTATGCAATGCCGACGCTGTCGGCCGCCAGGAGTGGCACGCTGCCGTTCATCGACGTCGCGCCCGAAACCGACACGCTGGTCGTCTTCCCCAGCTGGCTGCGCCACGAAGTGCTGCCGGTGAGCGTGCCGTCCGGGCAGTGGATCGACGGCCGCTTCACGATCAATTGCTGGCTGCACCGGGCGGCCTGAACCCGGCCTCACGCAAACTGCCGCGTCAGCCTGCGCCCTGTCACATTTCTGTATGTAACTGGAGGTTGTAATATCGTATACTGCTGCTATAGGATGTAGCGGCGGCCGCGGCACTTTGGAGACACTTGGGGGACATTCAATGACGACACCCTTCGTCGGACAGATCCAGCCCTTCGCGTTCGGCTTCGCGCCGCTGCATTGGGCGCAATGCAACGGCCAGATCCTGAGCATCGCGCAGAACACCGCGTTGTTCGCGTTGCTCGGCACGCAATACGGCGGCAACGGCCAGACCACCTTCGCGCTGCCGGACCTGCAAAGCCGCGTGCCGGTCCATGCCGGCACGCTCGCGGGCGAGACCTTCTTCCAGGGCGAAGCCGCGGGCGCCGAAAACGTCACGCTGACGCTCAACACCATGCCGGCGCACACCCATTCCCTCGTCGGCTCGACCGGCGATGCCGACACCAATGTCATGGCTGCCGGCGAGGCCCTGGCCAAAGTCGCCCCCGTGCCGGGCAAGACGGCCGATCCCTATTACTCGCCCGACACGCCGCCGCTGCAGCCCATCAACGCGGCGTCGGTTTCGACCGTCGGCGGCAATCAGGCCCACACCAACATCCAGCCCTACCTGGCGATCAACTGGTGCATCAGCCTGGCCGGCATGTTCCCGTCACGGGGCTGAACACGCCCGCGCAAGTCGGGCGAAGGGAGTGAACCATGAGCGACGTCTTTATCGGCCAGATCCTCATGTTCGGCGGCAACTTCGCGCCGCGCGGATTTGCCTTCTGCAACGGCCAGCTGCTGTCGATCGCGCAAAACCAGGCGCTGTTTGCGCTCATCGGCACGACCTATGGCGGCAACGGCATCCAGAATTTTGCCTTGCCGAACCTGCAATCGAGCGTGCCCGTCCACAGCGGCCACGGCACCGGCCTGTCGAGTTACGCCCTCGGGCAGACCGGCGGCTCGCCCGCGGTGACGCTGACCACACCGATGATGCCGGCCCACACCCACAGCCTCAATGCCACGAAAACGCAGGCAAACACCGGGACAATCGGCATGACCGTCGTGCCGGGCGTGCCGGTCGGCACCGACAATCCCGAATTCTACATCGCCCAGCAGCAGGGCGCGCCGCCGCCGCAGCCGCAGCCCATGGCGGCGGCGGCCTGCGGCCCGGCCGGCGCGAACCAGCCGCACACCAACCTGATGCCCTCGCTCTGCATCACCTTCATCATCGCCCTGCAGGGCATTTTCCCGTCGCGGTCCTAAAGGAGGGCGTCGTGTCCGAACCATTCCTCGGCGAAATCCGCTGCTTCGGTTTCAACTTCGCGCCGATCGGCTGGGCGCAATGCAATGGCCAGATCATGTCGATTGCGCAGAACGACGCCTTGTTCGCCGTCATCGGCACTACCTACGGCGGCGACGGCGTGCAGACTTTCGCGCTGCCCAATCTGCAGGGCCAGGTGCCGATGCATTGGGGCTCGCATCCGGGCCTCAACACGCAGATCGGCCAGGTCATGGGACAGAGCACCGTGACGCTCAACGTCAACCAACTGCCGCAGCACGTTCACACCGTCGTCTCCGCCCCCGCGCTGGCCGGCCAGGCCGGAGAGCGCAGCCCGTCGCCGACCAGCATCAGCTTCCTGTCCAACGCCAAGGGCAGCTTCGTCTATCAGAAGACGCCGAGCGCGCTCACCGCATCGTTCTCACCCCAGGCGATCGGCGCCGCCGGCAACTCGCAGCCGCACGAGAACATGCAGCCTTATCTGGTGCTCAATTTCTGCATCGCGCTGGAAGGCATCTTCCCCAGCCGTAACTAAGCGCAATGGAACCGGCCCCGGCCGATGTCGCGCCGCCGTTGGTCAGATTGCCAGCGGCGCTGGCGGCATCGGGCTACGCGCTGCGCCCCGAACGCGAGGCCGACCTGCCGTTCCTGCTGCAGCTTTACGCGTCGACGCGGCAGCAGGAGCTCGCCGCCGTTCCTTGGACCGAGGCGGAAAAGGCGGCCTTTCTTGCCAGCCAGTTCCAGGCGCAGCGCCATCATTACCGCACCTACATTCCGGCCTGTTCCTTCGCGGTGATCGAGCGCAACGGCGCGCCGGCGGGCCGGCTTTATCTCGAGCCGCGGCGGACGCAGATTCACATCGTCGACATCGCGCTGATGCCGGCACACCGCGGCAACGGCGTCGGCACCGCCATCATGCAGGCGCTGCAGCACGCGGCGCACGCCTCAGGGCGCGGCCTCGGCATCATGGTGGAGACGTTCAATCCGGCGATGCGGCTGTATCGGCGCCTCGGCTTTGCCGAGATCGTCGATCACGGCGTCTATGTCGAGATGGAGTGGCGCGGCGATCAGTTGAACGTCGCCTGATAGCTCACGCCCTGCGCGTCCTTGCCGACCGGCACCAGAAAAATGGTCAGCGGGCCCAGCGCCGCGTGCCGCAACCGATAAAGCCGCTGCGGCAGCACGCGCGGATCCTTGCCGAGGAACATCAGCGAGAACGGCGGCCGCACGCCGGGCAGGCCGGAGTGTGCCGGCAGCGGCTGCGCCTGGGTCAGGGTCAGCGGAATAGGCGGCACGTCGGGATCGGCAAAGGCAAAGGCTTCGCCGACCTTGTCGGCAAAATCCTCAAGCATCAGAGGCCTTTGCGCCGCCGCTTCCATGCGGCCGATATACTACCCTGACGGGTCTTTTTCAAATATGCAAGTTTCCGGCTATCGGTTCAGCCAGCGCCGGGCAAAGCCGAGCAGGCCCTGCGGCAGGAAGATGATCATGACGATGAACACCACGCCGAGCGGGATCAGATAGGGAAACTGCTCGCCGAAGATGCGCGCCAGCAGCTCGCGCAACAGCTGGAAGAAGCCGGCGCCGACGATCGGGCCGACCAGCGTGCCGATGCCGCCGAGCACGTTGAAGATCACGGTGTCGCCCGAGGTGACGAAGAACACGAAATCGGGCGCGGCAAATTCGTTCTGCACGGCGTAGAGCACGCCGGCAAGCCCCGCAAAGATGCCCGACAGCATCACCGACACGATCTTGTAGAGCTGGACGGGATAGCCGATGGCGCGGGTGCGCGCCTCGTTCTCGCGGATCGATTGCAGCACCATGCCGAAGGGCGAGCGCGTGATGCGCCGCAGCAGCACATAGGAGCCCGCCACCATCGCCAGCACGAACCAGTGCATCACCGCCGGGGTGAACCGCAGGTCGACGAGGAAGGGGATGGTGAAGTGCGGCCGCGTGAAGATCAGGCCGTTCTCGCCGCCGGTCACCGCCGTCCAGGTGAAGATGATGACGTAGAAGATCTGCGAGAAGATCAGCGTGGTGATGGCGAAATAGATGTCGCGCAGCCGCGTCGAGAAATAGGCGACGAACAGCGCGGCGCCGGCGGCGCCGGCAAGGCCGGCAAGCAGCGCCAGCCAGAGATTGGGCGGGCTGGTGTGCAGAAGCGCGCCGGCGGCGCCGTACATGCCGAGGCCGAAGAACGCCGAATGGCCGAACGACACCATGCCGGTGTAGCCGATCAGGATGTCGGACGACATCGCCAGCAGGCCCCAGATCAGGATCTCGGTGAGGAACTTGGCCCAGAACACCGGCAGCACCAGCGGCGCAACGATCAGCACCGCCATCACCGCGGCAAAGCCGCTCCAGTAGATTTTGTCGTGCCTGCTCATTTGGGCGTCGGTACGAAAAGGCCGGTCGGCCGGAACAGCAGCGTCATGATCAGCACGATGAAGGAGACGATGACCGCCTGCGCCGGGCTGACCCAGATCGAAGCGTAGGCCTCGAGCAGGCTGATGAAGATCGCGGCCGCGATCGAGCCGCCGAGATTGCCCATGCCGCCGACGACGACGACGATGAAGGCCTTCAGCACCCAGTCGAGCCCCATGGTGTGGTTGATGCTGCCGAGCGGGCCGAACAGCACGCCGCTCGCCGCCGCCATCGCCGCGCCCAGCGCGAACACGCCGGTGTAGACCCACGACACCGGGATGCCCATGGCCTCGGCCATGACGCGGTCCTGCGTGGTGGCGCGGATCCAGATGCCGAACTTGCTGTATTTCAGGAACAGCCAGAAGCCGCCGATGATCGCCGTCGACAGCGCGGCGATGACGATGCGGTACCAGGGATACTGCAGATAGAACAGCGTGAAATAGGCGCCGATCGGCTCTTCGATCTTGCGCGACACCGGCCCGAACTCCCATAGCGCGAAGTTCTGCAGGATCAGCGAAATGCCGAAGGTGGCGAGGATCGTGTTCAGGGGATCGCGCCCGATCAGCGGCCGCAGCGTCAGAATTTGCATCGCGGCGCCGAGAATGGCGACCATGAGAATGGCCACCACCAGCGCCAGCCAGAAGTTTCCGGTGGTCGCCAGCATCACCACGCCGAGATAGGCGCCGAGCATGAACAGCTCGCCGTGGGCGAAATTGACCACGTCCATGATGCCGAAGATCAGCGTCAGGCCGGAGGCGACCAGCGCCAAAATCAACCCGGTAACGATGCCGTTGACGGTCTGGATCAGCAGCAGGTCGAGCGGAAAGCTTTGCAGGAACTCCACCATCGCTTAGACCCCCAGATACTGCTTGATGACCGGATCGTGGACCGTGATCTCGGAAGCGGCGCAATGGTGGCGCACCGCGCCTTTCTCCATGATGTAGATGCGCTGGCTGGCTTCGAGCGTCAGCGGCACGTTCTGCTCGACCAGCAGGATGGCGACGCCCTCCTTGTGCAGCACCTCGATGATGTTGCTGATCTGCGAAACCATCCGCGGCATCAGGCCCTCGGTCGGCTCGTCGAGCAGGATGATCTTGGGCTCCAGCATCATGGCGCGCGCGATCGCCAGCATCTGCTGCTCGCCGCCCGACAGCGTGCCGCCGGCCTGGTTGCGCCGCTCGCCGAGCCGCGGAAAATAGCTGAAGGCCTTGTCGAGCAGCGCCTTGCGCTTGTCCTCGGTGACGCCCTCGCGGTCGAGCCCGGTGCGCAAGTTCTCCATCACCGTGAGCGCGCGGAAGATGCGGCGGTCCTCCGGGACGTAGCCGATGCCGAGCCGGGCGAGACGATGCGGCGCCAGCCCCGTGATCGGCGCGCCGGCCAACAGCACCCGGCCCTGGCTCGGCAGCACCATACCCATGATGGTCTTCAAGGTCGTCGACTTGCCGACGCCGTTGCGGCCGAGCAGCCCGACCACCTCGCCGGGCGCGACCTCGAGGCTGACGCCGTGCAGAATGTGGCTCTTGCCGTAATAGGTGTGCACGTCCTCGACCAGGACGAGCGGGGTGGTGCTGGTGGCGGCCGTGCTCATGTCTTGAGGTAGACCTCTTGCACCTTCGGATTGCGCTGGATCTCTTCCGGAGTGCCGTCGGCGAGGATCTCGCCGTAATGCAGCACGGTGATGCGATGGCAGAGCTCCATCACCACCTGCATGTCGTGCTCGACGATCAGGATAGTGAGATTCTTGGCGATGCGCCGCACCAGCTGCATGGTGTCGTGCGTCTCCGCGGCGCTCATGCCCGCGGTCGGCTCGTCCAGCAACAGAAGCTTCGGCTCGGTGGCGAGCGCGATGCCGATCTCGAGGTTGCGCTGCTCGCCGTGCGACAGGTTGGCGGCGAGCTCTTCGGCCTTGCCGAGCAGGCCGACCGCGTCGAGCGAGGCTTCGGCCTTCTCGTTGATGTCGGCAAAGCTCGCGTGGTGGCGCAGCATGCTCCAGGCATGGCGGCGCGATTGCGCGGCGATACGCACGTTCTCCAGCGCGGTCGCGTTCGGCATGATGTTGGTGATCTGGTAGGAGCGCGCGATGCCCTTCTGCGAGATGACGTTGGAGGGCTGTCCGGTGACGTCCTCGCCGTCGAAGAAGATGCGGCCCGAGGTCGGCGGCAGCACCCCGGTCAGGCAGTTGAAGAATGTGCTCTTGCCGGCGCCGTTCGGTCCGATGATGGCGCGGACCTCCTCGCGCTGCACTTCGAAATTGATCTGGTTGAGCGCCGTCAGCCCGCCGAATCGGCGGCTCAGCAGTTCGGTCTTGAGTATGGGGCCCGGCCGCGCTCCCCGGCTGTCCGCCGGGGAGCGTTGGCCGATGACGGCTGGTTCGCTCAATTTAGGCCGCGGGGAAGTGGCACGCCGGCGGAACGAAAGTCTTGTCCTTCGGCACCGCCTCCAAGAGCTTGTAGTCGCCGTTCTTGATCTCGAAGATGAACTCGGTCAGGAAGGCCTGGTGGTCGTCCTTGCGCAGGGTCTTGTCGCCCTGCGGGAAGTCCTCGCCCTGCTTGACCTCGAGACCCTCGAGCGCCTCGATCAGCTTCATGGTGTCCTTGCGGTCGTCGAACTTCGACTTCTCCATGGCGATCTTCATCGCGTTGAGCGCCTCGTAGTCCGACTGCACGTATTTGTCGGGGCGCGGGCCCGATGGATCGACCTTGATCAGGCGCTTCTTGGCCTCTTCGTAGAACTTTTTGTGGGCCGGCGTGTCGAGCGGCCCCTGGAAGATCGGAATGTAACGGTTGATGGCGGTGAAGCCCTCGACCTTGTTGCCTTGCGCCGGCAGGTTGGTCGGCTCGGTGATCGAGCCGTCGCCGGCCATCTTGTACTTCTTGCTGAGGCCGAGATCGTAGGCCTGGTTGACCAGTGTCACGCCGTCCTTGCCGAAGAAGATGCCGAACAGGCCGTCGAAGTTGCCGGAGATTTTCGACAGGAACGGCGTCATGTCGGGCGTGCCGAGCGGAATGCCGGTGGTGCCGACCACTTCGCCGCCGTTCTTCTTGATCGAGGCGGCGTAGGCGTCGCGGGTCGACTGACCCCACGAATAGTCGGCGTACACGATGTGCCACTTCTTGCCCATCTTGGTGAGCGTCGGGCCCATGGCGACCGCTTGCGCCGGCGCGAAATCGTGCAGGCGGAAGGTGTAGCGGTTGCAGGCGCTCGTCGTCAGCGTGGTGTCGAGACACACGGTGATCATGTTGAGCACCTTCGCCTCCTGCCACACCGGCATGCAGGCGATGCAGATATTGGACAGGAAGCCGCCAACGTGGACGTCGATGTTGTCTTCCTCCACAAGCTTCTGGGCCTTGCGGCGTCCGACGTCGGGCTTGGACTCATCGTCCGCGAGAACGAGTTCGACCGGACGGCCGTTGATGCCGCCATTGGCGTTGATGCGGTCCGCCGCCATCTGCAGGCCGACCACTGAGGTCTTGCCGCCGATCGCGCCGGGGCCGGACAGCGGCTGCTCGGAGCCGACCTTGTACGGCTTGGCGGCGCCGAAGGCGGCGCGCCACGGCGCCGGCACCAGCATCATGGCGCCGATGGCGCCGCCGCCCCAGCCGACAACGCGCCGGCGGGTGACCTTGCCGCTGTACCAAAAGTCCTGCGCCCAGGCCTCGTCTTTCCATTTCTCAGTCATTGCTCACGTCCTCCCACTGGATGTCGGGTGTATGAGCGCCTGCCTGCGGCGGCGCTGCAGTATTACGGATTGTCTGAAAGGAAAATGCCGCGCAGCGCAGCGTCGTGCGCCGAATTCGGCGCCAAACGCCGCCGCAAGCCAGCCCGTGCCGGCCGAACGCGGCATGCTCAAGTCCTCCCTCGGGGCCCTTTTCCAGGGTCTTGGCAAGCACTTGTGCCTCTAGCAAACGCGCTCCGTGGGCAAGTTTCAACCGCTATTTTGGTCTGGCCCGCGTTTTCACCCCATCGTAAGTTGCGCAGGAAACAGGCATTCTCAGCCGAGCATGGAGGTTTTCATGGCGGTGAGCCCATTGCGTCGCGACGACAAGGCGCTGCCCGGCAGCGGCCATGCCGCACGGCTCGCGGTGAGGAGCGGTGCGCACCGTGGGGCGACCGCTGGGCTGGCGCCCGGCTATGTGCAGGGCAACCTGGCCATTTTGCCCAAGGCTTTGGCCGCGGATTTCCTGCAATTTTGCCGGCTCAATCCCAAGCCGTGCCCGCTGATCGGCACCTCCGCGCCAGGTGATCCGCGGGTGCCCGAACTCGGTGAGGACCTCGACATACGGACCGACCTGCCGCGCTACCGCGTCTGGAAGAACGGCGAACTGGCCGCGGAGCCGGAGGACATCAGCGAATTCTGGCGCGACGACCTCGTCAGCTTCGTCATCGGCTGCTCGTTTTCATTCGAGGAGGCGCTGATGGCGGAAGGCATCGAGTTGCGCCACATCGCGCGCGGCTGCAACGTGCCGATGTACCGCACTTCGATCGCCACGCACGCCGCGGGCCCCTTCCACGGGCCGATGGTGGTGTCGATGCGGCCGCTCAGGCCGGCGGATGCGATCCGCGCCGTGCAGATCACCACGCGCTTTCCCTCGGTGCATGGCGCACCGGTACACATCGGCAAGCCGGAGCTGATCGGCATCAAGGACGTGATGAAGCCGGACTACGGCGACGCCGTCGAGGTGCGCGGCGACGAATTGCCGGTGTTCTGGGCCTGCGGGGTGACGCCGCAGTCGGTGATCGCCACGGTCAAGCCCGAGTTCTGCATCACGCATTATCCGGGCAGCATGCTGGTGACCGACCGCAAGAACACCGAGTTTGCGATTATGTAGAATCTCGCCTTCCCTCCCCCTGAAAGGGGGAGGGTCAGGGTGGGGGTCGTACAGCGCTGCAAGAAATTCGCGATATCAAGTGACCCCACCCGATTGTCGCCGCTACGCGACGACAATCGACCTGCCCCTTGCAGGGGGAGGTAAAGAACAGCTACGCCGCGTCGCGCGCGTCCTTGTCGAGCAGCCCGGCTTCGATCAGCGCCTGGCGAATGCGCATAATCTCGGCGCGTTCGAGCTTGACCAGCGGCGGGCGCACCACGGCGCGCGGCAATTTGCCGAGCAGCACCAGCGCTTCCTTCATGCGGTTGTGCATGTCGACAAAGGGATCGGCATAGAACACGCGCGCGGTCGGCTCGATGCGGTCGGCAAGGCGCTTGGCCTCGGCGAGGTCGTTCTTCTGCACGGCGCGGAACAGCCTGGCCTGCAGATCGGCAATGACGCTGCCCGAGCCCGACAGCAGGCCGTTGCAGCCGATGACCAGCGAGGGAAACAGCCACGACGAGTGCGTGGTCAGCACGTTCACCGGCCGCGGCAGACTTTGCAGCGTGCGCACGTGCCATTCGTGATGCGGCACGTTGCCGATCCAGTCCTTGATGGCGCGGATGGTCGGCACCTGCTCGCACATCTTCAGCAGAGTGTCCTTCGGATAGCCCTGACCGGTCGCCAGCGGATATTGGAAGGCGATCAGCGGCAGGTCGGTGGCATCGGCGATGCGCTTGAAATGCGCGAGCGCCATCGCCGCGTTCTGCCCGAGCGTGAACGGCCCCGGCGGAAACACCAAGAGCGCCGAGGCACCGCCTTGCGTCGCCATCTTGGCGAGCCGCGCCGCCTCGATCGAGCCGTCGGCCCAGATGCCGTTGATCAGCGGCAGCCTGGCGCCGATCTCGTCCTGCGCAATGTCGAGCACGCGGCGCTGCTCGTCGAAAGTGCAGGAGGCGACCTCGGTCGAGTGCGCATTGATGGTGATGGCGGAGAGGCCCTCGACCGCGGCGACGTCGCGCAGATGGCGGCGGAAGCTTTGTTCGTCGATCGACAGGTCATTCTCGAACGGCAGCAGCACCGCCGGGATCACGCCGTGGGGGATGTAGTTGGGGTGACGGGGCATAGGGCGCCTCCTATTAAGTCAATCCGTGCAGCACTTTCTCTTCCCCTCTCCCCTTGTGGGAGAGGGTGCCCGAGCGGAGGCGAAGCCGAGCGAGGGCGGGTGAGGGGTCAGCATCCATTTGAAGCACCGACCCCTCACCCGGCTCGCCTGCGCTATCGCTCCGGCTCGCCACCCTCTCCCACAAGGGGAGAGGGGAAGCGAGCCCGCCGCACAGCGTTTACATTCTAACCTATTTCACCGGCGCGGCGTCGGGCAGATAGCGCTGGCCGAACACCGGCTCCTTGTAGGGCGTCGGCGGCAATTGCCAGGCGCCGGTCGAGGGCGGCCGCACTTCGGCGTCGACATGGACGTCGAGCAGGAACGGCTTGTTGGCCTTGATGGCGTGCTCGAGCGCCTCCTTGAAGTCCTGCGACCTGGTCACCGTGATGGCCTCGACCCCGGTGGCCCGCGCCCAGGCGGCGAAGTCCGGATTGTACGGCTTCTGGTTCGGCCCCTCGTGGAACATGGTGCCGTGTTCGCGCCCGCCGAACATGCCCAATTGAATGTCGCGGATCGACACCCAGCCGAAATTATTCCAGATCACCCATACCACCGGGATGTTGTATTCGACCGCGGTGCACAGCACGTGCGGCACCATGGTGAAGCAGCCGTCGCCGGTGACCGCGATCACCGGACGGTCGGGCGCGGCGAGCTTGGCGCCGAGCGCGCCCGCGGCGCCGAAGCCCATGCCGGAAAAGCCCCACGAGTTGAGCATGGTCTGCGGCCGCCGCGCCTTCCAGAACTGCATGTACCAGTTGTGGCTGACGCCGACGTCGCAGCACAGGATCGCATCCGCCGGCAGCACCGCCTGGCAATCGGCAACGATGCGCTCGGGACGGATCGGCGAAGCGTGCACCTCGAAATTGGGCGCAGTGAATTTCTCCCAGTCCGCCTGCCAGCGCCTGATGTCGGCGTGCCAGGCCTTGAGATTGCCGCCCTTGCCGCCGCGCCGCTCGATCTCGCCGAGCAGCTGCTGCAGGAAGGTGCGCGCATCGGCGAGCACGCCGATGTCGGGCGGGAAATTGCGGCCCAGTTCCTCCGGGTCGACATCGGCGTGGATCAGCTTGGTGTGCGGGAAATTCCACGAATAGCCGGGCAGCCAGGACGAGGCCGAGCGGTCGTCGAAGCGCGCGCCGATGGCGATGACCAGATCGGCGCGGCGGCCGGCTTCGTTGGCCGGGTAGGCGCCGTTGCGGCCGATGAAGCCGAGCGCCAGCGGGTCGGTCATGTCGAGGCAGCCCATGCCGTTGGGCGAGGAGATCACCGGGATGCCGAGCTTGTGGGCGAACGTGGTGAGTTCCTTGGAGGCTTCGGACAGCGTGGCGCCGTGGCCGACGAAGATGACCGGGCGCTCGGCGTTGAGGATCCAGTCGACGCAGGCCGCAATCTCGTCGGGCGAGGCACCGCTGCGCGTCGCATTGAGCGGCGGCGCCGCCGGCGGCACTTCGACGTCGTCCTCCTCCTGGAACACGTTGAACGGCACGTCGAGGTTCACCGGGCCGGGTCTGCCCGACAGCATCGTGGTCATCGCCTGGCGCAGCGCCAGCGGCAGCATATCGACGCGCGTCGGCTGGAAGCTGCGCTTCACCACCGGGCGGATGATGTTCGGGAAGTCCGCCTGGAAGTGCTTGTTGATCTCCTGGAACGGCGAGCGGTTGAACTGCGAGGTCGGCACGTTCGCCGTGATCGCCAAGAGCGCCGAGGAATCCGAAATCGCCAGCGCCAGCGGCATGACGATGTTGCAGGAGCCCGGCCCGCAGGAGGTGAGCGTCGCCACCGGCTTGTGCCGCACGCGGAAATAGGCGTCCGCCATGTGCGCCGCCACCTGCTCGTGGCGCGGCGACACCAGCGTGATGCGGTCGCGCGCCGCGTAGAGCGAGTCGAGCATGCCGACATTGCCGTGGCCGCAAATGCCGAACACGTAGGGGATGTCGTTGGCGATCAGATATTCGGTGATGAGGTCGGCGCCCTTCATCCGCGGCATCTGTCCCCCACCACTTTTGCGGTTGCAATATGCGGGCAAGACTTTAACGATACCGGCGCGGAGCGACAATATCGCCTTCGGTTCAAGCCGGTTTTGCGTATCATGAAAGCTGCACCGTTTGCCTATTCGCGGCCGGCCGATGTCGATGAAGCCTGCGCCCTGCTTGCCGCCGATGACGGCGCGCGCATCATCGCCGGCGGACAGTCGCTGGTGCCGATGATGGCGATGCGGCTGGCGCGGCCGAGCCGGCTCGTCGATATCGCGCGCATCGCCTCGTTATCCTACGTGCGCGAAGACAAGGACGGCGTCGCCGTCGGCGCCTGCACGCGGCAGTGCGTGGTCGAGCGCGATGCGGTGGTGGCGAAGCGCGTGCCGCTTTTGGCGCGCGCCATGCCGTTCATCGGCCATGCCGCCACCCGCGCGCGCGGCACCGTCGGCGGCTCGCTGGCGCATGCCGATCCGGCGGCGGAACTGCCGCTGATCGCGGTGACGCTCGACGCCGCGCTCGCCTATCGCGCCGGCGGCAAGGATCATGAGATCGCCGCGCGCGACTTCTTTACCGGGCTGATGACGACGGCGCTGCCGCCGGGCGCCTGCCTAACCGGCCTGCGCTTTCCGGTCTGGCAGGGCAAGGTCGGCAGCGGTTTCCATGAGGTCAATGCACGGCGCAGCGATTTCGCCTTTGTCGCCGCGGCGGCGCAGATCGAACTGGACGGCGGCGGCAACTGCAAGCGGATCGCCATCGGCGTCGGCGCCGCGACCGAAACGCCGATCCGGCTCGACGCCGCCGAGCGCGAGCTGACCGGCGGCGCGCTCGATGCGGCAAGCGTCGGCAAGGCGGTGCGCGCCGCGCTCGCCGATATCGCGCCGCTCGACGACCTGCACGCCTCGGCCGAGTATCGCCGCCGCGCAGCGAGCGCGCTTGCGGTGCGCGCCGTCGCCGACGCCAAGGCAAACGCTTATGCGCATTGAGCTCCTGGTCAACGGCGCAAGGCATACGCTCGACGTCGAGGAGCGTACGACCTTGCTCGATACCTTGCGCGACAAGCTCGGACTCAAAGGCGCGCATGCCGGCTGCGAGCACGGCGTCTGCGGCGCCTGCACGGTGCTGATCGACGGCACCGCGGTGCGCTCCTGCCTGATGTTCGCGGTGCAAGCCGACGGCTATGCCATCACCACCATCGAAGGGCTGTCGCCGGGACCGGGCGAGCTGTCGATCCTGCAGGATGCGTTCTGCGAGACCCACGGCATGCAGTGCGGCTACTGCACGCCGGCCATGATCCTCGCTGCGCATTCGCTTCTGTCGAAGAACGCCTCGCCGACGCGCGAGGAGATCGTCGACGCGATCTCAGGCAACATCTGCCGCTGCACCGGCT